>JAJBTU010000032.1 GCA_020860715.1 Clostridiales bacterium | reverse complement strand
TTTCGGAACGACGAAAAACTCCACAATGGAGAACAGGGCCATGCCCTAACAAAAAGAACGCGCAGTGTTTCACTGCGCGTAAGAGTGGAGCAGACGGGAGTCGAACCCGTGTCCGAAAGCCAATCCCCTGTACTTCTACTATCATAGTCAGTTATTTGACATTCCCTCCGGCAGGCGGCAGCTGACAGCCTTCTGCTTTCAGTAGCTTCATGATACGCCCATATGCGCAAAGCTTAACATATGTCGTTTCCCACATAGTCGATGCCTGGGTCACAGAGTGCGGGTGCCCTGTGTCAGACAGCTGCCGTCAGGCAGCGTATGCTAAATTATCTTCAGCGTTTAATTTTAATTTTGTGATTTGACGCATCACCTGCGGATAGCTTCTCCAGCTTCACAGCCCCCGTCGAAACCTTTACTACCCCGAAGGAGTCTCTTCTTAAGGTTCAGAACAAACTCTGTGATGCTATATTAATCTGCAAACCTTGATTTGTCAACCCCCCTCATCTGCCTCTTTTTCCTATCTTTATTTGCGAACCCGACAGCCGCAGAAAGCAGGCCGTCGTCGCCAGGGCAGAATCCTCTGAATCTGACGCCGTATCAGTCTTTCGATCCTTTCTGCTATCGTATCGTCTTTTGCGTTTTATTTCATACCAGCGGCAATACAATAGATCAGTCCCAGCACCCAGCTGGTGAACAGCCCATACAGGATCACCGGGCCGGCGATGGTGAAAATTTTGCAGCCGATACCGAAGACCTGTCCTTCTTTTTTGTATTCAATCGCTGGAGCCGCCACGGAGTTGGCAAAGCCGGTGATTGGCACCAGAGTCCCCGCACCGCCGAACTTCGCCAGTTTCGGATAAACGCCGAGCCCTGTCAGGATAACGCTTAACAGAACCAGAAGCAGCGAACACCAGCTCCCGGCTGTTTGCTTTCCAAGGCCAAGAGCGTCACACCAGTTCTGAATGATCTGCCCGATCACACAGATCGCACCTCCGGTCACAAACGCCTTGCACATGTTCACAGGCAGACTATGCGTTGGCGTCACTTTTTTTATATAATCCTGATACTCCTGCTGCTGTTTTTGTTTTTCCTTGTCGGGCATACATTTCTCCTCTTTTCCGGATATTTTTCATTGAAAGATGTTTCAACCCGTAGTATGCCCTTATCGCGTAAAAATATCCCTAATCGTTCGCAGCTGTTCCGTACCGTCACAGCCGCTATCCCTCAACAATCAGGTATTTGCCGTCCGGCATCGTAAAGACCTCCGCCTGCGACAATACTTCCTCCTTGCTCATTCCGGTGATGTCGCCGCCGTTTTCCTTAAAATATGCTTTCACGTCCTTATAGCTGCCGGCAACAAACGCCATACATTCATCAAGAAATTCATCCGCTTCCTCAAGTGTCTCCGCTACCGGTTCATCAAACAGCTGCTCCTGATTCTTTAAAAAAGTCTCCAGATATTCTTTTTTATAGTTCATTCTTAAAAAACTCCTTCCTCCGGTTCATCACAATCAATATCCCATCTATCGCCTGCCGGTAAAAAACCATTTTTAGCAGCCAGACGTAATGGCATTGATTCTTTTTAATTCTTCATCAGAGAAGTCTGTCCGGTTGATCGCGGAAATATTCTCCGTGATCTGCTCCGGTCTGGAAGCCCCGATGAGAGCAGAGCAGACGTCCCCATCCTTTAAAATCCATGACAGGGACATCTGTGCCAGAGTCTGTCCCCGTTCATGAGCAAGATCGTTCAGCTTTTCGATCTGGGCAATCCGCTCTTTTGTCAGATCTTTTTTTGAAAGAAATCTCTGGTCACGGCTCATCCGGCTGTCCGTTGGAATTCCATGAAGATACTTGCCCGTCAGAAGGCCCTGCTCCAACGGACAAAATGCGATAATCCCGATACCCGCTTCTTTGCAGAATGCCTTTACGCCGTCCTTCTCGATCGTACGGTCTAAAATGGAATAGCGCCTCTGGTTGACAATAAACGGGCAGTGCAGTTCAGATAGTATTTTTACAGCTTTTTCCGTATATTCCCGGTCATAATTTGAGACTCCCGCATAAAGTGCCTTTCCGCTTCTGACGATGTCCGCCAGTGCCGTCATCGTTTCTTCCAGCGGCGTCTCTGTATCCATCCGATGGTGATAAAAAATATCCACATAATCCAGACCCAGTCGCTTCAGGCTCTGGTCAATGCTCGCCATCAGATATTTTCTGCTTCCGTGATCTCCGTAAGGTCCATCCCACATATCATATCCGGCTTTTGTGGTAATTACCAGCTCATCGCGGTATGGAGCAAAATCTTCTTTCAGGATCCTTCCCAGATTCGTCTCCGCGCTGCCATAGACCGGGCCGTAATTGTTGGCCAGATCAAACTGCGTAATCCCGTGATCAAAGGCAGTCCGGCAGATGGCTTTCATGGTATCAAAATTGTCTTTCGAGCCAAAATTGTGCCAGAAGCCAAGAGAAATCGCAGGAAATTTGAGGCCGCTGCGTCCCACACGGTTATATGCCATCGAGTCATATCTGCTGTCCATGGCTTTATAGAGTGTTGAGATATCTGTCATAGTATCCTCCTCCTTCTTCTGTCATAAATTCCGTTTTATGCATCTTCCTGTTGCCGATATGATAAAACCTGATTTATAATTCCTCTCTCACACTGGCTGCTTTATTATAAAAGATCTGCAAGTATCTCATGAAACTGAGTGCCGCAGCGCTCCACTTCCCCGAGAACAGTGTCGATGCCGTTTTTGTTCTTGTACCAGTTGTCGCGGCTGATTCCATTCACCGTAACCGGGCAGACAAGAAACCGGGTATCCGGGAATTGCTGCCCGTAATACATCAGGCAGCGTCTGGCATGATATGACTTACAGCAGAGAATTGCCTGCCGGATCGTCAGATGGGCCGCATCCGCAGCGCGTCTGGAACAGATGGCATTTTCCCAGGTAAAGGTAGCCTGTGGCTCACGCAGAATTGCCTGTTCCGGAACGCCCTGAGCCTGCAGAATCTCACAGAGATACTCACACTCAGTCGCGCATTCCGTATGTTCTGCGTCCAGGGATGGCTTTTCCGGCGCCATGCTGCCGCGAAGAGGCGGCAATTCCAGATGTCCCTTTCGTATACTGTATTTCCCGGACGGCATGATATAGGGGGCATATCCGTCATGATACAGTTTTGCCGCGTGCAAAGCCAGCTCCGGGCAGATGCTTCCAGGTATAAAAATAATGTCAGATTTTTCAGGCTCATCTTCCGCAAAAATAAATTCTGTGACAGCATCATAAAACATTTCTGTTCCTCCTATGCAAGCCATGCGCTGCGCAGCCTCCCGGCTGACTCATGAATCTCCTGTTCCGTCAGATTCGCAAAGCCAAGCAGTACGGTGTTCTGAGCCATATTACTTTTGCCTGCATACTGCCTGGCGTCTTGTGTCAGATAATAGTCAGAGAGCCCGTAGACCAGCACACCCTGTTCTGCCGCGCGGCGGATGGCTTCTTCTTCAGTCATACCGTTTGTAAAGGTCAGGAGCAGATGCACGCCCGCGTTCTCGCCGCTCACGCGGCAAATGGAGCGAAAGGCCCGTAATTCTTCCAGAAGGGCATCGTGACGATTCCGATAGACGGAGCGCATCCGGTTCAGATGACGCTCGTAATACCCCTGGTTTAAGAACCCGGCGATCAGCATCTGATCCACACGGGATACGGTGCTGGAAATGTTTCTGGCTCTGCTCTGATATAATCCCATCAGTCTCTGAGGAAGGACCATATAGCTGACGCGTATGGAAGGGGCGATTGATCTGGAAAACGTGCCGATATAGATCACACGGTCGGCGCGGTCATACCCCTGCAGCGCTGGAATCGGTTTTCCTTTGTAGCGGAATTCGCTGTCGTAATCATCTTCAATGATATAGCGTTCGCTGCCGGGATCTTTGGAGCCTCTTTTTCTTTCATCCGCCGCCCACGCCAGAAGCTGCATCCGCCTTTTTAACGGCATGACGGTTCCAAGGGGGTACTGATGAGACGGCATCACATAAGCAAGCTGCGCGTCCGTTTTTTCCAGTTCATCAACCCGCATCCCGGACTCATCCATCTCCACAATCCGCACATCATTAGAAAGATTATGAAACAGATCGTATGCTTTCCGATAGGTAGGGCTTTCCATCGCGATTTTTGTTCCGCTGCCAAACATACTGCAAAGGAGAAGCAGCAGGAAATCATTTCCCGCCCCGACCACAATGCGTTCAGGCTGTGCGTTTACGCCGCGCGCCTGATGCAGATAAGTCGCAATCGTGCTTCGAAGCTGCGGTTCCCCCTGCGGGTCCCCCAGACGAAACAGATATTTGTTTTCTTCCATCAGAAGATCTTTTGAAAGTTTTCGCCATGCATTATGAGGAAAGCTGTTAAGATCAACACCATGAGGGGAAAAATCATATGTATAGGCTGATTCCGCCGGATCGCATTCTGAAGCCTGCATAACAGGCTTTGGCTGCAGCTGAATCAGGCCTTCGAGATCACAGACAAAATAGCCTTTCTGCGGAACCGCTTCCAGATATCCTTCTGAGACGAGCTGGTCATAAGCCTGATTGACAGTTGTTCTGCTTACCTGCAGATAATCTGCCAGTTTTCTGGAAGAGGGCAGCCTTTCTCTGAAAGGCAGCCCTCCGGTCTGAATCTCGTTTTTGATATAGCTGTAAATCTGCTCGTACAGCGGTGTTTGTGAATGAACATTCAGATTGATTGCCAAATCATTCATAGCGAATCCTTCATTGTTTCGGCAGTTTAAAAGAACTTTTTAATGACACAATCCGGTTGAATACCAGCGCGTCCTCTTTCGAGTCTTTTGCATCAACGCAGAAATATCCCTGACGCACAAACTGAAAGCTGTCATATGGCTTTGCGTCAGCAAGGGCCGGCTCCAGCAGACAGTCATTCAAAACAGTCAGCGAATTTGGATTCAGGTTCAGCGAACCGTCCTCATTATAAACGCCTTTCTCTTCATCGATGATATTCTCATATAAGCGGACCACTGCATGAACCGCAGTTTTCGCTGCTACCCAGTGAATTGTGCCCTTCACCTTGCGTCCGGTAAATCCGGATCCGCATTTAGTCTCCGGATCATAGGTACAGTGGATCTCCGTCACTTTTCCGTTCTCATCCTTTTCGAAGCTGACACATTTCACAAAGTAGGCTCCCATCAAACGTACTTCATTGCCCGGGAAAAGGCGGAAATACTTTTTCGGCGGGTTCTCCATAAAGTCCTCGCGGTCAATATACAATTCACGTCCGAACGGAACCCTGCGCATACCAAGCTGCGGATTCTCCAGATTCATCTCCACATCCAGATACTCCATCTGATCCTCCGGATAATTGTCGATCACCAGTTTTACCGGATCCAGCACTGCCATCATACGGGGACGTTTCAGCTTCAGATCCTCACGGATGCAGTACTCCAGCATTGCGTAATCCACGGAGCTCTGACTCTTGCTGATACCGCACAGATCAACAAACATCTGAATGGATTCCGGTGTAAAGCCGCGCCGTTTCAGCGCCGCAATCGTCACCAGCCGGGGGTCGTCCCAGCCATCGACGATGCCTTCCTCCACCAGTTTTTTGATGTAGCGTTTGCCCGTCACCACATTGGTCAGGTAGAGTTTCGCAAACTCAATCTGCTTCGGCGGATGTTCAAATCCGACCTCGCGGACGACCCAGTCATAGAGCGGGCGGTGATCCTCAAACTCCAGCGTACAGATAGAATGCGTTACGCCCTCAATCGCGTCTTCAATCGGATGTGCGAAATCATACATCGGATAGATGCACCATTTATCTCCGGTATTGTGATGCGTCATATGAGCCACACGATAGATGACCGGATCCCGCATATTGATATTCGGGGATGCCATGTCGATCTTTGCGCGAAGAACCTTTGTGCCGTCCTCATACATCCCGTTTTTCATATTTTCAAAAAGCTGCAGATTTTCTTCCACGCTGCGGTTCCGATAGGGACTTTCTTTGCCTGGTTCGGTCAGTGTACCGCGGTATTCACGGATCTCATCCGCGGTCAGATCGCAGACAAACGCCTTTCCCTTTTTGATGAGTTTTACCGCAGCCTCATACATCTGGTCAAAATAATTTGACGCAAAATACAGGCGGTCCTCAAAATCCGCTCCCAGCCATTTCACATCCGCGAGAATCGAATCGACAAACTCCGTCTTCTCTTTCGTCGGGTTCGTATCATCAAAACGCAGATTGAACTTTCCGCCATATTTTTTTGCCAGTCCATAGTTTAAAAGAATCGACTTTGCATGACCGATATGCAGATAACCGTTCGGCTCCGGCGGAAACCGGGTGCAAATCGTCTCATACGTTCCCTCATTCAGATCCTGATCAATGATCTGTTCAATAAAATTTCTTGACACTGTTCCTTTTTCTTCCATAATCTCCTCCGGTAAAAGTATTTATAACAGAAAATGCTGATTTTCCCCAGTTTATCACAACGCCGGAATATCTACAAGCGCCAGATGTCCTGTTTTAATCCTAATATGGCCGCCATCTCACGGATATATTCCGGCGTCGTACCGCAGCATCCTCCGACGATCGTCGCCCCGGCTTCCGTCAGCACTTTCATATGCCGGGCAAACTCTTCCGCACCCATGCTGTATACGGCTGTGCCGGAATCGTCAATCAGAGGCATCCCGGCATTCGGCTTTGCGATCACGGGAACAGAGACGTTTTCACGGATATTCCGTATAATCGAGACAAGCTGATCCGGACCGACCGAACAGTTTATGCCAACCGCATCCGCACCGGCTGCCTCAAAAGAAACCGCCGCTTCGGTGGCGTTGCCTCCGGTAAATATACTCCCGTCAGAATCGACCGTGACCGTACAGAGCACAGGAAGATCACAGATACTGTGAACCGCATCGACAGCCGCGATAGTCTCTTCAATCTGGTACATCGTCTCCACCGCGATCAGATCGACGCCCGCTTCGACCAGATAACGCACCTGTTCCTGATAAATTTCGAACGCTTTCTCATAGGTCATATCCCCCAGCGGCTGCATCATTCCGCCGGTCGGGCTGATATCTCCTGCCACATAAACTCTTTTCCCGGAAACGTCCTGAGAATTGCTGCAAACAGAAGAATTCCCATTCCGTTCAGCTGTTTTTGACTGAAAAGCTGCCGCCGTCTCAAGTGAAAAACCTGCCAGTGTCAGGTTCATATCGTGAATGTTATTTTCCAGACCATGTTTCGCCAGATTAAAACGGTTAGCACCAAAGGTAGGCGCATAGATCACCCGGCTTCCTGCCTCGAGGTAGGCCATCTGCAGATTCTGCAGCACTTCTTTGTGGTCAAGGACCCAGGCCTCCGTGCAGACACCGCGTGGCATCCCCATCGCCATCAGATTGGAGCCGGTCGCCCCGTCGACCAGCAAAATGGATTCCGTCAGCTTCTGAAATTCTGCTCTTGTCATAATACCGCCCTGTCCTTCCGATAATTCTCTGGGCCTGTCTCATACAGATTATTCCCCTCACAGTCAATGATGACGACCAGAGGCATATCCTCCACCTCAAGTTTCCGAAGCGCCTCGGTGCCCAGATCTTCGTATGCAATCAGTTCCGATTTCTTTATGCAGCGGGCCAAAAGCGCCCCGGCGCCGCCAATTGCACCAAAATAGACACCGCTGTATTGTTTCATGGCATCGACGACTTCCGGAAGTCTCGCGCCTTTGCCGATCATACCGCGTGCTCCGACGCTCATCAGAGTCGGTGCGTAGGCATCCATCCTCCCGCTCGTCGTAGGTCCTGCGGAGCCGATGACCTGCCCCGGCTTCGCAGGTGCCGGACCGACATAATAGATAGTCGCGTCAGTCGGATCAAACGGTAGACGCTCACCTTTTGCCAGCGTCTCACACATGCGCGCATGTCCGGCATCCCGCGAGGTATAGATTGTGCCTGTCAGAAGGACCTGGTCTCCCACATGAAGGGAGTGGGCCAGTTCTTCCGTAAGAGGCAGTGTAATATGTTTTCTTTCCATAGTAAACACGCTCCGTTCTGTTATGGTATCGCAGATTCATTCCGGATGGTCTGTAAACTTAGATTACCGCTGTTTTGTGCCGGGTTACATGACAGCTGATATTTACTGCACATGGCATGCCCGCGATATGCGTCGGCATGGTCTCAATGTTCAGACCAATTGCGGTCGTGCGGCCGCCAAATCCCTGCGGGCCAATCCCCAGACGATTGATCTGATCCAGCATCTCCACTTCCAGATCTGCGTAAAACGAGTCCGGATTCCGTACATCCAGCGGACGCATCAGCGCTTTTTTTGCGAGAAACGCACACTTGTCAAAGGTGCCGCCGATCCCGACGCCGACGACCATCGGCGGACATGGATTCGGTCCGGCCGTCCGGACTACCTCAATGATGAAATCCTTAATGCCCTGCAGACCGGCGGATGGCTTGAACATACGGACTGCACTCATGTTCTCACTGCCAAACCCCTTCGGTCCGACTGTGATCCGTACTTCTTCTCCCGGCACTATTTCCGTGTAAAGCATTGCCGGTGTATTGTCGCCGGTGTTTCCCCGACGCACCGGATCTTTTACCACCGACTTTCTGAGATACCCGTTCTGATACCCTCTGCGGACGCCTTCATCCACCGCTTCTGACAGACTGCCGCCCACAAGGTGTACATCCTGCCCGATTTCCAGGAACACACAGGCCATACCTGTATCCTGACAGATCGGAACTTCTTCTTCATCTGCGATCTCATAATTTGTAATAATATCGTCCAGAACACTCTTCGCGATTTTTCCGTCCTCACACGCACGGCATTTTAAAATAGCACATTTCACATCCTCCGGAAGATGCTCATTTGCCTCGATGCAGAGACGTTCAATCACATCGGTAATCTGGCTTATCTGTATTTCCCGCATGGTTTCTCCTTTTTATTCACAGTTCTGCTCTGCGAAGAATATCATAGGTATCTGCCTCGCAGGCGAGTCTTATCATCAGCTTCTGCTGCGGATGCGGCGCGCTTTCCATGGGTTTCCCGCTCTCATCACGGATTTCCAGCACAGGTGTTTTGAAGTCTCGGCCGTCGGGTTTCATCACCTCAATCTTCTCGCCAACAGAAAATTTATTGCGCTGCTCTGTCGCATACCAGCCATCCCCGCCATTCGCCTTTTCACCGATCATTCCCAGATACGTATACTCTTTGATATAAGTGTTGCTGTCGTAAATCTGAGACTCCTGATTCGGTTTTCCGTAAAAGAATCCTGTCGTAAACTGGCGGTACGTGCAGTTCGATATCTGTTCCTGATACCAGGACAGATTCCGCTCATATATCTCCGGATCTTTCAGGTACGCATCCATCGCTTTTCTGTATGTCCGGGCCACGGTCGCCACATAGAGGGCGTTTTTCATTCTTCCTTCAATCTTAAAACTGTCAATCCCGGCATGAATCAGATCCGGGATGTGCTCAATCATGCACAGATCTTTGGAATTAAAAATATAAGTTCCGCGTTCATTTTCTTCAACGGGAAGATATTCGCCGGGCCTTGTCTCTTCCATAACCGCGTATTTCCAGCGGCAGGGATGGGTACAGGCCCCCTGATTTGCGTCCCGGCCTGTAAAATAATTGCTCAGAAGACATCGGCCGGAATAGGAAATGCACATTGCTCCGTGTACAAACGTCTCAATCTCCATCTCGGGCGGTATCTTCGCACGCAGTTCCGTAATCTCAGCAAGGGAAAGTTCCCGTGCCGTGACTATGCGCTTTGCGCCAAGCTGCCACCAGAATCGGCAGGTCTCATAATTGGTGTTATTTGCCTGCGTACTGATATGCCGCTCAATCTCAGGACAGACACGTTTTGCAATCATAAAAACACCCGGATCCGCAATGATCAGTGCGTCCGGATGCAGTTCTTTCAGTTCACGAAAATAAGACTCTATTCCGTCCAGATCCCCATTGTGAGCCAGAATATTTGCCGTCACATAGACTTTTACCCCATGCGTATGCGCAAACGCAATGCCCTCTGCCATATCCGGCATGGAAAAATTTTTTGCTTTTGCACGCAGGCCATAGGCATCGCCGCCAATGTATACCGCATCCGCGCCAAAGGTCACCGCTGTTTTCAATACTTCCAGGCTGCTCGCCGGGATCAGAAGTTCCGGATGTTTCATGAAAACTCTCCCATATAAAATCAAATGTGATTCTTTAAAGCAGAATATCTTCGGATTCTTTCACCGTCACTGCCGCACCGTCTCCGACCGCAACAATTGAAGTGACCAGTCCTTCCGTATGCTTCAGAGTGTACAGATACTCCCGCATTCGCTTATAAATCGTGCGGTTGCGCTGCTCAATGGCATAATGCGATTCAATCAGGTCACCATCCTGCAGTACATTATCCGATACCAGTACGCCGCCGACCCGCAAAAGCCGCAGTACTTCCGGGAGAAACGCCATATACTGTCCTTTTGCAGCGTCCATAAATATAAAATCGTAGGATTCCTTCAGAGCCGGTAAAAGCTGCTGTGCATCCCCCTGCAGGAGCGATATCCGGTTTTCCAGCCCGGCTCTGGTAAAATTAGCCTGAGCCGGACCGATGCGTTTCTCATAATTTTCAATCGTAGTAATCCTGCAGTCGGGCTCTGTGTTCATCGCCATCAGGATAGCAGAAAATCCGATGGCAGTCCCTACCTCCAGTATTTTTTTCGGCTTTTGCAGTGCCAGCAGCACTTTCAGAAAGCTCTGCATGTCTTTTCGAATGATCGGCACACACGCTTCATTCGCGGTGCGTTCCAGTTCATCCAGAAAGCAACCGTTGCCGGTATCGAGAGAATTCATATAGACGGATATACGCTCCGGGATAATCATACCTTCAGATTCCCTCCAGTACATCGTCCAGATCCAGATCAATCGCGTCTGCAATCTGGAAGACCATATTCTGAATCATCCGGCAGAGATGCAGTTCCACCTTCAGGTATTCATCGACCAGCTCATTTTTTCGAAACTCAGAAGCGTCTCTGCCCAGACGCTCCTGTTCACTGTAATGATCCAGAGTTTCACCGGAAGTCTGTACGTCATAGACGCGCCTGCGAAATTCATTCAGTTTTCGGCGCAGTGCGGGATCCTGATCTGTCAGTTCACGAAGTTTTTGATAACGCTGATATTCTTCCGTCTGCAAAAAGCTGTCAATCAAATCCTGTGTACACTGTTCCACTCGATTCATACTGTTATTCGACCTCCATAATAATTGGTAAAATCATAGGTCTTCTTTTCGTTCTTTTCCAAAGAAAATCACTGAGGGAATCACGAATGTTATTTTTCATTTTTGCCCAGTCCGTAATATGGTGGGAACCGCAATAGTCCATGGCTTCTTCTACAACGGAACGCGCTTCATCCATCAGATCCTCTGACTCCCGGACATATACAAAACCGCGGGATACTATATCCGGGCCGGCCAGAATCTGCCCGCTGTATTTCTCCAGAGTCAAAACCGCGATCACAATGCCGTCTTCCGCAAGATGCTGGCGGTCTCGCAGCACGATGTTGCCGACATCCCCCACTCCGAGACCATCCACAAGAATCGAACCGGTCTGCACCTGCCCGGTCACAGAAGCTGAATTCTCATCAATCTCCAGCACATTCCCCGCTTTCAGTTCCAGAATATGGTCTTTATCATATCCGAGTTCTTCTACAAGCGCCGCCTGCGCTTTCATATGGCGGTATTCGCCGTGTACCGGGATCGCGTACTTCGGCTTTACGAGAGAATAGATCAGCTTGATATCCTCCTGGCAGGCATGTCCGGAAACATGGGTGTCCTGAAAGACGACTTTCGTCCCCTTTGCAGAAAGCTCGTTGATGACCTTCGAGACTGCCTTTTCATTGCCGGGGATCGGATTTGAACTGAAGATCACGACATCGTTTGGATGAATCGAAATTTTCTTATGCATGTTAGCGGCAATCCTGGAAAGAGCTGCCATCGGTTCCCCCTGACTGCCGGTCGTGATCAGCACAAGCTGCTCGTCTGTATAATTTTTCATCTCGTCGATCTCGATCAGCGTGTGCTCCGGTATCTTAATATAACCGAGTTCCGAGGCGGTCGAGATCACGGTGACCATACTGCGGCCTTCAATCACAACTTTTCTGCCGTATTTATAAGCTGTATTGATAATCTGCTGTACACGGTCCACATTAGACGCAAACGTTGCTACAATAATACGGTGACTGGCATTTTCCGAAAACAGGTGGTCAAAGGTCTTTCCTACCGTACGTTCCGAGGCTGTAAAACCCGGACGTTCCGCATTCGTACTGTCACACATCAGCGCAAGCACACCTTTTTTGCCGATTTCCGCAAATCGCTGCAGATCAATTGCATCACCGTATACCGGTGTATAATCAATCTTAAAGTCTCCGGTGTGCACAACAACGCCGGCCGGTGAATAGATTGCCAGGGCAACCGCGTCCGCAATGCTGTGATTCGTGCGAATAAACTCCACGCGGAAACAGCCAAGGTTGATAGACTGTCCCTGCTTCACGACCTTACGTTTTGTCGTTTTGAGCTGCCCGCCTTCTTCCAGCTTGCGTTCAATCAGCCCCATTGTCAGCTTCGTCGCGTAGAGCGGGACATTCAGGTCATTTAAAATATAAGAGATTGCTCCGATATGATCCTCGTGTCCATGTGTAAATACAAATCCTTTTACCTTTTCTGAATTCTCTTTCAGATATGTGATATCCGGGATGACCAGATCGATCCCCAGCATATCATCCTCCGGAAATGCCAGACCGCAGTCCACAACAATAATGCTGTCGTTATACTCAAATGCCGTGATATTCATACCGATCAGCCCAAGTCCGCCGAGCGGTATAATTTTCAGTTTCCCCGTATTGTTCTGTCTGTTCTGTTCCTTACTCAATATTCATACCTCTTTCCTGCGATTTACGCATAATCATTCCTTTCTGAGAATCAATACTTCTGCTGCAGTATGATTCATACAATACAGAAACACATATTTCAGGACATGGCCGCATACAAGAATAAGGTGTCTTAAACGGCACCATATTACCCTTCTTATGTTCTTCTGATCCTTTTTGTTGCTTTATCATTTCAGAGCTCTATGTCCACGTCCTCTAAAAGCTCTGCAAAGATCTTTGATACTGCTTCCAGTTCATCATCATGATCGACAAACTCATAAATGGCTTCTTCTTCTCCGTCCTTCGAAGTATCCTTTAAAATATAGGCTTCCGCTTCATCTTCCTCACTCTCGGTCACAAGAAGATAAGAGACGCCATTAATTCTGGTCTCTTCCACCACATAAAAATATGCGGTATCCCCGCCCTCTGCCGGTCGAAATTCAATTTTCTCCATATTTCTCCTCATCTTACTCTTTTGTTTTCGTCTTGCAGCCCTCTGTTACAGACCTTCCTCCGCATCTGCTTCTTTATCCTGATTCTCTGTATTTCCCTTACAATCCAGATATCCCTGCAGAATATATACGGCGGCGATCATGTCCACGTATTCTTTTCGATTCTCACGCCGGACACCGCTCTCCATCAGAGTCCGGTTTGCCGCAACTGTCGTCAGACGTTCATCCCACATTACGACGGGCAGCCCCGTCCGGCGCTGCAGCATATCCCGGAACTCAAGTGATTTCTGAGCCCGTTCCCCGATTGTATTGTTCATGTTCTTCGGAAACCCCAGCACAATCTCCGTCACTTCATACTGTGCCGCAAGTTCTTCAATACGCGCCAGCGTCCGCCGCAGCTTATTCTCCTGTGTCCGCCGGATAATCTCGACTCCCTGCGCGGTCAGGCCAAGCGGATCGCTTACTGCCACGCCGACCGTCTTTGAGCCGTAATCCAGTCCCATCACGCGGATCATCCGTCCTTCCGCTCCCAGGCTTTATTCTTAACGTATTCCCTTAAGAGTTCCTCTACGAGTTCATCACGCTCAACCTTCATAATCATGCTGCGGGCATTGTTATGGTTCGTAATATAAGTCGGATCTCCGGACATAATATAGCCGACAATCTGATTCACCGGATTGTATCCTTTTTCTTCCATCGCATTGTAAACGACATCCAGTACGGTCTTTACCCTTGTCTGTGGATCGGTAATATAATTGAAATACTGTGTGCTGTTAATTTCCGCCATATTTTCACGTCCTTTATCTGCACAGATCTAAGCTGCCTCTTATTCTAATATATCTTTCCAAATAATTCAATCCTTTTCCAGTAAAAACAGATGAGAAGAAACAGGCTTTCCGATTCTTCCTGTCACGATACGATTTGAAAAATCCTCACAGGCGGGAACGGCGACGCGGATATATTCTTTTGTATATCCCGTAAAATAATCTGTTCCGTTTATCTCAGCCGGTTCCTCAAAGAGAGCCTCTGCTCTTCTGCCCTGATACTCCTGTTCAAAAAGACTGCGGTTCTGCTCCCCCAGTTCGATCAGAACATTGCTGCGGATTCCCTTTTCCGTCTCAGGAATCTGGCCTGACATTGCGGCAGCCCGTGTACCCTGCCTGCTGGAAAATTTAAAAATATGAGTCTCATACAGGCGAAGTTCTTTTAAAAAAGACGCTGTCTCATGAAATTCTTCCAGTGTTTCCTGCGGAAATCCGACGATCACATCTGTAGTGATCGCAGGACGGTCGTAGACAGAACGCAAAATGCCGCATTTTGCGGAAAATTCCTCTGCTGTATACCGACGATTCATACGTTTCAGTACGGAGGTGCTGCCGCTCTGAAGGGAAAGATGAAAATGAGGACATACCTTAGGCAGATCATGCAGAGCCTGTACGGTTTCTTCCGTGATAAACCCCGGCTCAAGGGAGCCAAGACGAATCCGCCTGATCCCGGGAACGCCGTGAACTGCACGAATCAGTTCCAGAAGCGAGGTATCAAGATCAGAGCCGTAAGAAGTAAGATGAATGCCCGTAAGCACTATCTCCTGACAGCCTCCTGCAGCCAGCTTCTCAACCTCCTGCAGTACATCCTCCACACGCCGGCTTCTGACTCTTCCTCTCGCGTACGGAATAATGCAGTAAGAACAGAACTGATTGCAGCCATCCTGTACTTTCATGTATGCCCGCGTATGCTCTTCTGTGCGGGTAATGGAAAGGTTTTCATATTCGTGTGTACGGTTGATATCTGTGACAAAGCTGCGGCTGTCCGCTGTCTCGCTTTCCGAGCGGGTTTTTTCCAGATAATGCAGCGCTTCTATCAGATCTTTTTTGCAGTTGTTGCCGAGTACCAGATCTGCCATATGGTCATCCTTAAGCGGCTGCTCCGCTGTCTGTACGTAGCAGCCCGCCGCCACCACGATCGCATTGGGATTCATTTTTTTTGCCTTATGAAGCATCTGACGGGATTTTCGGTCCGCAATGTTTGTCACCGAGCAGGTATTGATCACATAAACGTCCGCTCCCGGGGCAAACGGTACGATTTCATACCCCGCTTCCTCCAAAAGCTGGCGCATTGCTTCCGTCTCATACGCGTTTACCTTACAGCCAAGATTGTGCAGTGCCGCTTTTTTTGCCATGTAGATCTCCCCTTTTCCCGAACGGTCTGTAACTGTTCCATGCCTGAATTATTACTTTTATTCTTGACTTTTCCATCTCTAAACAGTAAGATAATGTTTGAAACAGCATTTTACGTAACTGTTCCGTATTCTTACAGTTACAATACAACCATACAATGATACATGGAGGAACATTATTATGAAAACTGTTCAGATTTCTTTAAACTCGATTGATAAAGTAAAGTCTTTTGTGAATGACATTACAAAGTTTGACAATGATTTTGATCTCGTATCCGGGCGCTAGGTGATCGATGCCAAATCCATCATGGGCATCTTCAGTCTGGATCTTTCCAAGCCGATTGATCTGAATATCCACGCGGAGGACAATATCGACGAGATCCTGACCGTGCTTGATGCTTACATCATACAGTAATGATACCCCGCCGCATAGTATGCGGCGGTTTTTTACTTTATAGGAATCTTCGTTCCTATAAAGTAAAACGCTCCGCGGGATGCGCACTCTTTTTTATTCTATACAGATTGTCTCTGCAGTCCCGACAGCAGTCTCGACCATCTCATCTATTTTTTCCTGAAGTTTCAGCTCAGAGCGCTGAATCACTTTTAAATTCGGCTTTGTCACCGGATGTTTTGCTACAAAAATAGTACAGCAGTCTTCGTAGGGCAGGATAGAGGTCTCGAACGTCCCGATCTTTTTCGCCACCTCTACAATTTCCTGCTTGTCAAATCCGATCAGTGGACGGAAAACCGGCAGCTTACACACTTCGTTTGTCACCGAAAGGCTCTGGATCGTCTGGCTGGCCACCTGTCCGATGCTCTCACCGGTGATCAGAGCCATTGAGCCGTCCAGCGCGGCAAACCGCTCCGAGATCAGCATCATATAGCGACGCATAATGATCGTCAGTTCATCATGCGGACATTTTTCATAGATATACAGCTGGATATCCGTAAAATTCACAACATGCAGCCGGATCGGCCCGGTATACCGTGCGACCAGCTTTGCCAGATCGACTACCTTCTGCTTTGCGCGGTCGCTGGTATATGGCGGCGCATGGAAATATACAGCGTCAATCACAACGCCGCGCTTGCCGATCATATATCCGGCTACCGGACTGTCAATTCCTCCGGACAGGAGCAGCATTGCCCGTCCGCTCGTGCCGACCGGCATCCCGCCCGGGCCCGGAATAATCTTCGAATAAATATAGATCCTGTCCCGGATCTCGACATGGAGCAGAAGTTCCGGGTTATGAACGTCCACCCGCATATCCGGAAACGCATCGAGAATGCGTCCGCCAAGTTCACTGTTGACCTCCATGGAATCAATCGGATAGGTCTTTTTGGCTCGCCTTGTCAGTACCTTAAACGTCTGTCCGTGCTCCTCGTAGACCTGATCCAGAAAACGAATCACATCATTGCCCAGCTCGTTAAGGTCCTGATCTTCGGTCTTCATCACCGGGCAGATGCCCACAATGCCAAAGACGCGCTGCAGCGCTTCTACAGTCTCCTCATAATCATATTCGCTTAAGCAGTCAATGTAAATCCGGCCCTGTTCGCGCGTTACGGAAAACTCACCCTCCACTTTCGAAAGAGCATGGCGAATCTGTTTTACCAGCGCCTCTTCAAACAGGTGGCGGTTCTTACCCTTAATCGCAATTTCCCCGTATTTAATCAAAAATGTTCGGAACATATTCTTCCCTTCTTATTTTCTTGTAAATTTACGCAGCACCGGCAGCAGTTCCCGCAGCGTATCCAGACAATAATCGATTTCTTCTTCCGTCGTAAACCGGCTGAAGCTGAAGCGCAGTGTTGATTCCAGCAGTTCCGGTCCAAGATGCAGTTCTTTCAGAACCGGACTGACCGGCAGCTTCTTATTCGAAGAGCAGGCGGAACCCGCAGAGACATAAATCCCCCTGTCCTCAAGCGCATGGAGCAGCACCTCGCTGCGAACTCCCACGAAGGCCGCGCTGACAATATGTGCGGCGCTCTTTTCTCCCGCCTCCGAATGAACCGTCACGTCCGGCAGAGCAGTGAGTCCGTCCATCAGCCGCTCTTTCAGGGCCAGCATATGCATATGGTCTTCTTTCAAAGATGCAAAGGAATCGACAGCTGCCTGTGCCAGCCCGGCCGCTCCCGGCACATTGTCCGTACCCGAACGCATACCCTTCTGCTGACCGCCGCCTAAGATCAGCGGATAAATCTTTGTTTTATCCTTTATATACAAAAACCCGCTGCCCTTCGGCCCATGCAGCTTATGGCCGCTTACCGAAAGCATGTCAATCCCCATACGTCTGGGATAAATCGGATACTTTCCATATGCCTGTACAGCGTCGACATGAAACAGCGCAGACGGATTTTTCTTTTTGATCAGCGCACCGGCCTCCGCAATCGGTTCTAACGTGCCAACCTCGTTGTTCACAAACATCATGGAGACCAGAATCGTATCCCCGCAGATCGCGTCCTCCAGATCTTTCAGGCTGATATGGCCCCGCTCATCCACCGGAAGATAAGTCACACGAAATCCCTGTTCTTCCAGTCGGTGCATCGGCATCCGTACTGCCGCATGTTCAATCGACGTTGTGATCACGTGCATCCCGGCTCTTCGGTTCGCCGCGGCTGCACCCAGAATCGCCCAATTGTCCGATTCCGTCCCACCCGATGTAAAATAAATTTCTTTCTCGCTTACCTTCAGCGTCCCGGCAATCGTTTCGCGCGCATCCTTAAGATATCGCTCCGCTTCCACGCCTTTCCTGTGCTGCGAGGAAGGATTCCCGTAATCCTCCGTCATTGTACGCACTACCACATCCCGCACGGAATCTGTCACGCGGGTCGTAGCAGAGTTGTCCAGATATGCCTCCATATCTTCCTCCATGTGATTTCTCCCGCACTGTCTTCCAATCAGACAGTGGAAATACCCGAAGCCAACCTCATTCTGCCGTTCACGGAACGTTCTGTGAACGGACATTTATGAGATTCTACCACTTTTTTCATGTTGGCGCAATATGGGAGAAAAAAATGAGAATACGAAAAAGCATCAGGGGATTCCTGATGCTTTTTGATCACGGCCGTTGTCTCAAACGAATGAGCATATATTCATTTACCTGGGCTCATAGTCCAGGCAGGCACGGTCGCACACATAAGGACGCACATAAGTATCCGCAACTGCTACGTGAGCCGGATGGCTGCCATATACAGCGACATCTTCAGCTTTTTCCATAGTCGTCACAAGCGCGATCTCATGCGTACTGGACGAAATCGGTTCTGCCACAAAATCCACGGTAAGCAGACCAGGTACCTTGCCAACCAGTGATTTCAGATGCTCAGCCATGGACGCCATGAGTTCCGGTTTCTGCTCTTTTGGAATATCCTTTTTAAAGTTCCACATTACAATATGGTATACCATCTTGAAGTCCTCCTTGCTATCGCTGTTTTGAATCTGTATTTCATAAAAAACATACCGTATTTCTCTGAAATATTCAAGTCATTTACAGATGATATTTAAAAAAACCAGATTTATACGGCCGAACCGGATTCCAACTGGAACATCAGCACTGCAAGCACTGCCATTCCTGCAGTTTCTGTACGCAGAATCCGGCGTCCGAGCGTAATCGGCATAATTCCGGCATCTTTTGCCAGTCGGATCTCCTGCTCATCAAAGCCGCCCTCAGGTCCGATAAAAACAGCAATCGAATCCCCCGGCTGAATCGCCCGGAATGCCTCGCGCGTCTCGTCCATTCCTTCAGCCCGTTCATAAGGAATGAATCTACGGCTCATTGTGGAAGCGTAACGCACAGCTTCATCGAAATCCATTACCTGTTTTACTTCCGGGATAACGGCTCTCTTTGCCTGCTTCGCAGAGCTCTCTGCAATGGCATTCCAGCGTTTCTTCTTCGCTTCCGCTTTCTTCGCGTCCAGCTTGACCACTGCACGGCGGGTCGCCATCGGAATAATCTCGCTGACCCCCAGCTCAATGGTTTTCTGAATGATCAGTTCCATTTTGTCTGCTTTCGGAAGGCCCTGAAACAGTACAATTCGGCACGGAAGTTCCGTATCCGCTTCCTGCGACCACATAATTTTTGCAGTGACACACTCCTCCTCGACCCGAACCACTTCGCAGCGGTATGACGTTGCATCACCGTCACTGACACTGACCTGCTCTCCTGGAGCGATACGGAGAACATTGCGGATATGATTCACATCGCTGCCGGTGATACGGATTTCATTTTCACTTATCTGGGCTTTCTCTGCGAAAAAATGATGCATCGTACGATTATCCTTATATCCCTTCTATTTGCACAGTTCCCTGCGAATAATAAACAAATATGCATCCGCATGCAGACGTCCCGTTTTCAGCAATTACGGCCTGTGTGCGGTCACGGATACCCAGTCCTTCTGACGTGTTACCTCGAGCAGTTCAAGACCGGAAGCCTTAACCGCGTCTACAACCGCTGTCTCTTTCTCTTCAATAATACCGGAAGTAATGTAAATGCCTCCATGTTTCAGCTGATTCACAATAACCGGTGTCAGGTACAAAAGCACCTCGGCAAGAATATTCGCGGTCACGATATCGTATTTTTCATATCCGACCGCA
Organism: Clostridiales bacterium; assembly: GCA_020860715.1. Lineage (GTDB taxonomy): Bacteria > Bacillota > Clostridia > Lachnospirales > Lachnospiraceae > Choladousia. The sequence continues at coordinate 157,456 of JAJBTU010000032.1, read as the reverse complement.
TCCTGGATATCCTTTTCATCAATAATATTTCCGAGAAGAAACTGCATCGCACTGGCAGGAATGCCGTTTGCAGCCAGATTCTCCTGCACAGCCGACATCGCGCATGGATCCAGATCGGTGCCGACCGCATGTTTTGCTCCGAGTTTCAGGGCAGCGATTGAAAGAATACCGCTGCCGGTACCAACATCAAGGAGTTCTGTCCGGTCGGTAACATATTTTTTCAGCTGACGCAGGCAGAGCTGTGTGGTCTCGTGCATCCCTGTACCAAAGGCAGTACCCGGATCGATATGGATGATCATCTTATCCTTATCCTCCGCTTTTACTTCTTCCCAGGAGGGCGTAATCAGGATATCATCCACATAAAACTGATGAAAATACTCTTTCCAGTTGTTGATCCAGTCTTTATCCTCAGTCATTGAGACCTCAATCGACCCTTCCCCGATGTCCATAAATTCCCGCAGTTCATCCAGTTCTCTTTGCACATCAGCCAGGATTGAGTCTACATCTGCGTTCTCATCCAGATAAAAATTTAAATAAGCAATGCCATCGTCTGCCGGGCCATCCGGCAGAATGTCTACAAACATCTGTTTTTTATCCGATTCGGAGAGCGGAACCTTATCTTCAATCTCGGCGCCTTCAATACCGATATCGGCCAGAGTGGCAATGACGATGTCTTCTGCCTCGGTTTTCGTCTTAATTGTAAATTTATTCCATCTCATGCTATTATCTTTCTTCTGCCTTATCAGGCCAATATGATGCCATATTTATGATAGAATTTGTCCATGCGTCAGCGCAGCGCTGCGATGTTCAGGCTACTCCTCAAACATCTCTTTTATCTTCTCGCCGAACCCCTTTTTCCCTTTCTTTTCCTGCGGGCCTTTGGGAGTCTCTCCCGGCTTCGTAAGACTGCCGCCGGTCGCCTCGTCAAATTCACGCAGCGCTTTCTTTGCAGCCTCATTCAGCTTTGTGGGCACTACTATATTAAATGTGACATAGTGATCGCCGCGCATGTTTTTATTGCGGATGGATGGAACCCCCTTGCCTTTGAAGCGCACCTTTGTGCCGGTCTGCGTGCCCGGTTTGATCGTATAGACAATATCGCCGTCCACTGTGCTGATAAGGATATCGCCGCCCAGCGCCGCCTGTGCGAATGTGATCGGCACTTCTGAGTAAATATTCGTATCCTGACGGGTAAACGTCGCGTGTCTTCCGACCGTAACCTCGACAAGCAGATCTCCGCGCGGTCCGCCGTTGCTCCCCGGTTCTCCCTTCTCACGGATACGGATACTCTGTCCATTGTCAATGCCGGCAGGGATCGTGACCTTAATTTTCTTTTTGCTGGATGTATAACCGCTTCCATAGCAGTTCGGACATTTTTCTTTAATAACCTTACCGGTACCGTGACATTCCGGACAGGTCTGCACATTCTGTACCGTGCCGAACAGGGACTGCTGGGAAAAGACGACCTGGCCTCTGCCGCCGCACTTTGGGCAGGTCTCCGGCGATGTACCCGGCTTTGCTCCTGTGCCATGACAGGTCGTACACTCATCCTTCAGGTTCAGCTCGATCTCTTTTTCACAGCCGGATATTGCCTCCTCAAAGGTGATTCTCACGCTGGATCGTACATTTGCCCCCTGCATCGGGCCGCGGGAACCACCCCGCCTGCGGCTGCCGCCGCCAAAGAAATCGCCGAAAATATCGCCCATGTCGCCAAAATCAAAATTACTAAAATCGAAGCCTCCGCCACCGGCACCGCCCTCAAACGCGGCATGGCCAAACTGGTCATACTGACGTCTTTTTTCCGGATCACTTAAGATGGCATAGGCCTCAGAGGCCTCCTTAAACTTTTTCTCCGCCTCGGCGTCCCCCGGGTTCATATCCGGATGATACTTTTTTGCAAGAGCACGATAGGCCTTTTTTAACGTAGCGTCATCCGCATTTTTGTCCACACCCAGGACTTCATAATAATCTCTTTTACTTTCTGCCATAATAAACTCCTCACACGGCAATACCCCTGAAAGGATTTCCCGCTTTCAAGGGTATTTATAGTCGAAACGCGACCAGCCTGTAAAATATCTTAAATGATTCTCATTTCTGAATAAAACGGTAAATACGGTAAGCCAGATTATACCTCACGGTAATCTCCGTCAACAACATCATCGTCAACCGGGCCGTTTGCAGAAGAAGCACTGCCTGCATCCGCGCCTGCGGCGCCGCCCATATCAGGGCCTGCACCTGCAGCTCCCGCAGCCGCGCCGGCCTGCTCATATACCTTTGCGAACAGCTTCTGCGCGCTCTCCATCAGCTTCTCCTTACCAGCCTTCAGATCCGCAATCTGAGAATCCGTCATATCCTCCGGATTGGTCTGCGCGATCAGGTCTTTCAGAGACTGCAGATCCGCTTCTACCGCAGACTTGTCTGCCGGGTCGATCTTGTCACCGACCTCTTCCATAGCCTTCTCAGTCTGGAATACCATCGCGTCCGCATCATTTCTGGTGTCAATGGCTTCTTTCTTCTTCTTATCCTGTGCCTCGTACTCAGCCGCTTCCTTTACAGCCTTATCGATCTCATCATCCGACATATTTGAACCGGATGTGATCGTGATGTGCTGCTCTTTGCCGGTGCCAAGGTCTTTCGCCGATACATTCACAATACCGTTTGCATCGATATCAAACGTAACCTCGATCTGCGGTACGCCTCTTCTTGCAGGCGGAATCCCATCCAGACGGAACTGGCCGAGGGACTTGTTGTCCTTCGCGAACTGTCGCTCGCCCTGTACAACATGGATATCAACTGCCGTCTGGTTATCCGCTGCGGTGGAGAACACCTGGCTCTTCTTGGTCGGGATCGTTGTATTGCGCTCGATCAGCTTCGTTGCTACACCGCCGAGAGTCTCGATAGACAGAGACAGCGGAGTTACATCCAGAAGAAGGATATCGCCCGCACCGGCATCACCTGCCAGTTTGCCGCCCTGAATGGAAGCGCCGAGTGCTACGCACTCATCCGGGTTCAGGCTCTTGTTCGGTTCATGACCGGTCAGCTGTTTTACCTTGTCCTGTACAGCCGGGATACGTGTCGAACCGCCTACCAGCAGCACCTTGGAAAGCTCGCTTGCGGAAAGTCCCGCGTCCTTCAGAGCGTTCTGTACCGGGATGACCGTCGCCTCTACGAGGTCATGAGTCAGTTCATCAAACTTCGCTCTGGTCAGATCCATCTCAAAGTGCTTCGGGCCGGTCTCATTCGCCGTAATAAACGGAAGGTTGATATTTGTTGTCGTCGAGGAGGAAAGTTCTTTCTTTGCCTTCTCAGCCGCTTCCTTCAGTCTCTGCAGAGCCATCTTGTCACCGGAAAGATCGATTCCTTCTTTGGACTTAAAGTCCTCAATCATATAATCAACAATCTTCTTATCGAAGTCATCGCCGCCCAGACGGTTGTTGCCGTCGGTCGCAAGCACTTCGATCACGCCCTCGCCGATCTCGATGATGGAGACATCGAATGTGCCGCCGCCCAGGTCATAGACCATGATCTTCTGCTCGTTCTCATTGTCAAGCCCATAGGCAAGCGCCGCCGCTGTCGGCTCGTTGATGATACGCTTTACATCCAGGCCTGCGATCTTGCCGGCATCCTTTGTCGCCTGACGCTGCGCATCATTGAAATACGCCGGAACCGTGATGACAGCTTCTGTCACCTTTTCACCAAGGTAGTTCTCAGCATCCGCTTTCATCTTCTGCAGGATCATTGCGGAAATCTCCTGCGGAGAATATTTCTTGCCGTCGATCTCTACACGGTAATCGCTGCCCATGTGTCTCTTGATGGAAGAAACTGTGTGATCCGCATTCGTCACTGCCTGACGCTTTGCCGGCTCACCGACGAGACGTTCGCCGCTTTTTGTAAACGCCACGATGGACGGTGTGGTTCTTGCTCCCTCTGTATTTGTAATGACAACCGGCTTTCCGCCTTCCATAACTGCTACACAGCTGTTTGTTGTACCAAGGTCAATACCAATAATCTTACTCATAATAATTCCTCCTGTTTTGCATGTTTTTTCTAAAACTCTTATATGATAATCTGCCCAACGTGCCGTTCACTAATCCCGGCCGTCCGCGGCATGGATATTAAAAAATGGTGACAACCCATATAAAAGGGATTAAACTGGCGAAACGGTTCCCCGTAATCAATTCGCCACCTTTACCATGCTGTGACGAATCACACTGTCACGGTAAAGATACCCTTTCTGAAATTCCTCCACCACTACATTTTCACCAGCTTCCTCGTCGTCCACATGCATCACGGCATTGTGGAAATTCGGATCAAATGTCTGCCCGACTGCTTCGATCGGCTTGACACCGATGCCTTCCAGTGAAGTGAGCAGCTGCCGGTAAACCTTCTCCATGCCCTGAACAAAGGCATCCTCTTTCTGCTCTTCAGTGAGATTGGCAAATCCGCGTTCGAAATTATCTACTGTCGGCAGAATCTTTTCGAGTACGCTCTTCGCGCCTACTTCAAACATCGAAGCCTTTTCTCTCTCCGAGCGCTTGCGGAAATTATCAAATTCGGCCATCTGGCGCTGCACACGGTCTGTCAGTTCTTCTATCTGCTGATCCCGCTTATCCTTTTTCTTTTTGCCAAAAAAACTTTTTTTTCCGGTCTCTTCGGCAGGTTCCGCCTCCTGATCGGAATCCGCGGCTTCTGTCGAATCAGAATCTGCAGATCCTTCCGAATTGGCAGAATCCTCTGATTCCTCTGATTCCGCTTTTTCCGTCCGATCGTCAGACTGCTGATCCTTCTCTTTCGTGTCTGTCGCTGACGATTTGCACTGCTCTCCGGCAGCCTCATCCTGACTCCCGGTTTCACTTCCGGAAGAACTGTTCACTGCCTTCTGCTTCTTGGCAGCTTCATCCTGAACTTCTTCGTCCCTGATTTCTTCCAATGGCTTCTCCACCTTTCTTCTATGCTTCATAACTGTAAAAAGTGTTACGAGTCCTTTTTCTCATTATCCTTATGATAAATCTGATCCAGCTGCGTCATCAGTGTCTTCAGCGTACCAACAACTTTATCATAATCCATACGCTTCGGACCGACTACGCCGATTCGTCCGTACATGCCTTCCCCAAGTTCATAGGTGGCTGTCACAACACTGCAGTCACGCATTGACTCAACCGGAGATTCTGAGCCGATATAGACCTGAATCCCGGTCTCATTGTCCGAAGCATTCGGAGCTATCAGTCCGGCAAGATTTTTCTTATCCTCGAACGCATCAATCAGCTCGCTCGCCTTCTCGCTTGTGGAGAGTTCCGGGTATCGAAAGATATTCGTCGCACCGCTGGTATAAATCTCCACATCCGTATCCGCCTGGATTGCTTCCGCAACCGCATCCAGCACACGATTCACAACATCACTGTGAATTCCGGCCTGCTGTTTCAACTTTGAGATGGTGGCAAGATTGATTTCTTCCAGAGTCAGACCGTTCAGAGCGCTGTTTAAAAGAATATTCAGATCCAGAATCGTCTGATGATCCAGACCATGTTCCATATCCAGCATCTTATTCCGAACGACATTACCCTCCGTCACTACAGTAGCAAGAATCTGCGTATCTGAGACAATGGAGAGCTGGATAAACTTTAGTTTCGTCTGGTGGATCTGCGGACCGGAAATCATGGCTGCATAATTCGTATTATTTGCCAGAATCTGTGCCATCTGCCGCAGGATCAGTTCCATCTTATCCTGCCTCTGGAGAACAACCTCTTTCATCTCCGTAACTTCGCGGTCTTTCTCTTCCATCATGCGGTCCACGTAAAGGCGGTAACCGGCATCCGACGGGATACGTCCTGCTGAAGTATGCGGCTGAAGAATCAGACCCATATCCTCAAGGTCAGACATCTCGTTACGAATGGTAGCAGAGCTCAGATTCAGATCGGCATATTTGGAAATGGTGCGGGATCCGACCGGCTCGCCTGTCTCCAGGTAAGTCTTGATGATGGCTTTCAGGATCGTCCATTTTCTGTCATCGAGCTGCATCTGATACCCTCCTTTCGGCAGTGAACCTGTTCGGTTTCGAATTCTGCTCACTGCTGCTGTTCTCTTATGTTGTTAGCACTCTTTTATCTTGAGTGCTAACATCTTACGTTGCCTACTATAATACGCGATTCCCTGTTTGTCAACCACTTTTTCAAAAAATACGCATCATTTTTTTCAAAAGAAAAGAGATCTCTGCTTTGCGCAAAAATCTCTTTCCGGATTTCTAAATGGACGTTCCTTTCATTAATTCAGATAGTTGTAAACCGTTTTGGATATAGCGGCGATCTTACTCGACGACGAACTGCTCCCGGAGGAAAAGACACAGATTACGTAATCCGTTTTCTTACCATATACAATCGCTATGTCATGATCGGTTGTTGAAGTCTCACCGGTCTTGTTGGCGACTTTTATCCCTGAAGGGATTCCCGCCGGTATTTTCCATCTGCGCTCCTGCGCAAGCAGCAGGTTCAGCATCTTTTGGGAATATGCTTTTGATACGCAAGTGCCATTGTAGATTTTTTCGAGCAACACGCCGCAGTCTTTTGCAGAAGAAGTGTTGCTGCTTCCATCGCTGGCCTTCTTCGACGATGCCGGGTGCAGCGTATGGTGGACCCGGGTACTGGTATATCCGTTATTTTTCAGATATTTATTAACAACAGCGGCACCGGAAAGGAAGCTGCCCGAAGAGCCCTGCTTTTTTACCAGCGCATTATAGGATTCATTGCTGCTGACCGTGATCATGGATTTCAGCAGACTTTTCACCTGCGATGTTTCTTTTATCCGTCCTGCTTTTATTTCATTATAAAGAGAAGCCATAACAAACACCTTGATCGTGCTCGCCGGATACATCGCCCTGTCATTCAGATTCAGTACATCCCCTGTTTCCAGATTTTTTATATAGATTGACCATGTGCCGCCATATTTTTTTGTCATCGAACTGAGTGTGTTTTTCAGGCCGCTTAAAGCGACTTCTTCTTTTTTGCATTTTTTCCCGTTTGCGTCCACATAAGAGCCGTCCGGTACCTGCTGGCTTTTGGCTATTTTCCCGTTCGAAAGCAGATAATAACCGTTCTTCCAGCAATTTGTCAGCATTTTGCCGCTCGCATCAATATAATACCTGCTTCCCTGATAAGTCACCCAGCCCTGTTTGCGGACAAGTACGCCTCGGGTACCGCCAAAATAATAGGTTCCGTTAAATACGACGCCGCCGACCTTCTGTTCTACCTTATGAAAGGCCTTGTTCGTGAAAAGTCTTCCGACGCTGTTAAAGTAATAATAGCCTTTGAACGTGACACCGTTTACTTTCACGGAAAGTTTACGGACCTGTGCATCCGCGGACAGCTTTCCGTATTCCTGTACGTAGAAATATCCGTTAAACGTTTTGGATTTAGAGGTGCATTTTATATTTGAAAACTTAAGCAGACCGCTTGCCTTAGCCGGGAAACAGCCTTTACTGTCCGTGTAATAATATCCCCGGAACAGTACGTCGTTTACGGTCGTATTCAGATAATACACCGCTTTTTTCTTCAAAAGTTTCCCTTTCCCGTCAAACATGTAATAGCCTTCACTAAAGGAAGAAGACTTTTTGACGGTAAGATATTGAATCCCGGTAAGCGCTTTCCCGTCCGCATCCTTCAGATACCAGTTTTTGGACTTATAGACAAGATAACTGCCGCTGCCATCGGTAAAAACGATTTTATTTGCGGAAGCCGCCTGTACATGGCTCCGGCAAAAGAAGCATCCTGTCATGCAAAGAAACAGCAGAAGCAGCACTCCGGCAAATGGCCGCAGACTCACACGTTTTCTGCAGTTCTCGTTTCTGTACTCTTTCATAATCACAATCCTCCCTTATATCATCATATTTCTGACAAATGGATCTTCAATTATTTAAGATAGTTTCGAATTCTTTCATATTCCTTTCACAAAATGTCCACATCCGGCTGATAGATTAATTCATCAAAGGAAGCCACCCGGGGGTTTTACAAACAGAAGCATTCGGACTGGCTTCGACAAAAAATTCTCCCCGTTGCGGGGTTTTAAATATACCTTTTTTCTCTTTCCCGGACATCCAGATGGATGTCCGTTTTTATGCAAATGATCACCCTGCCTTTCTGTGCATCACATCACCCTTTTCACAGCGGTTTCCCCATCCGTCGATCAGCGTTCCGTCGCGGTAGACACAGATGATTTCACAATTGTTGGAGCAGCGTCCGCAGCTCGCTTCGCGTGTCTTAAACTCAACGTTTTCAACGGAAAAATCAAATTCGCGGCGCACGCTTCCGCTCTTTGCCAGCAATGCGGCGCCGATAGCGCCCATCAGATGGCCATTTTCATCCACACGCACCTCGCAGCCCAATGTCTTCTCAAACGCCGCTACCACGCCGATGTTCTTGCTGACGCCGCCCTGAAACACCACAGGTGAAACGATCCGTTTCCCCTTGCCGACATTATTCAGATAGTTTGCCACGACAGCCTGACAGAGCCCGGCAACAATGTCTTCTCTGGAGTGCCCCATCTGAATTTTGTGTACGAGGTCGGATTCCGCGAATACAGTACAGCGGGCGGCAATCTGCGTCGGATGTTTCGACTTCAGCGCAATCTCTCCCATCTCTTCCACCTCAATGCCCAAACGCCTGGACTGACTGGAAAGGAATGCGCCTGTACCGGCTGCGCAGAGAGTATTCATCGCGTAATCAACCGCAACGCCGTTCTCCACCAGTATGATCTTGGAGTCCTGCCCGCCGATCTCCAGAATGGTGCGCGTCTCCGGGTAAAAAGAAGTGGTGCCGACCGCATGGGCAGTAATCTCATTTTTTACCATGGTCGCGCCCGTGATCGTCCCGACAAGGCGCCTGGCGCTTCCGGTCGTGCCGGTCGCTGTGATCTGATATTCTTTTTTATCAAACTGCTGCTCCAAAAGCCCGACCAGCTTCTTTACCGCCCCGATGGGATCCCCTTCCGTCCAGATGTAGGCGCTGGACAGGATCTCTTTATCGTCATTTAGAATCACTCCTTTGGTCGAAATCGACCCGACGTCGATTCCCAGGTATGCCTCTCTCATCGAAATACCTTCTTTCTCATACTCAGCATATCATAAAAAGCCTCAATTCTAGTCATCAGTCCCGTATCACTGGTCTGTGAATCATAGGTCAGATACAGTATCGGAATCTTATAATCCGCGCTGATGTTCTGCAGCACGGGCATAATGTCAATCTCCGGAGTGCATCCGGCTGATTTTACATGAATGATCCCGTCAAAACCACGCTCCGCGTAATCCCTCGCACACCAGATATTTGCCGTGGATGTCGGTCCCATCTCGTACCGGCACAGATCGCGGATACGCACATTCAGATTCTTCTCTCCGCCGTAATGCAGGTTCCGATGAGAAAGATTCATCCAACGGTGTACCTCCACGCCCATATCCGCCAGCTTCTGCTCCAGTTCCAGGTTGGAGAAATCGTCCTGTACGGTAAAATATTCCCCGATCAGTCCGACACGGATCGGCTCCTCCTTTTTGAGCGGAATCGCATGAAATGTGCTTTTTACGCGCTGGTATCCGGCTTCAATATCCGTTTTGGACGCTGCCTTATTCATATCCGTCCAGAATTGATCCAGCGCTTTTCTGTAAGCACCCTTTTCAAGTTCAAATCCGCAGTTTTTGTAATAAAGTTCCTCGATTTCATCAATATATTCCACCATTCTGATCATTTCATATCCGGCTGCGGTCGCCTTCGCGACATGAATCTTCGGAGAAAGCCGTTTAAGTACTTTCAGATAATCTCTGGATTTTCCTGTCGTATATTCCGCCATATTGATGAAATCAAACTGATAGCCAAGATCCCGCAGGATCTGTTCCTGCAGTTCGCCGTAATATCCCAGACGACATAAGCCAAAAAACATCAGCAGCGTATCCGCACCGCATTCAAGCGCTTCAATCAGACTGCCGAGAGTCGTCTTAAATGGCGTACAGACCGTATCCGGACTGTATAAGCTGCCGATATCCAGTGTTTTTCTTGTCATTCGCGGCTGCATGATGTACTGCTGCTCCAGTCCAATGTCTATGAAATACTTCGCCGCATAATTGTATCTCGCCGCTATCGGAAACGCGATTTTCTTTTTATTCGTCACAGCCGGATCTTTTGCCATTTCCGCAATTCCCCCTGTTGGTTTTTACCGCAATCATGTGCCTGTAGTTCCTGGTACATTTGCCGCTTCATGTAAATACCTGTTCCGGAGCATTTTATTTATTCTTTTGAAATGTAAGAATATCGATAAAACTCTCCAGTCGAGTCTCCACACCCGCCATGCCGCTCTGCGCATCCAGCATCAGATTGAGGATCGGCGTGCCTTTCATTCTGCGGATGATCATATCGTTCGTCATCGCGTCCGGGCCGCAGGGAAACACGGAGAGGAGGATAATGCCATCCACCCGTTTATGGTTCTCATATATGCCGCCCGCGATTTCGCGGTTCAGTTCCCAGCGCATGGTCGGTGAAAGCCTGCTTCCCTGCTTTATGGCATCCTTCCGGTCCATCACATCCGCATACAGAACGGTAACCCCGGCATTTTTCAGGAAATCCGTGACAGGTTTGCCGATATACGCGTCCCGTTCCACATAACTGTGTGATGCAATCATCACTTTCAGGCCATCATTTTTGTAAAGTGCCTCCTGCTGTTTTACCTGCAGCTTCCAGTCTTCGCTCTCGGCCTTTTTGGCAGTCTTGTACGCTTTCGCCGCATTCTTTTTCGGAATTTTAAGCTGCTCCGCCATGAAAACAAAAGCTGCCTCCTCCTCGAGTCCGTGCACGACGTCTATATTATAAGAAAGAAACCTTTGGCCGCTCTTTCGGAACAGATTCCGGCAGATATCATACATTCCTTCGAATGTCGTACAAAGATATCTGCGAATCCCGAAATTACTGATCCGGGGTACAAGAATGTAATCACATTTCCCAACGAGGCTCTCCACATGGCCGAGATACAGTTTCACGGAAAGGCACATCTCATCAATCGCCCTGGCGCTGCCGACATTCATAGTCTGAAGTGTCGTAGGCGGACTGACCCGCACTTCAAAACCAAGCTGTTCAAAAAAAGTTTTCCAGAGCACATGATAACGTTCATAGAGAAGTGCTCTTGGCAGACCGATTGTAATTTTCCGGCTGCCGCTCTTGAAATCTTTGTCCTTCGCCACAGTTTTCACCTCGATACTGGTTTGGTTCAATGCCCTCATTATAGCTGTTTCACGCGACATTTTCAATCACCAGATTTCGGCATATGTCCAAATATTGCGGTATGCTTATGTATCTTTGCCCCATGATAACGGCTTTTTCCGGGGCAGTTTCCTCAATATTTCCAATTGCCCAAAGGACAAGAACATGCTAAACTATAGTAAATGCAGGAAACGCAAGGAGGAACGGCACTTATGCCCAAAGCACTCTTTTTTGACATAGACGGAACACTCTGGGATTTTAAAAATTATATACCTGAGAGCACCAGAGAGGCAATCCACAGACTGAAGGCCAACGGCCATCTGGTATTCTTATGCAGCGGACGCTGCCGGGCATACATACAGAACCCGGCACTTCTGCAGCTTGGATTTGACGGCATCGTTTCCGGCTGCGGCACGATGGCAGAATATCAGGGCGAACGGCTCTTTTATAAGACAATACCTGCGGATCTTGCTGTACATACGGTGGAAACTGTAAGGAAATACGGATTTCGTCCGATTCTGGAGGGCGCGTATCACCTCTATCTGGATCGTTTCGAATTTGGTCAGGACGCCTACGGAGAAAAAGTCATCCGTGAAATGGGCGACCGGCTGCTCCCAATCAATGAACTGTGGGGAAAGTGGGAAATCTCCAAACTTTCATGTGCGACCAACGACGCGGACCGCGAAGGGTGCTTTGCCAGTCTGCAGAAAGATTACGATTACATCATTCATAATAAAAACGTTGTGGAGATGGTGCCGAAAGGATTCCATAAAGGAACCGGCATTCAAAAGGTCTGCGAAATTCTGAATATCGGCCTTGCGGATACTTTCGCGTTCGGTGACAGCGTGAACGACCTCGGTATGTTTGCGGCAGCAGGTGTATCGGTTGCGATGGGAAATGGTTCTGACGAGGCCAAAAAAGCGGCCTCGTATGTGACAAGTCCTCTGCTGGAGGACGGTATTTACAATGCCTGCGTACATTTTGAACTGATCTGACGCGTTTTACGGCACAGTTTTCCACGCAAAAACGCTGTAAAGCGCACTTCAATGAAATACCACGTAAATGCGGCGGCTATCGTTACCAGCGCAATTGTAAGAAGCGCTCCAAGGGCAGAGGTAAGTGTAAGCGTTGAAAAATCAAAGACCTCGCGATCCATATACATGACCAGATAATAGTGGATAAGATAAATGGAAAAACTGATATCCCCCAGTCTCACACTGCATCTCGGCATCACAAGAAACAGCCCTGCTGTAAAAAACGCCAATACCGTCAGCATCGCCGGTACGCCCCACACCAGAAGCCTGCGCCATCCGAGAAGATTGACGTGCGGTGCAGTAAAAATAAGAATCACAAGCATCGCTGCTCCTGCAAAAAGAGCAAAGAACCCGACCCTTTTATGCTGTACGTTTTTCATCCGTTCAAAAACTACGCCGGCTATGTAATAACACAAAATCCCAAGAGCAAATTCCAGCATTACCGGACAGCCATAGAAAAAAACAGGCGCCAGCCAGGGCGAAACAGAGTCCGTCGTCAACAACGTGTTTTGTGAAAAAAACGGCTGCAGCCCCAACAGGCTCTCTCCTGTGACTGTCCTGCCCCCGGAACCTGCCGCACCCACAAGCACACACACCGCCAGAAGCGCCGTACAGATCAGTCCACGGTAACGCTGACTGATGTGAAGGGCAAGGAAAAAAAGCACATAGAAAAACACCTCACAGTTGATCGTCCAGCCCACACGAAGGAGGGGCTGCAGCACCCCTTCCCCTATATCAAATGGGATAAAAAGCAGGCTTTTAATAAGAAACTGAAACGATGTCTGCGTCTGTTCAAACATTTCCGGATACGCCATCAGCAGAGCAAATGTCAGGATGGTCATCAGATAATAAAAAGGAACAATTCGTATCAGTCTTTTTCTCAGGAAAAATCCTGTTCTGTCCTTTGATGCTTCCTCCGGTCCGCATCGCGTGGTAAGCATAATCATAAATCCGCTGATGCAAAAAAAGATATCCACACCAAAAGCACCGCGGGCAAAGAAGCGCATATGCTGCATTACAATCAGCCATGCGCAGATTCCCCGAAGTGTCTGTATACTGTCAAAACGCGTTGAATAAAAGTCTTTCGAAAAAGATTCTTCCAAAGCCATATGGAACTCCTGTTTTAACGATCCGCCTCATGGATGCGGCTCTCATGCTTTTCATAATAGCCGATCAGATCGCCGCTGTCATTTTTAAGCGCAACCATATATACATCGGAATCTTCCCCATCCCAGTTCTTTGAGTAGGTATGCACCTTATGAAGCACTGGATCCCTGCGGAACTTTTCAACCACGGACAGGATGATTTCTCTGGAGCGCGCATTGTGGCAGTCAAAAATGGATCTGCCGACCAGCTTCTCCCCGCCGCTTTTCTGATATCTCTGTATCGCAGACGGATTCATATAAACGATCGTGTGCTCCATATTACAAATGACGATCGGAGCATCATCGGCATCAATCACTGCTTTCCATAATTCATTCATCGTCTGTTCTCCTTTTTTTCATTCATACTCAGTCAGCACCGGACAGCCGATCATAAATCCGTAATTTCGCTGTGGATCTCCTGCAAAGATTTCACTTCTCCATATGTCATAGATTCGCCCCGCGAATCTGTGACGCAGGCCGCCGCATCGCCCACTGGGCGATTCTGCATGCGGCGGCTCTCCAGATTTCCGTGCTCTTTCACGTATTTGATGCCCTGCGCGGTCACCCGCGCCGCTGCCATCGTCGTCATATACGGAATCTTAGACTTGATCGCCGCTTTCCGCAGGTAGCTGTCGTCGTGGACACTCTCTTTCCCGACCGGTGTATTGACGATTAGGTCTATGTCGCCGTTGGTGATCAGATCAAGGATATTCGGTCTGCCCTCGTACAGTTTCTTCACCTTTTCTGCTTCAATGCCGTTTTCCGTCAGCAGATCATACGTTGTACCGGTCGCGAGGATCTGAAATCCGTCCTCCGCAAAACTTTTCGCGATCTCCACTGCTTCCGGCTTATCGCGGCGGCTGACGGAGATCAGAACGGTGCCTTCAAGCGGCAGCTTCGTCTGCGTCGCCTCCTGGGCTTTGTAGAACGCTTCTCCATAGGAGACGGAAATACCGAGCACTTCTCCGGTAGAGCGCATTTCCGGCCCGAGGACCGGATCGACCTCTGGGAACATATTGAACGGGAACACGGCTTCCTTCACGCCGTAATTCGGGATGTTCTGCTCCTTTAAGGACGGCACCGGCGAAGGGCGTCCCGTGAGCTCGGAGGTGATGATGTCCGTGGCGAGCGGCACCATGCGGATGTTGCACACCTTGGAGACCAGCGGCACAGTCCTTGATGCGCGCGGATTCGCCTCCAGCACAAACACTTTGCCGTTCTCGATCGCGTACTGCATGTTCATAAGTCCCCGAACATGCATCTCCTCAGCAATCTTTTTCGTATATTCCTTGATCGTCCGGACATTTTCTTCCGAAATATGCACGGACGGAATGATGCAGGCAGAATCGCCCGAATGAATGCCCGCGAGCTCAATATGCTCCATAACGGCCGGTACAAACGCGTGCGTACCGTCGCTGATGGCATCCGCCTCGCATTCCATCGCATGATTCAGGAAGCGGTCGATCAGGATCGGGCGGTCCGGCGTCACGCCGACAGCCGCCGCCATGTAGTTCTCCATGCTTTCATCGTCATAAACAACTTCCATTCCCCGTCCGCCGAGGACATAGGACGGCCGCACCATGACCGGATATCCGATCTTTGCGGCGATCGCCTTCGCTTCCGTGGTGTTGACAGCCATGCCGGATTCCGGCATCGGGATGTTAAGTTTCTCCATCATCGCACGGAACTGATCGCGGTCCTCCGCAAGATCAATAACAGCCGGAGCGGTCCCCAGGATCTTTACACCGTTCTTTTCCAGATCCGCCGCCAGATTCAGCGGGGTCTGACCGCCAAACTGCGCGATCACGCCAAGCGGTTTCTCCTTGCGATAGATGCTTAAGACATCCTCCAGCGTCAGCGGTTCAAAATACAGCTTATCTGAAGTATCATAGTCCGTCGACACCGTTTCCGGATTGCAGTTGACGATGATCGTCTCAAAGCCCAGCTTCTTCAGTGCCAGAGACGCATGTACACAGCAATAGTCAAACTCGATGCCCTGACCGATGCGGTTCGGGCCGCCGCCCAGGATCATGATCTTCGGTTTGTTCTCCGAAACCGGGTTTTTATCCGGCGCATTGTAGGTCGAATAATAGTAGGCGCTGTCCTTAGTGCCGCTGACATGTACGCCCTCCCAGGCTTCCTCCACGCCAAGAGCCAGACGGCGGCTGCGCACATCATCTTCCGGAATGGCCAGGATCTGGCTTAAATACTTATCTGAAAAACCGTTCTTTTTCGCGGAAATCAGAGCCTCATCTGACGGAAGCTGTCCCTTGTTCTGTACCAGGGCTTCCTCCTCTTCCACCAGCTCCTTCATCTGCTCAATGAAATATTTCTTAACCTTCGTGATCTCATGGATCTCATCTACAGTCGCGCCCCTGCGCAGCGCCTCATACATGATAAAATGGCGCTCGCTGGACGGCGTGATCAGCATGGAGAGCAGTTCTTCCTTTGTCTTTGTATCAAAATCCTTTGCGTGCCCAAGCCCGTAGCGTCCCGTCTCCAGAGAACGAATGGCTTTCTGGAATGCTTCCTTATAGGTCTTGCCGATGCTCATAACCTCGCCGACCGCTCGCATCTGCGTACCCAGCTTGTCTTCCACACCCTTGAATTTTTCAAACGCCCAGCGGGCAAATTTGATCACTACATAATCGCCGTCCGGCACATACTTATCGAGTGTACCGTACTTCCCACAGGGAATCTCAGAAAGTGACAGTCCGCAGGCCAGCATCGCGGACACCAGAGCGATCGGGAATCCGGTCGCCTTGGAGGCCAGCGCAGACGAACGGGAGGTACGCGGATTGATCTCAATGACGACGATCCGGTCTGTCACCGGGTCATGGGCAAACTGTACATTCGTACCGCCGATCACCTGTACGGACTCCACGATCTTATATGCCTGCTCCTGCAGACGCTTCTGCACCTCCTCAGAGATCGTCAGCATCGGCGCGGCGCAGAACGAATCTCCGGTGTGTACGCCCATCGGGTCAATGTTTTCGATAAAGCAGACCGTGATCATGTTGTTATCCTTATCACGGATGACTTCCAGCTCCAGCTCTTCCCAGCCAAGAACCGACTCTTCCACAAGCACCTGACCGACCAGACTTGCCTGCAGGCCGCGGGCGCAGACGGTCTTTAACTCCTCTTTGTTGTAGACGAGACCGCCGCCGGCTCCGCCCATGGTATAGGCCGGGCGCAGGACGACCGGATATCCCAGTCTGTCCGCGATGGCAAGCGCCTCTTCCACACTGTAGGAAACCTCACTTCTCGCCATCTCGATGCCCAGAGCATTCATCGTATTCTTAAACTCGATACGATCCTCCCCGCGCTCGATCGCGTCCACCTGCACGCCAATGACCTGCACGCCATATTTTTCCAGTACGCCGGCATTCGCCAGCTCGGAGCAGAGATTCAGTCCGGACTGTCCGCCAAGATTCGGCAGCAGCGCATCCGGGCGCTCTTTGGCAATGATCTGCTCCAGCCGCGTCACATTCAGCGGCTCAATGTAGGTCACGTCCGCAATCTCCGGATCTGTCATGATCGTTGCAGGATTCGAATTGACCAGCACGATCTCATAACCGAGTTTTCTCAACGCTTTGCAGGCCTGTGTACCCGAATAATCGAATTCGCAGGCCTGACCAATGATAATCGGGCCCGAGCCGATTATCAGGACCTTATGGATATCTGTTCTCTTTGGCATGGAAATCCTCCTGATGATAGTTTTAGAATGGTAACTGTTCCGTAGCTTCACAGTTACTTAGATTATTTTAATCCTATCATGTTTTGGAGGAAATGAAAAGGACTTATTCAAAATCAGATTTTCCTGTCCCGTATTAAAGGCCAATCATCAGTCCGACCACATGTACCACCCCTGCGGCCAGCCAGGCAATCACGCACTGTCCCAGCACAACACCGACAGCCCATTTGCCGCCCAGTTCCCGTTTTACAGAAGCGATAGCGGCTACACAGGGCGTGTAAAGCAGACTGAATACAAGCATGGTCGCAGCCGCAAGAGGCGTCAGTAAGGACGTAATCTCACCCGCAAACAAAAGTTCCATCGTAGCGACTACGCTCTCCTTTGCCATAAAGCCGCTGATCAGAGAGGTACAGATTCTCCAGTCTCCCAGGCCGATCGGTCTGAAAATAGGTACCAGAAGTCCGGCCACAGCAGCCAGAATACTGTCCTGAGAATCCGTGACGACATTCAGGCGCAGGTCAAAGGTCTGCAAAAACCAGATGATGATCGTCGCGAGCAATATGATGGTAAATGCGCGGTGCAGAAAATCCTTTGCCTTTTCCCACAAAAGCTGCACCACATTTTTGGGCGACGGCAGCCGATAGTTCGGCAGCTCCAGCACAAACGGCACCGCCTCCCCGCGGAACATGGTCTTCTTCAGAAGAAACGACGCAAGGATCCCCACCGCAATCCCGAGAAAATACAGACAGGTCACGATCAGTCCGCTGTATTTCGGGAAAAAAGTATTCACAAAAAACATATAAATCGGCAGCTTGGCAGTACAGCTCATAAATGGCGTGAGCAGGATCGTCATCCTGCGGTCGCGCTCACTCGGTAATGTCCGCGTCGCCATGACGGCCGGAACCGTACATCCAAAACCGATCAGCATCGGCACAATGCTTCGCCCGGAAAGCCCGATCTTACGCAGCAGACTGTCCATGAAGAATGCCACGCGAGCAATATAGCCGCTGTCCTCCAGCAGGGACAGGAAAAAAAACAGACAGACAATGATCGGCAGAAAACTCAGGACACTGCCGACTCCCGCAAAAATACCGTCGCTGATCAGCGCACGAAGAACCGGGTGCACAGCGGCCGCGACAAGCGTGCTGTCCACAATCCCCGCAAGGAAATCAATCCCCATTTCCAGCAGATTCTGGAAAAACAGGCCGATCACATTGAACGTCAGATAAAACACCAGCAGCATGATGCCGATAAAACAGGGAATCGCTGTGTATTTGCCGGTAAGCACTCGATCAATTTTTTCACTGCGAAGCCGCTCCCTGCTCTCTTTGGGCTTCTGAACCGTCTTTGCGCAGAGTTTCTGGATAAAGGAAAAGCGCATATCCGCGATAGCCGCTGTCCGGTCCAGAGAACGCTCCTGTTCCATCTGAACCAGAATATGTTCGACCATCTCCCTTTCGTTTTCATCCAGCTGAAGCTGATCAAGGATCAGCTGATCTCCTTCCGCCACCTTTGTCGCCGCGAATCGCAGGGGAATGCCGGCCTTCTGCGCATGATCCTCAATCAGGTGCATGATGCCGTGCAGCGCCCTGTGAACAGCGCCGCCGTGATCATTCCGGTCACAGAAATCCTGCCGTTTCGGCCGTTCCTGGTATTTCGCCACATGTACAAGGTGAGAGATCAGCTCCTCAATGCCCTCATTTTTCGCGGCAGAGATCGGCACGACCGGGATTCCGAGGATTTCCTCCATCTCATTGATCCGGATCGACCCGCCGTTTTCCCGCACCTCATCCATCATATTAAGCGCCAGAACCATCGGCGTATCCAGCTCCATCAGCTGCATTGTCAGATACAGGTTCCGCTCGATGTTCGTGGCATCCACGATATTGATAATCCCATGAGGGTGCTCACTTAACACAAAGTTCCTCGTTACAAGTTCTTCACTGGAATAAGGCGACATCGAATAAATACCGGGCAGATCCGTCACCAGCGTATCGGCATGTCCGTGGATGGCGCCGTCTTTCCGATCCACCGTAACGCCCGGAAAGTTGCCCACATGCTGATTGGAACCTGTCAGCTGATTGAACAGAGTCGTCTTGCCGCAGTTCTGGTTGCCGGCGAGCGCAAAGGTCAGCACCGTCCCCTCCGGAAGCGGATGCTCATCGGCTTTGCTGTGAAATTTCCCGCCCTCGCCGAGGCCGGGATGTTCCTTCTCCTTTTTTCTGTCATGTATGTCATGAACGGCAGCGCCGCTCCAGGCGGCTGAACCGTCCGAAACGGTCTCTGGTGCGGATGACCGTCTCATACAGGCACTGTGTTCCAAACCAGACGTATGCTTCCCATCCTCATCGTTCTGCCTGGCAGCGTCACGCGAATGTCCTTCTGACAGCACCGTTTCCTGAATCTCAATTTGCTCTGCGTCCGCCAGACGAAGCGTCAGTTCATAACTATGTACACGCAGCTCCATCGGATCACCCATAGGCGCCAGCTTCACCATTGTCACTTCCGCACCAGGAATCAGCCCCATATCCAGAATATGCTGTCTTAGTGCTCCCTCACCGCCAACGCTTTGTATGACGGCGCTTTTACCGATTTCCAGTTCTTTCAGATTCATATATATCCCCATCCTGTGCTTTCTGCCGCTGTTTCGTATTTTTAAAGATTCCTGGCATGCATCAGCTGCAGCCTGCCGAATCCCGTTTCCATGAAATCATTATAATAGGATTTTTCAAAATATCCACTGTTCCGTGCAGAAAATTTTTGCAGAAGTTTCTTTTCCATATAACAAAAAAGCGGTGCGGCCGACAATACGACCGCACCGAAAAGCAAATGGGATATCGGATATCATTCAAAAACATTTTTCAGATCAAACTCTCAGTCCTGTCTCAAACGCCGAAAAAGCATCCGTTCCCGATGGCGATTCAGGCAAAGTTTCTTCACGCATCGCCGTTACTGGAAGTTTTTGATTATGATCCCTTCCTGTGCAAACGATTCTTTGATCCGTTTTACGAAATCGAATGCCTTGGGGCCGTCGCCATGGACGCAGAGGGTATCGCCCCTGATCTCAAGTTCTTTTCCGGAAAGAGCTGTCACTTTTCCTTCCTTCACCATACGGATGCTTCGTTCGATCGCAAACTCCTCGTCCGTGATCATGGAACCTTCCATTTTCCGCGGCACCAGAGACAGATCGTCCATATAAGCGCGATCCACAAAAATTTCGGAAGCAGTCTTCAGTCCGATTTTTTCTGCCTCTTCTCCCAGAACGGCGCCAGCACAGTAAAAGATCATAATGGAGGGATCGATCTCATAAACTGCCTCGCAGATCGCACGTGAAGTCTCTCTGTCGTACTGGCACAGATTCCCGAGTGCGCCGTGCGGAGCCACATGCTGCAGCTTCATTCCATAACTCTGCGTAAATGCCATCAGGGCGCCAACCTGATATTTAATGATATTTTTGGTTTCCTTCGGATCCAGTGTCATCTTTCTGCGTCCAAAGCCCATGAGATCCGGATAGCCCGGATGCGCGCCGACCGCAACGTGGCGCTCCTTCGCCATCTTCACGACTTTTTCCATAACCATGGGATCTCCCGCGTGATAGCCGCAGGCCACATTGGTAGATGAGACGTATTTGATCAGTTCCTCATCTCCTCCCAGCCTGTATGCGCCAAAACTCTCGCCCATGTCGCTGTTTAGATCAATCTGGTACATATTCGTTCCCTTCTTTCTTTTTTGCGCATCGCCGTCCGGAACACGCAGATGCCAGAACAATACGTGAGCCGACGATTCGGTTTACAGGTTACCGGTTTACAACGTTCTCAGGCGTTCCGTCCATATAGGACTTTATATTTGCGGCAGTCGTGTTCATGATCCGCTCACGGGCATCTTTGGTCGCCCAGGAAATATGCGGCGTGATGATACAGTTCTTTGCCGTTAAAAGAGGATTATCCGCACAGATTGGCTCTGTAGAAACCACATCCAGCGCGGCAGCGGCTACTTTTCCGCTGTTCAGTGCATCTGCCAGATCCTGCTCCACTACCAGCGGACCACGGCTGTTATTAATGATCACTACCCCATCCTTCATCTTCGCGATCGCCTCTTTGTTGATGATCCCTTCCGTAGACGGGAAGAGCGGACAGTGCAGGAATATAAAATCGGACTGAGAAAGAAGCTGATCCAGCTCTACATATTCCGCTACCTGTTTCCCCGTCTCCGACGGAAACGCATCGTATGCCAGAACATGTACGTTCATCGCCCTCAGGATCCTGGCTGTATTTACACCAATGCGGCCAAGTCCGATGATACCGGCCGTCTTGCCTGATACCTCGATCATCGGATAATGCCAGTAGCACCAGTCCGCATTGTTCTGCCACTCACCGGCTTTTACCGTCGTATCATGATACCCGATATGGGAGCAGACCTCGAGGAGAAGTCCGATGGCATACTGGCTTACATTATCCGTACCGTATACCGGCACATTCATCACCGGAATCCCCTTTTCTTTGGCATATCCGTAATCTACAACGTTGTAGCCGGTCGCCAGAACCGCGATCGCCTTCAGATTCGGGCATTTGTCCATCGTCTCGCGGGAAATCAGAGTTTTGTTGATTACGGCTACTTCCGCGTCGCCGATCCGCTCCGCGATCACCGGCGCTTCCACGTAAGAAGTCCGGTCATATACCGTCACCTCGCCCAGTGCCTGCAGCGGCGCCCAGCTGATATCTCCGGGATTTTCTGTGTAACCATCCAATACAACAATTTTCATGTCCTTGTACCTCCTGTGTTTTAATATTGATTCCACACAGCGTCATACTTTCTGATGCGATTGGCTTCGCCACTACATTCTTATATTTCAGGCTGTGGTAGACAAAACCAACATCGATGTTTACATCCCTTTTTTCTGGTAAACAGCTTGAACTGCAGCTCATCTTCCAGATTTTTCAGCCGGTGGCTTACGGTGGGCTGGGACATTGCTATACCTCTTTATGATACCACAATATTGTCCAATTGTGGAAGAAAATAATTCCGGATCAGTTCCTTTTCACAGGCGATATCTGTGCTATAATCACTGTAAATACAGAAATGCCGGCCAAACGGGTGCCGGCAAACCGAACAGAGCGCAGGAGGATACCGTTTTATGAAAGCCGTTATCGCGATTGATTCACTGAAGGGAAGCCTTTCTTCCATAGAGGCGGGGGAAGCCATAAGGGATGGGATTCTGAAAGCAAAGCCGGATGCAGACGTAATCATCAGACCCCTTGCAGACGGAGGGGAAGGCACCACTGATGCCCTGATTGAAGGAATGAACGGAAAACGTGTCCCTCTTAGAGTCACCGGACCGTTTGGGAAGCCTGTGAATTGTTATTACGGCTTCCTGAGCAAAACTCATACTGCCGTGATGGAGATGGCTTCCGCAGCCGGAATCACACTGCAGCCCGAGCGGG
Source organism: Clostridiales bacterium (assembly GCA_020860715.1). Taxonomy (GTDB): domain Bacteria; phylum Bacillota; class Clostridia; order Lachnospirales; family Lachnospiraceae; genus Choladousia. Next base: position 134,914 of record JAJBTU010000032.1, on the reverse strand, counting down.
ATCCCCTGAAAGCCACCACACGGGGCGTGGGGGAAATGATTCTTCACGCCATCGAAAACGGATGCCGGGATTTTATCATTGGCATCGGCGGAAGCGCCACAAACGACGGCGGTATCGGCATGCTGAAAGCACTCGGATATGAATTTCTGGATGCAAACGGTGAGGACGTCCGGGAAGGCGGGCAGGCTCTTGCGAAAATCGCATCCTTCTCTGAAGAAAACGCGGATCCACGGCTGAAAGAATGCCGTTTCCGTGTTGCCTGCGATGTGACAAATCCCCTCTGCGGGCCGACGGGCGCCACCTACATCTACGGTCCTCAGAAGGGAGTGTCAGAGGATTTGCTTGAGCCGCTCGACTGCGGCATGGCAAATTATGCACGGGTAGTCTCCTCCTCCAGACTGAGCGATACTTCTTCCGTTCCTGTGAGACCGTTTGCTTCCGCCTCCGGAAGAATTTTTGCGGATGAATCGGGCGCATCGGCGGATCTGTCTGAAAACAACGATTGTTCCGACTATGCCGCAATGCCCGGAGCCGGTGCGGCCGGCGGGCTGGGATTCGCGTTTCTCCGGTTTTTACACGCCGAACTGCTTCCTGGCGTCGACCTGATTTTGAACGCCGTGGGACTCGAAAAGGAAGCAGCGGATGCCGATGTAGTCATTACCGGCGAAGGACGTCTGGATCACCAGACTGTCATGGGCAAGGCTCCCATCGGCGTGGCCAGGCTGGGCAAAAAATACGGAGCAAAAGTGATCGCGTTTGCTGGAAGTATCGCGCCGGGCGCGGAAGCCTGTAATGCGGCCGGGATCGATGCATTCTTTCCGATTCTACGAAACGTGTGTACCTTAGAAGAGGCAATGGATCCGCAGATTGCGAAAGAAAACATGACCCGGACCGTCGAGCAGGTATTCCGGCTGCTGTAAAGCCAAAGCCGCGTCTGGTTTTATTTGCGAAACAGCGAGAATCCTTTCTTTTCCTGCTCTTCGGTCGTGATCGTGCCTGTCCTGTATCCGGTTTCCTCCACGCAGGCTCTCAGCTTATCCTCGTCCAGAGCGGTCTCAGAAAAGATCTCCGTGATTCCTTTGCTGTGGTTCGATGTCACTTTCTGCACGTTAAACACCTTGCGGATCGCATCGTTTACGTGAGCCTCGCAGTGGCCGCACATCATTCCCTCTACCTGCATTGTTGTCTTTACCATGTTCGTCTCCTCCATATTATGTTCATCTCCGGTCTCTGAGGCATTCCTGTCCGGAATCTCATCCGCCGGGTTTACAGTTACCCTGTTCTCCGTTTCTGAATCTATCGTATCCGGGGCTTTTGCGGTTGTCCTGATGAAATTACCAGAAGATACCGGCCTGATTTTTTTGTCATGTCCTGCATCCCGTATTTTATACAGGTTCAGACGCAGCGCGTTTGAAACGACGCAGAAGCTGGAAAGGCTCATCGCTGCCGCCCCAAACATCGGATTCAGCGTCCAGCCAAAGATCGGAATCCAGACGCCGGCCGCCAGCGGAATGCCGATGACATTGTAGAAAAAGGCCCAGAACAGATTCTCGTGAATATTTTTCAGCGTCGCGCGGCTTAAGCGGATAGCCGCCGGGACATCGCTCAGCCTGCTTTTCATCAGCACTACGTCCGCCGCGTCAATGGCGATATCCGTACCCGCTCCAATGGCGATACCGATGTCCGCTCTTGTGAGGGCCGGCGCATCATTGATGCCGTCCCCGACCATTGCCACCCTGATTTCTGACATTTTTTCTTTCCGGCCAAACATCTGCGCAACAGAAAAGCCATTTTTTTGTTCATCGGAAGACGTCGTGCTTTCCTTAAGCTGCCGGATCACGCTCTCTTTCCCGTCAGGCAGCACCCCGGCGATCACCTCGTCAACGCCCGCCTGCGCGCCGATTGCCTTTGCCGTACGTTCGTTATCTCCTGTCAGCATTACGACACGAATCCCCATATTCTGCAGTTCTTTGACCGCCTGCGGGCTGTCCTCTTTGATCACATCCGCCACGGCTATGATCCCCAGCAGGTTTCCTCCTTTCGCAAATAAAAGCGGTGTTTTCCCCTGCTCTGCCAACTTTTCAGCCTGTGCCTCCATATCTGAAGAAACGTTCACCCGGCTTTTTATAAACCTCAGACTTCCGCCAAGAAGTTTTTCCCCGCTTTTCACACGTTTTGCGTCATCTGATGTACCGACAGGCAACAGGATCTTTTTCCCGAGAACAGCAGTCAGGCCATTGCCCGGCAATGCCTGAAAATCACTGACTTCGGCCGCAGTGATCTTCTCCTCCTGCCCGCGCAGCAGAATCGCCTTTGCCAGCGGATGCTCGCTTTTCTGTTCCAGAGCGTATGCGTAAAATAACAGTTCCTTCTCTGTCACAGCGTCTGCCGGAATCAGATCGGTGACCTTCGGCTCCCCGCTGGTGATCGTGCCGGTCTTATCCAATACGACGATCTGCACCTTACCGGCCTCCTCCAGAGACACCGCCGTCTTAAAGAGAATGCCGTTCTTTGCTCCCATTCCGTTGCCGACCATAATTGCCACCGGCGTTGCGAGGCCGAGTGCGCAGGGACAGCTGATGACAAGCACTGAAATGCCTCTCGCCAGCGCAAACGCTGCCGTCTGTCCCACAATCAGCCAGATCATGGTCGTAATCACAGCTATGGTAATCACCACAGGGACAAAGACGCCGGAAACCTTATCCGCGATCTTCGCGACCGGCGCTTTGGTCGCCGCCGCGTCGCTGACCATTTTTATGATCTGAGAGAGCGTCGTATCCTCTCCGACTCTGGTCGCCTCACATCTGATAAAGCCGGACTGATTGACCGTAGCCGCGGAAACCGCGTCGCCGGCTGATTTATCGACCGGAATACTTTCTCCCGTCAGCGCAGCCTCGTTGACAGCGCTTGTTCCTTCCAGGATCACGCCGTCCACCGGGATATTTTCGCCGGGACGGACGACAAAAACATCGCCTTTCCTTACCTGATCGATCGGCACAGTCTCCTCGGCGCCGTTTCGTTCCACGACCGCAGTCTTCGGCGCCAGTTTCATCAGGCTTTTGAGGGCATCCGTCGTCTTTCCCTTAGAGCGTGCCTCCAGCATCTTTCCAACCGTGATCAGGGTCAGGATCATCGCCGCCGACTCAAAATAAAACTCATGCATATAGGTCATGACCGCATCCATATCGCCGTGAACCTGTGCATCCGTCATCATGAACAGGGCATAAACGCTCCATACAAAGGAAGCCGTCGAGCCGAGCGCCACCAGCGTATCCATGTTCGGCGAGCGGTGCCACAGGCTCTTAAATCCGCTGATAAAAAACTTCTGATTAATCACCATGATGACTGCGGCAAGCAGAAGCTGCACAAGTCCCATCGCCACATGATTGCCTTCAAACCAGGCCGGAAGCGGCCAACCCCACATCATGTGTCCCATTGAAACATACATCAGCACCGCCAAAAATCCGATCGAAGCAATCAGTCTGCGTTTGAGCACCGGTGTCTCGTGATCCTCAAGCGCTGCTTCCTGTTCCGCAATAGACTGTGAGACAGCCGCACCCGAACCGGCAGATGCGGCTGTGCCTTTTGAACCGCCCTTCAGTGAAGCGCCGTAGCCCGCGTTCTGCACGGCACAGATGACGGCGTCCGGCAGAGCCGTACCCTCAACTCCCATCGAGTTCGTCAGAAGACTGACCGAACACGATGTCACACCGGGGACCTTCGAGACCGCTTTTTCCACCCTCGCGGAGCACGCCGCGCAGCTCATCCCCGTAACTGTATACTGATCCATTTTCGTGAATCCCTCCTTCCGAAAACTATTCTACTTCATCAGCTTCTGTATTGTAGACACCAGTTCATCCACAACGTCATCCTTCCCTTCGCGGATATCCCGCACAACGCAGGAATGAATGTGGCTGGAAAGCAGTTCCTTGTTAAAAGAATTGATCGCCGCATTTACCGCCGCTGACTGAATGAGAATATCATTGCAGTAGGCGTCACGCTCCAGCATCCCGCGGATGCCCCGGATCTGCCCCTCAATGCGGCTCAGACGGTTCATCAACTTTTTGCGCTCCTCTTCAGACCGCAAAGTCTTTTTGCAGCTGCAGCAGACTTCCATGTTATCTTCTGTCTCAAATGTTTTTTCTTTGCTATTTTCCACGATATTTCCTCTCCTTATTCGCCCATACGCACGATCCGGCTGTACCATATGTGATTTTAAACAAAATGGGATTCAAAATGAAAATACCCTTTGGGGGTATTTCTATGAGTATAGTATACCCCCGGAGGGGTATTTGTCAAGATGAAAAAGTAAAAAAACCCGGCCTTTTTCAGGCCGGGTCCTTAACATTTGTTCGATTACAGACAATCAGAGTTATTCTGCGCCGTTTTTCTCACAGATATCATTCAGGCAGCATCGATCGCAGTGCGGCTTTGTCCGGGCGGTGCAGACTTCCCGGCCATGATAAACAAGACGATGGCAAAAGCTGTTGCCTTCCGCCGGCGGAATGATCTTCCAGAGCGCCATCTCCACTTTCTTCGGATCCCGGATCCCATCAACCAGCCCCATCCGGTTTGTCAGACGGATGCAGTGGGTATCGGTGACGATTGCCGGCTTTCCGAACACATCCCCCATGATCAGATTCGCGCTCTTTCTTCCCACTCCCGGAAGTGTCAGCAGTTCGTCAAAATCATCCGGAACTCTTCCATCGTATTTTTCCTTCAGGATACGCATACAGGCGCTGATATCCCGCGCCTTGCTTTTACCGAGACCGCATGGCCGGATCATTTCCTCGATTTCTTCCGGAGAAGCTGCGGCGAGCGCATCTACATCCGGAAATTTCGCATACAGTTTTTCCACAACGATATTTACACGCGCATCCGTACACTGTGCCGCAAGCCGTACACTCACCAGCAGCTTCCACGCCTCATTATAATCTAATGTGCAGTCGGCATCCGGATACTCTTTTTTCAGGCGCCCGATGATTTCCAGAGCGAGCGCCTTTTTTTGTTCTTCTGTTTTTACAGCCATTGTTATCTCTGCCCTTTGTCGTACGGAACGCCTTCCGCCTTCGGCGCACGCGATTTTTTAGACGTAAAAGCCAGCACAACCATCGTGATCAGATACGGCAGCATCCTGTAGAAATTCGAGCTCAGACCGATCTGCGCCAGCATATAAACACCGTCGCCGTTGATGTCAATGCTCGCGTAGGATGCGGCAATACACTTAAACAGGCCAAAAAGAAGCGCAGCTCCCGCGATATTTCCGGGCTTCCAGTTGCCGAAAATCATAACGGCAAGAGCCAGGAAACCGAACCCCGCGACATCGCCGTTTGCAGAGCAGTTCGCCGTGGTCAGTGCGTAGACAAAACCGCCCATGCCTGCAAGCGCGCCGGAGATGATTGTACCAGCATAGCGCATTCTGTAAACATTAATGCCAAGAGAGTCCGCTGCCTGCGGATTCTCGCCACAGGAACGAAGCCGAAGTCCGAACCGGGTCTTATACAACAGTACGGACAGAATAATGTAGACCAGAATGCAGAGATAGGTTGCCAGATAAACCTTGTTGATAAAGATCTCACCCAGAGCTCCGATATCCGCAGTCCGATCAAAGCCTAGCGTCGTCTTTTTGATCATGAACCAGCTTGCCGCATCCCCCTCCGACATGTACAGGGTACTCTGGTTTGCCAGAATACGGATCAGGAACAGCACAAGTGCCGGTGCCAGGAGATTCAGAGCCGTACCGCTGATGGTCTGATCCGCCTTGAGGTTGATGGCCGCAAACGCCAGCAGGAGGGAAAAGATTGCCCCGCAGAGAGCTGCTACGAGAATGGCCAGAATTTCAAAGCCCTGTAACGCAATCCAGTTGCCGTTATCCTTCGCAGCGGCGAACCATCCGGCCTGCTGCACCACATTTACGAAAAATACGCCCGTGAACGCTCCGAAGATCATGATACCTTCGAGAGCCAGGTTGATGATACCGCTCCGCTCGGCAAACACACCGGCCAGCGCGACGATCATCAGAGGAACTGCATAGAGCAGAGTCTGCTGAATTAAAAATGTCATAGCGTCTCGCCTCCCTTCGGGTCTGCCGCAGATACGGCGCCCATGTCTTTTGCCGGAACCGTTTGATTATCCTCTGCAGGTATGCCGCCAGCTGCTGCTGCCGTCTTACCGCTGCTATCGGAATCCGCATTCGCGTTTTCTTCATGTCCGCTGCTCTTTTTACTGGTCAAAAGCATACGGATCAGCAGGGCAAATGCGCTTAAGTATACGATCACGGCAATGATGACATCCGTGATATATTCGTTATAAGCAGTCAGATTGGTCAGCTGCAGGCCGCAGATATCCAGCATGGACATGAAGCAGCCGGTAAATATGACCCCGATCGGATTGCAGGACGCAAGCAGCGCCACCGGAATTCCGTTAAATCCGGCATCCGGAAGGGACTGATAGGTCGACCAGAAAAACTCTGTGTTGCCTGCCAGATAGTAAAGGGAAGCTCCCGCTCCGGCCAGCGCGCCGGCAATCGCCATGGAAAGAACGATATTTCTCTTATCCGCAATACCTGCATACCGCGCGGAATGGCGGTTGCTGCCGCAGGCCTTCAGCTGATAGCCCATCGTCGTTTTTTCCATCAGTATGTATACAAGGATCGCCAGTACAATAGCTACCAGGATACCGGCATTGATCTGTGAGCCGGAAAAAATCTTATCCAGACCCAGCTTTGCTGTCGCCACACCATTATAGCTGGTCTTATAGATGTAGCCGGTCTTGCCGGATTCGACGGTATTGCAAAGGGTACTGCCCTCGAAAATCCAGGTGACCAGATTGGCCGCGATCCAGTTACACATAATGCAGGCAAGCACTTCATTGATATTCAGATATGCCTTGACGAGTCCCGGAATCGCGCCCCAGAGCGCACCGGCGAGCATACCGGCAAGAAATGCCAGCAACCAGACCAGAGGAGCCGGGAATCCGCCGTTCTCATACAGAGTAGAGGAAGAAGTCGGGATCTTCAGCGCAACAATCAATGTCACCGCAGTTCCCATCAGGTACTGTCCCGGCGCACCGATGTTGAACAGACCTGTTTTGTATGCGATAGCCACCGAAAGTCCGGTCAGGATCAGCGGAGTCGCACGGAACAGCATATTTCCGAAGTTTGTAGAGTTAAATCCGAAGGTCAGATTGCCTGCGGCGCTCCGTCCCGTACTGAACAGACCGCCGAATACCAGCTGGACACCTTCTCCTACGCTGCCAAACCCCAGAGATTTATTGGAAATACCGACGAGCAGGATAATGATACTTCCTACCACCATACCGATGATAATCGAAAGTACAGAGGAAAGCACGGTTTTCGTACCGTCCTTCGCATAAAAACGGGCTAATTTCTCTTTCATGCCTCACTCGCCTCCTTCCCGTTCTGGCGCTTCGCACCGGCCATGTAAAGACCAAGTTCCTGAACATCCGTCTTCTTCGGATCAAGTTCCCCAACGATTTCGCCTTCATAGAGCACCAGAATCCGGTCGCTTAAACTCATGACTTCATCCAGTTCCAGAGAGATCAGCAAAATCGCATGTCCCTTATCACGCTCCGCAATCAGCTGGTTATGAATGTGCTCGATTGCGCCCACGTCCAGACCTCTGGTCGGCTGAACCGCCAGAATCAGAGGCTTATCCCGGTCAAGTTCCCGCGCAATGATCGCTTTCTGCTGGTTGCCGCCAGACATACTCCTCGCCACGGTGACAGACCCCTGTCCGGAACGCACATCATAGTCCTCGATCAGCTTGTCCGAATACTCCCGCACCGCTGCCGCATCAATAAAACCGTTATGCGAAAACCGCGGCTCCTGGAAACGCTGGAGCACCATATTCTGTTCCAGAGTAAAATCCAGAATCAGTCCATGTTTGTGACGATCTTCCGGAATGTGGCTCATGTTTTTCCCTCTCTGCCGGATTGTCGCATGGGAAATATCCTCGCCGCACAGGGTAACCGTTCCGCCGGAGCTTTTTTCCAGTCCGGTAAGGCCATAGACCAGCTCGCACTGTCCATTCCCGTCAATGCCGGCGATGCAGACAATCTCGCCCGCACGGACATCAAAGGATACGCCGTTGACCGCATCGCGCTTATGTACGGCAGACGGCACTTTCAGATCCCGTACCTGCAGCACCGGCTGCTGCGGCTTTGCCTCGTCTTTTACCACTTCAAGCTGAACCGGCCGTCCAACCATCATATTGGAAAGGCTCTGCTTATCCGTGTCCTTTGTATCCACCGTACCCACATATTTTCCCTTGCGGAGTACTGTCACCCGATCCGCTACAGACATGATTTCATTCAGCTTATGAGAAATAAAGAGAATACTCTTTCCTTCAGCGGCAAAGGCGCGCATTGTCTCAAGCAGATCCTCGATCTCCTGGGGTGTCAGCACCGCTGTCGGCTCGTCAAATATCAGGATCTCATTGTCGCGGTACAGCATTTTTAAAATTTCCACACGCTGCTGCATCCCGACTGTGATATCCTCCACATGGGCGTCAAGGTCTACCTTCAGGCCGTATTTTTCTGAAAGAGCCTCCACCTTCGCCCGTGCTTCCTTTTTTTGCAGAAAACCGAGTTTTGTCGTCTCCGCGCCGAGAATGATATTATCCAGTACGGTGAACACGTCAATCAGTTTAAAGTGCTGGTGCACCATTCCGATTCCAAGAGCAGTCGCGTCATTTGGATTGTTGATCTTTACTTCCTGACCGTTTTTGAGGATTTTGCCCTCCTCCGGCTGATACAGTCCGAACAGCACACTCATCAGTGTAGATTTCCCCGCCCCGTTCTCGCCAAGCAGGGCATGTACCTCGCCCCTGCGCAGCTGGAGCGTGATGTCGTCATTGGCAATGATTCCCGGAAAGCACTTGGTAATATGGAGCATCTCAATGACATTGTCTGGCTGCATTGCTTTCTTCCCCCCTTCGTGTTTTTGCTGTAACAGTTCAGAACAGTTTGGAAGAAGGCAGCCTGCGGCCTGCTGTTCTGAATCATTATTTTTTATAAAAAAGGGGAGGCGCGTCATCCGCCCTCCCCTTTCAAGAGCAATTTCTGTGAGCCCCGTTTTCACGGGATGCTTCCTATCACTCCACGTAACTGTTCAATATCTTTGCAGTTACTCTACAATCGTAACGACTGCATTCTCAAAGCCTGTCAGATCTGCGCTCTCATAATCGTTGTCAACTACGAGCGTGCCGTCTACAACCTCTGCAAGAAGTTCTGCATAATCATCAGCTGTGAAGTTCTCCATTGACCAGGTGTCCGTCGGAAGACCTACCGCGCCGTCAGCAGCGCCAAGTGTTGTGGTGGTGCCGCCAAGCGTATCCCACTCGCCGTCATAGTAAACGCCGATCGCATACTCGGTAGCCGCAGCCAGACCCTTCATAGCGGAGGTGATGACCGTATCAGACTCGCTGGACTGGTCAACGTCAACGCCGATCACATAACCGTCGTTAGCGGAAGCAGCCGCTGCGATCGATGAGAACATTGCGCCGCCGCATGCGAATACGACCTCAGTGCCGTTGGTATACCAGCCGCTTACCATGGTCTGCAGTTCAGCGGATGCTGAGTAGGAAGAACCATACAGCCAGGAATAGTTGATATTGACTGTCGTGCCAAGTGCTGCAGCCGCATCATTCGCGCCCTGTACAAAGCCGTAGCCGTAACGGCAGCATGCCGGGTTCGTTCCGCCGCCGCCGCCGGAGAAGCCGAGCTCTGTGAAGCCTTCCATCACTACCGCATAGCCTGCGAAGTAACCGCACTGCTCTTCCTGGAAGTTGATGCCTGCTACATTTGCAAGAGCGTCATCGCCGTTGTAAAGGGTGTAGCCATCGATAAATACAAACTGTACATCCGGATAATCGATCGCCGCCTGTGTCAGAGCCGCCTCCTGAAGATAACCTGCGCAGACAACTACTTTTGCACCCGCCTCACAGGCAGCTGCCATAGCGTCATAACGGTCATCATCCGTAGCTTCACTCTCATTGGCCGGCTGATAATATTTGTAAGAAAGGCCGTTCTCAGCTGCGTACAGCTTCACGCCGTTCCATGTACCCTCGTTGAAAGACTTATCCTTCAGGGAGCCGACATCCGTAACGAAAGCGATCTCATAAGTACCATCGTCAGAAGTCATCGTATCCTCGATGTCATCCGCCGATACACTTTCCTCAGCCTGAACCGTGATCGCGCCCATAGAAACGACCATGACAGCTGAGAGCATCAATGCAAGCAGTTTTTTCTTCATTTTCTTTCTCTCCTTTTTTTGATTTTTTATCCTGAAGCCTTATGCCGGCTCTGGATCAGTGCCGAACCCCTTTGTGCGTCTCCCTTCCGCACACATCTTTAACAGTATAACACACTTTTCGACAATTTGAACTACTTTTTTCATGTTTTTTACGAAACATTCATTTCGTTTACCGGCACATTTCTCCCGCAATCTGTGCAGCAAGTTTCGCGTTATTATAAACAAGCTGAATGTTCGCGTCCAGGCTGTCGCCGCCGGTGATGTCCTTCACCTTTGCAAGCAGGAACGGAGTCGTCTCTTTGCCTTTGATTCCTTTCGCTTTCAGTTCTTCGATCGCCTCGTCGATGCATTTGTTAATATACTCATGATCCATGGAATATTCTTCCGGAATCGGGTTTGTCACCAGCATACCGCCTTTCATGCCAAGTTCCAGCTTTGTCGTCCACGCTTCTGCGATCTGCGCGGGGGTGTCCAGACGATAGTCTACGGAGAATCCGCTCTTTCTGGTATAAAATGCCGGAAGTTCTTCTGTCTGATAACCGATCACCGGCACACCCTTCGTCTCCAGATATTCCAGTGTCAGTCCCAGGTCCAGGATAGCCTTGGCTCCGGCGCAGACAACCATAACAGGCGTCATCGCCAGTTCTTCCAGATCAGCTGAAATATCCATTGATGTCTCCGCTCCTCTGTGCACGCCCCCGATCCCGCCGGTCGCAAACACCTTCACACCGGCCATTGCCGCGATCAGCATAGTCGTTGCCACCGTAGCGGCTCCATCTTCCTTTTTCGCCACAAGGATCGGCACGTCACGGCGGCTCGCCTTGATCACATCCAGTCCCTTCTTTCCGAGGTAGTCGATCTCGTCCTTATTGATCCCGACCTTGAGACGGCCGCCAAGGATCGCGATCGTTGCGGGCACTGCGCCGTTTTCACGGACGATCTTTTCAACCGCAAGAGCCGTCTCCACATTCTGCGGGTAAGGCATGCCGTGTGAAATGATCGTAGATTCCAGCGCCACGACCGGCTTACCGTTGGCCAGTGCCTCCTGCACCTCCGGTGCAACATCAAGATATTTGTTCAGCTGTTCCATGTTCGTTTCCTCCTGATTTGTATCTGATAAAATTTATAGTAAACGACATCCGTCGTTTTACTTTGTGCATCCGGCTGCTGCGTGGTTCAGTCATGCGGCGGCAAAAAGCCCGCCCTTTCATACATCATCCGCACACTCAGTCCTTCGTTGATGGTCTGATCGCTTTCCGTGCAGATCGCCCCGGCGGCCAGCGCCAGCCGTGCAGCTTCTTCCGAAGAAAGTCCGGCCCGATACGCATAAGCCAGAGCGGCCATAAAGCAGTCCCCTCCGCCTGTTGCACTGCGCATATTCGTCTGAATTGCCGGAAGCAGGCGCATCCCCGACGGATTCGCACATAGTACGCCGTTCGCTCCGAGAGTGATGTACGCATTTTCAATTCCTTTGTCAAGCAGAACACCGGCAGCCTTTCTGAGAGTCCGTTCATCTGTGATTCTGACTCCGCTTAAGTATTCCGCTTCCAGCCGGTTTGGTTTCAAAGTATGAATATGTGAAAGGATGCCCCTCAGCTTATGCATCTTCGCTGTAGATACCGGATCCGCGAAGATGGGGACCCGCAGATGCTCTGCAAGATACCTGATCGTCTCCTGCGGCAGATTCGTATCGATCACACACAGGCAGGAACGATTGAGCCATTCCAGACGCTTCTCCATAAACCGGGGTGTCATATGCTCGTAAATATCCATATCGGAGACAGCCAGCTGCATCTCTCCCTTTTCATCCGTGATATAGACATAGCACGAAGTAGAAAAGCCGCTGATGGTCTCTGCGCCGCTTAAATCGATACCCAGTTCTTCCAGATGCTCCTGAATCCTCTGCCCGTTTAAATCTTCCCCGAAAACCGTGACCAGAGATACCGGCTGGCCAAGCAGGGCCAGATTGTGCGCAATATTGCGTCCCACACCGCCCATCGACAGGGACACCCTGCCGGGATTGGAATCCGCACCTACCAACGGCTGATACGGCATCCCGCAGATATCCATGTTCACTGCACCGACTACCGCAATTTGTGCCCCTGCAGGACATTTTCCCATTGCGGATGGTTCTTTTTCTTCCGTCATATTTCTCTCCCAACCCGCATCATTCGAGATATCTGTTATATGTAAAATGAACTATTTTGAAGATAGGGGTTTCCCATTTGAATGATATGGATATTTGAGTCTCCTGTCAAGAATTATTTTAGATCAGAATTCTTCCGTTTACAGTTTCAGGCAATCGTGTTAAAATCTGTTTCATCATTCAGAATAAAGCAGAGCATCAATATGCGGCCTGCTGCAATCAAAAGAAAGCGGTGAATACTACAATGAAAACTGGTCTTGTACTGGAAGGCGGTGCCATGCGCGGCATGTATACCGCCGGCATTCTTGATATCATGATGGAGCATGAGATCCCGATTAATGGTACGATTGGTGTTTCGGCAGGCGCTCTGTTCGGCGTAAATTATCTGTCCGGTCAGAACGGCCGCGTGATCCGCTACAACAAACGTTTTAACCATGACCGGAATTATATGGGAATCCTGCCCCTGCTCAAAGAGGGTAATATCATCAGCACAGAGTATGCCTATCACGCGGTTCCCTATGAACTGGATGTGTTTGACGATGCCGCTTATCGGAAAGCAGCGGAAAACATTCCTTTTTATGCCGTAGTCACGGAACTGGAATCCGGGAAACCCCAATATGTACGGATCCGCAGCGTTTATCAGCAGATGGACGTTCTGCGTGCTTCCGCTTCCATGCCGTTTGTCTCAAAACCCGTGCAGCTGGGCAGGCACCTTTATCTGGACGGCGGTATCTCAGACAGTATTCCGTTTCGCTGGATGCAGGCGAACGGCTATGACCGGTTAATCGTGGTACTGACCCGCGACCTCTCCTACCGCAAGAAGCCAATGTCGTCCAGACTGATTCACGCTTTTTACCGTAAATATCCGCAGCTTGAAAACCAGCTGGCCAGAAGACATTCCGTTTATAACGAATCCGTTGAAGCATTAAAGCAACTGGAAGCAGCCGGAGGGGCTTTTGTCATCCGTCCTTCCTCCCCCATTGAGATTGGGCGAATCGAAAGCGATCCGTCCAGGCTGCAGGCCGTTTATGAACTGGGATTAAAGGATGGCGCTTCCATGCTTCCGCAGCTTGAAGAATATCTTACCTGTTAGGAATTGCCTATCCGGTGCATGGCATTGCCTTCCCTTCATCAGACGGCAGTACAGTTTCAAAGCCCTGCTTTCTTCTGCTCCATGATTCTGACGGCCATCGCGTCCGCGCCATCGGTTTCATCAAGATATCCGTATTGGTTTGAATAGATGATCGCTTCCGTCTCTACCGCACCGCGGCAGTGCTTTTGCAGGTGATACTTAATTCTGCGTGTTACTTCAGCCATTGTCGGTTCCAATGTGCCGGTATCAAGCAAAATGCCGACCGCTTCCTCAGTGGTATTAGTGGAAAGAAGCCGGGCTGCAATTTCCGGGGAGACACCGGCGCGCATCGCCTGCGCCGCCATCAGTTCCGCACGGCAGTCTGCGTGTGCCGAATGCGTATTCATAATGCCGCCGGAAACCTTGATAAATTTTCCGATATGCGCAACAAACAGAATCCCTTTCACACCAAGTTCTTCCGCAATGTCCAGCGTCGCACCGACATAGTTGCTGCATTTCATGGAATCTTCCGCGTTAAGGAAACGGGTTTCCGTCCCCCTCCGGATAAAATCGGCGCCGTAATTGCCCGGAGTAATGAGAATATACAGTTCTCCCTGTTCCATCTTCTGCTTCATCTCAACACGAATACTGGCGATCAGGGCTTCCTCGCTCATTGGAACGACAATTCCGCTTGTTCCCAGAATCGAAATGCCTCCCTCGATCCCAAGATGCGGATTGAATGTCTGCTTCGCAATCTTTTCGCCCTCCGGCACCGATATCGTAATTTTCAGTCTGCCATGATATTCATAAAGTTCACAGACATTCCCAACCTCATTTGCGATCATTTCACGTGGAACACGGTTGATTGCCGCCGCACCAACTGGCTGCTCCAGTCCCGGCCTGGTAACGCGGCCCACGCCGATGCCTCCGTCTATGAGAAAACGTGGGGAGCTGTTTTCCAGGCTGCGCCCATCCCCGCCTGAACAGTTTTCGGAAGCAAAACGCTCCGCCGCAGTATCTTCCCGCAGAAATTCAGCCACAGCATATACACAAATGCCGTCTGTGGCGTCCGGATCGTCTCCGCCATATTTTCTCACCGCGCAGGAAGCATATTGGTCCGTGATCTCCTGCGCCTCAACCGGAAGCCGCAGCCGGATGCCTTTGGGAGTCGTCACATCCGCACGATAACAGTTCCTGCCGGAGAGCAGCATTTCTGCAGCAGCCTTAGATGCGGCAGCCGCACAGCTTCCTGTTGTGTATCCGCATCGCAGCTTTTTGCTTTTTTTCATGATATACTGATCTTCTATCCCGGTCAGCGCCGGAGCCGCAGGAATCGGGCGGATATCTGTAAGCCTCATAGCAGTGCCGTCTCCGCAGGTCAGCGTGCAGGCAAATCCCTCCGCATTCTTTACCTGCCATTCATAGTAATCCCGGTGCGGAAAAGAAAACCGATCCAGAATTGCCATAATAGTACCGCCGTGCACAACAAAAGCCACCTGTCCGGCAGCAGATTTCTCTGCGTAATCGCAGCCTTCACGGAAAGCCCTGCAGCAGCGGTCTGCAAACTGCGTCCTGCTTTCACCGCCGGGAAAAGCGGTAAGACCGCCGCTGTCAATCCATGACTGATAGCGTGCATCGCCCTGAAGTTCTTCATAATTTTTATATTCGAATTCTCCAAAATTACATTCCCGCAGCCCGTTCAGCAGGTGAATTTCCGCCTCCGGATATAAAAGCCGGGCCGTCTGCCTGCAGCGTGTCAATGGACTTGAGCAGACCAGCTGCGCATGCGGATAAGCATCCCTGTGATTGCCAAACCAGAATGCCGCCTCTTCTGTGAGCGGTTCATCCGTTGCACCGACATAACGCCGTTCCAGATTACCGGCCGTGCATCCATGCCGAATCAGAAAAATATCCATACGTCCTCCATCTGCATCCGTCCATTCGAAGCAGTCAAAGTCCCGGCCGCGTCAGGCTTTTTCCATCTTTACCTCCAGTCCCAGACGGATCACCTGTTTTCGCCCAAACATTTCAACCTCCAGAGTTGCCCTTCGCTTATGATAATCAATCTTTTTAATCAGTCCCTCTTTCCCCACCAGCGGCCCGGAAATAATTTTTACTTTTGAGCCTTCAAAAACTCCTTTTGAAATCTCAACCACCTGCTCTTCACCGCCGAAGCGCAGCAAAAACTCCACCTCTTCATTGGAAAGAGGAATCATCTCTCCATCTGTTGTCAGAAGTTTTGTAAGACCCTGTACATGTTTCAGATCATACCAGAGATGCTCCGGGTCATCCGTAATCATAAAAACATACCCCGGAAACAAAATCTTTTTTAACAGCAGCCATTCCCCATGAAGTTTCCTCTACTCCTTAAAGTAAGGTATAAAACATTTCTGAAGATCATCAGTCGAAATCAGCTTCTTACACTGAAGCTGTATTTTTTCCTCCGAACCGGTCTTAACCTGCATCACGTACCACAAAGGCTATGTCCTCCCTCGTCACGGCAGGATGTAACGAATTACCCCCCCCGCCCGTGGATATAAAGTGCACAAAATGCAGGCTCTTCTTACGAATAGCCTGCATTATTTTTTATAATCACATTTTTCCAGTACTGTTCATGGCGCGTTCCTCCAATGACAGAAGAATCATACCATAAGACAGCCAAATTTGCAATTTCTTATTTTTTGAAACAATTAAAATCAGCAGGTGATCTGCGGCATTCGGTTCGAAGCAGCAGGTGACTGTGCCATGCGGCTCCCGGGCGTTTTCATCTCATGAATCCGGCAGCGCTTTCAGAGCCTGTACAATCACCTCAGCCGTCCCCTCAACGCCGAATCGGGAGCTATCGATCATCAACGCGCTGCAGTCACGCGGAGAACGTACCTCCGGGCAATATTTTCTCTGATAATAGGTGCGTGCCATATCAACCTCCCGGATCATACGTCGGGCCGTCTTTTCATCCATCATCAGAGTCTCAACACAGTTCTTCAGTCTCGCCTCATACGGCGCATATATGTATACGCTCAAATGATGCGGAAAATCCCGCAGAATATAATCCGCGCAGCGTCCTACAATGATGCAGGAGCCTTTTGACGCCGCATCCAGAATGATGTTTTTTTCTGTCTCAAAAATTTCATCATTGATATTGTAGGTCGTCAGGCTCATTCGATCTTTTTTGCGAAGAAAGAACGAGTTTTTCGCTGTTTCTTCTTCATCGCTGATCACGGAGACGGAATGACCGGTCCGTTTCGCAGCGGCTTCTACGATGTCCCTGTCCCAGAATTCTACGCCAAGTTTTTCGGAGAGCCTCTGTGCTACCGTTCGGCCCAGAGAAGCAAATTCCCTTGAAATTGTGATTACATAGCGATCCATCATTTCCTCCTTATTATTCTGCTGTCACCACATCCGCCGGACGTTTCGAGCCCTGTTTCATCCGCTTCTGCATATGACGTACCACACAGGAGAGCGTAAAGTTGATCACGAAATAAATCACACAGGCAAATCCAAACAAAACAAACACGTCAGATACGTTAATCACCCCGGTGCCATTGTAGCGGTTTGCCGAGCTCATGATCTGCTTGGTACGCGCCATCAGTTCAATGACAGCCACATTCGCCAGATAAGAGGAATCCTTAATGGTCGTAATAACCTGCGAGAGCAGTGTCGGAATGATATTCCGATAAGCCTGCGGTAAAATTATGTATACCATAATCTGTACCGTATTGAACCCCTGCGAATGTCCTGCCTCAAATTGTCCGAGCGCCACAGAATTCAGGCCGCCACGCACAATCTCTGCGATAACAGATGAAGTAAACAGCACCAGTGCGACCGCGCCCTTAAAAAGCAGCTTCACATCCGCCGCCGAATTGAGGCCGAACATTTTGCGGTTCAGAAATCCGGGAGTCGGGCAAAATACCAGACAGATGAAGATCCAGAGCAGCAATGGCGTATTCCGGAACACTTCAATGTAAAAGGTAGCAAGAATGCGGAAAATCTTATTTTTTCCGGAGTTACAGTAATTGCGGACAAGCGCAAGAACAGAGCCAATAAGAATCCCAAAGCCTACGGCAACCACAGATATGATCAGTGTGAAAAGGATCCCCTTCATCAGATACTGCAGGATTGCCGTATTGGTCAGCATGGAAAGGCTGGCTTTTAAATTATTCATGCAGTTTCTACCCCCTTTTCCGTGCTGCCGTGACCGGCCACCGTCACTCTCCGGTCTCTCTGCTTCAGTCTGCTCTCCCAGGTACTTGCCAGCTTCGAAAGCGGGTAACAGATTACAAAGAACAATACGCCGCTTACCAGATACGCCGGGCCATATGCACCGCCGGTCGTCGCACCGGTCACAAAGCTGTAGGTCAGTGAAATCAGATCCGTACCGCCGATAATATACAGACAGGAAGTATTTTTAATCAGATTCACTACCTGATTGACCATTGGCGGAAGTATGATCTTAATACTCTGCGGGAGAATAATATAATACATCTCACCAATATAGCCAAACCCCTGTGACTGCGCAGCTTCAAATTGTCCTTTCGGAATCGCCTCAATGCCTGCACGAATGACCTCCGCCATATATGCGCCATGATAAATCCCCAGCGATACAATACCGGTACGGATAATGCCGATGCTGTGTCCGGAAAATGCCAGCGCATAATACAGGAAGCAAAGCTGCAGCATCACCGGCGTGTTCTGTATAAATTCCACATAGACACGCGAGATGGCTTTCAGCGCCCGATTGTGTCCGGTCGCAAACAGTCCAAGCACAATGCCGATCACCATCGCAAGCAGTATGGCGAGAACCGCCGTCTGCACCGTAGTGCCCAGGCCATGCAAAAAGGTCGCCCGGTATGTCCATACTTTTTGCCAGGCTGCCGCTGAAAATATCCCAGACATTCTGTTCCTCCCGTTTCAAAAAAATAGGCTGTTTCATCTGCGAAACGTCCGCCGAAAACACTATTTCCGGCAGGACATTCATCATTGAATGCCCTGCCGTACTCTGCTTCACTCAGCGTCAGCCAAGTGCATACTCCTCGATAAAGCCATCGATTGTGCCGTCCTCAAGCCAGCGGTTAATCAGAGTATCCACATATGCGGAAAATCCGGAATCCTTCGTAGTTGCTACGCCATATTCCTGCGGAGCAAATTCTGCGTCAATGTAGGAACGTCCCTCGGTCTTATAGATTGCAAGAATCGATTTATCTACGCAGAAGGCATCCACCTCATCTGACTCTAATGCGGTAGAGATTGCAGGATAGTCGTCATACTGACGGAAAGAAACGCCGTCAGTCCAGAGTGCCGGGTCAAAAGTCTCAGAATCATAATCATCTCCGCTGATCACTTCTGCTTCAATCATGGCTTCGACAAGAGATCTTGCGGATGTGGAACCGGAAGAAACACCCACGGTCTTGTCAAGAAGATCCTCAAGTGTCGTGATCTCGCTGGAATCTTTTACCAGAACCGTCACATGATCGGTATAATACGGTGTGGAGAAATCCCAGCTTTCTCTTCTCTCATCCGTGATCGTAAAGGTCGCAATGACGCAGTCAATATCACCGGAATCGAGCAACTCTGTTCTGGTCGCCGCTGTTACAGTCGTAAACTCAACCTCCACGCCCAGTTCTTCCGCGATCAGATTGGCAATATCAATCTCCATACCGGAATACTCGCCGGTCAGGGTATCCTGATATCCAAAACCTTCTACTGCATTCTTCACGCCTACCCGAAGAACGCCTCTGTCAATGATTTCCTGTACATCCTCTGTAATCACCAGTTCCGCCTCAGTCTCAGCTGCTTCTGTCTCAGTCTCTTCCTCAGCGAACGCAACCGTGCCGCAAAGCGACAGTGCCATTGTACACGCAAGTCCAAGCGCCATCAGTTTTCTTTTCTTCATAATGTGTTCCTCCTACACTGATAAGGTCTGCAACTGTTTTCTATTCTCACAGTTACCAGAGTCAACAGTTACCCGCTGCCTCACGGAGCGTCTTGTCATAAAAATCAAATGACTCTCATGACAAATCCTATTTTCAAGACCGCGCTGAAAGGTTCAAGCAGCAACAGTACTGAAAACCGTAATAAATTTACTTTCATAAGCATCCGTATCATTCAAAGGATATTGGAAGCTGCTTCCTATTTACGAATAATCTTCCCAAGGAACTGCTTGAGCCTCTCGTTTTCCGGATGCTCAAAGAAATGGTCCGGAGTTCCTTCCTCCAGAATCTGACCGTCTGCCATGAAAACCACACGATCCGCCACCTCTCTCGCAAATCCCATCTCATGCGTCACGACTACCATTGTGATCTTCTCATGCGCCAGCCTGATCATGACATCCAGAACTTCCTGAATCGTTTCCGGATCCAGTGCCGACGTCGGCTCGTCAAACAGAATGATCTTTGTCTCTGCGCACAGAGCGCGCGCGATCGCAATTCGCTGCTGCTGGCCTCCGGAAAGTGTCGTCGGATAGACATGCGCTTTGTCCGTCAGCCCGACCACATCAAGATAATGATAAGCCAGTTTCTCGGCTTCCTCTCTGCTCTTATGATGCAGCTTCATCGGAGCCAGCGTCAGATTTTTCATGACGGTCATATGCGGATACAGATTGAACTGCTGGAACACCATCGACATGGAATCCCGCACCACCTTTGTCTTATTTCTTGTGGTCAGTTCCTGTCCGTCTATGTATACATGACCGCTTGTCGGCGTCTCCAGAAAATTCATACACCGAACCGTTGTCGACTTGCCGGAACCGGAAGGCCCAATGATGACCAGCTTCTCGCCTTCCTGCACTTCCAGGTTAATGTCTTTCAGAACATGCAGGTCGCCGAAATATTTATTCACATTTTCCAGTTTGATCATAAAAATTCTCCTTCACGGTTAAAATAAAACAAAAAAATACGGAATCTGAATAAACTCAGACTCCGTTGCCTTGAAAAGATATTAAACCTAAATGAAAAAGATGTCAAGCGAAATTTTGTAAAACAGATCTGAACAGCTATACTCCAAAATACGCATCTATTCCGTCCGCAATCCCCTGCACCATCAATTCCTGCACATCCGGATCCGCCATACGCAGATCGTCAGACTCATTCGTCATAAATCCCATCTCCAGGATCATTACCGGGATTTTGCTCCAGTTGATTCCAGTCATGTTATCATAATACTGTACGCCGAGCGATTCAAATCCAGCTGTCCTGCAGTACGCCTCCAGAATGCACTCCGCGAGTCGGTAAGATTCCTCTGACAGTTCTCCCACATAAGGATTGGACGGAGACGGCACCATGCCCAGCGCACCGTTCGCGCCGGAATTATCCGAACCGTTCGCATGAATGCGTACGTAGATATCGCCGCCTTCTTCATAGGCAAGCGTGGCTCTCTCCGCATTGCTGATCGCCGTATCATTGTCCTCTCTGGTCAAAATCACCTCGTATCCGCGTGCTTCAAGCTCCGTGCGCAGGAGCAGGGAAATCTCCAGATTCAGCTCATACTCCGGAATGCCGGTATAGCTTCCCTGCGTACCGGTGGTAGATTTTGCTTTCATCTCTGAGGAACCCGGACCGATCGGCTCTGTGTCCGTCATATCGACCCAGCTTCCCTGATGTCCGGGATCAATTGCGACTGTATATCCGTTCGTCTCCGGCTCAGTATCCGTTTCAGAGTCCGTTTCTGTTTCCATGTCCGTTTCCGCGTAATCTTCACCCAGTACAATCACGTTTTCGGTCACAGGTTCCGTCTCTGTTTCAGCAATCGTTTCCGTCTCTGTCCGGACGGATGTTTTTATCGAGACGGCGTTTTCAGAACCAGTCTGTCCAAGAGAATCTGTCTCTTCTTCAGACATTGCAGCAGTCTTCCGCTCTTTGTCATTTATACTGCGATAACCGGTCACCAGAAGCGCAAGAATCAGCAGAAGCACAACCACCACAGCCGTCAGGATTCCAGTCATTGGCAGATCGCGTCTGTTATTTTTCTTATTCATATTGTGCCCGCCTTTCTGATATTGCAGTCTGTTTCTTTTTCAAGTCTTTCAATCTGTACGATGCTCTCACAATTACTTCTCTTCTGCCGCTGATTCCCATTCAGGCCTGGTATGTACTCATATACTCGTTGATCTCCGCCTCGCAGGAACGCATCGCTAAAATCGTCTTCTCCATCAGTTCATCCAGAGTCCACCCCAGCCGTTCCGCCCCGGTGCGGATCACATCTCGAGAACAGCCCGCGGCAAATCTTTTATCCTTAAACTTTTTCTTCAGACTGGAGACTTCCATATCCATTACGCTCTTGGAGGGACGCATTTTCGCCGCTGCGCCGATCAACCCAGTCAGTTCATCTGCTGCAAACAGCACCTTTTCCATTTCATGCTTCGGTTCCAGATCACAGCAGATCCCGTAGCCATGGCTGCATACAGAATAAATGATTTCTTCATTTACCCCGCCCTCACGCAGCAGTTCCGGTGCTTTCTGGCAGTGCTGTTCCGGATACAGTTCAAAATCAATATCATGCAGCAGCCCAACGATTCCCCAATATTCTTCGTCGTCCGCATAACCGAGTTCACGAGCATACCAGCGCATCGTTCCTTCCACAGTCAGAGCGTGCTGAATATGAAAGGGCTCCTTATTATATTGTTTCAAAAGCGCAAACGCTTCCTCTCTTGTTATCGAGGTTTGCATGATTCTCTCCTTTCTGCAGACAGTTTAAGTCTGTAATACTGATATTCTGTTGATTTCCAAACAATTTTCCAATATAAAGAACAAGGTTTCCCAATCGAGCAGAAGACAGCTCGCCCGATCCTGCGCATATAATAACACAGGGGCTGCCATTACGACAACCCCTGCATTTATGAATCTTATTACGTAACTGTTCAGAGTACTGTAGAATTACTCCGCGCCGTACAGCGTGATCAGCTTCTGCAGATACTCATATCTCTCCTTCGCATAGCCCTCAGACTTGTCGAACAGCTTCTCCGCTCTTTCCGGATTCGCTCTCATCAGAGAATTGTAACGAACCTCGCCGTTCAGGAAGGTCTTGTAATCCTCTGTCGGAGCCTTGGAGTCAAGCGTGAACGCTGCCTTGCCTTCCTCCTTGAGTGCCGGATTGTAACGGAAGCAATGCCAGTAACCGGACTTCACTGCCAGCTCTTCCTCGGTCTGCGCCTTGCTCATACCCTTCTTGATGCCGTGGTTGATACACGGAGCATATGCGATGATGAGTGACGGTCCCGGATAAGCCTCTGCCTCAGAGATTGCCTTTACGGTCTGATTGAAGTCAGCGCCCATCGCGATCTGTGCTACGTATACGTAACCATAGCTCATTGCGATCGAAGCCATATCCTTCTTCTTTACTTCCTTACCAGCTGCAGCGAACTGTGCCACCGCACCGGTCGGAGTGGACTTCGAAGACTGTCCGCCTGTATTGGAATATACCTCGGTATCGAATACCATGATATTGATATCCTGACCGCTTGCCAGTACATGGTCTACGCCGCCGAAACCGATATCATAAGCCCAGCCGTCACCACCGAAGATCCACTGAGATTTCTTCGCCAGATAATCCTTGCCCTTGAGCACTTCCTGACAATCGTCGCAGCCGCATGCCTCGCATGCCGCGATCAGCTTGTCCGTAGCGATGCCGTTGGTAGCGCCTACGCTGAAGGTATCCAGCCATTCCTGTGCAGCAGACTTCACATCCTCGCCGCAGCAGTCGCACTCAAGCAGAGCCTGAACCTTGGTCTTCAGACCGTCGCGGATCGCTCTCTGAGCAAGCAGCATACCATAACCGAACTCAGCGTTGTCCTCGAACAGGGAGTTGTCCCATGCCGGGCCCTTGCCTTCTGCATTCACAGTGTACGGAGTGGACGGTGAGGAGTTACCCCAGATACTGGAGCAGCCTGTCGCGTTCGCGATGTACATTCTGTCACCAAAGAGCTGGGTGATCAGCTTCGCGTACGGAGTCTCGCCGCAGCCACCGCATGCGCCTGAGAACTCAAGCAGCGGCTGTTTGAACTGGGAACCCTTGACGGTGTTCTCTTTGAACTTGTCGATCACTTCTGTCTTTGCCGGAAGCTCTACCGCGTAATCGAAATACTTCTGGGAATCCGCGTTCGCTTCCATATTCTCCATCGTGATCGCCTTTGCACCTTTCTTGCCCGGGCATACGTTTACGCAGGAACCGCAGCCTGTGCAGTCCAGAGCGGAAACAACGATCGCGAACTTATAGCCGGCCATACCGGTCATCGGAAGGGTCTTCATATCAGCCGGAGCCGCAGCCACTTCCTCATCCGTCATAGCTACCGGACGGATAACCGCGTGCGGGCATACATAGGAGCAGCGGTTGCACTGGATACAGTTCTCCGGATTCCAAACCGGGATATCCACTGCGATACCGCGCTTCTCAAATGCAGCAGCGCCCGACGGTGTTGTACCGTCTACATAATCCTTGAATGCGGATACCGGAAGATTGTTGCCTTCCTGCGCGTTTACCGCATGCTGGATCGTATTGACAAACTTCACAACATCTTCTCTTGAGCCGGTAACATCCTTCGCAATGATGTCTTCCGTCTCAGCCGTCTTCCAGCTTTCCGGAACCTGGATCTCAACAACCTGCTTCGCGCCGGCGTCGATCGCAGCCCAGTTCTTCTGAACGACATCATCGCCCTTGCGGCCGTAGGTCGCCTTCGCAGCAGCCTTCATCAGGTCAATCGCCTGATCCTCCGGGATGATGCCTGTCAGCTTGAAGAATGCGGACTGAAGGATGGTGTTGATACGGGTCGGTCCCATGCCGGTCTCGATACCGATCTTCACACCGTCGATGGTGTAGAACTTGATATTATGGTTCGCGATAAATGCCTTCACCTGACCCGGAAGATGCTTCTCAAGGCCTTCCATATCCCAGGAGCAGTTCAGAAGGAATGTACCGCCGTCCACCAGCTCCTGTACCATGTTGTACTTGCGTACATAGGACGGATTGTGGCATGCCACGAAATCAGCCTTGTGGATCAGATAGGTGGATTTGATCGGCTTCTTGCCGAAACGAAGGTGAGACATTGTCACACCGCCGGACTTCTTTGAATCATAATCAAAATATGCCTGCGCATACATGTCGGTATTGTCGCCGATGATCTTGATGGAGTTCTTGTTCGCACCAACCGTACCATCTGCGCCAAGGCCCCAGAACTTGCAGTTTGTCGTGCCTTCCGGAGTCGTCACCAGCGGAGCGCCGGTCTCAAGAGAAAGATTCGTCACATCATCGTTGATGCCGATGGTGAATCTCTTCTTCTCAGTGTTGTTGTAAACAGCCACAATCTGCGCCGGAGTGGTATCCTTGGAACCAAGGCCGTAGCGACCGGTATAAATCGGAGTGTCGTTGAACTTGCTGCCCTTCAGAGCTGCAACTACGTCAAGGTAAAGCGGCTCGCCTAAGGAACCCGGCTCTTTCGTACGGTCAAGTACGGAAATCTGCTTTACAGTCTCCGGAATCGCCTCGATCAGAGCATCCGCGCAGAACGGACGGTGCAGACGTACTTTGACAACGCCGACCTTCTCCCCTGCCGCACGCAGGTAATCGATGGTCTCCTCGATCGTATCGCATACGGAACCCATAGCGATGATGACCTTCTCCGCATCCGGAGCGCCATAGTAGTTAAACAGCTTGTAATCGGTACCGATCTTCGCATTGACCTTGTCCATGTACTCCTGAACAATAGCCGGAAGCGCATCGTAATACGGATTGCATGCCTCACGGGCCTGGAAGAAGATATCCGGGTTCTGCGCAGAACCTCTCTGGCACGGATGATTCGGATTCAGGCACTGATCTCTCCACGCCTGGATCGCGTCAAAGTCGGTCATCTCCTTCAGATCCTCATAATCCCAGGTCTCGATCTTCTGGATCTCGTGGGATGTACGGAAACCATCAAAGAAGTTGATAAACGGAATGCGGCCCTTGATTGCGGAAAGATGCGCCACCGGCGTCAGGTCCATAACTTCCTGTACGCTGGATTCGCAGAGCATCGCGCAGCCGGTCTGCCGACAGGCATACACATCAGAGTGATCGCCAAAGATAGACAGCGCATGGCTTGCCAGAGCACGGGCAGATACGTTGAATACGCCCGGAAGACGCTCGCCGGCGATCTTGTAAAGGTTCGGGATCATAAGAAGCAGACCCTGAGAAGCGGTGTATGTAGTGGTCAGAGCACCTGCCGCCAGTGAACCGTGAACGGTACCTGCCGCACCGGCCTCAGACTGCATCTCCGTCACCTGTACGGTCTGTCCAAAGATGTTCAGGCGGCCCTGTGTCGCCCACTCATCCGTCGCCTCTGCCATGACAGAGGATGGGGTAATCGGATAGATTGCAGCGACATCGGTAAATGCGTATGAAGCATGAGCCGCAGCATGATTACCATCCATGGTCTTCATTTTTCTTGCCATTGGAAAAATACCTCCTTATTTTTTTAAAAGTTCAGAATACCGTACATACAGCAAAGAAAGACCGCCGTACGCTGCAGCGGCCATATGGCTGTGCATACAGGTATTCATGATTTACTTTCATTTGGATTTGATTTTAGCACATCTTCACCACTTTGTCTATTTGTCACTTTTGTTTTTCGTCATTTTTTTGTTTTTTTATTGTACAGAAAAGAGATTTACACTTTTCAGTTGCATTTTCTTTTTAATTCTGTAAAATAGGGAAAGAACAACCCTAAGAAAGTGAAAACAGAAAGGATTATCTAATGATCAGTGCAAACAATGTGACGCTTCGAATCGGCAAAAAAGCTCTGTTTGAGGATGTCAACATCAAATTTACCGAGGGCAACTGCTATGGCCTGATCGGCGCGAACGGAGCCGGAAAGTCGACATTCCTGAAGATACTCTCCGGACAGCTTGAGACCACGAAGGGCGACATCTCGATGACACCGGGACAACGGCTGTCTGTGCTGGAACAGGATCATTTTAAATACGATGAGTATCCGGTCCTCGACACCGTTATCATGGGGAATCAGCGCCTCTATGATATTATGAAAGAAAAGGATGCCATCTACGCAAAGGAGGATTTTTCCGATGAAGACGGTATCCGCGCCAGCGAACTGGAGGGCGAATTTGCTGAGCTGAACGGCTGGGAAGCGGAGTCGGATGCCGCCACACTTCTGAATGGTCTGGGCATCGAGACGGACCTGCATTACAGCATGATGAAGGATCTGAACGGCAATGAAAAAGTCAAGGTTCTGCTTGCCCGCGCTCTCTTCGGCAACCCGGACATCCTTCTTCTCGACGAGCCGACGAACCATCTGGATCTCGACGCAATCAGCTGGCTGGAGGAGTTCCTGATCAATTTTGACAATACGGTGATCGTGGTCTCCCACGACCGCTATTTTCTCAATAAGGTCTGCACGCATATCGCGGACATCGACTACGGCAAGATTCAGCTCTATGCCGGCAACTACGATTTCTGGTATGAGTCAAGCCAGCTTCTCATTCGTCAGATGAAAGAGGCGAACCGCAAAAAGGAAGAAAAGATCAAAGAACTGCAGGAGTTCATCTCCCGTTTCTCCGCGAACGCCTCCAAATCCAAACAGGCGACTTCCAGAAAGCGGGCGCTGGAAAAAATCCAGCTGGATGAGATCAAACCTTCCAGCCGGAAATACCCGTACATCGACTTCCGTCCAAACCGCGAGATCGGCAACGAGGTCCTCATGGTGGAAAATCTGTCCAAGACAATCGACGGTGTAAAAGTGCTGGACAACCTTACCTTTACGCTCGGCCATGACGACAAAGTCGCCTTTGTCGGCAGCAACGAGCTGGCCAAGACGACTTTCTTCCAGATTCTTACCGGAGAACTGGAGCCGGATGAAGGTACTTACAAATGGGGGGTGACCACCTCACAGTCCTATTTCCCGAAAGACAACACAAAAGAATTCGACAACGATCTGACAATTGCGGACTGGCTCACCGGCTATTCCGAGATCAAGGATGCCACTTATGTACGCGGTTTCCTTGGCAGAATGCTTTTCGCCGGAGATGACGGAGTCAAAAAGATGCGGGTACTCTCCGGCGGTGAGCGTGTGCGCTGTATGCTCTCCAAGATGATGATTTCCGGCTCGAATGTCCTGATCTTTGACGAGCCGACAAACCATCTGGACATGGAATCCATCACTGCCCTCAACAACGGTATGATGAAATTCCCGGGCGTCATCCTCTTCTCCTCCCGTGATCACCAGATCGTACAGACAACCGCGAACCGGATCATGGAGATCCTGCCGAACGGCCAGCTGATCGACAAGATCACGACCTACGACGAATATCTGGAGAGTGATGAAATGGCGAGAAAGCGTCAGGTCTATACAACGGAAGGCAACCCCGAGGACGACTAATTCGAAAGCCCAGAGTGCTACAACACTCTGGGCTTTCTCCATAAATATCAAAAGATTGGTCTGCGTTTACGCAACCTTTATTACAGCTGCGGACCTGCAGCAACCAGTGCCTTGCCGGCTTCGTTGGTCGTGTACTTGTCGAAGTTCTTCACGAAGCGGCTCGCCAGATCCTTTGCCTTCTCTTCCCACTCGGAAGCGTCTGCATAGGTGTCACGCGGATCAAGGATAGCCGGATCAACGCCCGGAAGCTCAGTCGGTACTTCAAAATCAAAGTACGGGATCTTCTTGGTCGGCGCGTTCAGGATTGAACCGTCAAGGATTGCATCGATGATACCACGGGTATCCTTGATGGAGATACGCTTGCCGGTGCCGTTCCATCCGGTATTTACCAGATAAGCCTTTGCTCCGCTCTGCTCCATTCTCTTAACCAGCTCTTCCGCGTACTTGGTCGGATGCAGCTCCAGGAATGCCTGGCCGAAGCATGCCGAGAAGGTCGGTGTCGGCTCGGTGATGCCGCGCTCGGTACCGGCCAGCTTTGCTGTGAAACCGGACAGGAAATAGTACTGTGTCTGCTCCGGAGTCAGGATGGATACCGGCGGAAGTACGCCGAACGCATCTGCTGACAGGAAGATTACCTGCTTTGCAGCCGGAGCGGAAGACACCGGACGTACAATATTCTCAATGTGGTCGATCGGATAAGAAACACGGGTATTCTCGGTCACGCTCTTGTCCGCGAAATCGATCTTTCCATTCTCATCCAGCGTTACATTCTCAAGAAGAGCGTTGCGCTTGATCGCGTTGTAGATGTCCGGCTCAGAATCCTTGTCGAGGTTGATCACCTTTGCATAGCAGCCGCCCTCGAAGTTGAACACGCCGTTGTCATCCCAGCCGTGCTCGTCGTCGCCGATCAGGAGACGCTTCGGGTCGGTGGAAAGGGTGGTTTTTCCTGTTCCGGAAAGGCCGAAGAAAATTGCAGTGTTCTCACCGTTCATATCGGTATTTGCGGAGCAGTGCATCGCAGCGATGCCCTTCAGCGGCAGGTAGTAGTTCATCATGGAGAACATACCCTTCTTCATCTCACCGCCGTACCATGTGTTCAGGATGACCTGCTCACGGCTTGTGATATTGAACGCTACGCAGGTCTCAGAATTCAGACCCAGCTCTTTATAGTTGTCAACCTTCGCCTTGGAAGCAGTATATACTACGAAATCCGGCTCGAATGTCTCAAGCTCTTCTGCTGACGGCTTGATGAACATATTTTCAACAAAGTGTGCCTGCCATGCCACTTCCATCATAAAGCGGATCGCCATGCGGGTATCTTTGTTTGCGCCGCAGTATGCGTCGACAACAAAAAGTCTCTTGCCGGAAAGCTGCTCCTGCGCCATCTTCTTTACAGTAGCCCAGGTCTCTTCACTCATCGGATGGTTGTCGTTCTTGTAACCTTCCGTCGTCCACCATACGGTGTCCTTGGAATTCTCATCCATAACGATGTACTTATCTTTCGGGGAACGTCCGGTGTAAACGCCGGTCATAACATTCACCGCGTCGAGCTCGGAAAGCTGACCCTTGTCATATCCGGTAAGCTCAGGCTTCATCTCTTCCTCGAACAGGGTCTCGTAAGAAGGATTGTGCACGATCTCCGTAACTCCATTGATACCGTACTTTGTCAAATCCAGATTTGCCATAGTTCTTTCTACCTCTTTCTTTCTTGATTCTGTATTCATACCGACCGCGCAGACATGGAATCATAAAGCACGGGCATTTTGAACCAGATTGAAATAGTTGTTTTGGAATAAATACAAATTTCCATCACTATTTATATAATACAAAACGTCATCTGTCAAGGAAAGTGCGTGTAAAAAATCTTTCTATTTTCCTCGCAGGTTTTGTCATTTATAGCGAATACGAAAAACTTATGCTGAAAACACACCGCCGGATAAAAGCAAAGCGCTTTCATATAAAGAATCCATGAAAGCGGATTCTTATCTGTCCCATTTGTCACAGAGCGCATTAATCTGACTGGTAAACTTCGCGAGGTCTTTATTCGTACATTCTTTATTTTTTCTGATCACTGCCAGCAGGCGCTCTCCCGCTGCCACAAGACGCTCAAATACTGTATTCGCGCGCTTCGCCTTCGCTTTCTTCTCTGCGCGCTTCCGGTCCCCGGCTGCCACACAGATATACCGGCACAGATCCCATGCGTCGCCGCTGTACGGCGCGGTCGCCTCCACTCCGGTCTGCTCTTTCAGATGCGCGGCAAAGGCATCTGTCACCTCATCCTCCCCGTGCACAACAAAAATACGCTTTGGTTTATTTTTCATGCCCTGTACCCAGGCAGTCAGATGATCCCGGTCGGCGTGGCCGCTGATGCCAGGCAGACTGATAATATGCGCCTGCACGCGGATCGTCTCTCCGAACAGTTTCACCTCATCTGCTCCGTTTAAAAGGCTGTGTCCCAACGTGCCCGGCACCTGATAACCGACAAAAACAATCGTGCTCTCCGGCCGCCAGAGATTATGCTTCAGGTGATGACGGATGCGCCCTGCCTCGCACATTCCGGATGCCGAAATGATCACTTTCGGATTCGGGTCGGCGTTGATAGCCTGGGAATCCGCGCTGGTGACAGACTGACGAAGTCCCGGAAACTGAATGGGATTCACGCCGCTGCGGATCATTTCCAGATCTTTTTCCCGGAAACAGTCTTCCACGCTTTCATTATAAATATTGGTTGCTTCAATGGAAAGAGGACTGTCTACGTACACTTCAAAATCCGCGAACGCCGGGATCATATTTTCCATTTTAATCTGCCTTAAATAATACAGCATCTCCTGCGTCCGCCCCACGGAAAAAGCGGGAATCACCACATTTCCGCCTCTGGTAAAGGTCGCCGAAAGGACCTTTCCCAGCTCGGTCGCATAGTCAGGCGGCACATCATGCAGACGGTCACCGTAAGTGGACTCAATAATCAGATAATCCGCGGATTCCGGAATCTCCGGATCCCGGATCAGGGCACGATTGCCATTACCCAGGTCACCGGAAAAGACCAGCTTGCATGACTCGCTGCCTTCTGTCACCCACATCTCAATAAACGCAGAACCCAGAAGATGCCCGGCATCCCGGAAACACACTTCCAGATTATCAAAGATCCGTACCTTCTTATCATATGGGCACGGTACAAACAGCTTCAGCACATTCTCCGCGTCCGCCGTTGTATACATCGGCACTGTCTCCGGCTTTCCGGCGCGCTGCGCTTTGCGGTTCTTCCACTCCGCTTCCGATTCCTGAATGTGCGCGCTGTCCTTCAGCATGATGTTGCACAGCTGCGCAGTCGCATTCGTCGAATAGACAGCTCCGCGAAATCCCCTTGCATACAAAAGCGGCAGCAGTCCCGAATGATCAATATGTGCGTGCGTCACAAACACGGCGTCAATCGTCGCCGCGTTCACCGGCAGTTCCTGATTCTCATAGATATCCGGTCCCTGCTCCATGCCGCAGTCCACCAGAACATGCTTTTCCCCAAATTCCAGATAATGGCAGCTCCCCGTCACTTCATGAGCTGCGCCGATAAATTCCAGCCTCATACCCTTTACCTCCCGCTTTTCGCTATAAAAGGAATGCGCCATGGCGCATTGCCGCGTCTTGCCAATACCAAATCCCATTCTGCTTTCCGGCAGTTCTCAGGCTCCATCACAAAGCATCGGATAAACCTGTGTTCTTACTTCCACCAGATGTTCTCCCTCATAGCGCAGCTTCATGGAAAAAATCCGCTTTCACTATCCAGCAGGCGCAGAAATTCCCGGTCTCCCTCCCACAATTCCAGATTCAAAATATCCTGTTTCGGAATCCAGGCCAGTTCCCCCTCATTGCAGGAAATCAGTTCCCCTTCAAAAGAATGCGCCGTATACAGAAACATATATTCTGTTTCCCCATCCTGCACAAAGGTGATAATCCCACGCAGACGATAATCAGGCAGCGTAAGGCCCGTCTCCTCCTTTACCTCTCTTAACAGGCATTCCTCCGGAGTCTCTCCCGGCTCAAATTTTCCGCCGACGCCGATCCATTTGCCGTGATTGATGTCGTGCTTCTTTGTCACACGATGCAGCATCAGATACGCGCCGTCCCGCTCAATATAACATAAGGTAGTATTTTTCATGAATGATTCTCCTCAACGTCTGATTGCAGCTGATAAGTATCTTCAAAACTCTTTTTATTTTAATATAATTCCGTCCGAAAGAAAAGTGTTTTATCTATTGACAAATGCTCATAAACCTTTATAATCATGTTGTACATATGAACGATTGTTCATTTGTTCAATTAATCATTTGCATATTTATAAAAGAGAAAGGACAGGGACATGAAAAAGACTTACAAGATCGACGTGGACTGCGCGAACTGCGCGAACAAGATGGAGGAAGCCGCAAAAAAGACAGCCGGCGTCAAAGACGCAACCGTGAATTTTATGGCATTGAAGATGATTGTAGAATTTGAAGACGGTCAGGATGCAAAATCCGTCATGAAAGAAGTCCTGAAGAACTGTAAGAAGGTCGAGGACGACTGCGAGATTTATCTGTAAGCGCTTCACATCGCAGGTTGATCCGAAGTCTGAAGCTGACCGGCCTTTAAGGAAAGCAGCTTCACTGCTTCAAAATACATTGAACGAATTTAAAATGCCGATTGCAGACGAAAATGGAGGCATTGGAAAGGGACATGAGTTATGAATAAGAAACAGAAAAAAATGCTGATCCGGATCCTCGCTGCGGCAGCTCTGATGATCCTTTTCTCCAGCCTGCCGGTTGACGGTTATCTTCGCTTCGGCCTCTTTATGATCCCGTATCTTGTCATCGGTTATGACATTCTGAAAAAGGCCGGAAAAGGCATCCGCAACCGACAGGTCTTTGACGAGAATTTTCTGATGGCAGTTGCCACGCTCGGAGCGATTCTTCTTGGAGATTACAGTGAGGGTGTGGCCGTTATGCTCTTCTATCAGATCGGCGAATTGTTCCAGAGCTATGCGGTCGGCAAGAGCCGCCGCAATATCAGCGATCTGATGGACATTCGGCCGGATTATGCCAATATGGAGCACGATGGAAATCTGGAAAAGGTCGATCCGGATGAGGTAACGATCGGTTCAACAATCGTCGTGCAGCCGGGTGAAAAGATACCGATTGACGGTATTGTGATCGATGGGAAGACCGCGCTGAACACAAGCGCACTGACCGGAGAGAGCCTGCCGCGGGAGGTTGCCGAAGGGGATGAGGTGATCAGCGGCTGCATCAACATGACCGGACTGATCCGTATCCGTACGACAAAAGAATTCGGAGAATCGACGGTATCCAAAATTCTGGAACTGGTGGAAAACTCCAGTTCGCGAAAATCAAGATCTGAGAATTTCATCTCCAGATTTGCCCGTTATTACACGCCTGCGGTCTGCTATGGCGCGCTTGCGCTGGCCGTCCTTCCGCCTCTTGTACGTATGCTCTTTATGGGACTTTCCCCGGAGTGGGGCGACTGGATCTACCGGGCGCTGACTTTCCTTGTCATCAGCTGTCCGTGCGCACTGGTTATCAGCATACCGCTTGGCTTTTTCGCCGGTATCGGCGGTGCGAGCAACGCCGGAGTGCTGGTTAAAGGCTCGAACTATCTGGAAACGCTCTCGCAGGCGAAGATTGTGGTATTCGATAAGACCGGCACCATGACAAAGGGTGTATTTGAAGTAAACGGCGTTCATCACAACCGCATGGATCAGGATCAGCTTCTCGAATACGCGGCGCTGGCAGAAAGCGCATCCTCGCACCCGATCAGCAAAAGCCTGCAGCGCGCTTATGGGAAGCCGATCGACCGCAGCCGTGTCAGTGATATGGAGGAGATCGGCGGCAACGGTGTGACCGCACGTGTAGACGGACACATGGTCGCGGCAGGAAACACGAAGCTGATGAAGCGTCTCGATGTCTCGTATCATGAATGTCATCATGTCGGCACGGTCGTCCATATCGCCATTGACGGCGAATATGCGGGGCACGTCCTGATCTCGGATATTGTGAAGCCGACCGCTGCAGAAGCGATCAGGAGTCTGAAAAAGGCCGGCGTAGCAAAAACCGTGATGCTCACCGGCGATGCCACGCGTGTCGCGGAGCAGGTGGCCGCGGAGCTGGGCATTGACGAGGTGTACAGTGAACTGCTGCCGGCGGACAAGGTAACAATAGTGGAAGAACTGCTTTCAAAAAAAAGCGAGAAGGAAAAGCTGGCCTTTGTCGGCGACGGCATCAACGATGCACCGGTTCTCTCCCGTGCGGACATCGGGATCGCGATGGGGGCGATGGGTTCCGATGCGGCGATCGAGGCTGCCGATGTCGTGCTGATGGACGACGACCCTCTGAAGGTAGCAAAGGCCATCCGCATCTCCCGCAAATGCCTGCGTATTGTATATCAGAATATTTATTTTGCAATCGGCGTCAAAGCCGTCTGCCTGGTGCTGGGTGCGCTCGGCATCGCTAATATGTGGATGGCCATCTTTGCGGATGTCGGCGTCATGATACTCGCCGTGCTGAACGCGATCCGGGCTCTGTTTGTAAAAAATCTTTGAGGTGAATGAATCATGTCCGAAAAAACAACTGTAAACG
This sequence comes from Clostridiales bacterium, assembly GCA_020860715.1. Lineage (GTDB taxonomy): Bacteria > Bacillota > Clostridia > Lachnospirales > Lachnospiraceae > Choladousia. The sequence goes on along the minus strand of JAJBTU010000032.1, from coordinate 100,447 downwards.
ACTGCTGCGGCTGCGATGAATATGAGGTACATGAAAACCTTTTGCAGATCGTAAATGAAACCATGCCGGATGAGACAAAGCTGTATGACCTCGCCGAATTGTTTAAGGTATTCGGCGACTCGACCCGCATCCGCATTCTTTACGTACTGTTCGAGGCGGAGGTATGCGTCTGTGATCTGGCTTCGGCGCTGAACATGAACCAGTCGGCGATTTCCCACCAGCTTCGCATTCTGAAAGCGAACCGCCTCGTAAAAAGCCGCAGGGAAGGAAAATCCGTCTTCTACTCTCTCGCTGACGATCATGTCAGGACGATCCTCGCACAGGGGGAAGAGCATATTAATGAAGAATGAAAAAATCTGTGAATCATCCGAACTCCTTTGAACTTATGCGTGCAGTCCCTTCGCCACCGCAGGAGCGATCGACACGGAAGGAGCGCTGTAAGGAATAAGTGTCGACTGCAGTGCATGGTAAATGTCTGATTTCCCGGGCCAGACGGTACCGATCACCTGATTGTTTCGGTCAAGCTGATGAAACCAGGAGCCGTTCACATGGTCAAGCACTTTTTCATCCAGATACTGCATGAACTGTGCGTAGTCCCCGGCGTACTTTTCTTTGCCGGTCGCCCGGTAAAGGACAGCGGAGGTATTGATCGCCTCGGCAAGCGTCCAGTGCATACGGTCGTGAACCACCGGCTTCCCTTCCCAGTCTGTTGTATAGACAATGCCCGGTGCGCCGTCCGCGTTCCATGCGTCTGCAACAGCCCTGTTGTACAGATTTTCCGCCGCGGCAATGTATTTTCCCGGTTTCAGGAAACTCTCTCCCACCACACCGGTGTGTTCCTCGAACGCCGGTACGGAAAGTGCCCACTGTGTGATCAGCCGTGCCCATTCGATGCCATGTCCCGGTGTCGCCCCATAGGGTTTGAACTGATCGTCCGGCTTGTCCTTATTGCATTCCAGATCAGGCGTCCAGTCTTTTTTAAAGTGTTCCGGAATACGCCAGTCGTTCTGTGTGGCCCAGTCAAGAACATGATTGATGATGCGCTCCGCTCTCACCCGGTATTCATCGTTGCCGGTCACATCTGCCGCAGCCAGAAATGCTTCGACCGTATGCATATTTGCGTTCAGTCCGCGGTAATCATCAAGAACAGTAAATTCCGTATTCCAGGTATCGCAGGAGAGCCCTTCTTCCTCATTCCAGAATCGCATATCATAGAGAGAAAGCGCATCCCGCAGAAGTTCTTCCGCTCCTGGTCGCTGTGCAAGTATCGCTGAGGAAGCCGCCAGAATCACAAACGCATGCGCGTAGCACTGCTTATCCGGCAAAATATCGCCCTTAGGCGTTATTCCCGCATACCATCCGCCGTTCTTCGCGTCATGCAGTTCTCCGTTCAGACCTTTCAGCGCCGCGTCAACAAGCGCCTCACTGCCCTCATGCCCAAGAAGGGTCCCAATGCTGTAAACGTGCGCCATACGGCAGGTAATCCAGGTCTCTCTCGGCCTGTCCTTCCACGGCGTACCATCATCACCCAGATAATAGGAACCGCCGCCGGGCGATGGAAACTGATGTCCAAAGCCAAGCAGATTTTCACGGATCTCTTTCAGAAAACCCCGGTTATCATCCGTATCCAGCTGATATTTTGCTCTCATCTCACTCATGTTCTTATCTCTCCGTTCTTTATTGATTACTTGTATGATCTCACTTCAGAAACATGTGAATCAGCTTTTCATACAGCTTTTTATATGGCTGATACCGCATCGGCAGGTCAAGCCACAGCTTTTTATCCACGATACTCTTGTAATGGGAAAACGTGTCAAAGCCTTTTTTGCCGTGATAGGAGCCCATACCGCTCTCACCGAAGCCGCCGAATCCCATCTCACTGGTCGCCAGATGAATCACGGTATCGTTGATGCATCCGCCGCCAAAGCCGCATTTTGCTGTGACCATCCGCGCAGCGCCTTTACTGCGTGTGAACAGATACAACGCCAGCGGATGCTCCATGGAGTTGATCTTGGAGACCGCCTGATCCAGAGAATCATACGTAAGGATTGGAAGTACCGGGCCGAAAATCTCCTCCTGCATGACGGCATCCTCAAAAGTCACATTGTCGATGACCGTCGGCTCAATCTGCAGGGTATCCGGGTTCGATTGTCCGCCGATGACGACACGCATCTTTGCGGCGTCAAGCAGTCCCTGTATCCGGTCAAAGTGCTTTCGGTTAATGATTTTTCCATAATCCGGATTCTCAAGCGGAGCCTTTCCAAACTGCTTCCGGATCTGCAATCGTATCTGCCGGATCAATTCATCTTTAATAACAGGATCGCAGTAAATATAATCCGGAGCCACACAGGTCTGACCACAGTTCAGGAACTTTCCGAATACAATGCGCTTTGCCGCCAGCTTCAGGTTCGCTGTGCGGTCCACGATGCAGGGGCTTTTCCCGCCAAGTTCCAGCGTCACCGGGGTCAGATGCTCCGACGCGCAGCGCATCACCTCGCGGCCGACGGATTTGCTGCCGGTAAAGAAAATATAGTCAAAGTGTTCCTGCAGCAGATATTGATTCTCCTCACGGCCGCCGGTAACAACTGTCACATAGGAATCGTCAAAGCACTCCGCGATCAGTTCTGCGATCAGACTGCTGGTGTGCGGCGAGTAAGCACTCGGCTTTAAAACCACCGTATTTCCGGCAGACAGTGCGTCCACCAGTGGTTCCAGCGTGAGCAAAAACGGATAATTCCACGGACTCATGATCAGTACCACACCGTAGGGGGACGGCTTTGTAAAACTGCGTGAGGCAAACTGCGCCAGCGGCGTCCATACCGTCTTCTCCCGCGCAAATGCCCTCGTATGCTTTTGCATATAGCTGATCTCGCTCAAGGTCAGTCCGGTCTCACACATATAGCCTTCAAACGGGCTTTTCCCCAGATCTTTTTTGAGCGCCTCATTGATCTCCTGCTCATGCTTCCGTATGCAGGCTTTCAGACGGCCAATCGCATTGAGTCTGGCCTCCACATGCAGCGTCGCTCCGGAAGAAAAATACTTCCGCTGCTTCTTTACAATCTCCCGAATCTCTGCTTCTGTCATTTGGCTGCTGCTCCTTTCATGAATCATATCTGTCTGAACTTTCTTTTCCGAAAATCAGAAACTGTACAAAAACCGTTTCAAACCGCAGACGGCTCTATGCCAGAATCTTATAATAAAAGATTTCCAGTTCTTTCGCATCCATCAGCACCGGTACCGGATACAGGGGATTCGCTTCCTTATCCGCGTAACGTGCCAGCTTCGGAATATCCTCTTTTTTGAGTTCAGTCACCACATCTCCGATACCAAATCGTTTTTTCATATCTTTAATTGCCTGGATAAAAGCGCATGCTGCTTCGTCTTCCGGTGTGTTTTCATCTGCAATGCCCGCGGCCAGAGCCAGCTTTGCCAGTTTCGGATAAATGCAGGGACCATACGTCTCCAGCACAAACGGAAGCAGAATCGCATTTGCCAGCCCATGCGGCACGTTGTACTGCCCGCCCAGCGAATGTGCGACCGCATGAACATATCCTACATAGGACTTCGTAAAAGCACAGCCCGCGTAATAGGAGGCGCGCAGCATATGTTTCCTCGCCTTTTTATTTTTGCCGTTCTGATATGCTTCATCCAGATTTTCAAAAATAAGACGGACGGCATCTTCGGCGTTCTTACGTGTACCGCGCGTGGTCGTGTTGCCGATGTAAGCCTCCACAGCGTGAGTCAGGGCGTCCATACCGGTCGTCGCTGTAACAAACGGCGGCAGGCTCAACGTCACATTCGGATCCAGCACCGCATACCGCGGAATCAGACAGAAATCATTGATCACGTATTTATGCCGGGTCGCAGCATCCACGATCACCGCCGCAAGCGTCGTCTCACTGCCCGTACCGGCCGTAGTCGGCACAGCGATCAGAAGCGGCAGCTTTTTGTGTACCTTAAGAATGCCCTTCATCTTTTCCAGGGACTGTTTTGGCTTCGCCACCCTCGCTCCCACCGCTTTCGCGCAGTCCATGCTGGAGCCTCCGCCAAAGCCGATGATCGCCTCGCAAAAGCAGGCGTGATAAATGGCAAGCGCCTCATCTACATTCTCCGTGGTCGGATTCGCAGCCGTCTTATCGTACATCGCATAAAAAATGCCCTGTCCGGTAAGTGTCTGCTCCAGTTCTTTCGTCAGGCCAAGTCCAGCAATTCCCGGGTCTGTAACAATCAGGACACGGGTGCATTTCTTTTGATTCAGCACCTTCGGAATCTGCTTTACCGAGCCAATGATCTTCGGATTCCGGTAGGGAAGAATCGGCAGGGCGATCTTAAAAACTGTCTGGAAGACACGGCAATAAATTTTTTCAGAGGGTTCATATGCTCTCCTTTGCTCCTGTTTGATCAGGGAAACCTTTCCGGTCTGTCTTTCTGCTTTGATGGTATTCTGAATGAGTTTCAAATTGATACGATTATACAACTACATCTTCATATTTTCAATGTGTCTGGAAACTCTTTTCTTCATTTTTATGATTTTAGATAAATTTCACTTGTGAAGCAAAAAGCGATTTGATATACTCTTTCCGAACCGTTACATATTTTAAGATTTAGTAAAAAGGAAGGCGATATCCATGTTGTCCGTAAGCAATACATTATCCGAAAACAGTGTAACCGACTCGGAACTTCAGATTCAAAATGCGCTTAAAAACCATGAATTTATCGTTTATTATCAGCCGCAGTACAAGGCGAACCGCGGACAGCTTGCCAGTGCGGAGGCGCTCGCCCGATGGCAAAAGCCTGACGGAAGCATCGGAATGCCCGGCGAGTTTATTCCTTATATGGAAAAGAACAATCTGGTCTGTGAACTGGACTGGCAGATTCTGCATGAAGTCTGCCTGTTTTTAAAAAAGAGAATCGATTCAGGGGAAGAAGTCGTTCCTGTCGCGGTCAATTTTTCCAGAAATCATCTGGACGAAGATGATTTTGCAGCTCTGCTCTGTGCGGAAACAGACCGGGCAAAGATCCCGCACAAACTGATCCATGTAGAGATCACAGAGTCCTCTCTGGCAAGCGATTCAGAGCGGATCATTGCTCTGGTCGCGTCGGTCCGGGCCTGCGGTTTTCATGTCGCCATTGATGATTTTGGCAGCGGCCTTTCCTCATTAAGTATGGTAAAAGATGTGGACGCAGATATTTTAAAAATTGATCGTTCCCTTCTTTCCGGCGATCTGAACAACGACAAGGACCGTATCGTGCTGGAAAGCATCTATGATTTCGCAAACCGTCTTCGGCTGACCACCGTGGCGGAGGGCGTGGAGACCCGCGAACAGCTTGGTTTTCTGCGCACCTGCGGCTGCGATCTGATCCAGGGATACCTGTTCGCAAAGCCGATGCCCGATGAAGACTTTGCGCGTATCTTAAGCAGACAGGCGCCTCCGTTGGAGGCTATGGATAATGCTTCCGAGGACATTCTGATGGTACAGCCGCGCTCCAGTGCCATGCAGCTGCTTACAGAAGTCATTTTCAAAAAATATCCCCTGGTGATTTTCTCGAACCTGACGCGCAACAGCTATTATATGATGACCTATGACAATTTCACGACAACCTCCTGCCCTCCGGCCGGCGTCTTTGACGAGCTGATCGCTCATGGTGCTTCTTCCATGCACCCGGAGGATCAGCAGCTGTTTGCTGACACCTTCAACAGCGACTCCCTTCTGGCCGCATATCATTCCGGACAGGAATGCGTGCGCATCGTGACCAGGCAGCTGGGCGACGACGGAGTTTACCGCGCCGTAGAGACCGCGGATTACTTTGTAAAGAGCCCGGATTCCGACGACGTTCTCGTGATCACGTTATGTCAGAATGTTTAAAGCAGACGTGCGGAAATTTACAGGCAGTATCCGATACAGAGGCTTTGTATCCCCCGCTGCATCAAACAGACCCGATTCCTTGTGCTATTGCACCGGGAACCGGGTCTATTTTTTTATCTTTTAGATTTTCTTTTCAAATGAGCATCTCAGAGTTTGAATCGCATTATATACTTATCATGACGTCTTCCGGCTGGAAAGCACGTCGAAGATAACCGCGATCAGGAGCACAGCACCCTTTACCACATACTGCCAGGAATCGCCAATACCCATGATCGACATACCCATGTTGATGACGCCGAGCAGGAGTGCACCGATGATGACGCCGCCGATCGTACCGCTGCCGCCGTATGCGGAAGCACCGCCGATGAAACAGGAGCCGATGGCATCCATCTCGAAAGAGTTACCGGTTGAACCGTTTACAGAACCGACACGCGCGAGGCAGAGCAGACCGCATAAGCCTGCAAGCAGACCCATATTCGCGTATGCAATAAAGTAAACCCTGTCTGTGTTGATACCGGAAAGTTTTGTTGCCTTCTCATTGCCGCCCACCGCATAGAAATAACGGCCAAACGCGGTTCTGGATGTAATGAAGCTGTAGATCAGGCAGATTGCCACGACCCATACCAGCATGACAGAAATGCCCTTATACTGGCAGAGCAGGTTGCAGTACCACAGAAGAAGAACCGAAATTATCACTGTGCTTCCGAAATCCGCAACCGCGCTGTTCTGGCGATAGCCTTTTTTTGCTTTACTTGCGCGGGAAGATATCTTCATGTAGAAGAGAACAATCACCGCAATCGCGCCGATCACCAGCGGGGAAAGAATACGTTCATCCGTATCCAGCCCCGGAATCTTAATGTAGGCAGTAAAGATGTTCAGGAGCGCTTTGTTCTGAACGGAAACGGTCTTGCTGTTCAATACCAGACGACCAAATCCGCGAAAGATGAACATACCACCCAGCGTAGTGATAAACGGAGGAATCCGTACATAGCCGATCCAGAAGCCCTGCCAGATACCGCAGGCAAGCCCGATCAGCAGACAGATGATGATCGTCAGATATACATTCATCCCATAGTTGGAAATCATCACGGCCGCAAGTCCGCCGACCAGACAGATTACAGAACCGACTGACAGGTCGATGTTGCCGCCGGTCAGGATACAGAGCAGCATACCACAGGCCATTACAAGCACGTAGCCGTTCTGTAACAGCAGATTCGACATATTCTGCGGATAAAGCAGGCGTCCGTCCGTCATGAAATAAAAGATGATAAATACAACGACAAGGGCAATGACCATTGTATACTTGCGGAAAAAACCGGCAATATCAAATTTGCCCGAGCTTACAGATTCATTGTTGTTTGCCATGAATACACACTCCCTTTCAATTTGCAGCGGCGCTCATAATATAGCCCATGATCTCTTCCTGTGAGGTATTCTTTGCCTCCACCTCGCCGCAGAGTTCGCCTTCGTTCATAATATAGATGCGGTCGCACATACCGATCAGTTCCGGCATCTCCGAGGATATCATGATCACAGATTTGCCGTTGTCCACCATCTGATTGATCAGACAGTAAATATCATATTTCGCACCGACATCAATACCGCGAGTCGGCTCGTCAAGAATCAGCACATCCGGCTCCGCAAACATCCATTTGCCCAGAAGTGCTTTCTGCTGATTGCCGCCGGAAAGGTTGCCGATCATCTGCTCGATAGACGGAGTCTTTGTACCCATCTCCTCCGTCATATTCTCCGCAGCCTTCTTCTCCGCCGTGGAATCAATGATGCCGTTGTTGCAGATCTTATCGAGACGCGCCAGCGTCGTATTGAAACGGATCGACTCGCCGAGGATCAGACCATTTGTCTTCCGGTCTTCTGTCACGTAGGCAATTTTATTTTTGATTGCCTGCTCCGGCGTCTTTAAGTCTACCTTCTTGCCTTCCAGATAGATCTCTCCGGAAATATTCGAGCCGTAGCTTCTGCCGAAGATCGACATTGCCAGTTCAGTACGTCCTGCACCCTGCAGACCGGAAAATCCGACTACTTCTCCCCTATGTACCTTGAAAGAAATGTTGTCGTCCACGATCTTTTCCGGATACAGCGGATGATGTACAGTCCAGTTCTTTACCTCAAGGCCGACTTCTTTGCTGACATTGTGTTTGCGCTCCGGATAGCGGTCATCCATCGGGCGGCCAACCATGCCCTTAATGATACGATCCTCACTGAATTCGTCCACTCCCTTTACCAGAGTCTCGATCGTCGAACCGTCACGCAGGATCGTCGCCTTATCCGCACAGTAAATGATCTCATTCAGCTTATGCGTAATAATGATAGACGTCAGGCCGTCCTTTTTGAACTCAATCAGAAGGTCAAGCAGCATCTTCGCGTCCTCATCGTTCAGCGAGGATGTCGGCTCATCCAGAATCAGCAGCTTCACGTTCTTTGAGAAGGCTTTCGCAATCTCAACCAGCTGCTGCTTACCGGTACCAATATCCTTGATCAGCGTCTGCGCGGACTCGTGCAGACCGACCTGCTTCATATGTTTTTCAGCGTCACTGTAGGTCTGATCCCAGTCAATCACGCCGAATCGATTTCGTTTTTCATTCCCCAGGAACATATTCTCACCAATAGTGAGCAGCGGAATCAGCGCCAGCTCCTGATGGATAATTACGATGCCCTTTGCCTCACTGTCTTTCAATGTCTTGAACTGGCAAAGTTCACCGTCGTAATAAATCTCACCGTCATAGGTACCTGCCGGATAAATGCCGGACAGCACATTCATCAGAGTCGATTTGCCGGCGCCGTTTTCACCGATCAGCGCATGGATCTCGCCGCGTTCTACGACCAGATTTACATTGTCCAGCGCTTTGACTCCCGGAAACTCTTTGGTGATGGATTTCATCTCCAGAATAGTGTCACCCAAAAGACTTCCTCCTTTCGATACTATATGCCTGTTTTTACCAGGCCAAAAAAATAATTTCGATAAAAGGGCGGGACAGATGCCCCGCCCTTTTACAGGTATGATTTCTCTTTACCCGGATTCTATATTCTGGTCAGACATTACTCGACAGAATCTACAGATACAAGATATCCCTCATCGTTTTCAGCATAAAGTCCCGCTTCTACCAGATAATCAAGATTATCAGCCGTGATAACTGTAGGTACAAGGAGATATGAAATACATGCATTGCCCTCACTGGTTTCATAGGACTCCGTATCATATGCCGCTTCAATCTCAGATGACTCGCAAAGAGCTTCTGTCAGTTCTTCGCCTGCAAGAATTGCCTGCGCAATTTCCAGAGTAAACGTACACTCATCATTTACATTCTTATAAACGGTCATGGTCTGGATGCCGTCTTTGATATTAGCAAGGTTTGCTTCATCGCCATCCTGACCTGTGATGATCACGGTGTTGTCACCGGCATAGTCAGAAGTGATGCCCTGTGCTACGCCAAGAGCTGTAGAGTCATTGGAGCAAAGCCATACATCAAGCTGTGTGCCGTCTGCATAGTAGGAAGCCAGAATATTCTGCGCCCTCTCCATTGCGGTCTGAGTATCCCACTGATCGGTAGCAACCGTGTCGAAATCCGTCTGACCAGATACAACAACCAGAGTACCGGCCTCAATGTACGGATTCAGAACATCCATAGCACCGTTATAGAAATAACCAGCATTGTTATCAGCTGGATCGCCTGCGGTGATCTCCAAATTGTAGGTAGCATCGCCTGCATTCTCCAGATCGAGTGCTTCTACAATATACTGCCCCTGCAATGTACCAACTGTGTAATTATCAAAAGATACATAGCAAGATACAGCATCATTCATGATCAGACGATCATATGCCACAACCGGAACTCCCGCTTCAGCGGCCTCATCCATAACCGTATTCAATGCTTCACCATCAATGGCTGAAATGATCAGGATGTCCACGCCATCAGCGAGCATATTCTGAATATCGTTCACCTGCTGTGAAGAGTCATTATCAGAATAAGTCAAAATGGTCTCATAACCTGCTTCCTGCATCTTCTCATCCAGCCAGGAACCATCACGATTCCAGCGTTCCAGAGACTGTGTTGGCATAGATATACCGACTTTCTGAGTCTCTTCCTCTGCCGCTGCCGGTACTGCGATTGCACCGAGGGCCATAACTGCTGACATAGCGATTGCCATTTTTCTTAACTTCATGTTTCTACCTCCATTCAATATACTGTGGCTTAGCTGCCCTCTTTGGACGCAGCTGAAAAACAGCATCCGAAAGCGCTGTGCTAAATGACCACGTTTTTTGTATTCACATCGTATCACATGTACAAAATGCATAAAATAGAATCTCTTGACTTAAAACTGTAAATTCTTTCGGATAAAATGATTTTATTCAGAAATGAACTGGACATTTTTGTTGCTTTTGTGAAAAAAACCACAAGAATTTGCTTTTTCCATGTAGGAATCTGTCAAATTTTGTGGTACAATGAGAGCCACGCAACTAAGAATCGCTGCGCGATTAGCGCGGCCTTCGTCCATACTTGCTTTGCAAGTACGGACATACAATGAAAGCCATGAAAAAGTCTTCCTTAATTATAACGATCATTTTAATCTTTTGTGTCCTGCTGCTATCATTCACCTGGTCCCACTTTCAGAGCAGTCTTGACGCGCTTGACCTGCCTGACACTTCTACGGCCGAGTCCTATGATCGGCATTATGTGCTGATCCCGGACACGGAGAATTCCATTCTCTGGCAGGCAATTTTTGAGAGTGCGGATCAGGAAGCGGCGAAAAACAGCGCATATCTCGAGCTGTTAAGCCAGGACGCCGGCAGTTCCTATACGAAAGCGGATTACCTGCGCATTCTGATCGCCTCGCAGGTAGACGGCATTATCTTAAAGCCGGACGGCACAGATGAGGTGCGCGAACTGATCAGCGAAGCGGTGTCAGATGGCATTCCCGTCGTTACAGTGCTTGAAGACGACTCCGACAGCGACCGGATCAGCTACGTAGGGCTCAACAGTTATCAGCTTGCGGACACGTATACGGAGCTTTCCCTCTCCTGCCTGGACGGAGCGGACGGGGAGATCATGATCCTCCTTGACTCAGAATCCGTCAATCCGATCCAGTCGCTTGCCGCCGCGCAGCTGACACGGTACATCGAACAGGAAAAGGCTGATGAGCAGGATGTCACCGTCTCTCTGTATTATCTGGAGAGTTCTACGGACTTCGATTACGAAGAAGGCATACGGGAGCTCTTTATCAACCGTTCCCCGCTTCCGGACGTTCTGATCTGCATGGACGAAGTGCTGACCGAATGCGCCTATCAGGCGCTGATTGATTACAATGAGGTCGGCAGTACCGATATCATCGGTTTTTATTATTCGGATCAGATCCTGGAGGCGATTGAAAAAGGAATCATCCCTGCCACACTGGCGGTCGATACCAAAGAAGTCGGTTCCTACTGCATTGATGCTCTGAATGAGTACCATACACTGGATCACACCAGCAGCTATTACAGTGTAGACTTAAGTCTAATCACACAGAACAATGTCGCAGATTACCTTGCGGACAATGTGGAAGAGGAGGAATAATGCCATGAAAAAGAAACGTCCCCTCCCTTTTTTTTCTTCCATACAGTCACGCATCAACGCCATGATCCTGCTCGTTCTGGTAAGCGTGCTGTGCATGAATCTGTTTCTGATCAGTGAGATCAACTCCGCTGTCCAGCGGATCGACTCGGTATTTACCAGCAACGTGGCAGTCAATACGCTCTCCGATACTCTGGAGCAGATCCAGAACTCTGTCTACGAATATCTGAATACCAAAAGCAGCCAGGCGCTGGAGGATTATTACAGCTACGAACAGGAGTACCGCACGCTTCTGGAGGATCTGAACAGTGAAAATGTGGACAGTGAGATCCTGATGCTGGAAAAAAACATCCGCAATATGTCCGAGAGCTATCTGGATCAGACCGGCGTCACCGTACAGGCCAAGCGCGGGCGCAACGTTGAGCGATATAAGGAATCCTACGAGCTGGAAACACAGCTTTACAGCTACATCAATTCCTACATATACCGGCTGAACAATCTGCTGTTTGCCCAAAATTCCATAAACTACCAGACACTGATCTCCTCCATGCAGGTTCTGGAGCAGGGAAGTCTGGTCATCATGCTGGCGGTCTTTGTCGTCTGTATGCTGGTCATAGCCATTTTTGTTCACAATATGATCCATCCTCTGACCGTTCTCTCTTCGACTGCGCATGAGGTGGCCGGCGGCAATCTGGACGTCCCGCAGCTTCCGGTCGTCTATGAGGATGAGATCGGTGTCGTGACCCGCGGTTTTAATCAGATGCTCGCCAGTATCCGCGAATATATCGACCGGCTCCGGGAGAGCATGGAGACGGAAGCACAGCTCAAGGAGCGGGAGCTGTTGATGGGAGCCCACCTGAAAGAGGCGCAGCTCAAATACCTGCAGGCACAGATCAACCCGCATTTTCTCTTCAACTCTCTGAATGCCGGGGCGCAGCTCGCGGCCATGGAGGATGCGGACCAGACCAGTATTTTTCTGGAACGGATGGCCGATTTTTTCCGCTACAATGTCCGGAAAATGTCCGGCGACGCGACACTGGACGAGGAAATTCAGTCTGTCGACAACTACATTTATATCTTAAATGTCCGGTTTGCCGGAGATATCACCTATCAGAAAGAAATCGACACAGATATAGAGGGCATCCGGATTCCCAGTATGATCCTGCAGCCTATTGTGGAAAATGCGGTGCAGCATGGCATTCATGACAATCTGGAGGACGGCTGTATCACTCTGGCTGTAAGACGGCCTGATGAAACCCTTCTGGAAATCTCGGTGCGGGATAACGGCGTTGGTATGACGCAGGAGAAAATCCGTGATATTCTGGAGGATAACCTTGCCCCTGCCGAAGAAGATTCCAATTCCACCGGAGTCGCCATGTCCAACGTCATCCACCGGCTGGAGCTGTACTATAATCAAAAGGAGCTGCTCCGGATCGAAAGCGACGGCCCCGGATGCGGCACACAGGTCATTCTTACGCTTCCTGTAGCATAAAAGGCCGCAGGCCCTGAAAGGAGAAAACGATGTATCGAATCTTAATCGCTGACGACGAGGGACTCATGCTGGAATCCTTAAAAACCATGATTCTCGGACAATATGCTGACTGCTGTGAGCTGGAGACGGCCAAGACCGGCCGTGCGGTTATCGAAAAGACAGAAAGTTTTCACCCGGATATCGTGTTCCTTGATATCCAGATGCCCGGCATCAACGGGATTCAGGCGATGAAGGAGATACGCAAGTCCAACAGCACCGCCCTCTTTTACATCATCTCCGCCTATGATAAATTCGATTACGCCAAAGAAGCCATTGATCTCGGAGTGGAAAAATACCTGACAAAACCGATTTCCCGGAAGACCGTACTTTCCACGGTAGAGGAAGCGATGAAAAAGGTCGATCACAACCGGGCGCTTCGCAGTTCCCAGCTGCAGATTCAGGAAAAACTGGAAATCATCGTGCCGGTAGTAGAACAGAGCATCATCACCAATCTTCTCTTCCAGACAGAAATGCAGGACGTCGGTTACTATCTGCAGCTGCTGGACGTTGAGGAAAAATACGGTTCCATTATGATCATCCAGTTCGGCACGGAATACGACAACGGCAGACTGGTCAGCCCGGTACGGATGAGCGTGCAGGCGCAGGATTTCTACCCGGAGCTCCGCGGACTCGTCAAGGACTCTCTGAACTGCCTGGTCGGGCCGGTCATGTCCAACCGCATCGTGCTGCTCGTTCCAAGAGAGGAAGGGCAGGTCTCCTACGAAGAACGAATCCGTATTGTAGAAAACGCGCGCAGTCTGACCAAAAATCTGGAGGAACGTTTTCACGCCAGATTCCGCATCAGCATCGGCCGTGTCCACAAAATGGAGGATCTGCAGCTCTCCTACCGGGAAGCGCTGCGTTCTTTAAATGACAGCAAGAGCCACGTCATCCACATCGACGACCTGCAGTCCGGCGGCGTCTATGAGGAAGAATTTCCAGATGAAACTGAGCGCCGCATTTACCGTTTTCTGGAAGCAGGCAGCACGGCTCCCATGCTTGCCGAGCTGAACATTTTCTTTGACTGGATGGTACAGCATTATCCCAACGACCGCGGAAACATTGTCCTTAAGGTACTTGAATACATCATCTGGGCAGAACGGGTCGCTTTTGAGGCCGGTATTGTCAATTATAATTTCAGCGACCGGAAGGATTATCTGGAGATAGCCACCTCTTTTGGGGATTATGAATCTCTGCGGCGCTGGTTTACTGAAAAAATGGCGGCCGTATGCGACGCCATCCACGACCATAAGGAGTCGCAGTCCAATTCCATCGTCAAAAAAGCGCAGAACTACATACAGGAAAACTACAGCCACGATATTTCCTTAGACGACGTCTCCCGCGCGGTAAACATCAGCCCCTACTATTTCAGCAGGGTGTTCAAGGATGAGTCGGGAGAAAACTTCATCGAGTACCTGACTCGCGTACGTGTGGAAAAGGCCAAGGAACTGCTGGCAGATCCCTCTCTCAGTGTGAAACTGATCAGCTCCATGTGCGGCTATTCCGATCCGAATTATTTCAGCCGTCTCTTCAAAAAGCAGACGGACATGACGCCGCGTGAGTACCGGATGAGCGTGCAGGGATAAAACAAAGCCGGATTCCGGATCATATTATTTGCAGCTATAATAATACACAAAAACCGCTTCAAAGAAGTGCATCTATGAGGTATCAATCATGTATAAAAACTGCGGCAAGGCCATACATACACACCGGAACGCCTTTCACGTTCCATGTCAGATAAATACCGGCTGCGAAACAATTACTGCTGCCGGAGCGCATTCTGATAAACATTGGAAAGCTATTCTTAAGGCCGCTTTCATTCTGATCCTGTCTGCTCTGATTCTGTTTCTTACCGGCTGTTCCGAGCAGGAAGTCGTTACAGAAACGGAGGAGACGGAAGCCGAGGCACGCCTGCAGATCGGCCTGAGTTTTGACTCCTTCGTCATCGAGCGCTGGCTGCGTGACCGCGATATGTTTGTCTCCACCGCCCAGAGCCTTGGCGCGGATGTAAATGTGCAGGTGGCCAGTGGGGACAGCGGGGAACAGATCTCACAGGTCGAATATTTTATCCAGAAGGGAATGGACGTGATCGTTATTATCGCCGTAGACGGCGACGCTTTAAAGGACGTGGTAAACAAAGCCATCGACAGCGGCATCCGGGTCATCTGCTATGACCGGCTGATCTCGGATGTGAACGCGGATCTGTACATTTCTTTTGACAACTTTGAGGTCGGAGTACTGATGGCGGAAGCACTGATCAGTGCCTGTCCGGACGGCGGGGAAATCTTTGCCATCTACGGGTCGCCGACTGACCTGAATGTGGATGATGTAGTCGATGGTTTTACCGCAACCCTGAAAGGAAGCGGTCTTGAGATCGTCTATTCGGCATACTGCGACAACTGGCTCGCAGAGCTTGCGTTCGACTATGTGAATGAGGGTCTGGAAGTCTCCCGGGACATCGTAGCGGTCATGTGCGGTAATGACGACCTTGCCAGCCAGGCCATCAAGGCCCTCTCTGAAAATCAGCTTGCCGGGCAGGTTACTGTCGTCGGACAGGACGCCGAACTCTCCGCCTGCCAGCGGATTGTGGAAGGCACACAGGAAATGACTGTCTACAAATCCGTAGAGGATGAAGCCATGGTTGCCGCGACTCTCGCAGTCGCGCTCGCCCGCGGCGAGGACATCACCTCCGATGACTGTACATACCCGGTCACAGAGACCGTCGTCTCCGGTTCCTATGAAGTACCATATTACAAGCTGGATCCGGTAGCTGTGACAGCGGAAAACATCGATGAGGTCATTATCGCCGGAGGATACCATTCAAAAGACGATGTATATCTGAACATTCGTGAAGAAACAGAATCAGAACTATAATCTGGCAACCGTCTGAAAGCATTCCATATTCTTGCCTTTCATCTGTTAAAAATTAAATTTAAAAAACACAAAACCTCCTGCAATGCCGAAACGGCAGCCAGGAGGTTTTGGAATTTTTATTCTGCGAACAGCGGCGTCGACAGATACCGGTCGCCGGAATCCGGGAGCAGCAGCTCCGCACCATACGCTTTCAGAAGATTCCGTCTCTCCACACTCATCGTATCCGGAAGTGTGAGAATCGCCCTGTATCCTTTTGCCGCAGCCACAGATGCCTGACCGATACCGGTATTCCCGCTGGTCGGCTCGATGATCGTTGCGCCTGGCTTTAAGATCCCTTTCTGCTCCGCATCTTCAATCATCGCCAGAGCAATGCGGTCCTTAACCGAACCGGCCGGATTTAAGTACTCCAGCTTCGCAAGAATCTCCGCCTCCTCCACACCCGCTGCCTTTGCGTAGCGGGCTGGTGCCGGGTTCCGGAAAATTTAGAATTGTGTAACCGGACTGAAAGTATTATAATTCTTTCAGAAAGTGAGGCAGCAGGATATGACACTCCAGCAGATTCTTTATGCAGTCACGATTGCAGATATGAAATCCATGAATAAGGCAGCCGCCGCGCTCTATGTTTCACAGCCGGCGCTCTCGGCAGCGATCCGGGATCTGGAAGATGAGCTGCACATCGAACTCTTTATCCGTTCCAACCGCGGTATCGTGATCACGCCGGAAGGTACGGAATTTCTGCGCTACGCCCGGCAGATGTCCGAGCTGCGCCGAATGATGGAGGAACGCTATGCAGGAAAAGCGGTAAAAAAGACATTCAGTGTTTCCACACAGCACTACTCCTTTGCGGTGGAAGCGTTTATTGAACTGGCGAAAAAATTCGGCATGGACGAGTATGAATTCGCAATCCACGAGACCAAGACCGGAGAAGTGATCGAGAACGTGCGGAATTACCGCAGTGAGATCGGCGTGCTGTATTTGAACGATTTCAATGAAAAAGTTCTGCGGAAGATTTTTCAGGAAAATGAAGTCGAATATTCTTTCCTGTTTCAGTGCGGCATCTCCGTCTACTTAAGCCAGTCTCACCCGCTGGCCGGAAAAAAACGGATTTCTTTTGACGAGTTAAAACCCTACCCCTGTCTGTCCTTTGAACAGGGTGAAAAAAATTCCTTTTATTACGCAGAGGAAGTCTTAAGCACCTGCGAGTACAGCCAGATCATCAAAGCGGACGACCGCGCGACCATGCTGAATCTGATGGTCGGCCTGAACGGCTACACGCTCTGCTCCGGAATCATCTGTGAAAAGCTGAACGGCGAGCAGTACACGGCGATTCCGCTCGACACTGATGATACCATGAATATCGGCTACATCAAACGAAAAGGCATGCCTTTAAGCCTGCTCGGCGAACAGTATCTGGAACTGCTGAAAGGGTATGAAAAAAACGTTCTTCCTTCATAAGAAAAACGCGCAGCCGTATGCTGCGCGTTTTTCGCGGGCACCACTACGTGTAAAAGCTGATTACTCCTCCAGCATCTCGTTCATCGTCCGCCATCCAAGCATCGCGCACTTCACGCGTGCCGGCATATGAGCGATATCCTGCAGAGCTCCGGCTTCCTCGAGTTCATCGAGTTCCTCCTCGCTGATCTCCCCGTGAATCATCCGTTTGAAGATATCAGCGAGACGTTTTGCTTCCTCTGTGGATTTTCCGATGATCAAATCAAGCATGATATCCGCTGAAGCCTGGGAAATGGCGCATCCGTCGCCAACAAAGGTACCGTCCACGATCTTTCCGTCTTCTACCTTCAGATGCAGAAAAATGTCGTCCCCGCAGCTCGGATTAACGCCCTCGAGCACCAGATTCGCACCTTCCAGTTCATACTTATGACCCGGATGCTGATTGTGATCAATCAGAATCTCGTTATAAAAGGTCCTATTCTCCATATCCCATGACCCTCCTTACCTGTCCAAGCGCCTCCGTGAAACGCAGGATTTCTTCTTCCGTATTGTAAAACATCAGGCTGGCCCTGGTCGTGGAACCGACTCTCAGCTGCTGCATCAGCGGCTGCGCACAATGGTGTCCGGCACGTACTGCAATCTTCGAAGCGCTCAGAATCTCTGAAACATCGTGAGGATGAACGCCGTCCACGGTAAAGGTCAGGATCCCGTGATGTTCCGCCGGATCCTCACTTCCAATAACATGCACGCCCGGGATCTCTTTCATATGCCCGTAAGCAAACGCAGTCAGCGCCTGCTCCCGTTCCTCGATCCAGTCCAATCCGAGACGCTGCATATAGCGGATGGCCTCGGCCAGTCCCACAGCCCCGCCCGCATTCACTGTGCCGGCCTCAAACTTATGCGGAAGTTCCGCATAGATCACTTTGTCGCGGGTAACTGATTCGATCATCTCTCCGCCGCTTAAAAACGGCGGCATTTTTTTCAGCCATTTCTTCTTCCCGTACAAAACGCCAATCCCGTCAGGAGCGAGCATCTTGTGACCCGAAAACGCGAGGAAATCAACATCCAGCGCCTGAACGTCAACCGCCATGTGCGGCACGCTCTGCGCGCCGTCCGCTACAATCACAATTCCGCGCTCATGACAGACTTCGGCAAAACGCCGGATGTTATTTTCCCGGCCGAAGACATTAGAAACCTGTGTAATGGCGACCAGACGTGTGCGCCCGGTCAGCACGGAGCAAAGCATCTCTTCCGTAATCGTTCCGTCGTCCGCGCATTCCAGATAAACCACCTTCGCGCCCGCGCGCTCCGCTGCCTGCCGCCACGGAAGCATATTGCTGTGGTGTTCCGCGATGCTCACCACGATCTCATCCCCCGGCTGAAACAAAATACTGCCCAGGCTGTAAGCGACCAGATTCAGGCTTTCCGATGCGTTTCTTGTGAAAATAATCTCCTCCGTGCTCTGCGCATGGATAAACTCTTTGACCGTCCTGCGCGCATCTTCATAAGCCTCTGTGGCTTCCTCGCTCAGCGGATAAAGCCCGCGGAACGGGTTTGCATTCTTTGTCTCATAGAACTCACGCACTGCATCCAGCACCTGTACAGGCTTCTGCGAGGTCGCCGCATTGTCCAGATACGCGAAATCCGTATTCTGAAGCAGGGGAAAGTCCCTGCGAATGTCATCTATGTTCCATTTTTCAACTGCTGTCGCCATGGAAACGTATCCTTTCATTTTATCATTCAGCCAAGGCACTCCTGCACAAGTTCCTGCGTCTTTTCATCCGCAATTCCATTGCAGACCGCATCAATCCGTGCCCGCGCCATCATCTCATAGATTTCCTCCTCGGAAATGCCGCGGGAAGAAAGATAAAACAGCAGTGCTTCATCCAGTTTTCCGATTGTCGCGCCATGATTGCCTTCCACATCCTCTTCCTCGCAGAGGATCAATGGAACTGTACGGTTAATCACATGGTCCGAAAAAAGAAGCACGTCCTCCTTCTCGTCCCCCTTCGCTCCAACTGAGCCATTCCGAAAATCGATCGTACCGCGGAACAGCTTCTGTGATTCCCCACGCAGCACACCGGAAACATCCATACGGCTTACGGTTTTTTCGCCGGTATGACTTGCCACATAATTCATATCCAGCTTTTCTTTATTATCAAGCAGATAGCCTGTCCTGCTTTCCAGCGAACTCTTTTTCGCGCCCAGTTCCGTGCGCATTCCCATATAGGTGTCTCCGCCGCCGAGCACGACCTGAATTGTTTCTATGGAAGCTGCTTCTCCACAGTCTGTGCCGACGTCATTCAGAAACGTAAAGTCTTCCGGCAGATGCTGAATCTGTACCAGATGAACCTTTGCGCCCTTTTTAGCGGAAATCTTTGTCTGAACCGCAGCAAAGCTGTGCAGCTTCCGGCTTTCTGACTGATCTGAGACAGCATTATCTCCGACCGGTGCCTTTTCCTCAGAAATACAGTCATTCTCATCGTTGTCAGTCTTTATATGGTCAGAAGCCATAGAAGCCCCGCTAAAGTCCATAATCACTGTGATCTCGCTGTCCTCATCCGCACAGATGCCGATCAGGTTCTGCGCCGGTGCGCCCGCTTCATACGCAAAATGCAGGCGTACCGGTTTGCGCTCTTTCAGACCGGCCGCAATCGTCCACACAGAAAAGTCCATCGGATTCTGTGATAGCAGCTGATCCATATCCGCGCCCATGCCACCCGGTATCCTGGAAAGTTCCGCACCGCTTACTTCCTGTTTTTGTATCACTTCCGGCGTCTCATCCTCCAGTTTTCCTGCCTGTAAGGCAGGTACTCCTTTTATGCCGGCCTCATTCACATGCAGCCAGTTCCAGGTCGGAGCGGGCAGCCGGTTGATTGTCATATCCCTATCCATTTCGTTTCTCCTCTGATCACATCGGCAAGTCGCCATACTCTATCCGGCAAAAGGACAGCCTGTCCTTTATCGGCGGCATCACTCTCACCCGATGCTTCCTTTCATCTCCAGGCGAATCAGATTGTTCATCTCTACCGCATACTCAACCGGAAGTTCTTTGGAGACATTGTCGGCAAAGCCGCTGACAATCAGCGCTCTGGCCTCATCCTCCGGAATCCCGCGGCTCATCAGATAAAAGACCGCATCATCACTGATACGTCCGATCTTTGCCTCATGTCCGATATCCGCGTCGTTTGTGCGGATGTCCATCGCCGGTACCGTATCGGAACGGGATATCCGATCCAGCATCAGCGACTGGCAGGAAACCGATGACTTGCTGTGCTTCGCTTTCGGCATAACGACCACCGAACTTCGGAACGTGCTGATACCGCCATCTTTCGAAATTGAGCGCGTATTCATATAGGAGGAAGTATTGGGAGCCAGATGCACCATCTTCGCGCCGGTGTCCAGATTCTGTCCTTTCCCGGCAAAAGTCACGCCGGTAAACTCTGCCCTTGCTCCGTCTCCATTGAGGATACTCATCGGATACAGGTAGGAAACATGAGAACCAAACGAACCGGATACCCATTCAATCTTTCCTCCGGCTTCCACCTTTGCACGCTTGGTATTCAGATTGTACATATTCTTGGACCAGTTTTCAATCGTCGAGTAGCGCAGTCTGGCATTCTTTCCGACAAAAAGTTCCACACAGCCCGCGTGCAGGTTCGCCACATTGTATTTCGGCGCCGAGCAGCCCTCAATAAAGTGCAGATCCGCGCCTTCGTCTACAATGATCAGCGTGTGTTCGAACTGTCCCGCTCCGGCAGCGTTAAGCCGGAAATAGGACTGAAGCGGAATATCCACCTTCACTCCGGGCGGCACATAGACAAACGACCCGCCGGACCAGACAGCCCCGTGCAGCGCCGCAAATTTATGGTCACGGGGCGGCACAAGTTTCATAAAATGACTTTTTACCATGTCAGCGTACTCACCATTTAAAGCGCTCTCCATATCCGTGTAGACTACACCCTGCGCCGCGACTTCCGCCTTCACGTTGTGATAAACCAGTTCCGAGTCATACTGCGCGCCGACTCCGGCCAATGACTCACGCTCCGCCTGCGGAATGCCGAGCAGATCAAACGTCTTTTTGATATCCTCCGGCACGTCCTCCCAGTTCGCCTTCATATTCGTATTGGTGCGCACGTAGGTCGCAATCTTATCCATATTGAGACCCTCAATCGACGGACCCCAGTCCGGCACCGGAATCTCATTATAAATAGCAAGAGACTTCTGCCGAAATTCCCGCATCCAGTCCGGATCATGCTTTTCATCAGAAATCTGCGCAACGATCCCGGGTGTCAGGCCCGCCTGCAGGCGGTAAACATCTTTCTCTTCATTTTTAATATCATAAATACTGCGGTTGACGTCCTCAACCCAGGTCTTTTCTTTCATTCTCTGATGCTCCTTAGTCTCCTGTTTCTGTCAGCCCTGCTCAAACCGCTCGAAACCATTCTCATTGATCTCATCCACGAGAGAAGCATCGCCCTCAGCCACGATCCGTCCATTCACAAGCACGTGCGTCACATCCACATGCAGAGATTCCAGAATCCGGGTGCTGTGCGTGATGATCAGCAGGGAGCCGTCCTTATCCTTCTGGTATTCTTCAACGCCGCGGGAAACCGTACGCACCGCGTCCACATCCAGTCCGGAATCCGTTTCATCCAGAATCGCGAGCTGCGGTTTCATCATCAGAAGCTGCAAAATCTCCGCTTTCTTTTTTTCGCCTCCGGAAAACCCGACGTTCAGATCGCGTTTTGCGTAAGACTTGTCCATCTGAAGGATCTCCATTTTTGCCTCAAGTTCCTTTCGAAAATCCCACAGACGGATCCGCTCCCCCGTGCGCTGTTCCAGCGCACTGCGGATAAAGTTGCTCAGTGTAATTCCCGGTACCTCCAGCGGATTCTGAAATGACAGAAACAGGCCGGCTTTCGCCCGATCCGACACAGACACCTCACTCAGATCGTTCCCGTCAAACAGGATCTGTCCTTCCGTCACCTGATAGCCGGGATTGCCCATCAGCGCATAGCCAAGGGTAGATTTCCCGGCTCCGTTCGGCCCCATCAGCACATGGGTCTCCCCTTTTCCGATCTCCAGGTCGACCCCATGCAGAATTTCTTTTTCCTCTACTCTGACAGATAAATTCTTTACCTGTAATAATTTACCGGACATATCAGTCTCCTCCATCTGGCATAAAAGATGATATCATCAAAACCCGACTATTTTACTCGGATATCGGAGTGTATTATATACCCGGCATGCCATTCTTGCAAGAGTTAACTTCCCTGTTTTTGTTTCTTTTTATAATCAAGACGAATCTTGTCCGTGATCAGTGCGATGAACTCGGAATTTGTCGGTTTCCCCTTGCCATTGCTGACCGTGTAGCCAAAGAGTTCCTCAATCGTATCTACCTTTCCCCTGCTCCAGGCCACTTCTATCGCATGACGGATTGCCCTCTCAACCCGGCTCGGCGTCGTCTGATGCCGTTTCGCGATAGTTGGATACAGGATTTTGGTAATAGAATTTAACATCTCCGCGTCGGTAACTGACATCATGATCGCGTCGCGCAGATACTGATACCCCTTAATGTGCGCCGGGACGCCGACTTCATGTATAATGTTCGTCACATCGCTTTCAAGATTGCGCTCTATATATTCTTTCTGATTTTCCGAAGGTGTCAGCTTCCGGATTCTTGCCGCCATATGTTCCGTGCGGGAACGTACCCGCTTGATCCGATTGACGAGAGTATCGTTGTCAAACGGTTTTAGAATATAGTATTCCGCTCCAAGATCAAACGCATCTTCCGTCATTTTTTCCTGACTGACCGCAGATACAACAATAAAAGCCGGCTTCTTAGCGGCGGGTTCCCGATTCACCCGATCCATCACCGCCAGGCCATCCAGCTTCGGCATGATAATGTCAAGCAGGACAACATCCGGCTTCTTATCTCTGATGATTTCGATCAGTTCTTCTCCATTGCCGGTTTTCCCGACGACCTCCAGTTCCTCATCACTGCTGACAATATGATCCAGTATCTGCACCATTCTGTCATTGTCATCCGCAATAGCCACATTCAGCTTGTCCATTTCTTTATACTCCTTCCTCTCTGATTCTGATTGAGCGGCGTCTCTGTTTTCTGTATTATATCTGCCGCGCGACAGGATTCGCAAGGGAATCTTATCGCCCGGATACGACAGCATCCGCCACCAGTCCACATGATTTCTACACGATTGACTGTATATAAAAACGTTTGAAACGTCGATTTGTGACAGCTTTTGGAAAATTTTATCAAAAAAAGTAAAAATTTTTTCTGCTTGTACTATGGACAGGTTCTATGCTATACTTACGCGGTAATTGTATTGTATCCCGCATCGAGACCACACCCGTACACGATGCCGGAAGACGGACAGATTTCCGATTGTTTTCAAAATCATATAACCAGCTGTAAGAATGCAGCCATTGCGATGAAATACCAGGCAGCCGACACACATCCTACCGGTTTCGGAGGGTAGCAGTACGGCCTCTCCTGAGCTCTCTGCGGTTATAAAATGTCCCGGTTTCCGTCATTCATGTTCTGTACTCGAACAGGGAATAATAACAGGAGGACAATCAAAATGAATACCAACAAAAGTTTTAACACTTCGCAGCTCGTCATTCTTGGCCTTATGACCGCCATTCTGCTTCTCATGGCCTACACTCCGCTCGGTTATCTGAATATCGGACCGCTCGCCATTACGTTTAATATGATTCCTGTCGCGATCGCCGCAATCACCTTAGGGCCGGTCGGCGGTGCCGTCACAGGGGCTGTCTTTGGACTTACCAGTTTTCTTCAGTGTATCGGTATCGGCGGAACCAGCGCGATGGGGGTTATCCTGTTCGGAATCAACCCGGTTCTGGCGTTTATCCAGCGTTTTGTTCCGAGGTTCCTTGACGGTCTGCTTCTGGGGTATATTTTCCGCGGAGTGCAAAAAGGAATCAATTCCTCTGCCGCATGTTTTGTTACAGGCTTCTGCTCTGCTTTTCTGAACACGCTCTTTTTCATGGGCGCGCTCGTTCTTTTGTTTGGGAATACAGAATATATGCAGAGTCTGATCGGAGGAAAGAATATCATTCTCTTTGTCTGCGGATTTGTAGGAGTAAATGCGATATGCGAGATGATCAGCGCAACAATTCTCACCGGAGCTGTAGGCACCGCACTCTGCAGAGCGCATTTTGTTTCGGCGCCTGCCCAGCGCCAGGCACGCGCATAATAAAATAATACACAAAAGACAGCTGTATATAACTGTTAAACTACCATATCATCAGGAGGTTCCGCCATGATACTGGCGATAGACATCGGAAATACCAATACGGTTCTCGGCTGCTGCCGCAATCAGAGTATTCTTTTTGTGGAGCGCCTCTCCACAGCGCCGTCACGCACGGTACTTGAATATGCGATCAGCATCAAAAATGTTCTGGAGCTTTATCAGATCGACCGCAAGGAAATTACAGGAGCTATCATTTCTTCTGTAGTCCCGCCTCTGACAAACCTGTTCCGTGAAGCGGCAGAGAAAATCATCGGCCATGAGCCGATGGTCGTCGGACCCGGCGTCAAAACAGGCCTGAACATCCTGATGGACAACCCGGCACAGGTCGGCAGCGATCTGATTGTGAACGCTGTAGCCGCTATCACAGAGCATGAGCCTCCTCTGATCATTGTAGACATGGGCACCGCGACAACCATTTCCGTGATTGATGAGAAGAAAAATTATATTGGCGGCATGATCCTGCCGGGGATACGCGTATCGCTGGATTCTCTGGTCAGCCGTACTTCCCAGCTGGTTCGCATCAGTCTGGATGCCCCGAAGCGGCTGATCGGAAAAAACACCGCTGAATGTATGAAAAGCGGTGTTATCCATGGCAATGCAGCCTGCATCGACGGAATGATTGACCGCATAGAACAGGAACTGGGGCAAAAAACGACCGTAATAGCCACCGGCGGTCTGGCTCCGCGGATTATCCCGCACTGCTTCCACGAGATTCTGCTCGATGACGCGCTGCTGCTAAAGGGACTGATGTATATTTATTATAAAAATAAAACAGAATGAGAAAAAGAACGTCCTCCGAAATGGCAGGGCGTTCTTTTTCTCATTTCTCATATTTCGATCATTCGAGTTGCTTCTTTGAGCCACGCTTTCTCTTCTTCGTTCAGATACGGCGAAATATTCTCAAAGACCTGTGCATGATATCTATTCAAAAGGGTACGTTCCCTCTCTGTCATTTGCTCAGGCACAATCGCGTCAAGATCAAACGGCACCATCGTGAGGGGCTCGAAACGAAGAAATGAGCCGTATGCTGTCTCCTGATCTTTCACGCACACAATCAGGTTTTCATGCCGGATACCGAATTTACCCTCTTCATAATATCCGGGTTCATCGGATGTGATCATTCCCTCTTCAAAGGCCGTATCTGCCTTGCGGTTCGGTGTGCTTCTCCAGTGAAAGCTGTTCGGTCCCTCATGCACATTCAGCAGATATCCCACACCGTGGCCGGTTCCATGGTTAAAGTCCCTTCCAAGCTGCCAAAGCGGCGCACGGGCCAGATAGTCCAGGCTAAGTCCTGTCGTTCCGGAACGGAATTTTGCCGCGGCCAGATTCAAATGGCCGCGAAGCACTGCGGTGAAATAAAATTTTTCTTCGTCCGTCAAAGGTCCCATCGCAATGGTCCTCGTTACATCGGTTGTTCCTTCCAGATAATGGCCCCCGGTGTCCGCCAAAAGGAATCCGTGCGGCTCAATCGGAACATCCGTCTCAGGTGTTGCACTGTAATGGACGATTGCCGCGTGCTCACCGTATGAAAGAATCGGTTCAAAACTGTTCCCCATAAAATGTTCCTGTTCAGAGCGCAGAGAAAAAAGTCTTTTTTCTGCTCCAAGTTCTGTGATCGGAATCTTTCCGACATTTGTCTTCAGCCAGTAAATAAATTTTGTCAGTGCCACTCCGTCCTTAATATGGGCAGCCCGTTCATTTTTCACTTCTGTCGGATTTTTGACCGCCTTAAAAAGCAGCGTCGGGTTTTCCCCGTCAATCACTTCAACCCCTTCCGGAACGGACGCCGTCAGCCGGCTGTTCACTTTATCTCTGCAAAGAAGCAGCTTTTTCCCGGACGGAAGCCCGGCCAGAAAATCATAAACAGCGTCATAAGGCTGAAATCTGACATGTTCTGCCTCCAATGCCAGTTTCACTGTCTCCGGAAAAGCCCTTTCATTCGCAAACAGCAGCGCTTCTTCATCCGTCATAACCAGATAAGAAAGCACTACAGGGCAGCACGCAATGTCACCGCCGCGTATATTCAGCAGCCATGCGATGTCATCAAGCGTCGAAAGAAGGAACAGGTCTGCTTTCTTTTCCAGCATGGATTTACGCACCCGTGCAATCTTTGAGGCGCGGGATTCACCGCTCCATTTCACATCCAGTTCCGATACCGGCTCACAGGAGAGCCTCGGACGATCCTCCCAGATATCTCCGATCAGATCCAGACTGCCATTTTGTACAGCCCCTTTCTTTTTGAGGATTTCCGACAGTTCCGAGGCTTCTCCTGTACTGACCGTGCGGCCGTCATAGCCCAGGCACTGTCCGATGCCAAGCGTCTGTTCCAGATATTCATGCACCGTCGGCACATCCGGCTCCCCCATCTTATAGAGCGTAATACCGCTTCCTTTTAACTGTTGAGCTGCCTGTATAAAATATCGGCCGTCCGTCCACAGCCCCGCCGACTCTTCCGTGATCAGGGCAGTACCTGCAGATCCGGTAAATCCTGTAATATATTCTCTGCATTTAAAATAGCCGCCAACGTACTCAGATCCATGAAAATCATCCGTTAGTACAAGATAAGCGTCAATCTTCTCTTCTTTCATGCGCTTACGAAGCGCAGCAATACGTTCCTGAATCATTCCTGTATCCCTCCCTGTCCGAATATGGTTCTGAAAACCCGGTTGACAATCCTTCTTTTTATCACTAAAATTTAAAATCATACCTGTATGAAACGGAGATTCTGATATGCAGATTACCGAACTGTTCCCTTCTTCTCTGGAAGTAGCTTTGATGGATTATTCCGACGGCACAGTTTCTGATTTTATGCCTGATTTCTATACATCCCTGCCTGACTTGCAGAATCATCTGCTCTATCCATGCGCGGGAGGCCTGCGCACTTTAAAACAGCCGGACTCATTTGCGTTTCAGGACGTAAGAAGCTATCTTTTACTGTACACAGTTTCCGGTGAGGGAATGCTGCAGGCGGAAGGCGACCAGTATGCTCTCACGAAGGGCAGCCTGCTTTTATGGGATTGTCAGGATACCTCCGGCTCCGCCCGACCACGGCGGTATGGAACATCCGTCTCGTATTTTTCTCCGGAGAATCCGCTGCCGCTTATTATGAGGAAATCTGTAAAATCAGTTTCCCGGTATTTTGCTACTCGGAAAGCACGCAACTCGCGGACAACATCCGGCGGCTGACCGAACTTGGACTCCAGACTTCGCCGCACCATGCGTTCGAAGAGAACCGCCTTCTGACGAACATCCTCTCCGATCTGCTCCTTGACCTCTATGGGAAACAGACCGACGCAAAAGCCGCTCCCCCATATCTTGTAAAAATCAAGGAGCTGTTTGACACCGATTATCAGAACGAGCATAACGTTACGAATCTGGCTGCCTCCTGTTCGGTCAGCCGATACCGGCTCTGCCGTGAATTTGCACAGTATTACGGACTGACGCCGGTGAAATATCTGAACAGCGTCCGTCTGGCGCATGGACGCACCCTGCTGGAGACTACAAATCTGCGCGTACACGAAATAGCATCCCGGGTCGGCATCGACAGCGTCACGCATTTTATCCATCTGTTCAAAGCAAGTACCGGTATGACGCCCGCAGCGTACCGTGAGGGATACCGTTCATTCCGCGAGATCGATCACAAATAAAAGGTCCCGTTCCGGTCATTCTTTTGCTGCCGGAACTGGCAGCGAGCGGCAAAGTACCGTCAGATAAAAATGAATCAAAAAGGCAGGGCACTCAGGATGCGATCCGAATCCCCCGCCTTTTCTTTCATTCTTTTCCTGCTGCCGCAGCAGCAAGGCTTACGTCATCAGCATCCAAGCAGCCAGTTATACATCTCCTCGTACTTTCTGGCAGAACTGTTCCATGAAAAATCCATTGCCATACCACGGTCGATCATCTTGTTCCACTCACGTTTTTTGCCATGATAAAGTCCCATCGCCCGCTGGATCGTGAAATACATTTCATGTGCATTGTAATTTGCAAAGCTGAATCCGGTGCCTGTACTCTCATACTCGTTGTACGGCTGTACCGTGTCTTTCAGTCCTCCGGTCTCTCTTACAATCGGAACAGTGCCGTACCGCAGACTGATGATCTGAGACAGTCCGCAGGGCTCAAAGAGAGACGGCATCAGGAAGGCGTCGCAGGATGCATATATCTTGTGTGAGAGCGCCTCAGAATAGAAAATGTTTGCAGATACCTTGCCCTGATATTTCCATGCAAAGTGGCGGAACATATTTTCATACTTCTCTTCGCCCGTGCCGAGTACCACAACCTGCAGGTCATTCTGACACATCTCATCCATCATATGCGCAATCAGGTCAAAGCCCTTCTGATCCGTCAGCCTGGATACAATTCCGATCATAAATGCAGAGTCATTCTGCTGCAGACCCAGCTCACGCTGCAAAGCTCTTTTATTTTTAATTTTTTCCTTGCGGAAATTTTTCGCATTAAAATGGTACTCAATCAACGGATCGGTCTCCGGATTCCACACGTCATAATCAATACCGTTCACAATACCGCGCAGGTCATTCGCGCGTGCGCGCATCAGACCGTCCAGACGTTCTCCATAGAACGGCTGCTTGATCTCTTCCGCATAGGTCTCGCTCACCGTCGTAATCGCATCGGCGTAGACAATACCGCCCTTCAGATAATTCGCGTCCCCGTATGCTTCCAGCTTATCCGGCGTAAAATAGTAAGCCGGAAGTCCCGTGATATCCCGCACGGTCTTTACATCCCAGACACCCTGAAACTTCAGATTGTGTATCGTAATCACGGATTTGATCCCGCGGTAAAAATCTCCGTCCTGGAATCTGTCTTTTAACATGACCGGAATCAGTCCGGTCTGCCAGTCATGGCAGTGCACAATATCCGGCCGGAATCCGATCGAAGGAAGAGCGGATAACGCCGCTTTCGAGAAAAATGCAAACTTCTCTATATCCTGATAGATATTGCCGTACGGCTTCGGACCGGAAAAATAATATTCATTGTCGATAAAGTAAAAATGAATCCCATCCAGTTCCATATGCAGAATACCTACATACTGGGATCGCCATGCAAGATTCATATAAAAATGAGTGACATATTCCAGCTTATTCTTCCACTCGTCAGCCATGCACTGATACTTTGGAAGAATCACACGGCAGTCAAACTCTTCTTTATTAAAACATTTGGGAAGAGAGCCGGCCACATCAGCGAGACCGCCCGTCTTAATAAACGGAGTCGCCTCAGATGTTACAAATAAAATATTCTTCATATATAAACCCTCCAACAGCATACAACCACTGTCATCACTTGTTCTCTACCATCTCTTTCAGTTCACCGACAGAAATATTCTTTGTCTTCAGTATTTTCAGAACTTCCTTAAGCTGTGCTTCTTCCTCCGCTTTTTTCTCTGCTGCCTCAAGCTGCTCAAGTTCTTTCTGCAGTTCTTCTTTCTGATCCTCAAGATCTGCTATTTTCGTCGCATAGCTGGTGATCTTTTCATCGATCACATCCATTTTAGCAGCAATAACTTCTTTCTTAGACCTTCTTTCACGCGCCACTATAACGCCCTCCTTATATAGATATTGGTATGACCGCGGGCCTGTATCCGTCTGCGCCCTGTCGGAATCTTTCAGATAAAATTATAGGGCAAAAGATGAAAAATGTAAAGACGCGATTCAAATAAAAAACGGAAATAATGACCGACTGATCAGGATGAACATATAAAGAAAGGCTCTGTATTTACAGAGCCCTTTCCATCAGCTGGAAATGGGACTTGAACCCACGACCTACGCATTACGAATGCGTCGCTCTACCGACTGAGCTAATCCAGCATATAGAAGTTTTACTGCGGCCTTCTCGAACCGACTCCGCTATTATATAAAACTTCTACGAATTTGGCAAGCACTTTTTTTGATTTTGCCCATCTTTTTACTTAATGAACTGATCAATCGCCTTATTCAGTTCCTCGATCTCTTTCAAATCGCCGGACTGGATCGCATCCACAAGGCAATGTTCTATGTGATCCTTCAATATAATTTTGCCTGTATTATTGATTGCAGATTTCACCGCGGATAGCTGTATCAGCACTTCACTGCAGTCACGCCCATCCTCCACCATACGCTTCACCGATTCCAGATGCCCGATTGCCCTCGAAAGACGATTCAGGACTGCTTTCGTATTCTCATGCGTGTGTGTATGGCTGTGGGCGTCATGAGAATGTTCAACAATCGTCCCGTCCGGCAGGGTGTGCGTATGCATAAGACTGTGTTCTGCCTCCTGCTCTCCCGATGTATTTGCGGGCTGCAGGTTCGGTATTTGCCTCTGCTCTTTTCTGAGATTCCTGTCATTCACTGTTTATCCTCCATGGCTGACGCCATCATTTCCTGTCGGATTTTGCCCTGCCCGTTCTCTTTGCCGCAGGCTTCGCTTTTGTTGCAGATTTCGTTTTCACGGCAGAACTGCCTGTCTTTTCACATTTAAATACAGCGATCCCCATCGGCGGCATCTGAATGGTGATCGAGTTCTCTCTGTCGTCACAGGACACCGGCTTTGATGATTTCACTCGCGGATTGATTTTTCCGGTACCGCCAAACAGCATGCTGTCGCTGTTGAAGATTTCCTTGTATTTTCCTTCGTATGGAACGCCAATGCGGTATTTTTCATAGGCAAGCGGTGAGAAATTGCATACAATCAGAAGTTCTTCCGCTGCAGGCGATACGGCTGAGGAATCTCCGGTTTCAGAAAAAGTCTGCTTTGCAGCCGGTTCCCCGTCCCGACGCAGAAAAACAAGGGTGTTCTCATTTGCAGACAGACTGTCGATCCATTCAAACCCATCCGGATTGTAGTCTTTTCTGTAAAGGGCGGGATGGGAACGATACATATCGAGTAAAGCCTTAACATAGGTTTTCATCTGCTGATGGTTCTCTTCCTCTAAAAGTTCCCATGGAAACACTCTCTGGCAGTTCCACTCTTTGGAAATGCCAAGATCTTCTCCCATAAACAGATGCTTTTTGCCCGGATGAACCGTCATAAATCCGTAGGCGGCGCGAAGGTTTGCAAACTTCATCTTTGGCTTGCCCGGCATCTTGCTGTACATGGAACCCTGTCCGTTTACGACATTGTCATGTGAAAAACCAACGATAAAATCCTCGCTGTAGGCATACACCATACTAAGAGTCAGATCATCATGATGGTGTGCGCGGAAATATGGGTCCAGCTGCATATAATCAATCACATCATGGGTCCAGCCGGTATTCCATTTGTAGTCAAATCCCAGGCCGCCATCTTCAACCGGCACGGTCAGCTTTTGCCATGTGGAGGAATCCTCCGCAATCAGGATTGCGCCGTCCTTCGGCTTTTTGAAGATGGAATTCAGATGTTTGAAAAACTCGACAGCTTCCAGATTCTCATTGCCGCCGTATATATTCGGCACCCACTCTCCCGGCCGGCGGTCATAATCCGCATACAGCATGGAAGCCACAGAATCCATCCGCAGTCCGTCCGCGTGATAAACATCTTTCCAGAACAGAGCATTCGCAATCAGGAAGTTGGAAACCTCCGGACGGCCATAATTGTAAAGCAGCGTGTTGTGCTTCGGATGCACGCCCCTGCGCGGATCCATATGTTCATACAGGAACGTGCCGTCAAAAGCAGCGAGGCCGTGCGTATCACGCGGAAACTGGGACGGTACCCAGTCGAGGATCACACCAAGATTCTCTTTGTGCATATAATTTATAAAATACATAAAATCTTCCGGCGTCCCAAAACGAGCAGTCGGCGCATAATACCCGGTCACCTCATAGCCAAGGGATTCATCGGAAACATGCTCCATCACCGGCAGCAGTTCAATATGCGTATAGCCAAGTTCCTTCGCATAAGTGGCGACCTCTGGAGCAAGCTGGCGGTAGTTATAAAATTCCGGAGCCGTTTGATCGTCTGTCTTTTCCGGGGAATCACCCTCCGTGTCGGTTTCGGAAATACCCCTTTTTGCAGCTGCCGCAGGCCTGTCAAATGTCGCCAGATCCACCTCAAGTACAGCCATCGGCGCATCTTTTGCCTGCTTCGCACCGCGCAGGCAGAGCCATTCTGTGTCTGTCCAGGTAAACTCTTCCAGATCCGCAACAATAGAAGCAGTTCCAGGGCGAAGTTCGGAAGCATTGGCGTAGGGATCCGCCTTTAAGTAAGTCAGGCCGCCTTTCGCCTTGATCTCATACTTGTAGAGAGCCCCCACGGAAATGCCGGGTACGAAAAGTTCAAAAATCCCGGAATCCCAGAGGCGGCGCATCGGATATATGCGGCCGTCCCAGCGGTTAAAGTCGCCAACGACGCTGACTCGCATCGCACAGGGCGCCCACACGGCAAAAGAAACGCCTTCCACACCGTCGACAGTCTTCGGATGTGCACCGAGTTTCTCATAAATATCATAGGAAATGCCCGCGTTAAATTTCCGGGTCTCCTGTTCTGTCAGCAAAGGTTCAAATAAATAAGGATCTCCATATTCGACTTCGCTGCCGTCCTCATAAACAGCGCGATAGGTATAGGACGGAATGGTCTTCCCTTTGACCAGCACGGCAAAATATCCTGCCTCATCCTCCTGCACCATCGCCAGCGGTTTCTTTTTCCCTTCCAACAGGACATACGCTTCCTTCGCATCCGGGAAAAATGCCAGAAACAGGATTCCGTCGTCCGTTACATGTGCGCCAAGATACTGATGGGGATGATCCTCCTCAGAGTATACAAGTGCCTCAATGCCTGCCCAGTCCATGAGATCGTACAGTTTTTCGTTCATGAGAATTCCTCCTTAATATGTCCTGCATAAACTTATGCAGGACGCAGGCCGTGCCATTGCGAAGCAATTTTCATGCACGGCTCACCTTAACTTGTCCTGCATGATATTCTATCGTTCAAAAAGATGCAAAAACAGTCCGCTGCGCAGCTTCGGCTCGAACCAGGTCGATTTCGGCGGCATCAAAAGTCCCGCGTCAGCAACCGCAAAAAGCTCTGCGATTGACGTCGGATACATCGCAAATGCCACACTCCAGCCGTCCTCATCCACACGGCGCTCCAGTTCCTGAAGTCCGCGGATTCCGCCGATAAAGTCAATTCTGCGGTTCCGTTTGGGATCCTGAATGTCCAGAACCGGCCCGATCAGATGATTTTGCAGAATCGATACATCCAGACCTTCCACCGGGTCAGCGCTGCAAAAGGATTCCTTTATATGCAGATAAAACCACCGCGAATCAAGATACATAGCCAGATCACCCTTATGTTCCGGCCTTTTTCTCTCATTCATGGGGGTGATTTCAAACACCCCGCCAGCGCGCTCTAAAAATTCCGGCACGGACAGGCCATTCAGATCTTTGATGACGCGGTTGTAATCCATAATCAGCAGTTCGTCATCCGGGAACAGTACGGAAAGGAAATAATTAAATTCCTCCGTCCCGTCATAATCGGGGTGCTCTGCCCTTCGCTGCAGTCCGACGCGAACAGCGGAAGCAGCGCGGTGATGACCGTCCGCAATATAGATACGGTCAATCGCAGCAAAAGCCTCGCAGATTTCAAGAATATCCGACGTATCGTCAATGCGCCAGCCGCGGTGTCCAATCCCATCCTCCGATACAAAATCAAAGATCGGGGAACGCTTTTTAGCGCCGGCAATCACACGGGCAATCCGCTCATCGCGGTGGTAGGCCAGAAAGATCGGGCCGGTCTGGGCGCTGCATTGATCCACATGGCGAACCCGGTCTTCTTCCTTGTCTGCGCGGGTGTTTTCATGCTTTTTGATCACGTTGTGTATGTAATCATCAATCGAGGCACAGGCCACAAGTCCGGTCTGGCTCCGCCCATTCATTGTCAGCTCATAAATATAATAATTTTTTTCTGAATCCTGTATAAAAATACCTTCGTCAATCTCCGCCTGAAGCATCTCATCCGCTTTCGCGTAAACCTCCGGCGCGTACATATCCTGTGAAGCGTCAAACTGCGTCTCCGGCCGATCAATATTCAAAAAAGACAGACGGTCTTTTGCCGCTTCCACGGCCGCCTCTTCCCTGCTGTATACATCATAGGGAAGCGCCGCTACACGGGAAACCACATTCTGTGCCGGAAGCACTCCGTAAAATGGAACGATTTCTGCCATAATCTATTCTCCAATTTCTGTTCCAAATCATGTAAGCAGTTTCAAAAATCTGCTGGCGCGGGCATCCATGTTTTTCAACTGTTTTTTATAACCCGTACCCGGATCACGTCGCTTACCCCTTTCAGGCCATTGACAACCTTCTCCGATAAAGGCGCGTCCAGATCCACCAGCGTGTACGCATAATCCCCACGGCTGGTATTGCTCATGTTCTGTATATTCATATCGCCTAAAACATCTGTAAAGCAGCTGATCATCTTCGGAACATTCCGGTGATAAACCGCCACACGGGCAACATGGGTGCACACGCCCATATCACAGTTCGGATAATTCACGGAATTGCGAATGTTGCCGCTTTCCAGGAAATTGCGCAGTTCGGTTGCCGCCATCACCGCACAGTTTTCCTCCGCCTCCACGGTAGAAGCGCCAAGATGCGGCGTGATGATCACTCCCTTTTTGCCGACCGTGACCGGATTCGGGAAATCGGATACGTAACGATGAATATGTCCTTCTCTGAGAGCCGCAACTACAGCCTTCTCGTCCACAAGCAGGTCTCTGGCGAAATTCAGGATCACCGCATTCGGCTTCATCTTTGAAATCGCCGCCTGATCAATCATGCCACGAGTGGAGTCCGTCAGCGGCACATGGATGGTAATATAGTCACACTGTTCATAAATCTTCTCGACATCCGTGACATGATGAATGGTCCTCGAAAGATTCCATGCCGCATCAACCGAGATGAACGGATCATAGCCATACACTTCCATGCACAGATGTGTCGCCGCGTTCGCTACCTGAACGCCGATTGCTCCAAGGCCGATGATCCCCAGCTTTTTGCCGCGAAGTTCACTGCCCGCAAAACGTTTTTTCTCTTTTTCCGCCTGCTTCTGAACGTCAGGATTCTCTGACTGGGCATCCACCCAGTTCACACCGCCGACGATGTCACGGGCTGCCAGAAGCATACCCGCGATCACCAGTTCTTTTACACCGTTCGCGTTGGCCCCCGGCGTATTAAATACCACAATTCCTTTCTGCGCACAGAGATCAAGCGGAATGTTGTTAACGCCCGCTCCGGCGCGCGCAATCGCTTGCAGCTTATCCGGCAGTTCCATCTCGTGCATATTTGCGCTGCGCACCAGCACAGCATCCGCATCTTCCAGATTTTCCACCTGCACGTACTGGCCTGCCAGCTGATTCAGGCCGGCCTCGGCAATCGGATTTAAACATTTATACTGAAACATAACTTTTACGCCTCTTTATTTATTTTCCGTCTCAAACTTCTTCATAAATTCGACCAACTTCTCCACGCCCTCCTGCGGCATTGCGTTGTAGATGCTGGCACGCATACCGCCGACCGTACGGTGGCCTTTCAGATTTACGAATCCGGCCGCCTCCGCTTCTTTGACAAACTTTGCGTCCAGATCCTGGTCGCCCGTCACAAACGGCACGTTCATCAGGGAACGGTCCTCTTTTACCACAGTGCCATGGAACATCTTACTGTTGTCCAGAAAATCATACAGAACCGCGGCTTTCTTTTCATTGCGTTCCTTCATCACAGAAAGACCGCCCATTGCCTTCAGCCATTTGAAGACCTGACCGCATACATAAATACACCAGCAGTTTGGCGTATTATAAAGGGAGCCCGCGTCCGCGTGTGTCTTGAACTTCATCATGGTGGGCGTAGACTCCATCACATCGTCCGTGATCAAATCGTCGCGGATAATGGAAATCACCATGCCGGCCGGTCCGATATTTTTCTGCACACCACCGTAAATGATGCCGTAATCGCTCACATTCACCGGCTCCGAAAGGAAGCAGGAGGAAACGTCAGACACCAGGATCTTGCCCCTGGTGTTCGGCAGCTTTTTGTATTTTGTTCCGTAAATCGTGTTGTTCTCACAGATATAAACATAATCCGCGTTGTCGTCGATCGGCAGATCGCTGCAGTCCGGAATATAGGAAAACGTCTTGTCCGCGCTTGATGCGACAGCATTCGCCGTGCCGTATTTCTGCGCTTCCTGCCATGCCTTCTTCGCCCACTGGCCGGTGATCACGTAATCCGCGACACGATTTTTCATCAGGTTCATCGGAATCATCGCGAACTGCAGGCTCGCACCGCCCTGCATAAACAGGACCTTATAATTGTCCGGAATCCCCATCAGATCCCGCAGATCCTGCTCTGCCTCATTGATAATGTTATCAAAAACCTTAGAACGGTGGCTCATCTCCATCACGGACATGCCGCAGCCGTTGAAATCCATCATCTCGCTCTGCACTTTCTGCAGAACCTCCTCCGGCAAAACCGCCGGTCCCGCCGAAAAATTGTACACTCTGCTCATTTTTTCATTTCCTCCTCTATGATTCATCCATTCATCTAAAAAAGAATGCGCCCTGGCGCATTCTCGCGCCGAGCGTTTTGTGATATAGGGAACGAATTTCCTATATCATGAGAAAGCCAATTGCTACGTGCTAACGCACTTTCGCAACTGCCAAACAGCCAGGCACCCAAGTGTGCCAGCAGTCTGGCTATTGAGGGCTCTTTTTCAATAGATCATCCGCGTCAAACGCGGTGTCGATCGGTGCTCCCGGCGCTACCATCGGGAATACCTTATCATCACTGTCAATCTGACAGTCAATAACCACCGGACGGCCAAGACTCATTGCCTTTTGCAGTGCCGGCGCAAATTCCTCTTTCCTGGTCACGCGGATGCCGACCGCACCCAGCGCTTCCGCCACCTTTACAAAATCCACGCCGTCATTCAGGACGGTAGCGGAGTAACGTTTCTCATAAAATAGGGTCTGCCACTGGCGCACCATGCCGAGCACATGATTGTTGATCACCACTTCTATGATTGGAATGTTGTAGCGGGCTGCCGTGGCGATCTCATTCATGTTCATGCGGAAGCAGCCGTCGCCGCCGATATTGATGACAGTCTTATCCGGGTTGCCCACCTTCGCGCCGATCGCAGCGCCGACGCCGTAGCCCATCGTGCCGAGTCCGCCGGAAGAAAGCAGCTGGCGCGGTCTCGAATATTTGTAATACTGCGCCGCCCACATCTGATGCTGCCCGACATCGGTCACGATGATCGCGTCCCCGTTGGTCTGCCGATAAATCTCCTCGATCACATACGGTCCGGTCAGACCCTCTTCGTTGTATTTCAGCGGATATTTCTCTTTGAGTGCCTTGATGGAGTCATCCCACTCATCATGGCGATGCTCTTCCACGCGCTCATTCAGGCGTTTCAGAACCTCGCGGACGTCGCCGAGAATGCTGACGTCGACCTGAATATTTTTATTGATCTCTGCCGGATCGACATCGATCTGGAGAACCTTCGCGTTCTTTGCAAACGTCGCCGCGTTCCCGATCACACGGTCGCTGAAACGGGAACCGATCGTGATCAGAAGATCACACTGGCTCACGCCGAGGTTCGCAGTTTTTGTACCATGCATGCCGAGCATACCGCAGTACAGCTCGCTTCGTCCGTCGTAAGCGCCTTTTCCCATCAGAGAATCCGCCACCGGCGCGTGTACGATATCGGCAAATTTTTTCAGCTCGTCCGCCGCGTCGGAACGCACCGCACCGCCGCCGACAAATATAAACGGGCGCTCGCTCTCCTCGATCAGCTTTACCGCCGCCTCGAGATCTGCCTCTTTGATATATTCCGTGCTGCGCTCCGGCTTCTCCGGAACCTGCGGTTCAAAATCCGTCACGGTTGATGTCAGATCTTTCGGGATATCCACGAGCACCGGTCCCGGACGGCCTTCCTGCGCGATCCGGAATGCCCAGCGGATTGTATCCGCCAGCTTTGTGATATCTTTTACAATAAAATTATGCTTGGTGATCGGCGTTGTGATCCCTGCAATATCGATCTCCTGAAAGCTGTCCTTGCCAAGCAGCGGCACCGCTACATTGGCTGTAATCGCCACAATCGGGATGGAATCCATGTACGCGGTCGCGATACCGGTCACAAGGTTCGTCGCACCCGGGCCGGAGGTCGCCATGCAGACACCCACTTTTCCAGTAGAACGCGCATAGCCGTCCGCCGCATGGGATGCGCCCTGTTCGTGCGACGTCAGAATATGTGTAATTTCATCGCTGTGCTTGTACAATTCGTCATAAACATTGAGGATCGTGCCGCCCGGATAGCCAAAGACCGTATCCACACCCTGCTCTTTCAGACACTCAATCACAATCTGGGAACCATTTAACTTCATCCGTATCTTTCCTTCCTGTCTCTGTCTATATTATCGTTATAAAATATTTTTTTTAAATTATTACCATTCGAAATCTGACAGGGAAACCATCTGGCAGTCCTTATGCATTTCCCGGCACTTCCAGCACCGCTCCGCGGCTGGCGCTCGTCACCAGAGCCGCATAGCGTTTCAGATATCCGGTATTGACCTTCGGCTCCCTCGGCTGCCATGCTGCACGGCGCTTCGCAAGCTGCTCCTCGCTGACATCGAGTGTCAGTGTGCATTCCGGGATATTGATTTTAATGATATCGCCCTCTTCTACCAGAGCAATCGTCCCGCCGACTGCTGCCTCCGGGCAGACATGGCCGATGGAAGCGCCTCTGGACGCACCGCTGAAACGGCCGTCCGTGATCAGAGCTACCGACGAGCCTAAGCCCATACCTGCGATCGCGGAAGTCGGATTCAGCATCTCACGCATACCCGGGCCGCCCTTCGGTCCCTCATAGCGAATGACCACCACATCCCCCGGATTGATCTTCCCGCCAAGGATGTCGGCGATCGCGTCCTCCTCACAGTCAAAGACGCGGGCCGGGCCCTCATGCACCATCATCTCCGGAGCGACCGCGGAGCGCTTCACTACGCTGCCCTCCGGCGCCAGATTACCCTTTAATACGGCAAGGCCGCCGTTCTCGCTGTAAGGATTCTCCAGCGGACGGATGACCTCCGGATTGCGGTTTACACAATTCTTTATGTTCTCACCCACCGTCTTTCCGGTCACCGTCATGCAGTCCAGATTCAGCAGGTTCTTCTTGGTCAGCTCGTTCATCACCGCGTAGACGCCGCCGGCTTCGTTCAGATCCTCGATATAGGTCGGGCCTGCCGGCGCCAGGTGACAGATGTTCGGCGTGCGGGCGCTGATCTCATTCGCGATATCCACGTTCAACTCCACGCCAGCTTCATGCGCAATCGCCGGCAAATGCAGCATGCTGTTCGTGGAGCAGCCGAGCGCCATATCCACAGTCAGCGCATTCATAAACGCCTTCTCTGTCATAATATCGCGCGGACGGATATTATTTTTCAACAGCTCCATGACCTGCATACCGGCCTGTTTTGCCAGAATAATGCGGTCCGAATAGACAGCCGGGATCGTGCCGTTTCCTTTTAAGCCCATACCGAGCACCTCGGTCAGGCAGTTCATGCTGTTCGCGGTATACATGCCGGAGCAGGACCCGCAGGTTGGACAGGCATTCTGCTCAAACTCGCTCAGTTCCTCGTCCGTCATCGTCCCCGCCGCATGCTCTCCGACTGCCTCAAACATACTTGAAAGGCTGCGCTTGCGGCCTCTGTGATGGCCAGCCATCATCGGTCCGCCGCTGACAAAAATCGTCGGGATATTCAGACGTGCCGCCGCCATCAGAAGGCCTGGCACATTCTTATCACAGTTCGGGATCATGACCAGCGCGTCAAACTGATGTGCCATCGCCATACATTCCGTGGAATCTGCGATCAAATCACGCGTCACAAGCGAATACTTCATGCCGACATGCCCCATCGCAATGCCGTCGCAGACCGCAATCGCCGGAAATTCTCTCGGTACGCCGCCCGCCAGTGAGACGCCAAGTTTTACCGCCTCGGTGATCTTATCCAGGTTCATATGCCCCGGAACTACTTCATTATATGAATTCACTATGCCGACCAGCGGCCGCTTCATCTCCTCCTCCGACAGCCCCAGCGCATGGAACAGGGAGCGGTGCGGCGCCTGCTGCACGCCCTTTTTTACCGCGTCACTTCTCATTTTCACAAATCTCCTCTCTTTGCTCATTCATCTATGGTTATATAAACCATGTACGGTTATATAACTTATAACTATATCTTCATGTAATGCTAATTCTCAATCCTGTTCTTGATTCTGTTCCAGATGGCAGACAGAAGCAATCCGGAAACTCTGCTCCAGATAATAGAATAAAGAGCCACAAAAATCAGCTGCATCCATAATTTATTCATTGACCACAGGTTCTCAAATAAATCAAGCAGCTAAAGCATCAGAAGAATGAAAACAAAATTCAGAACCAGCTCCACCTTTTTAAGTTTCTTCTCCTGCTTATTTGTATCCTCCCTGTTTTTCATAACTTCTCCCATTCGCCTTTTATGCGTCATACACGCTCCGCGATCAGTTCGCCCATCTTCTCTGTGCCGACCTTTATGCAATCATCACTGTAAATGTCAACAGTGCGATACCCCTCCTTCAGCACCTGCTTCACTGCGTTCTCAATCGCGTCCGCCGCCTCATCCTGATCCAGCGAATAGCGAAGGAGCATCGCCGCGGAAAGGATCGTCGCGATCGGGTTCGCAATACCCTGTCCTGCGATATCCGGAGCAGAGCCATGGCTCGGCTCGTACAGGCCAAACTTTGTCTCATTCAGGGAAGCGGAGGAAAGCATCCCGATCGAGCCGGTCACCATACTCGCTTCATCTGAAAGAATATCCCCAAACATATTCTCCGTGAGGATCACATCAAACTGTGCCGGATCTTTCACCAGCTGCATTGCACAGTTATCCACCAGCATATGGGAAAGCGTGACGTCCGGATAGTCCTTCGCGACTTCTTCCACCACGGTTCTCCAGAGTCTGGAGGAATCCAGTACATTCGCCTTGTCCACACTGCACACCTGTTTCCGGCGCTTGCGGGCGATCTCAAAAGCCTTGATTGCAATCCTGCGGATCTCATTCTCATTGTATACAAGGGTATCGGTCGCCGTCCGAAGTCCATCCTGCACTTCCGTATGGCGTTCGCCAAAATACAGACCGCCGGTCAGTTCCCGCACGATCATCATATCAAAGCCGTCGCCGATCACTTCATCTGAGAGCGGGCAGGCCGCTTTCAGTTCATCATACAAATACGCCGGGCGAAGGTTCGCGAACAGATTCAGCGCCTTGCGGATCCCCAGAAGCCCCGCTTCCGGGCGAAGATTCGGAGGTAGCTGATACCAGGGGGACGTCTTCGCATCGCCGCCGATCGAGCCCATCAGCACCGCATCGCTGGCCTTCGCTGCCGCGATCGTCTCCTCCGTCAGCGGCACGCCATTCGCGTCAATCGAGGCGCCGCCCAACAAAAGCTCCGTGTAATTCAGTTCAAATCCATATTTTGCAGCAGCAGCATCCAGTACGCGCTGCGCCTGCTTTACAATCTCCGGACCGATCCCGTCGCCAGGAATCACCGCTATGTTATAAGTCATGATGTTCCTCCTGTCTTTTGCATCATTACATATAATAGTAGATTTTATCTGCTTTTTCAACCATAGATTTTTCCTATGATAAAAACGCCATGCAGCCAATTCTGGCGCACAGCGCTTATTGTCATGCTTTGTGAATCGCTTACGATGCCTCTCCCGCTTTCTCGACTTCTGAGATCGCCGACTTCTTCATCGGGATTCTGCAGTTCTTGTTGCTGCCGAACTCCACGATGCAGTCTTCATCCGTAAGATCGATCACCACTCCATAGAATCCGCTCGTCGTAACAATCGTGTCGCCAACCTCCACGGAGTTGATCAGAGCCTGCATTCTCTTCTGCTCTTTCTTCTGCGGACGAACCGCAAAAAAGTACATCGCCACGCCGATCACTACAATGTAGATGACGAGCACAAGCATACTGCTGCCGGTCGATGCGGTATCGGTAGTCTCGGTCAATAAATTTAACATCATAATAGGTGCCTCCTGATTTTTCTGCTTCCGCAAATTGTAATATTACCTGCTTCCGCTTTTGACTGCATATTATAATACACAATCCTTTGCGCCGAATCAAGTCTTTTTTTGCAATAGTTCATGACAGAACAGCGGTATATAGCCCGCTGTTCGATTCATTACATATTTTGCGTATACCGGTCAATCTTTTCTTTTTTGAATTCTTCGTACCGCTCCTGCTCGATGGCTTCCCGGATCTCCTCCATCAGATGATTGTAATAATACAGATTGTGCAGCACGCAGAGACGCATGCCGAGCATTTCCTTTGCCTTGAGAAGATGACGGATATAGCCGCGGCTGTAATGGCGGCAGGCCGGGCAGCCGCAGCCTTCCTCAATAGGACGCTCATCCAACTCATACTGCGCATTAAACAGATTCAGCTTTCCGTCATTCGTGTACACATGGCCGTGACGGCCATTCCGGCTCGGATAGACACAGTCGAAAAAGTCCACGCCTCGCGCTACGCCCTCCAGAATGTTGATCGGCGTGCCGACGCCCATCAGGTAAGTCGGTTTATCCTGCGGCAGATACGGCACCACTTCATCCAGAATATGGTACATCTCCTCGTGAGTCTCCCCAACCGCCAGGCCTCCGATCGCGTAGCCGTCCAGATCCAGCTCCGAGATCCGCTTCGCATGCTCAATACGGATGTCCTCGTAGATTGCGCCCTGATTGATACCAAACAGCATCTGATGCGGGTTGATGGTATCCGGCAGCGCGTTCAGCCGCTGCATCTCATCCCTGCAGCGCACAAGCCAGCGCGCTGTGCGGTCCACAGACGCCTGCACATAGCTCCGGTCCGCCACACTGGACGGGCATTCGTCAAACGCCATCGCGATTGTCGAACCCAGATTGGACTGAATCTGCATACTCTCCTCCGGCCCCATAAAGATTCTGCGGCCGTCGATATGAGATTGAAATGTAACGCCCTCTTCCTTTATCTTCCGCATGCTTGCCAGAGAATAGACCTGAAATCCACCAGAATCCGTCAGGATCGGGCGTTCCCAGTTCATGAATTTATGCAGGCCGCCCATCTTTTTAACCACTTCATCACCTGGGCGGACATGCAGATGATACGTATTGGACAGTTCAATCTGCGTGCCGATCTCATAGAGATCTGTCGTCGCCACCGCGCCCTTGATCGCGGCAACCGTTCCCACGTTCATAAACACCGGCGTCTGCACCGTGCCATGTACCGTTTCAAAGACCGCGCGCTTCGCAAGATGATCTCGTTTGATTATTTTATACATTTCCTGTCCTCCAGAAAGCCGAAGCCCGTATTTTCAAAATCAAAAACCATATCCTTTCATCCTGTTCTAAACAGGAT
Source organism: Clostridiales bacterium (assembly GCA_020860715.1). Classification (GTDB taxonomy): domain Bacteria; phylum Bacillota; class Clostridia; order Lachnospirales; family Lachnospiraceae; genus Choladousia. The sequence goes on along the minus strand of JAJBTU010000032.1, from coordinate 56,473 downwards.
AAACATGAATTATGATAATATTCCGCCCGAATAAAGTCAATCTGTTTTTGTTCGATATATTTGTATAAAATATGTATAAATATGAGTAAATACCGTTCATTTTCAGAAACAAATGGCGAAATGTAACATTTGCTATTTTGCCGTGTTTGTACTATAATACAGACTGTTGTTTGCTGTCCTGCATCCATCAGGGCACAGGGCTAAAGCCGTGCACATCACAAAGCGATTTTCACTGACACGGCACTCCATAGCTATGAACAGCCGTTTCCTATAACGGCGCTTATGATACAAAGGAGGGTGCGGCATCCGCCGCAATGTTTATGGCAGATCATATCACAAACGGTTCCGGCCCGGAAACCAAAGCCGGAGCGCAGCAAATCGTATCCTTACATACTCTGGGCATTGACATCGGCTCCACCACGGTCAAGGTGGCAGTGCTTGGCCCCGATAAAGAGTTATTATTCTCTGATTATCGGCGGCATTATGCCAATATTCAGGAGACATTGTCCGAGCTTTTAAAAGATGCTTCTGCAAAGCTGGGCGATCTGACGGTGGCTCCGGTCATCACGGGTTCGGGCGGGCTGACGCTCGCGAATCACCTGCATGTTCCCTTTGTACAGGAGGTAATCGCGGTGGCGACCTCTCTGGAACATTATGTTCCGCAGACCGACGTGGCAATCGAGCTCGGAGGTGAAGACGCGAAAATTGTTTATTTTGAGGGCGGCAATGTCGAGCAGCGTATGAACGGCGTCTGCGCAGGCGGTACCGGCTCTTTTATTGACCAGATGGCCTCCCTGCTCCAGACAGATGCGGCAGGCCTAAATGAGTACGCGAAAAATTATAAATCTCTGTATTCGATCGCGGCGCGCTGCGGCGTGTTCGCAAAATCCGACATCCAGCCGCTGATCAATGACGGCGCGACCAAAGAGGATCTGTCGGCTTCCATTTTTCAGGCCGTGGTAAACCAGACCATCAGCGGTCTGGCCTGCGGCAAACCGATCCGCGGACACATCACATTCCTCGGCGGACCGCTGCACTTCCTTTCCGAACTGCGCGAGGCCTTTATCCGCACACTGAATCTTGACGAGGAGCACGCGATCACACCGGAGAACTCTCATCTGTTTGCGGCGATCGGCTCCGCGCTGAACGCAGATATGGAAAAAATTTCTGAAAAGTATCACTTTAATACAAAAGTCATGGACGACGGCTGCGCTAATTGCGCCTGTGTGGCCGTACCAGAGGCTGATGCTGCAGGCGATACCGGTGAAGTCACCACATTCGGCGCTTTGATTCACAAGCTGTCCGGCAACATCCATATGGAATTCGAGGTGGCGCGTATGGAACCGCTGTTTGCCTCGCAGAAAGATTATGACGATTTCATCGAACGCCAGAGCCATCACAAGGTGAAGACCAGCGACCTTGCTTCCTACAGCGGCGACTGTTTCCTCGGTATTGACGCGGGATCAACCACAACCAAAGCCGCCCTTGTAAGCGAGGACGGCAAGCTGCTGTATTCGTTCTACAGCAATAATAACGGCAGTCCGCTGCGCACCACAATTCAGGCTGTGCAGGAGATCTATTCCCTGCTGCCGGACACGGCACACATCACCTGGTCCTGCTCGACCGGCTACGGCGAGGCGCTGATCAAGGCTGCGCTCCTTCTCGATGAGGGCGAGGTCGAGACTGTATCGCATTATTATGCGGCTTCCTTCTTTGACCCGGAGGTCGACTGCATTCTCGACATCGGCGGTCAGGATATGAAGTGCATTAAGATCAAAAACGGTACCGTGGACAGCGTGCAGCTTAACGAAGCCTGCTCCTCCGGCTGCGGTTCCTTTATTGAAACCTTCGCGAAATCACTGAATTACACCGTGCAGGATTTTGCGAAAGCGGCTTTGTTTGCGAAACACCCGATCGATCTGGGTACCCGCTGCACGGTTTTCATGAACTCAAAAGTAAAGCAGGCGCAGAAGGAAGGTGCGGAAGTCTCCGACATCTCCGCCGGACTGGCCTACTCGGTTATCAAAAACGCTCTATATAAGGTAATCAAGGTATCGGATGCTTCCCAGCTCGGACGTCACATTGTCGTGCAGGGCGGTACGTTCTACAACGACGGTGTGCTGCGCAGCTTTGAGCGCATCGCCGACTGTGAAGCGATTCGTCCCGACATTGCCGGTATCATGGGCGCCTTCGGCGCAGCTCTGGTGGCGCGGGAACGCTATCAGGCTGAGGTCGCGAAATATGAGCGGGCACATTCCAGTTCCGCTTCATCCGCCGCGAACGATCCGGACTTCCCGCACACGACCATGCTCTCCATTGAGCGCATCAACGCGCTGGAGTACACGACTTCGACCGCGAAATGCAAGGGCTGCACAAACCAGTGCCGTCTGACAATCAACCGTTTCTCCGGCGGCCGCCAGTTCATCAGTGGCAACCGCTGCGAGCGCGGCATCGGCAAAGAGCGCAATAAAGATCACGTGCCGAACCTGTTTGAATACAAGAACAAGCTGCTTTTCTCCTACGAACCTCTGCCGGAGGACGAGGCGGAGCGCGGCACTGTCGGCATTCCGCGCGTTCTGAACATGTATGAAAATTACCCGTTCTGGTTCCGTTTTTTCACGGAACTCAAATACCGGGTCATTCTTTCTCCGCCATCCACGCGCAAGATCTGCGAGCTGGGCATCGAGTCGATTCCGAGCGAATCGGAATGCTATCCGGCGAAGCTGGCGCACGGACATGTGGAATGGCTGATCAAAAAGGGCATCAAGTACATTTTCTACCCGTGCATTCCCTACGAGCGCACAGAATTTGACGATGCGCCGAACCATTACAACTGCCCGATCGTGACCTCCTACGCGGAGAATATTAAAAATAACGTGGAAAGCCTGCGCACCGAGCAGGTACGCTTTGAGAACCCGTTTATTGCCTTTACCAGTCTGGACACCGTGACAAGCCGTTTGAAGGAGGCTTTTCCGGATATCCCCGCCGCGGAGGTGGCTGCCGCCGCAAAAGCCGGCTGGGAGGAAATGGCAAAAACGCGCCAGGCGATGTACGATAAGGGGCAGGAAACGCTGAAATATCTGGAAGAGACCGGACGCCACGGCATTGTGCTCGCGGGACGCCCCTACCACATTGACTCGGAAATCAACCACGGTATCCCGGAGCTGATCAACTCCTACGGCATCGCCGTACTGACGGAAGATTCTGTCTCGAACCTGAATCCGGTTGAACGGCCGCTGCAGGTGCTTGACCAGTGGATGTACCACAGCCGTCTCTATGCCGCGGCAAACTTTGTAAAGACAAGAGAAGATCTGGACCTGATCCAGCTGAATTCCTTCGGCTGCGGTCTGGACGCGGTCACGACCGATGAGGTGAACGACATCCTCTCCCGTTCCGGCAAGATCTATACCTGCCTGAAGATTGATGAAGTGAACAACCTCGGGGCTGCGCGCATCCGCGTCCGCTCCCTGATCTCCGCGATCCGTGTCCGCAAAGAACGCAGCGGGGAGCCGAGAACGATCGTCCCGGCAAATATTGAGCGTGTGCAGTTTACCAAGGAGATGCGTAAGAATTACACAATCCTCTGCCCGCAGATGTCGCCGATCCATTTCCGGATGATCTCTGCCGCAATGAACGCCTCCGGCTACAACATTGAGGTGCTGCCGAACGACAACCGTCACGCGATCGACATGGGCCTGCGCTACGTGAACAACGACGCCTGCTACCCGTCTCTGATGGTGGTCGGCCAGATCATGGAGGCGCTGCTCTCCGGCAAATACGACCTCGACCACACAGCTGTTATCATGACACAGACCGGCGGCGGCTGCCGCGCTTCGAACTATGTCGGCTTCATCCGCCGTGCGCTCGAAAAAGCCGGCATGCAGCAGATTCCGGTCATATCGCTGAACCTAAGCGGTCTGGAAGGCAATCCGGGCTTTACGCTCAGCTACAAAATGCTCAAAAGAGCACTGTTTGCACTCGTCTTCGGCGATATTTTCATGCGCTGCCTCTACCGGATGCGCCCCTATGAAAAAGAGCCTGGTTCCGCGAACGCACTGTTCAAAAAATGGGAAGACCGCTGCTGTGAATTTGTATCGGGCAATCCTTCCTACCTTGAATACAAAAAGATGTGCCGCGAGATCATCCGCGACTTTGACAATCTGCCGATCACGGATGAGGTAAAGCCGAAGGTCGGCGTCGTCGGCGAGATTCTGGTCAAGTTCATGCCGGCCGCCAACAATTATCTGGTGGAGCTTCTGGAAAAAGAAGGGGCGCAGGCCGTTGTGCCGGATCTGATGGACTTCTTCCTCTACTGCTTCTACAACCAGAACTTCAAAAGTCAGAATCTCGGCACGAAAAAGAGCACCGCGACCTTCGCGAACATTGGCATCGCTTTCCTTGAAAAACTGCGCGCTGCCGCCGCGGATGAACTGCGAAAGAGTGTACACTTTGATCCGCCCGGAAAGATTCAGGACACCGCTTCAATGGCAAAAGACATCGTTTCTTTGGGCAACCAGACCGGTGAGGGCTGGTTCCTGACCGGTGAGATGCTTGAGCTGATCCACTCCGGTGTCAACAACATTGTCTGCACACAGCCGTTTGCCTGCCTGCCGAACCATGTTGTCGGCAAGGGCGTCATCAAAGAGCTGCGCCGCCAGTATCCGCTTTCGAACATTGTGGCCATCGACTACGATCCGGGTGCGAGCGAGGTCAACCAGCTCAACCGCATCAAGCTGATGCTCTCCACCGCGCAGAAGAATCTGAAGAAGGAGAAGGATAAAGCATCCTGATAAAAATCCGCAGCAAAACAGCTTGCACAGTGATTTTTCCAAAAAGAAAGGTTCGCACTGAAAAGAACAGAGATGATATAAAAATGGCGGGATACATCTCCCGCCATTTTCCATCTCAATATCATTTCCATCACGATATCATTTATCATTTCGTTTGTCAGAATGATTTTCTCATCCCGCGCAGTCTTACAGCTTCGAATAACCAAAGCTGTTCACGATCGCGTCAATCTTCTGACCGGCCGCGCACATCGGGCAATGGCCCACCTCATAAGTCTGATAGTCGCCGATATCCTCTCCATGGAAAATACTGTTGATCTCATAGCCCTCTACCTCAGGGCTCGCGCTGAATATCGCGGAAATGCCTTCCAGAATGCCGCCATAATAATGGATGCACTCAATCGCGCTTGCGATCGTGCGTCCGGTCGTCGCGGAAGCAAGAAGCAGGATACAGTGCTTGCCTTTGATCATCATCTGCATATTATCACGAAAGATCAGCTGCCCGCCCGGATTCATCTCCGGCGTCACCACATACATCGTCTGATGACGGTTCAGCGACATAATGCCTGACTCCGTCAGGTCGTCAGCCAGATAAGCCCCGATCACTTCGCAGCCGTCCATGCAGATGATCGTATCAATATATGTAGTGTTCGTATACTTTCTCGCCAGTACGGAAGCTGCCGCAGCTGCCTCACTCTTTCTGCATTTCATGATTGTCATATCCACATAGTTGTTGATGTGGGAGTGGTTCGTGGCAAAATGCCCCGGAATCGTCCGGATGATCACGTTTCTGTTTAATTTTGACTCGATCCTGTTCGCTCTGCTTTCCATAAGCCTGCCCTCCTGAAATATATAATCTGTATTCAATTCTGTTTCTCATGCCATATTTCCGTTCCTGCATGAACCAAATAACATACCATTATCATACACAATTTTTCCTCATTTTTCAAGAACATTTTTGACATTTTGCACAAATTTCTGACTGCTGTTTTTAACTTTTATATTTGATTGTAAACAGCAGCCAGAACCATTGATTTCAACCTTCATTCTGTTTCAGATAAAATTCTGTTCCAGATTTAATTCAGCTTCACATTCAGGTAATTCCGTCCGCTCAGTGTTTTATTTGTGCAAAGGAGCAAAAGCAGGATAATACAACCCGCAATGAAGCCGTACACGCCGAAGACTGCTGTCAGAATCAAAATCATCATCCGCATAAACTTCACCGCATATCCAAGTTCAAAATTCGGCTGCGTATAGTTTGCCACAGCCACAAACGCCATATAGAGCATCACTTCCGTGTTGAACCATCCGGAGGTCACGGCAAATTCCCCGAGCACGAGTCCGGCAAAGATGCTTAAAGGTGTGCTTAACATATTCGGTGTGTTTAATGCCGCCAGACGAAGTCCATCGATGGCCAGTTCCAGAATTAAAAGCTGCCAGATCAACGGAATGTTAATCGTGTCACGAATCAACACAAAATCAAACAGAGGCGGCACCCACTGCGGATTCTGCATCAGGAGCAGGTAGACCGGCGTCAGGAAGACCGTTACAATCAGTATCAGCACCCGCGAAATTTTCAGGTACAGGCTGGTCCATGCCGGAAAGTAATAATCGTTCGCTTCCTCAATCATATCGAAAATCGAGGTCGGCAGGATCATTGCCGATGGAGCGTTATCCACCAGGATCGTCAGCTTTCCTTCCATAATACAGGCTGCCGCCGTGTCCGGACGCTCGGTGAACTTGAATTTCGGGAATGGATTGTACCAGCGCGTACCAATCAGTGCTTCGGCCAGACTTTGCTGGTTCATGCAGAGATCCGGCGTGTCAATTGCCTGAATCCGTTCACGGACAGTCTCAAGCAGCTTCGGATCAATCAGATTCTTCATATAGCAGAGCACCACATCCGAGCGGGACGATGTTCCGACCTCCACGATTTCCATGATCAGGTTCGGATCACGGATACGCCTGCGGATCAGTGCCGTATCAAACACTACCGTCTCCACGAAGCCGTCCTTTGAACCGCGCAGCGATTTATCCATATCCGGCTCTTCCACGCTGCGCACCGGATAGGTCCGGCAGTCAATCTGTATCGCCTTACAGTACCCGTCCACGAACATTACGGTCATGCCTGAGAGCACCATGCGTACCGCCTGGTCAAATTCCTCGATGGTCTCCACCTCGGAATAAGGGAATTTTTTGATCAGCTGATCCGCGTCCTCGGGCATCTCATCCGGTGTGATTTTAAGAATGGAATCCAGAATCTTCAATAATGCCTCGTCATTCAGCATTCCGTCCACAAAATAAAAGGACGCCTCCCGCCCGCCGATGCGGATGTCCCTCTGTATCAGGTCGAAGCTCTCATCCACCGGAAGCACCTGCTTCATCCCGGCCACATTCTGCCAGAGCTTCCAGTAAAATTTCTGCGGTTTTGCCATCTTGCGATTTCCTCCTGGCATTCTGGTTGAATTCAAAAACGTTTTCCTTAGTATGCCCGGAAGTTCTGGAATTATGACTGGATTCACAGCATTATTTACTTTCTGATCATTCTGATATTCTTATATAAATTCCAGCTGCCTCTCTGTCATAAGATACCTTGTTGTTACCCGGAATCCGGCTACACCGTACAACTTCTCCAGTCCCGTATACGTGTAACTCAGATATCCGCGCTTCATACCCGCCTTTTTCAGATAGTCCGCTGCTGCCCTGACCATATTTCCGGCGATGCCGCGATGCCGCATATCCTTTCTCACCGACGTGCAGCCAATGCTGCCGGTTCCGGGCAACTGCGCCTCCAGTTCGATAATCAATGCGCCATATACTTCATTTCCGTTTCCGGCCATCAGCACACATTCCGGGCTGTCGTCCCTGAACAATTCTTCATTCCGATAATAGGGAACAAAACCCGGCTCCGCGTTTTCCACACAGTTCAGCACAGCATTTATATCTTCAATACCGGCAATGCGGTATAAAATCTCATTAACCGTGTCTCCTGTCGAAATACCAAAATCACGGATGCTTTCAAAATCCGCCTCCATGTCAAAGCATTCCCTGCCACCCCACTCATGTATGTACCCGCGCTTAGCAAAGAACCTTTCATTCTCCGAACTTGCGGGAATGCCCGGCATCAGATAATCAAATCCCGCGCCAAAATTCATCCTGTCATAGCCATTTGCTCTGACAAGTCTCTCGCTCTCCTTCACAAGCCAGGACCCGATCCCCTGCTTTCGAAATCCTTCATTCACGCAAAGCATTAACACCGTGCTTTCATTAATCACGGATGCCGCAATCAGTTCACCATCCGCAGACCTTTTTTCAATTACCTGATTGCCTTTGTGCGACAATATTTCTTCCGCCCCTGCCTTGCTGCAGACAACCTCCGGAAAATTTCTTTCAAATAAATTATATAATTCATTTACATCTGCTGCCATCCGTATTCTCCCTTCGTTGCTCTGCTACATATCATCATGTAAACTACTTTTTCATTTCCAAATAGGGCAAAACCTGATATCCGTTTTTCTGATATAAATGAATCGCCGGAAGGTTTTCTTTTTCCACTTCCAGACGGAAGATTACATCCGAATATTGATTATGCAGGAACGCGAAAAATTGTGTCCCCATTCCTGTGCCTCTATAATTTTCCTTTATGTACAAATCTTCCAGCCAGATGCAGGGCTTCCCAAACTCTGTCGAAAAACTTTTTGCTATCATGGAATATCCGCAAACGTTCCCGTTACATTCAAAAATATACCCTTCCAGATACGGACTTTCATTTACACAGTTATTAAAGTCATTCACAAAGATTTCTTCTGAGCCGTTCGTATATAAAGCTGGCGAACGATAAAATACCTGCATCATGGCAAGCACTCCGGCTCTGTCTTCCTCTGTCATTTTTCGAAAATTAATATTCATACTGTCTTATCCCTGTGTTATTAACAATCCTGAAAGTTGAACTATCAATATATAAAAATTATTTCATGCAAGCGGCGTCTCACATTTTCTTCCGTATGTCAGCCAGCCTGTTTAACGCATCATACAAAGTTTCATCCTTTTTCGCAAAGTGGAAGCGGATATAGCTGTTAATATCCTCGCGGAAAAAACTGGAGCCGGGAACCGCTCCAACGCCGACTTTTCTTGCCAAATCTATACAGAACTCCTGATCATTCTCATAGCCGAACTCACTGATATCCACCATAACATAATAGGCGCCCTGAGGCTCCACAAAGGAAAAACCGATATCCCGCAGGCCATTGATAAACAGCTCTTTTAAATGTGTATAATGTGCCTGAAGATCCAGGTAATATTCATCTCCAAAATTCAGTCCGGGTATGACCGCTTCCATCAGCGGTGCTGCGGCGCCAACGGTCAGGAAATCATGTACCTTTTTTACGCGCTCTGTGATCTCGGGCGGCGCAATGACATACCCCAGCCGCCAGCCGGTAATGGAATACGTCTTCGACAGCGAGCTGCAGATGATCGTTCGCTCTCTCATGCCGGGCAGGGCTGCCATATAGGTATGTGTATTCGGCTTGTACAAAATATGTTCATAGACCTCATCCGTTATCACATAGATATCATACCGGATGGCCAGTTCCGCGATTATTAGCAATTCTTCTCTGGTAAATACTTTTCCGGAAGGATTGGACGGATTGCAGAGAATCAGCGCTTTCACGCCTTCCTGCCGCATTGCCGCCTCCAACACATCAGGATCAAAACAAAAATCCGGCGGGTTCAGCGACACATAGATGGGCTCAGCGCCGGACAGTATCGCATCCGCCCCGTAATTCTCGTAAAAAGGCGAAAAAACGACCACTTTATCTCCCGTATTGCAGACGGTCAACATAGAAGCCATCATGGCTTCCGTGCTCCCGCAGGTGACGACAATCTCCTGATCCGGGTCAACCTGCATCCCGGAAAAATGCTCCTGCTTGCGGGCAAGCGCCTCCCTGAAGTTCTGTGCGCCCCAAGTCAGCGCATACTGGTGCGGGCCGTATGGCGCAATTTCCTTTAATCGGTCCGTGATCTCCTTTGGCGGGTCAAAATCAGGAAAGCCCTGCGACAGGTTCACCGCCTGATATTGATTGGATATCCTTGTCATTCTGCGGATTACGGAATCCGTAAAACCTTCTGTTTTCTGGCTCAGTGGTTTCATTTCAGCATGTCCCCCATCTTTTTATTTTATCCTCATGGTGTCCTTTTAGATGTCCCCTGACAATTTGATTGCATTCTCTCAAGTTGTTTTCCTTATCAAAAAACGCTTTCTCCAACATATCATATTCTGCAAGCGAACAAACTTCTTTGCATCGTTTCTGGTAATCCCCGGAACGCTCCAACATACTGCGAAGTTTCCCACAAGGAAATTCTACACACTGATTACATTTTTCTACACTATGCTCTTTTGTACATTCCACCAATTGATATGTACACTGTTTATGGGAAGAACAGCCTTCGCATTTAATTTCCTCATTTGATACAATGCAATCCCTCCAACCTACCCTGTACCAAAGTTCTGCCACCTTTTGGAGATGTTCCTCACTATGCGCATTATATCGTGGACATTCTATACAGTTGTCTCCACACAAGGTTATTTTTTCTTCCATTTGTTGCATACCTTTCATTATCTTATAAAAATTTCATGTATCGATTCGTTCGATTTCAGAAAATGCTTTGTTTCGATAAACCAAATCGTCTCTCTCAGTAAATCCCATACTCTCCCAAAATGCATTTCCTGTTTCATTTCTGCCAAACACTACAAGAGCTGCTTTTATAATACCAATTTTGTGCAGGGCTTTCATTGCCGTATCTACAAGCTGAGTTGCAATCCCCTGATGCCTGCAGCCCGGTAATACTGCCGTGTGATAAATATAGCCCCTGCGTCCATCATTTCCAACAATAATAGCTCCGACTATTTCATCTTTATCTTCCGCCACGAAACAGGTGTCAGGATTTCTCTCCAGAAATCTTTTTATACCTTGCTCAGAATCATCAATCATGTTTAAACCCATCCCTTGCATGACATCCATAAGCGATAGACCACACTATAATCCTTCATTGTCATAAGTCTTATTTTCATTCCATTTCTCCCAAAGTCTTATTTCTTCGCATTTTCTTCTAATTCCAGAATATATTTATCAAAATCCGACATAAATAATCTGTCCTGAACGATTCTGTACTTCTCAAATTCTGTCTCTGCTTTAGCCTTGGCTATCTCTGCTGTAATTTTCCCTGCATCCTGCAAAAGTTCTCTATCATCTGCCATTAAGAATAAATCCAGACGTTTCGACCAATCCTCCATCGTCATTGGTATACGTCGTTCCGCCCGATCCTCTGCCAGATCCAGATACGCCGACACAATACGTTCCAGTGAGCGCATCTCCTGCTCCGTAAGATAATTCTTTGCTATGCTTACATCGCTCTTAACGATTTTGCCTTCAGGTGCCGCCGCCCATGTGGTAAGTCCCATATGCTCCTTTTCTTCGTCAGCACGCTCATAAATAAGTTCAGCAGATGTGTGTCCATGCACTGCGTAGTGCATCTTATTCTGAGCGCCTGCCAAACGCACAGCGTTTTTTTTGTTGCAGGCGCGACTTGCCGCCGAAGCATAGCGAGGGGGCATTTCCATATTTTTGCAAAAAACTGCCTCGTTGTTTTAGCTGTACGATCATTATCGAGTGCTGTGGCATAGATATCTGTTATCTTCTGATAGAATCTACGCTCAGACAGACGGATTTCCCGTATCTGTTCAAGCAATCGGTCAAAGTACTCCGTTGTAAGTACGGAGCCTCCGTTTTTCAATCGCTCATCATCCAACACCCAGCCTTTTATGGTATAATCTTTGGCAATCTGATTCACCCATTTGCGAAACTGCACCGCACGCTCCGAATTCATTTTCACATTAACGCCGATAAATCATTCCGTCTTTACATACCTCTGATTTCTGCTTTGCGGTTTATCCGGGATGGTTCTCCGAACAAGTCCCCGCTCCATCGCGGGATGAAGATAATTCCGGCGGAAGGTCTCTCTGGATCTTAATCCCAGTCTGTCCATCAGTGTTTTCCCTGTATACGGAACGTTGTATTCCATAACCCCCAGTAGTTTTCTGACATATTCGGACAGCTGCGCGCTTTCTTCATCTATCTGCGCCGCGATATCATCCAGAATCCCGTCAATCTGCGACAGCATAAATTCTATAAATGCGTTCGATTTTCCCTCCACATGGCACCTTGCAATCGCATCATAATATTCCTCTTGGAATCGCTCGATCTGACTTTCCAGAGGAATATATGCAAAAACAGGTTTCCACTTTGAGAGAATCGCAGTTTGCCATAACCGCGCCATTCTGCCATTACCGTCTGCAAATGGATGAATAAATACGAATTCATAGTGAAAAACACAGCTAAGAATCAGCGGATGAATCTTGTCCCGCGATTTCTCCATCCAGCCAAAAAGGTCTTCTATAAGCTGCGAAACCATTCTGGCCGGCGGAGCCATAAAGATACACTCATCGCCGTGGAATACTCCTTCCTCACCCCGGCGGAAAATACCGGATTCCTCCACAACATATTTTGTCATAATTCCATGAAAACGCTTCAGGTCTTCGATACTCCATGGGTTTATTTCGTCCAGCAACCCATATGCCACATAAGCATTTTTTACTTCCTGAATCTCCTTCTGCCCGCCCAGCACAGTTTTTCCATTTATGACATCCCTCACCTGCCCAAGCGTAAGAGAATTCGCCTCAATTTTCAGAGATGAGTGAATCGAGCGGATTCGGTTATTCTTCCTCAGATGCGGCCTAGAGTCCAGGCTGCCAACTGCGGTAATCCTTCCGATTTTTTCTGAAACGGAAGCCACACAGGACAGCATTTCATTTGTTATGGTAAAAGGTGGTTCAAACTTCTCCATTCTTCCTCCATATCTGCACACGTTAAAGAACATTGTATAATACTACAGATTCTTGCGTATTATCTTGCGTATTATCTTGCTCATTATACCGCATACTGTCAGGAATTCAAGATGATTTATGCTGAAATCTATTGTTATTCAAAGTCATCTTTACAATTCTTCCAAAAAAACTGTATCCTGCCAGTCACCAATTCTGTTTTCCGCATATTGATTAGGTTGTCCCGATCTATCCACTTATAAGTCTGATCTTGTTCTATCGTCCTTCCATGAATGTAATGGCTGTGCATGACGCACAAAATATATTCTCGTCATATGTTTCTCGCTCCCTTCCGGCGAAACTGATTGAATTACAACATGGCTTCACACAAGTTCTTTCCTGTAAACTCTGGATGGCTCGCCTTCCATGTCTTTCATCATCTGATAAAAACTGTATCCATATTTTTCATACAGCCCGGTATGATTCGTTGAAATGTAAATAGCAGGAACATTCTCATTTTTCGCCCGCTTTTCTATTTCATCAAACAACATCCCCATGTAGTGATGCCCGCGGTATTGCGGAAAGGTATATACAAACCTAATACATGGAGTAAGTGTTGTTGATGGAATATCGTCTTTTACTGCATATGTACAAAATGATACCAGTTCCTCATCATCCACGAGCATCATTACCTTTGAGCTGCTGCCTCCTTACTTATTCATTTCATTAACAACCTCTGCCGGCTTTACAGTCATTTCCACCCATCCCGGACAAAAGCCGGCTTTTATGGCTGTTTTTGCCGAACGTATATTAGACCATGCGCAGCAGTAAAAAGGGAGCTTGCCTCTGTCTATCGTTTCCATTGCCAGATTGCTTACTAAAGAAGCGGCAATCCCCTGCTTCCTGTAAGACGGAAGAACATCTACCCCGATCTGCCACATATTCTCGGCATCCGCGGAACACCCAGCCAGACCAATCAGTATGCCATTGTCGTATGCGCCTACCCCTAACACATCCAATTCTTTCCTGTCTTCACAAAGCGCATTGCTCCATTCGTCTGTATATAATTTCTGAAAATCGGGCTGCGTTAATACCCGAAGCTGATAGTCACAGGAAATGCGCTGCATTTTTTGTAAATCCGGCAGCCAATACTCCGCCATAAAACACACCTTCTGCCCCAATGGTTCCAGCCTTTGATTAAGCCAATGCAAATTAGGAGTCTCAAAGCAATGATAAAAATCAAACTTATGAATATACTCCTTCGTGATTTCCCGATACTCTGTTTTCGCTGCTGCAACTATATTGCTTCCATACGATATAAAGTTGCATGCAATGGGTTCTTTATAATAGTTTTTCGCTTTTTCCCCAATATCGGATGTCACCAGTACCGGTTCGTCCCTAAGAAAAACATCGGGATTGCAGTTCATGTCCCATGCAGACTGCTGCATTGCTGCCTGAAGTACTTCGTTATTTGTCATCATTCATTTACTCCATCTCATTTTTATCCTTCCGTTATCACCCCATATTTTTCCGGATGACGATATTTATTCCCGTTCACCTCACGCTTGCGATAATCCCGCAGCAAATCCATATCAATCTCGGCAATATAAATGCCTTCTTCCTCCGGCGCTTCCAGTATGCACATATCCCGTACCCACGGTTCATCGCGAAACCACGCGATACCGTCAAAAACGGTGGAATGCCCGTTACAGTCCGGCTGACCGGCCGGATAATTGCATGTAGCAATAGCAATCATATTCTCATAAGCTCTGGCGCGAAGCGTACAAAGCCGGTTGATTTCCATCGGGCAGGCATTGGGAGCTAACACAACCTCCGCGCCCTTTAACATCAGAATTCGTGCACTCTCTGGAAATTCTCTGTCAAAGCAAATCATGGAGCCGACCTTCACTATGTCTTCTCCAATATCCAAATCCGCCACATAAAAGTCTTCTCCCTCCGACAGCATTTTCTCATCAGCAAATGCGCAAGTGTGTACCTTAGAATAATGAAGCACTTCCTGCCCTTTTCTGTCAAAAAGAATTATGGAATTCAGTGGTTTTGGTTCATGCTTTTCAAGAAAGGTGATTCCAATAGCCATCTCAAGGTCAGCCGCCAAAGCGCGAAAACCCTGTACAAAATCATCTTTGGCCGAAACAGACAACTCATTTACAGCTTTCTCATCCTGTGGGATGTAATATCCACTGCTCCACATCTCGGGGAATAACGCAATATGCGCACCCATAGCCTTAGCCTGCTCACAGGCTTTCTTTCCAATCATAGTCTGCTCTGTAAGGTCCTTCCCAGGAAGGAGCTGAAGCAATGCGATTTTCAGGTTCATACAATCTATCTTCCTCATATTCAACTGTCCTATAACCAATTGACAATTGCAACCTCTAACATCATCAGCCATAATACCATATGATTCGATATTTTGCCATCTCTAAAATCAGAAAAAAGCACCCGATTCCGATGAGCCGAATGCCAATCTCAAATGTATTTCTTTACTCCTTCTTGTTATAAAATACTCTGGGCCATTTTCCTGAGAATTTCTTTTTGTTTTTTCCTGCTGAATCCAGACCATACAAGAAAGTAAGACTTATTTAGCATATCCTTTAACAGGTCATCCGGGACATTTCCGTCCGGTTTTACTGAATTCCAATGTGTTTTATTCATGTAGTATCCAGGAATAATGTCCTCGTACTGCTGCCGCAGGAAATCTCCTTCTGACGGCTCCAGCTTCAGCGTAATATAATACGGCTTGTTTGTTCCCCATTCCAGACAGACCGCCGCAAACATTTTTCCACCAATCTGATACCGAATCCAGTTCCAGTCCTTTTGGATATCTTTTGTCACAAACGGTTTATTCATCAAAAAATCGTCAAGCCACAAATATCTCATAACTCTACGTCTCCTTTTTGGCACTCCCGTATTCACATTCGCTGTGCAACAGGCTGCATCTTGATTCTACCATAACCTTTACTTCCCATGTACATAATACTGTGCCTGTGCCATCCAAAGCCGGTAATATAGCCCTTTCTCATCCGCAAGCAGCTCCTCATGACTTCCGCGCTGCACCGCCCGGCCGTCCGCAATCACGAGAATGTCATTGCAGAACCGGCAGCTGGATAAGCGGTGGGAAATATACACCGCAGTCTTTGTCCCTACAAGCTCGTCGAATTTAGAGTAAACCTCGTATTCAGCGATTGGGTCAAGCGCAGCGGTTGGCTCGTCCAAAATCAGAAACGGCGCATCCCGGTACAGAGCCCGCGCCATCGCCAGCTTCTGCGCCTCGCCGCCGGACACTTCGATTCCGGAGCTGTCAAAATCCTTATATAATACTGTATCCAGTCCTTTCTCAAGGTTTTTTGCGTAATCCGACATTCCCATCCGCGCGAGCGCATCATACACACGCTCGGGGGAATAGATTTCACTCGCGGCAATGTTCTGTCCGAGTGGCATGGACAACAGCTTAAAATCCTGAAAGACGACTCCGAACAAATTCATATATTCCTGATAGTCATACTTGCGAATGTCAATGCCATTCAGTAAAATCTCTCCTTCGGTCGGATCGTAGAGACGGCAGAGTAGCTTAATTACAGTGGTCTTACCGCACCCATTTTCTCCCACGACAGCCAGCCGCTCGCCAATCCGGAAACGGATAGAGAAATCCTTAAGTACATCCTGCTTGCTGCCCGGATAGTGAAAGGATACATGCCGAAATTCCACCTCGAAACGGTCATCATCCCGCTTCTCTGTATGCAGTGTCCCTTCATACTTTTGATTCGGAATATCGAGAAAATCAAAGAATGCTTTCAGATATTTGCTATTTGTAGCAAGCTCTGTCAAGATAAACACCCATTCGTTGAAATATTCAATGAGAATCCCAATTGCTCCCGCGTATAGCACCACATTTCCGGCGGTCATTCCACCCTGCAGGGCAATCGCTCCAAGCAGGAAATAGACAAGTCCCAGAAGCACTGCCCGCAGTGCGCCCAGAAAAAGCTGTATTTTCTCATCAATCTCCGTTATACGCCCAACCTTATCGGTAATGGATTCGAAAATATTCTGAATTCGTTCCATTAAGACCGACTGCTGCTTAAAAAGCCGAATATTTTTTGAAGCCTCTGTCTTCTCCAGATAATTTTCCACATACCAGGTAAAGGAGCGATTCACAGGAATCATTTTATTTTCCAGAGAAAACCGATCCTCCTGCCAGCGAATATTTTTCCTGTAGGAAAAAATCAGCGCCGCCGCGAGCATCAACATAAATAGGGCGGTCATAAATCCCATTTCCCGGGAATGTGTTCCCGGAAGGGTGGCACTTTTATAAATCATCTGAGCCAGATAAAAAACAGCAATCAGAACCTCTGTTGTTGTACGGACAACGGCCTCCCCTCTCCAGAACAGGAAATTAATACCGCCGCCCCCATAACTGCGCGTCATTTCATCAAGGTCGCGCCTCTGATTCTGAACCTTCTCAGATTCCATATACTCATAATCCATGTCCATCATTTTACTGTTCAGCGCCAGATCTGCCTGCTCCCATACATTCGAGCCAATATAAAACAGGATGTAATAGGAGGTGAAATTCACTGCACCTACGAGCAAGCCGCCTCCTGCCATCAAAGCAAGATCCCGAATCAGAGTCTGCGCAGAGGCATGTGCCTGTAAAGCGTCCGCCAGCACGGCGAGCAGCCACACATTCCAGAATGTATAAACGGCGTTGATGATCCCGATAAAAAGCATCAGAAAGATTCCCCGGATTTTATCCCGGGCGATAAACGTAAGCCCCCTGAAATTGATACGCAGCATTTCCTTCAAACGCATATTTTCCATTTTCATACCATACCCTCTTTCTCTCGATTATAATAATAACTCTGCAGCCGAAACAGTTCCGCATACACGCCATTCTTCTTAAGCAATTCCTCATGCGTCCCCTGCTCCGCAAAGCAGCCGTCCTGCAAAAGCAGGATACGTGTGCAAAATCTTGTACTGGATAAACGGTGCGACACGAAGAAAGACAATTTGTCCTTTGCAAAATCCGCGTAACGCTGATACATCTCATATTCAGCCAGCGGATCAAGCGCCGCCGTCGGCTCATCCAATATCAGTACCGGCCGATCTTGGTACAGGGCGCGTGCCAGCGCAAGCTTTTGCTTTTCCCCTCCGGAAAAATCAACCGCGTCCTCATTTATATCCTTTTCCATCAAAGTATTCACGCTATCTGGAAGGGAAAGTATCTTATCTATGATACCGGCTTTTTCCAGACAATCAAAAAGTTTAAATCTGTCAGCTTTTCCATAGCCACATATATTTTCCTGCACAGATACCGGCAGGAACCCAATATCCTGAAACGCACAGGAAAACCATTCATACCGCTTTTCGGGCGGCAGGGTACTCATATCCACTCCATTTAAAAGAATTCTCCCGCCTGTAGGAGTCAAAAGACCGCAAAGCAGCTTCATTAGTGTAGTTTTACCGGCGCCGTTTAATCCCACAACTGCAATTCGATCACCGCTTTTTACAGTCAGGTTCAGATTATGCAGTAAATCTGTATCTGTATCCGGAAAACGATAGGAAACTGACTGCAGCTCCAATGTAACCGCTTCAGAATTTAGATTATCGGGCTCAGTCAACTCCTCTTTTGAAGGAAGTATTTCACCCTCATCTAATTTACCTTCCGGTATATCAACGAAATCCGCGTATTTCTGATAATTGATCCCCATAAGGCGTAGGATAACCATTGTTTGAGAGGCTGTAAGCAATGCTGACGTTAAAGAAGTAGCCGCTCCGAAATAAAGTACTACATCGGATATCGTTATTCGTCCAATCCATGCCTGGTACAAAAAGGATCCGCAGATACAGGCAATTTGCAGATAATTAATTACATTATTGACTACCGCAAGGCCTCCGGTAAACAGAAGCTCCTCTTTTTTTGAGCCAAGCCTTATCCCGGCATATTTTTGATTCACGCCAAGCAGCCACGGTTTCATATTGTAGAGACGTATATCTTTTGCGTAAGTAAAATCCCCGGCGCGTTTTCTCGTATACTCCTCCTTCTGATACGCGCCCGCTTCCACATCCCAATTTTTCTCTTCCCGAACACCGACCTTTCCATCCAGATAAAAAATCAGCATCGGCGGCAGAAGAAGCACAGGGATCAGGATCGGTGAAACCCGGGCAATCATCACAGTATAGAGCACCACAGAGCCTATATTGGTAAGTGCAGACAACAGATTTTTCATAAAATCATTGACCGGAGTAACGTTTTTTCCATCCATCCGTTCACCGTAAATTGCCTGTTTTGCCTGATCACGCGCCGAACGAAAATCCTGCGTTTCCATTTCTTCATAATTTGCGGTAAGAAGTCTTCTGGCATACTCTCCTCGCATTTCCTGAAGAAGTAAATACCCGTAACGTGAAATTGACACCTCAAGCCTTGTCTGCATCAGCAGAAGTAAAAGCAGCGCCACTGAAATTACAAGAAGCGTCATTCCCATGTGCGCCACGGTCTGTGAGGTTTCCAACTCCGAAAGCACCGCCTTGGGCAGATAAATCCGCAGCAAACCCGCCAGGATTCCCGTCGGCACATAGAAAAATCCGCAAAAGAAAACTGCCCGGTTCTTTTTCCATTGATATTGCAATAATGATTTCCTCTTCATAGCTGTAAGACCTCCGGAGCCTCGCCCTTCGCGAAGCGAACTCTCATGGACGAGGCGTTCTGCCTCCGAGCGCAGCGAGGTGGCATTTCCATTATCATGTAATGAATGTAACTGCTCAAAATAGCAGAAAAAATATCCTCTGCTTATTGTCCATAAGGAGAGGATATCACATTCAAAACATATTTTTTTGTTTTTTTTCACAAGCGGTTATTTTCCAGACATAAGCGGTTATTATAGTAAACGACGTAAGTTGTTTTACTCTGCGCCAGACGCGGGGCTGCGCAAGCAGCCATTCCTCAGCCTCGCCCTTCGCGAAGCGAACTCTCATGGGCGAGGCGTCCTGCCTCCGAGCGCAGCGAAGTGGCACTTCCATGCGCGTCTGTGTGCATCATTTATAGTGAATGACAAAAGAATTTTGTCGTTCACTATAATACGGAATCATCAACTCTGTTTGAAAGACACCTGGCTCGTTGCTGCGATTTAAGTAGCCCTTGTGGTGTTTTACCACGGAATCAATATTCGTCATCCCGAATCCATGTCCCTTCCCTTTCCAGGAAAAATAAGTCGCTGTTCGTGTCATTTTTGCCGTCGCGTTAGAAATTGACAGATAAAACTGCTCCTGAAAGGTACTTATATAGATCCGGATAAAGCGTTTCTCTTTTTCGGGAATCGTCAAACAGCTTTCGATTGCATTGTCCATCAGATTTCCAAACAAAACACAGAATTCCACATCCGATACTGGCAGTATTTCCGGGACGCGGAATGTCGCATCCATTGCGATCCCCTTTTCACGCGCCAGAGATAATTTACTGTTGATAATCGCATCCGCCATGGCATTGCCGGACTTCACGGTCTGCGCCACACGTTCAAATGCCTCGCCCATCTGCACAATATAATCCGCCGCCTTGTCCAGATCGCCGCCATCCACATAGACCTTCAAAGCCTGCATATGATTCCGCCAGTCATGCCGCCAGCCGCGCAACTCCCTGTAATTGCTCTGCAATTCCTCCATCTGCCGCTCTGCCAGCTGGTTTTGGACCTGTGCAAGGCGTTTCTCCACCATCCTCGGTTCAAGCACAAAAAGCAATAATGCAAATACAATCAAAAACAAAACAGTCAGAATTAAATATCCCAACATCACGCTCTTCCTTCCCTGTAAAACCGGATAAATGCCTGGTTCAGTTCTCCATACATTCGTCGGCTGACCGGCACTTCCTTGCCATCTGTCAGGCAAACCTTATCCCGACTAATGGATCTTACATGAAAAAGGTTTACCAGGATTCCGCGGTAGGCCAAGGCAAACCATCCGCTTTGCAGCTTTTCCTGTGCTTCTTTCAGGGATTCCTGCACCGTGTATGAGCTCTCCTTCGTTGTATAAACACACTGGTGCGCAAACACCTCTACCATAACGATGTCTCTCTGTAAAACCCGAACTGCGTCCGCATCTGTCTGCAATATCACAAATGGCTCCTTTGTATCTGAAGCCCGCATAATGCGCTCCAGGCATGCTTCCAGTTTTTCCTCCGAGACAGGCTTTAACAGATAATGAATGGCCTGCACGTCATAACCTTCTGCCATATAGTCATCCATGCCCGTCACAAAAAGAATCGGAACCGGATTCTTTCTCGCGCGCAGCTTTCTCGCCAGCGTCATGCCATCCTCATCCGGCAGCTGAATATCCAGAAAAATCGCATCTATTTTTTGCTTTTCCTCATAGGAAAACCAGAACTGCTCCGCACTTTCGTATCTGGCTGTCTCTACCACCACGTTCCTTTTATACGCCCATTTTTTCAGTTTATCCTGAAGCCACAATCCTTCTTCCGGATTGTCTTCGCATATCACAAAGTACATATGAAATTACCGTCTGCCTGTTCTCTTATTTCTTTCATAACTGTTATCGCACCTTATTTCTCCAGATGACGATATCTCTCCCCATCGTCTCATTTTTTTAGCTTTTCTATCCGACATGTGTGCTTTTTATCCGAATCATCTTTGCAGTAATTTATTCCAACGAGCAGGATGTCTCCTTTGTAGTCCTTAAAGAAGTCTGCGTAATTGCGGTTTTTAGCCTGTTCTATCGCTGTTTCAGCAGACTGGTTATATTTCAATTCGATTATCATTGCCGGAGTGGTTACGCCATTTCTCGGTACGAATACAATATCCGCAAAACCTTTTCCTGCCGGTACTTCCCTGTGCATGGTATATGTTTTTCTTGCAGAATAATAGGCAAGCGATATTACACATGAGAGGGAATTTTCGTCATTATATTTCAGGATGGATGCATTTTCGGTGTGAGCCTGCTCTATGAGCTCCGCCACCTTTTCTTCATCACATGCGATGGTTGCTTTAAGTAGTTCATCGGAACGCATCAATGAACCTGATATTTCTGACCAACCTATAATCCTGACAGTGCTGGCAAATTGCTCCGTAATCTCATAGTTGGGTATGCTGACCTTTTTGGTGTCAAAATTATATGTCAGATAACCCAGATGAACAAGAAGCGTCAGTACATCATCCTGCGAGTGAAACGTGACCATGTCGTTTGAAAACGTTGTGGTATCAATGGCAATTTTCTCGCCGGATATCAATTTATTGATAGTTTCACGCATGTCTTCGGACTGTATATATATTTTGAGGGCTTCGTATGTCTCCGTTGATGTCCAGTAGTTACTAAAATTTTTGAAGGTCATCGACATTACTACTGAGCGGGGATTATAAATGGAGACACCCCTTAAATTATATCCATCATACCAACGTTTGGTTTCGTCAAAGGACATATGGTACTGTTTGCAAAGTGCTTCGACTTCATTTTCAGTGAAGCCCGTAAATTCCGCATAATCTCCTGCATTTGTCATCGAGATTTCAGTAAACATATTTATAGCTGAGTGTTTTCCATATTTTTTTATAGGAAGAATACCTGTCATATATGCAAGAGCAACGTAGCTTTTGTCTTTAAGCAGATTCCGAAGAAAATCCAGGTAGATTTTTTGAGAATCAAAATCCTCTTTGCGTTCACGAAAAATACAATCCCACTCGTCGATTATAAAAACAAAGGGTACTCCTGTTTTGCTAAAAACTGTTTCCAATATTTTAACCAGCGTCTTTCTTCTTGGAAAAGCTATACCAGAGAATTCATCGAAAAGTTCATCTGATATATCCCCTTGAATGAAACTTATCATTTCATCTATATCCTTAGCCTCACTCAAGAAGTCCACCATGTTAATACGGATAACATTGTACTTATTCAGGTGTTTTTCAAAGTTTTCCTTTTCTTTATCATTATTTATTTTAAGGCCGGAGAACATTTTCTCGGAATCGCAGCCCCTACTGTAATAAGCCGTCAGCATGTTGGCAGCCATGGACTTTCCAAACCGTCTGGGACGGCTAACGGAGACAAAACGCTGCTCTGTACAAATCACTTTGTTGGTTAACTTTATCAGCATGGTTTTGTCAACATAGATTTCCGAATTTAAGGCCATCCCGAAGTCTTTGTTGTTTGGATTTAGATAAATTCCCATGTTTTGGTCTCCTTTCCTATTTCAGGAACCACCTGTTTCTTGTTATCTATTATACACTCATGGGCTCAATTTTCACAACACTTTTCTCTATCACACCGTGGCCACATTGGTCTGCTCCGTAAGGTTCTTCCCAGGAAGGATCTGAAGCAATGCGATTTTCAGGTTCATACAATCTTTCTCCCTCATGTTTCTAACTGCTCGTACATGAAACTATTTTAATTACGTGTCCCCCAATGGCCGCCTCTTCCACTACCGAATATTGTTTCATCTCAATCCACATCTCTCCATTACTTTCTTTTCTTTGCCGTCATCTGAAAACTCAAATCCAGCAAATCCAGAATCTGCTCATCAGAAACCGTTCCATCAAGAAGGATACTTATCCAGTTTGCTTTATTCATATGGTATCCTGGGAAAAAACCGGGGGATTGGCGTAATATATCAATCATTACCGGATTGCATTTTACATCAAGGATATCAACAACATCGGTTCCCTGCAGTCCCAACTTGTTCTTTGGAACATCCATCACAATGCCATACC
The DNA here is from genome assembly GCA_020860715.1 of Clostridiales bacterium. Lineage (GTDB taxonomy): Bacteria > Bacillota > Clostridia > Lachnospirales > Lachnospiraceae > Choladousia. The sequence continues at coordinate 33,089 of JAJBTU010000032.1, read as the reverse complement.
ATTTTTCATTATCCTGATGGCGCAGGACAGCATACGATGGATATCGCGCCCACAAATACTCCGGCATTGTTCCATATTTACTCTTTGTATACTCAAAAAGCTGCTCTCTATTCATTTTTTCCTCCGATCCAGGTGCACAACTGGAAGTTATCGTTCTGCCCATATTATAGAATAATGTGCCATGTCAGCGATGCCTTGATTATTTCTACCGCTCTGCCGTAAAGTTCCCTCATATTTCATCCCTGCTTTCTGCATAACACGTCCCGAATTAGGATTGTTTACATCATGTTTTGCACAAATACAATTTGCTCCAACCTTATCAAATAAAACTTCAATCACTTCATTTGCAGCTTCTGCCGTGTATCCATTCCCCCAATATTTTTTTCCTATGACCCAGCCTAATTCCAAACCATCAATTTCTTCATTTATTTGTACTACAGAAATATTTCCAATTAGATCATGAGTTTCCTTTGATTCTATTACCCACTGATAAAATGCCGATTCCGAGTATTCATGTATACAATAATTGATATACCCCTGTGTTATTTCAATATTCTGGTGGGTAGCCCAGGTCAAATATTTTGTCACCTCGTCGTCTGACGCCCAGTTATTGAACATCTCCTCTGCATCATTTACAGTAAAACGTCTTAGTATTAATCTATCGGTTCTCAATCTGATTGTTCCAATATGGTTCATAACTCCTCCTCACTTCCGATGCCGACCCGTTTCTTTTCTCCGATGCCCCAATTATATCAGTCTCTCTCACTACAAACAAGAAGTACATCCATATTTCCTGCTCTAGGATTGCAACATGCTGCTTCAACATTCATTTGATGGCAAGGATTATTTTCATTCCCTGCGGAACTGCCCTTGCGCGAGGCGCCCCACATAAAAAAATCAAAAAGGGGGTGTTCGAATTCCATCCTTTCCTGTATAATGTGACCCGAAGAGATTTGCGCTGCTTGCAGCAGGAAATCTCGAGGGTCAACGAGCAGCTGTGCTGCGAATAGAAGAGATTTGCGCTGCTTGCAGCAGGAAAGGAATCGGCACGCGCAGCTAAAGCTGCACCTGCCAGGTTGCGTGCCGCATGAGAGATCGCTAAGCGATGGCGGCTCGCGGCTCGAGGGTCAACGAGCAGCTGTGCTGCGAGTAGAAATGAAGCGGTGTTTGAATCATTTTTAGAGCCTTTAAGAAATATCATTAAGAAATATTATTTTCAAGGAGACGTATGTATTTATGAAAAGTTATCTGATCGTATTTTTTATTTCCATGCTTCCACTTATCGAACTGAGAGGTGCGATTCCCTATGGTGTCCTGTTTGGACTGCCGACTCTCCCGACTTACATAGTCGCGATCATTGGCAATATGATACCGGTTCCCATCATTTATCTGTTTGCCCGCAGGGTGCTTATCTGGGGACAGGATAAACCCGTGATTGGAAAACTCTTTACATTCTTTCTGGAAAAAGGGGAACGCGGCGGACAGAAGCTGCAGGCCAAGGCGGGCAGAGGGCTGTTTGTCGCACTCCTTCTCTTTGTCGGAATTCCCCTTCCCGGCACAGGTGCATGGACCGGCACACTCGCGGCCAGCATACTGAAGATGGATTTTAAATCCACGATTACCGCCGTCATGCTCGGCGTTCTTCTCGCCGGCGTCATCATGGGGCTCGCCAGCAACGGACTGCTCGGTGCGCTGGGCGCAATTTTCGGATGATTCTTTCAGGTTCATCCGAAGCAGGTTTGCCGTAAAAAAAATGAAAACAGGCAGATCTTTTCCGGCTCATATTCAATATGGAGAGAAAAGACATGGCAAATGAAACGGTTCCCTTTATCAGCATGCCGGGCGCCGCAAATACCCAGGCATGCAGCAACATCACCCTGATCGGTATGCCGGGCGCAGGGAAAAGCACGGTCGGCATCGTTCTTGCCAAGGTTCTTGGTTTTGATTTTCTAGACTCGGACCTTCTGATCCAGAAATCGGAAGGAATGCTGCTCTGGCAGATCATCGAGGCACAGGGCACAGAAGGTTTTCACAAAATTGAAGAAGAAATCAATGCCGGCATTTCTGTCTCCCGAAGCGTCATTGCAACGGGAGGCAGCGCCGTCTATGGAAAGCGTGCGATGGAGCATCTGCGCTCCATCGGAAAAATCGTTTACCTGAAGGTAAGCTGTGATGAATTGTACCGCAGGCTCGGCGATCTGAACCGGCGCGGGGTCACGATGAAGCCCGGCCAGACGCTCGAAGATCTCTATCAGGAGCGTGTACCGCTCTATGAGAAATACGCGGATGTTACGGTGGATATTACCGGGCTAAGTGTCGCAGAAGCTGTTGAGAGCATCCGTGCGTCTATATGAAAGAATCAACCAGTATTTCCCAGCTTCCTGTAAATAGTCACATACATCGTCACATAGCAGGCCAGACCTCCGATCACGTTGGAGATTGGCTCTGCTAAAAGTACGCCCGCCACGCCGTCTGCAAAGATTCGCGGCAGCAAAATGGTCAGCGGCAGAACGATCACGACCTTACGGAAAATGGAAAAAAATACTGCCCTGCCGGATTTTCCAAGTGCCACATAAACGGACTGACCGCAGAACTGGAACAGCATGAATACAAATCCGGCAAAATACAGATGGACGCAGCGAACACCTTCATTCAGCATCTCCTGATTATTCGTAAAAAGAGAAAGCAGAGGTTTCGGAAAGATCAAAAGCAGCAGCCAGGCCGTAATCGTGTAGGCGCCGCCTGCCAGAGTCATAAAACGGATCCCCTGCTTTACCCGTTCCGGCTTTGCAGCCCCGTAGTTAAAGCCGATCACCGGCTGCGCCCCGCTCGTGATGCCGGATACCGGCAGCGTAAAGATCTCGCGGATCGAATTGAGCACGGTCATGATTCCGATATAAAGGTCGCCTCCATAAATGCCGAGCATGGCATTGCAGGCAATCTGCGCCACACTGTTGGTCGCCGACATGATAAACCCGGATAATCCAAGCGCAGTGATCTTTTTTATCAGACGGGCATCGAGCCGGAAGCAGCACTTTTTCAACCGCAATTCCGGCTTTTCTCCGGTTAGGAAACGCAGTACCCAGACAGAGGACGCGATCTGAGAGATGACAGTTGCGATCGCCGCACCCTGAATCCCCATGCCAAATCCGAATATCAGGATCGGATCCAGCACCAGATTCAGCGCCGCACCGAAGAAGGTCGTCAACATCGCCGTCCTGGGAAATCCCTGCGAGGTAATAAAATTGTTCAGCCCATTCCCGAGCATCACAAACACAGTGCCGAGCAGATAAATCTGCAGATACTGATTCGCGTATGGATACGTCTCATCACTCGCGCCGAACAGATAGAGCATCGGCCGCCTGATCAGGTAGCACAGGATCATAAGTACAATCGAAGTAGAAAACAGCAGCACCGCGCTGTTTCCAAGCAACCGCTCCGCCTCATCTTTTTTCCCCGCGCCTCTGGCAATCGAACAGAGCGGCGCACCGCCCATTCCGTACAGATTGGTAAAGGCGGAGATCAGGGAGATAATCGGAAACACAAGCCCAATCCCGGTCAGCGCCAGTCCATCCGAGTTCGGTATGTGACCGATATAAATCCGATCCACGACATTGTACAGCAGCTGCAGGATCTGCGCAGCCATCAGCGGAATCGACTGTTCCAGTATATGATGCCCCACACTGCCCCGGGCAAAGTCATTGTCCGGTTCTTTTTTCTTTTGGACAGTTCTTGCCTGTCGTGATCTCATATCTGTCAATTCCTTCTTTCTGCAATCATGATTTAGAAATAAATTCTGTTTATTCCTTTTCCCGCTTTTCGATTCTCACCTGTACAATTTCGCTACTACTATAGTGATTCTTTTTAAAAAAATCAACTGAATTTTTCCCGATATAAAGATTTCAGATGTAGAATATTCATTTTTATGCTATACTGTTCCGGGCGATAATCTGAACTCTGTCTCCATTCACAACACAATGAATGGAGAGCACATTCGCGCATAAAAAATTATGTCGCCGAGCGCGCATACTTTCCATCATGTACCTGATATACCATACACATATACCAGTGAAAAACTGTGAAGGTACTGGGCAGTTACGAAAACTGCTGAAATGGTTATCACCAAAATATCATACAGTGAATCCGGAGATCATCTCATGAATATCAAACGAGCAAAAAAAGAAATAAAAGACACCATCGAAGCCTATCTTTTAAAAGACGAATACGGGGAATATGTGATTCCGCAGATCCGTCAGCGTCCGGTACTGCTGCTCGGAGCACCCGGCATTGGCAAGACACAGATCATGGAGCAGGTTGCCCGCGAATGTAAAATTGGCCTCGTATCCTACACCATCACACATCATACGCGTCAGAGCGCCATTGGTCTGCCATCCATCGCAAAGCATACCTTTGACGGAAAAGAATATGCCGTCACAGAATACACGATGAGCGAGATTGTCGCTGCAGTCTACCGTAAAATGGAGACAACCGGCCTTCATGAAGGCATTTTATTTATCGATGAAATCAACTGCGTTTCGGAAACCCTTGCCCCCGCAATGCTGCAGTTTTTACAGTGCAAGACGTTTGGCAGTCACGAAGTCCCAAAGGGATGGATCATCGTCGCAGCCGGAAATCCGCCGGAATATAATAAATCGGTCCGCGAATTTGACGTGGTAACCATGGATCGCGTCAAGAAAATCGAGGTGGAGCCTGATTACGCTGTATGGAAGGAATATGCGCAAAAAGAACAGATCCATCCCGCCATCCTCTCCTATCTGGATACACGTCTGGCCAGCTTTTACAAAATGGAGACCACCGTGGACGGACGTAAATTCGCAACCCCGCGCGGTTGGGAAGATCTCTCCACCATTCTGCGCGTCTATGAAATGTTGGGCAAAGAAATGGACCGTGAAGTGGTAGTCCAATACATCCAGCACGAAACCATCGCCAAAGATTTCGCGAATTATCTGGAACTGTATCACAAATATCAGCTGGATTATCAGCTGGAGGCAGTTCTCTCCGGTCATATAGATGAAATTCTTCTAAAGAAAGCCGCCCATGCAGCGTTTGACGAACGGCTGAGTGTCGTCAATCTTCTGCTTGCCAGCTGCCGTGAGTGCTTCGCAGCCCAGATTCGCAGTGAAGAGGCGAACCAGCTTCTCTATGAGCAGCTGAAGTTTCTGAAAACAAATCTGGACAATCCGCAGCATTCGTCTGTACAGAACTGCCTGAATAACCGAATTGCTGCGTTTGAGCAGGAGCATGAACAGAAAAAAACTGCCGGACTGCTCTCCCGTGACGAGGACCGCATCTACCGTCAGGTGACACAAGATCTGGAAGTCTGTAAAAAAAGGATCCTTACCGAAGAACCTGCCAAAGAAATGCCACTGGAATTGTTACTATCAGAAACCGCATCGTCTGAATCAGTACCCTGTAAATCCGTATCGTATGAATCAGTGACTTCTGAATCTGTGCCATCTGAATCAATGCCGTTTGAATCAATGCCGTCTGAATCCGTGCCGTCTGAATCAGGAAATATGGAAAGATCGATTACTGAGGCAGAAAAAGTATGGACACGGATTAAAAATATGTTCAACAACCAGCAGGATGCTTTAGAAGACAGCTTCGAAACAGCTGCCGCACGGTTAGAACACGCTTTCGACTTTATTGAAGCTGCTTTCGGCAGCGGGCAGGAAATGGTGATCTTCATCACCAATCTCAATACAGATTATTACTGCATCCGGTTTCTTCAGCAATATGAATGTGAGCGCTACTACCGGTACAATAAAGAGCTGCTTTTTGATGAACGGAGCCGTTCAATTAAGGCGCGTCTTGACGAACTAAGTTTATAAATCAGAAATGCCCTCCTGCCGTCCGATATATATGATAACAGACTGGCAGGAGGGCCAAATGAATCCCTGGCTGATGATTTTTATTTGATTATTTTATATAAATATTTTATTTAATTACATGGATCCAGCCCTTCGGCGCTTCCAAGCGGCCCATCTGAATGCCGGTCAGTGTATCATACAGCTTTTTCGTAACCGGTCCCATTTCATTCATGCCGCTCGGCAGGCAGATCTCCTTACCATGATTCACAATCTTGCCAACCGGAGAGATAACCGCAGCCGTACCGCAAAGTCCGCACTCAGCGAAATCCTTCACCTCATCAAAGAGCACTTCACGCTCTTCAACTTCAAGTCCCAGATAATCCTTTGCTACCGTAATCAGAGAGCGGCGGGTAATGGACGGCAGAATGCTGTCAGACTTCGGGGTCACGACCTTATTGTCTTTCGTCACAAAGAGGAAGTTCGCCCCACCGGTCTCTTCTACCTTTGTCCGTGTAGCCGGATCAAGGTACATATTCTCATCAAAGCCTTTCTTGTGTGCATCCACAATAGCATACAGACTCATCGCATAATTCAGACCAGCCTTGATGTGTCCGGTACCATGAGGAGCCGCACGGTCAAAATCTGATACACGGATCGTAAGCGGCTTAGCGCCGCCCTTAAAGTATGGTCCTACCGGAGTGGTAAATACACGGAACTGATACTCATCTGCCGGAGCCACGCCGATCACGGCACTGCTGCCGAAGATGTACGGACGGATATAGAGAGTCGCTCCTGAACCATAAGGCGGAACATATGCTTCATTTGCCGCTACGGTGTCAGCAACAGCCTGAACGAAGCGGTCTTCCGGAAATACCGGAATCTCCAGACGTTCACAGGAAGATTTCAGTCGGGCCGCGTTCAGGTCCGGCCGGAACATCACGATGTGGCCATCCTCTGTTGTGTATGCCTTCAGACCCTCAAAACAGGTCTGCGCGTACTGAAGCACACCTGCGCACTCGCTGATCGCAACAGTCGCATCCGAAATCAGCGCTCCCTCATCCCATGCGCCGTCTTTATAATTTGCGACAAACCGCTTATCCGTCTGGATATAGCCAAAGCCAAGGTTTGCCCAGTCAATGTTTTTCTTCTCCATGATTTTATCCTTCCTTCGCAAAAATGGTGATCCGGCCAAAATGGGAAACATCTGACCAAATAATATGAAATCGGTTCAGAATCAATATAATCCGAATTCGTAATTCAGTTTACGCCCAAGAAGAATGGCTGTCAAGAGAAAATCCTGTCTATCTCGCGGACAAATGTCCGCCGGGAAGACTCATCGCAGCTGTTCAGATCCTTTACAGCTGCGGCTCATTCTTCCGCCGCACGGAGCACTCTTAAAATTGCAGACATACTATAACCCTTTCGCATGAGAAATGAGCAGGCACGTTGCTGCTGCTTTTTATCTTCACAGGAAAAATCATAGTGTTTCTTTTCCAGCAGCGTACGGATTTGTTTCTCTTCATCAGGGAAATCCATCCCCGCTGCTGCCTGCTCCACGACCTCTATCGGAACACCTTTCGTATACAGTTCCTGCTCCATCAGCCTTCTGCTCTTAGCCGCTGCATGGATCTCAAGATAGTTTCTGGCATAGCGAAGATCGTCTATATAGTGATAACGTTTCACATAATTGATGGCGTCATCAATGATAAAATCCGGATAATAAGACTGCCGAAGTTTTTCACGCAGCTGAGCCTCCGTGCGATCCATCTTTTCCAACAGACGCATTGCACGTAGACGTGCACGCTTCGGAAGAATCTCTGTCCTGATTTTAAGAAGCATCTCACCTGGAATCAAATCCTGACGGGCCGTATTATCCGGCCTGTCAAACAGGACAGGCGAATCCTCTTCCGCTTCTTCGTTCCCGGCAAAAGAAATAGAAATACCGCATTCTGCAAGTTCCTGCCGATAAAGAGGAAACTGAAGTCCGCTCTCCAGAGACAGGAGATACCGGCCTTTGCCAATCTTTCTGATCTCAGCAACCCTGCCGTCATCCGTCATGCTTTCCGCGCTTTCTCCCATCACAGCTTACTCCGATTTCATCGAAGAGCCGTCTGAGGGCGCAGTCGTTCCTGATACCACCGGAGCAGATGTGGAATCCGTTGCTTTTTTCCCCTTGTCGGAAGATTTCTTTGCAGTGGTGTCCGCCACAGCCTCTTCCTCATCCGCTTCAATCAAACCGAAGTGCTGCCGAACCTTGCGGTCAATCTCCTCCATCACATCCGGATGCTCCCGAAGATAAAGTTTCGCATTCTCACGCCCCTGGCCGATCTTCTCTCCCTTGTAAGCGTACCATGCACCGCTCTTATTGACAATGTTGTTATTCGCAGCAAGATCGATAATATCTCCTTCGCGTGAAATCCCCTTGCCAAACATGATGTCAAACTCCGCCTCCTTAAACGGCGGCGCAATCTTGTTCTTCACAACTTTTACGCGGACATGATTCCCGATCACCTCTCCGTTCTGCTTCAGAGACTCTGTCCTGCGCACGTCCAGACGGATGGAGGAGTAGAACTTCAGGGCACGTCCGCCGGTCGTTGTCTCCGGATTGCCGAACATAATGCCGACCTTCTCACGAAGCTGATTGATAAAAACCACCGTGCAGTTCGACTTGCTGATCACACCGGTCAGCTTCCGCAGCGCCTGAGACATCAGACGCGCCTGCAGGCCAACATGTGCATCCCCCATGTCGCCATCAATCTCTGCCTTCGGAACCAGAGCTGCCACGGAGTCCACTATAATAATATCAACAGCGCCGGAACGTACCATCGTCTCCGTAATCTCAAGTCCCTGCTCTCCGTTGTCCGGCTGCGAAATGTAAAGATTGTCAATATCGACACCAATATTCTTCGCATATACAGGGTCGAGCGCATGCTCCGCGTCAATGAAGCCTGCGATCCCGCCACGCTTCTGTACTTCAGCCACCATATGTAAGGCAACGGTGGTCTTACCGCTTGCTTCCGGACCGTAAATCTCAACAATACGTCCCTTCGGTATCCCGCCAAGGCCTAAAGCGATATCGAGACTCAGAGAACCTGTCGGCGTCGTCTCAATATTCATGTGTGCGCCTGTATCTCCGAGCTTCATCACCGCGCCTTTGCCAAACTGCTTCTCAATCTGTGTCAGCGCCGCATCCAATGCTTTTAATTTTTCTTCCTGTGCCATGGTTCTTCTCCTTTTCGAACTTATGTTCGTTCTTCTTTGATATCCTACCTTATTTCTTCTTTTCTGTCAAGGCTTTCTTTTGTTTTCTATTCCTTACTAATATACCAATACTGTTGATAGTTGTCAACATTTTTTTATCTAATAACACATTTTATTTATCAGTCGTCCTGTTCCAGCAATTTCACACTTCTGCCAGGCACCTTTCTGCGCGCAAAACAGGTCCCCGCAATACAAGCGAGGACCTGTCTCCAAATGCCGCACCGCAGTATACAGCCGACATTTATTTTCAAAAAATACTGTGAAACGGCCCCAGGCTCCAGGCTCATTTCATTTAACAATTTTCCACACATCGTTAAACATGATGACCACCATCAAAACCATCAAAAACATCAGACCGACAAAATGTACTTTCGCCTCCAGCTCCGGGGAAACACGTTTTCGCCGCACAGCCTCTATGATCAGAAAGACCAGGCGGCCTCCGTCCAGTGCCGGTATGGGAAGCAGGTTCATCACGCCTAAGTTTGCAGTCAGCAAAATAGCAATATTCAGCATATTCAGCCATACATAATAGGCTCCGTCGGATTTGCTCTCCTCATAGGTCTCAGAGATTGTGCTGACGACGCCGACCGGTCCGGACATATCATCCAGCGAAACACCGCCGTGAATCAGCAGATTCAGGCTCTGCAGGGTCGTATCAATCCAGTAATATACCTCGTAGGCACTGTAGTACAGCGTTTTCAGCGGTCCTGTTCTGTAGCGATAATTCGTGCTTCCGGAAATACCGAATTTATAGCCGTTCTCCGTCAACATGGGAGTGACTGTCGTCGTATAAGCCTCTCCGTCACGGACATATTCAAATGTAATGGTCTCTCCCGAATGAAAATACGTATAATTGTAAAACTGGCGATACAGGCGGATGGTCTTGCCGTTCATCTTTGTGATCAGATCCCCCTCCTGAAGTCCGGCCTCCGCGGCCGGATATCCGTCCGAGATACCAAGGATAAGCGGAGGATCATAGCCAATCGCTCCTACAATAAAAACAGAAAGGACAAACGCCAGAATAAAATTGAATACAGGACCCGCAGCGACAACGGAAATCCGGGCGCCTACGGATTTGCTCTGAAATGAGCCCTCCTCGCCTTTATCCTCTCCGTCTTCTCCCAGCATCATACAGGAACCGCCAAACGGCAGCAGTTTCAGAGAATACCGCGTACCGCCCTCTTTCTGATGGCTCAGAAGCCTCGGTCCCATTCCAAGTGAAAATTCCAGTACCGTAATCCCGTTCAGCTTCGCAAGAAGGAAATGTCCAAATTCATGAATAATAATAATCAGGCTGAAAACAATCAACGCAATCAGTATACTCAATCTGCTTACCACCTGCCTTCAATCATTTCGTATACACTCTGTTCCGTATCAAGAATCTGAGCGACATCCGGAGAAGGAATCACCCTGTGATGATCCATACAATAACGGATGATATCGTAAATACCGGTAAATCCGATTTCACGGTGCAAAAATTTGTATACCGCACGCTCATTCGCCGCGTTAAACACCGTCGGCATGGAGCCTCCCGTGTGAGCCGCCTCAAGCGCGTACTTCAGCCCCAGAAACGTATCCGGATCCGGCTTTTCAAACGATATGCTCCCAATCGAAGCAAAATCCAGACGTTCCCCGGGCAGAAAGCGGCGTTCCGGATAATACAGCGCGTAGGAAATCGGAATCTTCATATCCGGTGTCCCCAGCTGTGCAATCACAGCGCCGTCAGAGAACTGTACCATGGAATGAATGATACTCTGCGGCTGTACCACGACCTGAATCTGATCCGGCGACACATCAAACAGCCAGCGCGCCTCCATCACCTCAAGTCCCTTATTGACCATGGAGGCGGAATCAATCGTAATCTTATGCCCCATCGCCCAGTTCGGATGTTTCAATGCATCCTCAACTTTGACATCCTTCAGTTCTTCATAGCTTTTTCCCCGAAATGGGCCGCCTGACGCAGTCAGAAGTATTTTATCAATTTGATTTGTAACGCCGCCCGGTTCTCTCTCTCCGTTTAAGCATTGGAAAATCGCACTGTGTTCACTGTCTACCGGCAGAATTTTTACACCATACTGTGAAGCAAGCGGCATGATCAGATGCCCGGCTGTCACAAGCGTCTCTTTATTTGCCAAAGCAATATCCTTTCCGGCTTTGATGGCCTCAATCGTCGGAACGATGCCTATCATCCCGACGATAGCCGTGACCAGAATATCCGCTTCTCTGCAGACTGCCACAGCCTTCAGCCCATCCAGGCCAGAACAGATCTCAACGGAAAGATCTGCCACACGCGTGCGAAGCGTTCTGGCATCTTCCTCGGCCCAGACACAGGCAAGGCGCGGATGAAATTCCCGAATCTGCCTTTCCAGCAAATCTATGTTTTTTCCAGCTCCAAGCGCCGCCACACGGATATCCCCGTTTGTGCGCACAACTTCCAGAGTCTGCGTACCAATGGAGCCGGTAGAGCCCAGAATTGCTATCGTTTTCATATCATTGTTCCTCTCTGTCATCGTCAGGAGCATTCTCATGTGCCCCGGAAATTCCATCTGTCCTGACCGTCAAATGGCGTGTTTCCTGTCCGAAATCCTTTATCAGAATCTCTCCATAAGTGCCTGCGCCAGATAAAATATCACCGGAGAGACAAAAATCACACTGTCAAACCGGTCCAGAATGCCGCCGTGTCCCGGAATCAGCTTACCAAAGTCCTTGATATCATGATTGCGTTTGACGGCGGAAGCTGCCAGATCGCCAACCATGGAGATCAGAGCGCCGACAGCACAGATAATTGCAAAGGAAAGCATATGGTTCGCGTCTCCCAGCAGACGGGAAGAAACCGCCCCGGCATAAATCACGCCCAGAAGCGCTGCGCCGGCAACACCTCCGACGGCGCCTTCCACCGATTTTTTCGGACTGAGATTCGGTGTCATTTTATGTTTCCCGATCAGCATACCTACACAGTAGGCACAGGTGTCGCTGCCCCAGGAGGCCAGAAAAATCAGCCAGACCAGATACACACCGTTCTCCATGATCCGCAGCTTATAAATACAGGAAAGCATTACCGCCACGTATACAAATCCTAAAAACGCTCCGCTCACCTGTTCCGTCTGATAACGCGGCCATCGAAATACATAGACCGCCATCATGCAGATCAGTACGGCAAGCATTACAGTCAAAGTATATGCCGTCTGGTCAAAAAATAAAAGCAAATACCAGACTGCGCATCCAAAATATCCGATAAAGGAGAGTGGACCGCCTGATATCCGGCCGTCTTTCATGGTATTTCCCGATGAACCTCCGGCCGTGTTTTGCGGCTGCACTTTCTGAGGCTCGATTTTAAGAGCGCGGTACAGCTCATTCATCCCGATCAGAGAAATTACAAAAAGCGTAACCGCCAGTACGGGGCCTCCGGCAATGAGCACCACCAGTGCGATCGCCACCAGCACAATACCGCTTAACAGTCTTGTCCGAAACATAATCCGCATCCTTTCTTTTCAAGCCCCGCCGTATCTGCGGTCACGGCTGTTATACTTCTCAATGGCTTTCATCAGTTCCTCCTTTGAAAAATCCGGCCACGGCACATCTGTAAAATAAAACTCGGTATAGGCAAGCTGCCATAGCAGATAATTGGAAAGCCGCAGTTCTCCGCTCGTACGAATCAGAAGATCCGGATCCGGCACTCCCGCCGTGTCCAGATATCCGGAAAAGCACTCCTCTGTGATATTGGAAATGTCAAGATTCCCATCCATGCAGTCTTTAGCAAGTTTCCGGACTGCGCGGATAATCTCATCCCGGCTTCCGTAATTGATCGCAATCTGAAAATTTAGTCCGGTATTATTCTTTGATGTTTCTACCAGATCAGCCAGGCTTTTCTGCAGATCCTCCGCCAGATCAGCCGGATCACCAAGAAGGCGTACCTTCATATTGTTATCACGGGCCGTCTTAATACAGGTCTTCGTATAACGGCGGAACAGCTTCATCAGAGAATCGACTTCCTCCGGAGAGCGCTTCCAGTTTTCCGTAGAAAAAAGATATACCGTAAGATATTTGATCCCAATGTTCCAGGCGTCCTCACAGATCACCTCCAGATTCTGCGCGCCTTTCGCATGGCCATAACTGCGGGGCATCCCTTTGCTTTTTGCCCATCGCCCGTTTCCGTCCAGAATAATCGCTACATGCTGTGGAATAATCATAACTTCTCTCCTTACAGATTCCCGTACCATCGAACAACAGAGGCGGGCAACACCTGCAGCTCCCCGCCTCCTCTTTCTCTTATGAACAGAATATTGCTGTCTATACAAAATCGTTCCGGCAGTTCAAACATCAAACATACCGCCCAAAACCATCCGGCATTTATACCGTAAGGATTTCCTTTGACTTTTCCTCCACAGCCCTGTCGATATCTTTTGTGTATTTATCCGTAAGTTTCTGCGCCTCATCGCTGAGATTCTTGGCCTCATCCTCAGAGATTTCGCCCTTGCCAAGTTTCTTAAATGCGTCAACGGCATCGCGGCGAATATTGCGGATCGCGACTTTTGAGGCCTCGCCCTTCTTCTTAACATCCTTCACCAGATCTTTTCTGCGTTCCTCGGTCAGTTCCGGAAAAACCAGGCGGATCACGCGGCCGTCATCCGTCGGATGGATACCAATGTCCGATGTCATAATCTCTTTTTCAATCACCTTCACCATGGACGGTTCCCATGGCTGGATCTGCAGAACTCTCGGCTCCGGGACAGTGACATTTCCCACCTGCTGAATCGGCGTCGGAGTACCATAATAATCGACCCGGATTTTATTCAGAATATTTGGATTTGCGCGGCCGGCGCGAATCGTTCCAAGTTCTTCGAGCAGGTTGTTGTAAGTCTTTGTCATCTTCTGATCATAAACCTTGATTCTCTCATCCATCATATTTTCTCCTTTATCCTGTTCCATATTTACAGTAGCGGCTGTGCAATAAAATTCAGACCGTTACCATTGTGCCGTCCAGCGTTCCGTTTACGGTATTCACAATGCTGTTCTCCTGATTAAGCCCAAACACAAGCATTGGCATCCGGTTCTCCATGCAGAGAATGGAAGCCGTCATATCCACAACCTTCAGCTTACGGTCAATTACTTCCTGAATAGAGATCTCACTGTATTTCTTAGCATCCGGATTTTCTTTCGGATCACTGTCATACACGCCGTCCACAGATTTTGCGAGCAAAATGACCTCCGCCTCTATCTCAACAGCCCGAAGTACAGTCGCCGTATCCGTGGAAAAATAAGGATGCCCGGTACCGCCCGCAAAAAAGACAACCGCATGGTCTGCAAAATATGTATTTACACGATCCTTGCTGAAAAGCTCAGTAAACGATCCGCATGAAAACGGAGTCATCACCGCCGTTTTTATGCCGACAGAGCGGAATATTTCGGATACATAGATGCAGTTCATCACAGTCGCAAGCATACCTATCTGATCCGCTTTCGTGCGGTCAATGTGTTCGCTTGAACGGCCTCTCCAGAAATTGCCTCCGCCGATCACAATCCCAATCTCCATACCCTGATCTGCCAGAGTTTTCACCTGCAGGGCAACCTTCGTAACCGTCGGCTCATCAAAGCCCATCTTTTTGTCGCCCGCAAGTGCTTCTCCACTCAGTTTTAACAGAACTCTCTTCATCTCGTTTTTCCTTTCCGCGCATCTTCATATGTCCTGCCGGTATTCACATAAACGAATTATACCATAAAAGACGATAAAATCCACTATAAATTTACAGGTCGAAATCGGACACTCTTTCCGTCTTATGCCGTTTTTTTCTTCGCCCTTGTCATTCGGTTTGCACAGAAATCCGACAGTTTTCTCATCCACAGGCTCAGATAGCGGAACGTCGGTTCCGTGATAATCGCGAATATCAGCAGGAGCATCATACAGTTTTTCGATATACTGGTAATGCCAAAAATATTACGCATAAAAATCATGGAGTAAACCAGGCCTGCGCCCATCGCAAACCAGAGAAGCCAGTGGAACCTGGTCATCGGCGAGGCGATCTGGTAAAGCACCATCATACCAACAATCGCAAGCACGATCGTGCAGGCTGTCGACAGATCTGTTTCATTCACGCCAAACTGAACGCAAAACAGATATAGTCCGCTGATTACAATAAAATCCGTCAGCCCGCCCGGCAGCGCCTTAAACAGGACATTGCTCAGGAAATGACCATGTATGCGGTCCGTATTCCGTTCCAGCGACATGATAAATGCCGGAACGCCGATCGTAAACAGACTGATCAGTGAAATCTGAGAAGGTTCCAGTGGATAATTTACCGTAAAGATAATCGAAAGCACGGACATACACAGGGAAAAAATATTCTTTACCAGGAACAGAGACGCCGTACGTTCGATATTATTGACCACACGCCGGCCCTCAGCCACCACCGCAGGCATTTTGGAAAAATCTGATTCCAGCAGAACCAGCTGCGCCACCTGTGCAGCCGCATCGCTTCCGGACGCCATCGCCACAGAACAGTCCGCGTCCTTAAGCGCCAGAACATCATTCACACCGTCGCCAGTCATGGCTACCGTATGTCCGGCATCCTTCAGAGCACTTATCAGAATACGTTTCTGTTCCGGTGATACACGTCCAAACACCGTGTACTGTGTCGCCGCTTCCCGAAGTTCCCTTTCTTCATACAGAACCGAAGCGTCCACATAAAGGTCCGCATTGGCTATGCCGGCTTCTTTTGCAACCTCGGAAACTGTTACCGGATTATCACCCGAGATAACCTTGATCTCCACTCCCTGATCCGCAAAATAAGCAAATGTTTCCTTTGCGTTCTCACGAACCGGGTTTGCCAGCAGAATCATGCAGAGCGGCTCTGCCGGAGTGTGCAGGGCACCGCCGTCCGGCGGTTCCTGGCAGCGTCCAAATACCAGCACGCGAAAACCCTGCCGGCTGTATCGCTCCACAGAGGCTTCATACTTCGGATATTCGCCCTGAAGAATGATTTCCGGCGCACCGAGCACATAACCTGTTCCTCCAAAGACAGCGCCGCTGTATTTATACTGCGACGAAAAAGAGAATACCTGCTCCGGCCTCTGTCCGGTGCGTTTACGGAAATGCTCTTTCATCGCTTTCATAGTAATATTATCTACAGGCATTGCCGCCACAAAATCGCCAACTGCCAGCTCAGTTTCCGCAAGTTCCTCCGGAGTAAACTGTTCGTCGGCATCCTTCGCCGCCTGCGCTTCCCCTTCCGTCTGCGCCATTTTATCCAAACCGTCTGTCTTACCGTCCTGTTTTGCAGAAGCTGCGGATTCCATTTTCAGGGCAGACGCGCGCAGCGGCAGCATCTTCTTAACAGTCATCGTATTATCCGTGATTGTTCCTGTCTTATCAACGCAAAGAACATCCACGCGCGCCAGCGTCTCAATACATTTCATATCGTGCACAAGCACTTTTTTCAACGCAAGGCGTGCCACACTGGCAGCAAGAGCAACGTTGGCAAGAAGATACAGTCCCTCCGGAATCATACCGATGATAGCCGCCACCGTAGCAGTCACACTGTCTTTCATACTGGATTCGTTGATAAAATACTGCTGGCTGAACAGAATAATACCAATCGGAATAATCAGAATACCGACAATCTTCACCAGCTTATTTAACGAACGAATCATCTCGGAAGATTCCGCGTCGTTCATTACCTTTGCTTTCTGAGAAAGCTGTGAAACATAGGAATCTTTCCCGATCTTATCCATCTTCGCCCGACATTCGCCGGATACGATAAAACTGCCGGAAAGAAGTTCATCACCTTTCTTCTTCAATATCTGATCCGACTCACCGGTGATCAGGGACTCATTCACAAGCACTTCTCCCTCTTCGATCACCGCGTCCGCCGGAATCTGATTCCCGGCGCCAAAAACAACCATATCGTCCAGTACCAGGTCTTCAGCCGGGATCACATTTTCTTTTCCGTCGCGAACGACCCTGCACTTTGGAGCATTCAGAATGTTCAGGTCGTCAAGCACTTTTTTCGCATGCAGTTCCTGTATAATACCGATCAGCGTATTTGCTGCGATAATGGGCAGGAAAGTCATGTCACGGAAAGAGCCAACCAGAATCAGAAGTATCGCTATCAGAAGAAAAATCAGGTTGAAATAAGTGAGAACATTGCTGTAAATAATCTCTTTTTTGGACTTGGAAGGAGATTCCGGAGCAGTATTAACCAGGCCGCGGTAAACGCGGTCGTCCACCTGAGCCTGCGTCAGCCCGTTTACTGCGTCCGGCGCAAAACGCTCCATCGGAATAATATTATCCGGGATTCTCATCTCTTCCGGAATCACCTGCGTACTTACAAGTTTTTTCCGAAATGTCTTGATATTATGCCAGAGGCTTTCCCCGGAATGATCTTCTTTTGCAGGCAATTCCATATCTGTCACGCTGTCCGGAATCCCTGTACCGTCCTTTTCCTCAATATCGTCCGATGGTACAGTGCTGCCCTCTAATGCATCTTTTTGCGATGATACAGTCCCATCCGCTGCCGCAGCAGAGCCCGTCTGCTGCTCCTGATCTGAGGTCTCTTTCATTTCCAGTTTTTCCACGATTCAATCCTCTGTCTATATCTCTAAAATACGGTTCCGTTTTTTTGATTATTTTACCATACCTCATTCTAATTGATAACCCTGCAAATCGAAAATAATTCTAAAAAAAAATTAAAAATGAGATACCTCCCGGCACGAAGGTATCTCATATATATTTTTATTTAATGAAAAGAACACATCCTGTTTATCAAAAAACCAGCATACTCCGGAAACTCATCCGACCGCTTCACTCTGAAGAAACTGTTTTTCAAAAACATCCTGCGCACAGGGACGTCCATAAAAATATCCCTGGCTGAAATCCGGAGGAAGCAAAGCAATTTTATCTCTTTCTTCCTCAGTCTCCACTCCTTCCACGCAAACCTTCAGTTCAAGGTTCCGCACCATGCCGCTTAAAAGAGACAGAAGATTATATTCATATTCATTTGCCATCGCACGCATGGTAAAGGAACGGTCAATCTTAATGATATCCGGCCGAAGATCATTCAGATAATGGAAATTTGAATAACCGGTGCCAAAGTCATCCAGAGCCAGTTTTACGCCGTTCTCCTTCAGCTGCTTCCAGAGCCGTGTAAAATATACATCCGACTCAATCAGACCGCTCTCTGTCAGCTCAATCACCAGATCCTTCGTCTTCATGCCGCATGCTTCCACAGCCTCAAGAATGTCCTCGACAACATCGCTCTTCATCACCTGAACATAGGAAACATTGACATTGACCCGAAAATCCGGTATGGTCTTCTGCATACGTTTTGCAAAACGAAGCGCTTCGTACAGAATCCAGCGTCCTGCAGGAATGATAAGTCCGGTATCTTCGAGAATCGGAATAAATTCTCCGGGCATCACCATGCCTTCTTCCGAGTGATAACGCATCAGAGCCTCCGCACCGCTTAGTTTCCCGGAATCGCTGTGGAAAATCGGCTGATAGTAAACCTCAAAGCCGGTCATGCCATTCGCTACCGACTGGCGAAGCGACTGTGTCAGCATTTTGCGCTTCATAAAGGAATCATAGTCCTTCTGGTCAAATATGTAATCCCGGTTCTTTCCAAGCTGCTTTGCCTCTGTCAAGGCAAATTCTGACAGCTTCATAATCTGAGACCAGGAAAAATCCGAAACGTCCCGGCACATCAGTATACCGCCCGAAACCGTGACAAACGCTTCGTAATGATTTTCTTCCACAAACTGATCCAGCGCTTTCCGAATGTTCCGGTAAAGAACTGAGGCCTGCTGAATCGTTCCTCCGTTAAAGTCAATGATCATAAACTCATCTGCTACAATCCGGTAAAGATGCTGACCCTCATGCACGCATTCCTCAATGATGTCGCCCATCCGGCGCAGCACCATATCACCATATTCTATACCGAGTTTTGTATTGATCGACTTAAAATTGTCAAGTCCGAGGCGGAGCAGATAACCGTCCGGCACCACATCTGAATACCCCTGCAGGAATGTCTGAAGACTGGATTCCCCGAGCAGGCCGGTAACATTGTCCGCCTTCTGCTTTCTTCCAATCTCATTGATGCAGCCTACCATGTAAATAACTTCGCCGTCTTTGCGTGTCACGCGTCCGCGGCAGTTGATCCAAACCGGCTGTCCTTCCTTATTCAGCCATCGGTAAATCAGATTGTGTGTCTCACGTGTCTTTGAAGAAAGAAGTTCCTGCAGGTCCTCCGTCAATGTCGCACGGTCTTTTTCATAGGTAACAGCCAGAAGATTATCCACCACATTATGGAAATAATAATCCGGCAGATAGAAGCGCTCCAGTGCGTGAGGAGAAATATAATAGGTGTCTTTCTGGAAGTCCA
This sequence comes from Clostridiales bacterium, assembly GCA_020860715.1. Lineage (GTDB taxonomy): Bacteria > Bacillota > Clostridia > Lachnospirales > Lachnospiraceae > Choladousia. The sequence continues at coordinate 13,624 of JAJBTU010000032.1, read as the reverse complement.
GCACAAACAGATAATCATCCGTGCATGGATTGAAGAGATCAATCATCCGGCAAAGTTCATCGACTGCAAGCAATTCCTTATTCTGATCATCATTCCCGACTTTTTTTGCTTCTGCGTCTTTCATACCTTTGTCCCCGTTTCAGAAACTACGGGGCTGCCTCCCTTTAGAAAATAGCACATCCATATATTCATCATATTTAGTAGACATTATAGCATAAGGTTTCACAGAATTCCATATAAAATTTGCCATTTTTTCGCCAAAATTACTTATTGGCAGGCATATCGTTATTGTAAACTCACAAAAATGGGAAAAATTTTATACTGTCAGTGCAAGATTCAGTGCCTCAGAAATCGTATAGCTCAAATATTTTACAGTCTCATCAATGTCTTTGGGCGTCACAAACATGGTGTTCAGGCTCGGCGAAATCAGTTCCCGGATCATCTCATGTTTCTTTGCATAATCCAGGGTTCCGAGCGTGCCGCCCAGCATTTGAAAATGCTCTGAACGGTCCATCTGGTCTACCAGTTCCTCCATTGTATCATTTACAATCGTCGCCGCATCCACCACAGTAGGTATGCCCACCGCTATTACAGGCACGCCGGTGGTTTTCTCATTGATTGCATCGCGATGATTCCCGACACCGGACCCCGGATTAATTCCGGTATCTGTAATCTGTATCGTCCGGTTCAGCCGCTTTGTACTGCGTGCCGCAAGCGCATCCACCGCGATGATCAAATGAGGTCTTGTCTCCTCTGCCACTCCCCGGATAATTTCAAGCGTTTCCATCCCCGTCTGAGCCATAACGCCTGGTACAATCGCGCTTATCTCCCCCACACTCTCCCTGCCGTCCGGCATCCTTCCATATTCCCGGATCATATGCCGCGTTATCTGAAGATTGTTCACGACTTCCGGTCCGAGCGCATCCGGCGTCACATCACGATTGCCAAGGCCGACCACTAACACAGATTCTTTTCGCCCGCCGATCAGTTCATTCAGATGTTTTGCGAGTTCTTCCGAAATTTCCCTGTGGTAGTCCTCATCCGGCGTCGACATATTCGGTGCTTCCAGTGTAATATAGGTGCCGACAGGCTTCCCCATCGTTTTCGCCGCATTCTCCGTCTCGATTGTCACAGTCGTTGTATATATTTCCCGTTCTTCATCGGCATGTTCCTCAACCCTCACGCCGCGGATCCGCTCTTTTGCATCCGTCCGGCTTTCTTCATCCTCCTGCCAGAGGGAGTCCTGATTCTCGGCATCAGATGATTCTCCTCCGCAAATCCCGGTATCCCTATATGCAGCTTCATCCGCCGCCTTCTGTTGATGGCGTTTCATCGTTTCCTCGCAGATTTCCCGCGCCTCCAGCGCCAGATCTGTCCGTACCTGAAATTTCCCCAGCATACAGTGTCTCTCCTTTGTATTTGAACTTATCTGTTTAACTGGATATAGTTTTCCGCATTTGCTTTGAAATATGTAAAAGAAAAGACAGTCTTTTACAGATAAATCTGCATAAACTGTCTTATGTCATTGATTCGCAGCGCGAATCTGTGACGCAGGCAATGTCCCGATTTTCGCAGAAAATCGAGGACGGAACCGCCGCATCGTCCAAAGGACGATTCTGCATGCGGCGGTTCTCCGATCTTTTTGATGCTGTTTGGAACTGTTTCTACAGGTTCGTGTATCCCATCAGATACTGATCCACCTCTTTTGCCGCCTCGCGGCCCTCGCGGATCGCCCAGACGACCAGAGACTGGCCGCGGTGCATGTCGCCCGCCGTGAAGACTTTCGGTACGCTGGAAGCGTATTTGCCCGGTGCGGTGAGGACATTCGTCCGCGGGTTGAGATCAACCTTAAAGGCATCGGTCACGTACTTCTGTGCGCCGAGAAAACCTGCAGCGATCAGTACAAGATCCGCTTTCACAGTCTTTTCACTGCCCTCGATCGGCACCATCATCATACGGCCGGTCTTCTCGTCCTTTTTACTCTCCAGACTGACCAGAACGGCTTTGGTAAGCTCGCCTTTTTTGTTCATAACAAACTCTTTGACGGTCGTCGTGTAAATACGCGGGTCGTGTCCGAACATGGCGATCGCTTCCTGCTGACCGTAATCGGTCTTGCAGACACGCGGCCATACCGGCCACGGGTTGTTCGCCGCACGGGTGTCCGGCAGTTTCGGCATCATCTCCAGCTGGGTCACGGAAGCCGCGCCCAGGCGGATGGATGTTCCAACACAGTCGTTTCCGGTATCGCCGCCGCCGATGACAATCACGTGTTTGCCTTTCGCAGAGATATATTTTTTATCCGCAAAATTCGAATCCAGCAGGCTCTTCGTCGTCGCCTTAAGGAAATCTACCGCAAAGTAAATACCCTTCGCCTCACGCCCCGGCGCATTGATGTCGCGGGGGTTGGAGGCGCCGCAGCAGAGAACGATCGCGTCATACTCTTTCTGCAGATCTTCGGCGCTGACATTTTCTCCGACATTGGCGTTGGTCACAAATGTGATGCCCTCCGCCTCCATAAGGGCAATCCGCCGGTCAATGACTGATTTATCCAGCTTCATGTTCGGAATCCCGTAGCGCAGCAGGCCGCCGACACGATCATTGCGCTCATATACCGTCACAAGATGCCCGCGCTTGTTGAGCTGCATCGCTGTCGCGAGTCCGGACGGGCCGCTGCCGATGACGGCCACCTTTTTGCCGGTGCGCACTTCAGGCGGATTCGGCTTCACCAGGCCGGTCGCGAACGCATTCTCAATGATGGCGCGCTCGTTTGCCTTAGATGCCACCGGCTCCGTATCAAGATTACAGGTGCAGGCCGCTTCGCAGAGCGCCGGACATACCCGGGAGGTAAACTCCGGAAAGCAGTTGGTCTTGGTCAGGCGGTAATAAGCCTCCTCCCAGCTGCCGTGATAAACCAGATCGTTCCACTCCGGCACCAGATTGTTCAGCGGGCAGCCGGAAGCCATGCCGCCGATCATCATACCCGCCTGGCAGAACGGCACGCCGCAGGCCATGCATCTTGCTCCCTGCTGCCTCTGCTTTTCCAGCGGCAGCGGGGTATGAAACTCGTTAAAGTTCAGAATGCGCTCCATCGGCGCCGTCTCGGTATCATTTTCCCTTTTATACTCTAAAAATCCGGTTGGTTTTCCCACGATTCGCGCCCCCTTTACTCATCCTGTCCTTCGGTGATCGCGTAGAATGCCTCGATCTGAGCCTGTTCGCTGCTTAAGCCCTTCTCTTCCATCTGCACGATCGCCATCTGTATCTGCTTGTACTCATGCGGGATAATCTTCTTGAACTTCGGCAGATACGTGCCGAAATCATCCAGGATCTGTTTCCCTTTCTTTGAGTTTGTGTATTTCACATGGTCGTTGATGATCTCCTTGAGTTCCTGCACATCGTACTTTGATGTGATGAGTTCGATTGATACCATGTTTTTATTCACCTTCGTGTACAGGTCGCTGTTCTCATCCAGCACATAGGCGATACCGCCGCTCATGCCGGCTGCAAAGTTCTTGCCGACACTGCCCAGGATCACCGCGCGTCCGCCGGTCATGTACTCGCAGCCATGGTCGCCCACGCCTTCAACGACTGTGACCGCGCCGGAATTTCGTACGCAGAAACGCTCGCCCGCGACGCCGTTGATGTACGCGCTGCCGCTGGTCGCGCCATAGAGCGCCACGTTGCCGATGATGATGTTTTCATCCTCTTTGAAAGGCACACCCGCCGGAGGATAGACGATCAGTTTGCCGCCGGAAAGTCCCTTGCCAAAGTAGTCGTTGCTGTCTCCGACCAGTTCCAGGGTCAGGCCCTTCGGGATAAAGGCACCGAAGCTCTGACCGCCCGCGCCGTGACATTTGATCGTGTAGGTATCTTCTTCCAGTCCTTCCGGATATCTCCGGGTGATCTCAGAACCGAAGATCGTACCGAACGCGCGGTCCACGTTGGAGACATCGAGTTCTACGCTTCGCTTCTGTCCCTGCTCCAGCGCGCTGCCGAGTTTCGCCATCAGCACAGTCTCATCCTTTGTCTTATCCAGCTTGAAATCAAATACCTGTTCCGGATCAAAGGTCACCTTCTGTCCGCCGCCTGCATAAGGATTGTTCAGGATATTGCCAAGATCAATGCGCGCCGCACGCGGATTCGTGCAGTTATCCATCTTCTTAAGCAGATCACTCCTGCCGACCATCTCATCAATGGTGCGAAAACCGAGTTTTGCCATATATTCCCGCAGATCCTGCGCGATAAATCTCATAAAATTCACAACATATTCCGGCTTGCCGCGGAAGCGCTTCCGAAGTTCCGGATTCTGTGTCGCCACGCCGACCGGACAGGTATCCAGATTGCAGACACGCATCATCACGCAGCCCATGGATACCAGCGGTCCTGTCGCGAAGCCAAATTCCTCCGCGCCGAGCAAGATCGCCATCGCCACGTCGCGCCCGCTCATCAGCTTGCCGTCTGTCTCAATGCGGACCTTGTTGCGCAGGCCGTTCATCAGCAGCGTCTGGTGAGTCTCCGCCAGTCCCAGTTCCCACGGAAGTCCTGCGTGGTGGATGGAGCTGCGCGGCGCCGCTCCGGTACCGCCGTCATAGCCGGAGATCAGGATGACCTGCGCTCCCGCCTTGGCCACACCGGCCGCGACGGTGCCGACACCAGCCTCAGATACCAGCTTCACAGAAATATCCGCCTGATTGTTCGCATTTTTCAGGTCATAGATCAGCTGCGCCAGATCCTCAATGGAATAGATGTCATGGTGCGGCGGCGGAGAGATCAGGCTGACGCCCGGCGTTGAGTGCCTGGTCTTTGCGATCCACGGGTATACCTTTTTGCCCGGAAGATGTCCGCCCTCGCCCGGCTTCGCGCCCTGTGCCATTTTGATCTGAATCTCTTTCGCGCTCACCAGATAGCGGCTGGTCACACCGAAGCGGCCGGAAGCCACCTGCTTGATCGCAGAGCAGCGGTTCTTGCCGTCCGGCCCGATCACCAAACGCTCCAGACTCTCGCCGCCCTCGCCGGTGTTGGACTTGCCGTGGAGCATGTTCATGGCGATTGCCAGTGTCTCATGCGCCTCCTGCGAAATCGAACCGTAAGACATCGCGCCGGTCTTGAAACGTTTCACAATCGAATCCACACTCTCGACCTCGTCAATCGGCACGCCCTGCTCCGGGTAAATAAAGTCCATCGTATTGCGAATGCAGCCGGATTCCTCCTGGTTGACCAGTTCTGTAAATTCCTTGAACATCTGATAATTGCCGGTGCGCGTCGACTCCTGCAGCAGATGGATGGTGCAGGGGTTGTAGCGGTGATGTTCGCCGCCGCTTCTGGACTTATGCCAGCCCATGCTGTCCAGCGTCAGATCCTCTTTCAGTCCGAGCGGATCAAACGCCTTTGAATGGCGGTAATCAATGTCATCCTCAATATCCTTCAGCGTAATGCCGCCGATCCGGCTCACGGTGTTGGTAAAATACTTCTCGATCACTTCCTGGCTAATGCCGATCGCCTCAAAGATCTGCGATCCCTGATAGGACTGGATGGTGGAAATCCCCATCTTGGATGCGATCTTTACGATGCCGTTGATGATCGCGTTGGTGTAATCCTCAACTGCCGCATAGTAATCCTTCTCCAGCATATTCGTGTCAATCAGCTGATGGATCGTATCCAGTGCCAAATACGGATTGATTGCGCTTGCGCCGTAGCCCAACAATGTCGCGAAATGATGCACCTCTCTCGGCTCACCGGTCTCCAGGATCACAGCGATCGAAGTTTTGCGCTTCGTGTTAACCAGATACTGGTTTACCGCCGAAGTTGCCAGAAGCGACGGGATCGGCACGCGGAATTCGTCTACGCCCTTATCACTTAAGATCAGGATGTTGGCTCCGTCGCGGAACGCCCTGTCAACCTCCAGGAACAGATGATCGATGGCTTTCTCCAGTCCGGTATTCTTATAATACGTAATCGATACCTCGGCTACCTTGAAGCCCGGCACCTTCATATTTTTGATCTTCAGCATATCCGTATTCGAGAGAATCGGATTCTGGATCTGCAGCACCTGGCAGTTTTCCGGATGCTCTTCGAGCAGATTGCCCTCTACACCGACGTAGACCGTCTTGGAAGTCACGACCTTTTCACGGATGGCGTCAATAGGCGGGTTCGTTACCTGCGCAAACAGCTGCTTGAAGTAGTTAAACAGCGGCTGATGCCTGCTCGAAAGTACAGCCAAAGGCGTATCAATACCCATGGCGCTGATGCCTTCACCGCCAGTCTCCGCCATATTTTTAATTGAAGTACGGTACTCCTCATAGCTGTAGCCGAAGGTCTTCATCAGGCGCATCCGCATCTCATCCGAATACGTCTCGACCTTTTTGTTTGGAATCTTGAGATCCTTCAGGGCGACCAGATGACGGTCCAGCCATTCACCGTAGGGCTGGCGATCCGCATAGCGGCTCTTAAGCTCTTCATCATCGACCAGACGGCCGGCCACGGTATCGACCAGCAGCATCTTGCCCGGATGCAGTCTCTCTTTCTGAACAATCTTTTCCGGCGGAATATCCAGCACGCCGACCTCAGAAGAAAGGATCACATAACCATCCGAAGTCACATAATAGCGGGATGGGCGAAGACCATTGCGGTCAAGCACGGCGCCCATAATATCACCGTCCGAGAACAGAATCGACGCCGGTCCGTCCCACGGCTCCATCATCGTCGCATAATAATGATAAAAATCTTTTTTCTTCTGTGTCATCACCGCGTTGTTTTCCCACGGCTCCGGGATCGTGATCATCACGGCCAGCGGAAGATCCATGCCGTTCATAGTCAGAAATTCCAGTGTATTGTCCAGCATCGCCGAGTCAGAACCTTTCGCGTTGATCACCGGCAGCACCTTGTGCATATCCTCTTCCATATAATCAGAGGACATGGTCTCCTCACGCGCAAGCATCTTGTCCGCGTTGCCGCGGATGGTATTGATCTCGCCGTTGTGCACCATCAGGCGGTACGGATGCGCCCGTTCCCAACTCGGATTGGTGTTCGTACTGAATCTCGAATGCACGATCGCGATCGCGGACTCATAATCCTCGCTCTGCAGATCCGTAAAGAAGGTCCGCAGCTGTCCGACAAGGAACATCCCTTTATATATAATCGTTCGACTGGAAAGTGATACGACATAGGTTGTTTCATTGGACTGCTCAAAGATTCGGCGGACAATATAAAGCCGCCGGTCAAAATCCAGCCCCTTCGCAACATCCTTTGGCCGTTCCACAAAGCCCTGCTCGATGTACGGCATCTTCTCCAGAGCCTTGTGTCCTAAGACTTCCGGCACTGTCGGTACCTTTCTCCATCCGAGGAACTTTAAGCCTTCCTTTTTCACAATGCTTTCGAACATCTTCTTCGCCTGATTGCGCTGCAGATCATCCTGAGGGAAGAAAAACATACCGATACCGTAATCTCTCTCTCCCCCCAAAAAAATGCCAAGGTCCGAACAGGCTCTGGAGAAGAATTTATGTGAAATCTGCAACATAATTCCTACACCGTCACCAGTTTTTCCCTCGGCATCTTTGCCTGCTCTGTGTTCAAGATTTTCTACAATACTGAGTGCGTCTGCCACTGTCTGATGGGTCTTGATCCCCTTGATGTTAACGATCGCCCCGATCCCGCAGTTGTCATGTTCAAACTCGGGCCGGTACAATCCGGGCTCCCTGCAGACAGATTCTGTGTGTCTCATAGAATCCATCCTAACTTCCTCCTCGTGATTCCTCCTTGTTGCAATGTCCTGCACCGTTCATAAACAGAATCTGTTCCGATCCGCCCTGCAAATCGAGAACAATACCGCCTACAATCCGCCGCATTTGCTTTTTGTATCATACACCTATTTTCTCTATCTGTAAAGAACGAATATTCTATAAATTTTCAGATATTTTGAATCTTTTTATATTGGACTGGCAATTGTCTGTTATCGGTTGAAATTATCTTATATATTTTACTTTTTAAAAACAATTTACATATGGTTGAATTTCGTTTTTATTCAAAAAAATCTGGCTATTATGTAAAATAGCATTTCAGCGATATCAATTATATGAGCGGAAGAAGAATTGCCGCCAGATTCGCGCCCATATGAAACAGGACCGGATAAGTCAGCCTGCCACTCCGCTCATAAAGCGCCGCCAGAATCAGCGCCATCGGAAACGCATAAATCATCTGAATCGGATTCCCGTGATAAAGCGCAAAAAACAGTGCTGAAATAAAAACTGCCTGAACAGCCTGCAGGCGCGACCGTATTCTTGCATAGAGCAGTCCCCGAAAAACCAGTTCTTCCGTGACCGGAACCAGAAGGCCGGGACCAAGAAGCTGCATCAAAATCCTGCTTGTAAGAAGCGCCGCCTGTGTTTCATTCGAAAAATAAGAAGTGATCTGCAGCAGATTTAAAATGCTGCTCCAGAGAACATTCAGAAATCCGCCGCCCGCAAGACAGATACCGGCCGCCACAAGGTTCTTCATCCCCTGCCTGGTTGATCCTTTCAGCGGCCCGGCCAGTCTGTGCGATTCTTTTGGCGTAATTGTATCCATATACCGCATATTTACCGGAGAAGTGTTTCGCTTCTTATCCTGCCAGTACATCCAGAGAACAAACGGCAGCGTCAAAAATGCAGACAGCGCGGTCCGTGCCGCGCTATCTAAAACATTGTCCGCCAAAATTACCGTTAGCTCCGATATCACCAGATGCACAAGTACCGGAGTAAATACATAGAAAATCCAGTTCATAACTTCCACCATACATGAAATTTCATATGAATCTGTTCTTACTCGGATTCAGGAATCACCGGAAGTGTCACAGCCTCAATGTGCCACTCATCCTCATAATAAGATAAAACAAATTCTGCCGCAGCTTTTCCCGTGTATGAAACTGTCTGATATTCCCAGGCATTCTCACCATCCGCCCAGATATCACCGGTCTCTACACGCTCCGTATTGTGAACAGCATAATGATATGTAAACGTCATAACCGCCGTGATCCGGCCATTTTCAGCATCCGTGAATATCGGTTCTTCAAAATCAGCCTCATAATCGTAAATGCCAACACTCTCAAATTCCGGATGTGTCACATCATCTTCGCGGTAAAATTCTTCAGACTGGCTTTCTACGATGGCAGTCACATCTTCCAGACATTCAGAAAACATCTCGTCAAGAGTGTCCGTCTCCAGAGTTACAGCAGCTGTATAAATCTGCTTCAGTGCAGATACCGCAAGCTCCATACAGGAAGAATTTGCACTTTCCTTCCAGTCCATACTTTCACTATAATCCACATCGCCGTCCAGCGGATCCAGCATCGCTTCCAGCGATTCCAGTATCGGATGACGCACTGTAACGCTGATTTCCTGCGGCAGGATTCCCGGCAGTTCATAGCAGACCTTTGAAGCCTCCGTATTTTCTGAATTTTCCGTCTCGTCTGTAGCTTCCGTCTCATCTGTACCGTCTGTCTCAGATGCATCTCCTGTCTCAGCTGCCGTATCCGATTGTTCCGACGATTCTTCCTCCCCCGCAACAATCCAGGCGCTGTCTGCTTCCTCTCCGTCCAGATACAGCGTAGAACCGGCCGGGACAGTGATCCGAAGCCCCGTTACCAGGCAATGGTCGGGCAGAACTTTCCACTGATCCAGCATACCAAGTATCGCATCCGACTGTTTTTTCAATGTAATGTCGCATTCCAGCTGAACCTCGTCCGAAGAATTCAGAAATTCCACATGATAATCCGCGTAGGAGTCCCCATTGGAACCCTGCCTGACAGAAATTTCTTCTGTCTGACAAGATTCGTACAGAGCATATTTCCAGGCCTGTACCGCAGCCTGATATTCTGTCAGCGTCAACACCGTGCTCTCAGACTGATCCAGTCTCTCATACGCTTCCTCCGCATTATTTTCTATAAGCAGTGACAGGTACTCCTCCAGTGCGCCCTGAGAAGAACTCTGCGGCCAATAATGGTTCACATAGGCAGCACCGCCAAACAAAGCAATCACTACTATCAGTATCACCAGTTTTATCAAGATCCTGCGAAAAACTTTCATGCCAATCCTCCAATCCATGAAACACTTCTATTTTGCCGGATCCATATCCGGCAAATGCATTCGAACGCAGCTGCCGTTTTCATGTTGGCTTCCCATCAGCCGCCCAGTGCTTCCTCATAAGCAAGGATCACATTCAGGTTGGCTTTCTCATATTCATTCAGGTGAGAAAACAGATCAGCATCAAATTCTTCCGGAGTATAAACAGGTGTATACCAGGATTTCTGGCTGAAATACTCCTGCAGATCTTCTGAATTAAATATTCGTCCATGTAAAGCAAAAATTTCATTCCGGATCAGACGCAATTCACTTAAACTGTAACCGTACAGCTCGCTTTCACTGATATAGCGGCTGCTGATGCCGGAAATAATCGTATCGGATGCACCGCCGGCGGTTCCGGACGAATCAGAACTGCCGCTGCCCGATGATGCAGATGTACTGCCCGTCGAACCGGAACTGCTGCCGGATGCAGCACTCTCCGATGAGCCGGAACTTCCTGTGCTCGAAGAAGAGCCCTGATAAGTCCAGATTGTAATATTGTCATCCGAATCAACAACGGTCCATCCGTCGTCCGTGCTTCCAGACGAGGAAGTACTGCTGCCGGTCGAGGATGAGCCGCCCGACGATGAACTGCTTCCGCTTGAGGATGCGCTGCTTCCGCTTGAGGATGAACTGCTTCCGCTTGAGGATGCGCTGCTCGAGGATGAACTGCTTCCGGAGGTAGTGCCGGATGTGGAATTACTTGACGACACAGCGGAACTGTTCACGGCTGTTCCGGTACTTCCCGACACATCCGGGTTCGCAGCTGATTTGGTCGAACTACTGCTACTGCCCGAATCCGCGCCGTCATCCGTCTCTGTATAACTCACATACGTCTTTTTTACAGAAGAATTCTTTGTTTCTGTATCTTCTTCATCAGAACCGGATTCCGATATAGAGGATGCTGTTTTCTTTTCCCGATCAGAATCTGATTCTTCTGATTCTTTCTCTTCTTCCGTTTCAGATTTGATTTCCGTCTCTTCTTCGGTCTCGGATTTAGTTTCCGCCTCTTCTTCCGTCTCGGATTCAGTTTCCGCCTCTTCTTCCGTCTCGGATTCAGTTTCCGCCTCTTCTTCCGTCTCCGCTCCGTCCAGCACTTCCCCCAGCGCAGTTACGGTAAACGCATCTGTCTCATATGTACACGCCTCTTCTGGCTCTTCCGGAATGGAAATGACTGCTGCTTCCGTCTCTTTTTCTGTCTCATTTGATAAAGAACTGCCGTCCATAAACAGATCCGCCGTAAGCACATCTGCCAGGACCAGGTCCACCGTAAGGAAAGAAGCACCCGCAGCCACAACGCATCCCACAACGAACCCGCTGTTGCGTTTAATAATATTCCTTTTCTTTCGCATAATTATTTATATCTCACCCCTTCACGGGGCATCATAACACACTTATCTGAAAAAGTCTATTTTAATATTAGCAACAGCAGCGAGAAGCACTATTTTTTCAGCGCTGCCCAAACCGAATAACTGTTATCATAAAGCTAAGCATTCCCGCTCCCAATAGTATCCATCCAGCCCTCTGACTGTGATTTCCTTTCTGGAATATTCCTCCCTCCGCTCCTGTATTCGAAGATGCGGTAAGCCTTATACCGAACCCGCTTACATCAGGAGACTCTGTGCCTTCCTTCGAATCGATTTCTTTTTCACCGGAATCCCCGCTATCATTCAAACATGTTATTTCTGTATCCGGCTTTTCTGCATCCGGCATTGTATCGCTTTCTGTTGAATCCTCATATAGCGCAGCATCTGATAATATCGCCTCTGCCAGTTCCATCGCGCTTAACCTGCTTTTTTGATATTCTGGTACATCCGCATCCGAAGCGCCCACAAATACCGGAATTTCTTCACTCCAGTATTCATTTCCTGCCTTATCACACAGCCAGAACTGTACTGTCTGCCAATTCTGATCTTTTACCAGTGTAAGTTTTATCGGTTCTCCGGATTTTGGCTGGCAGGTATTCTCCAAAAGAAGATCACTGTTATGAAATACCCGCACACAGTCCAGGCCAATATTGTCATCCGGAATAATACAGAGTGTTACTGCCTCCTCCCCATATATTCCGTATTTCTCAATTCCGCTTACCGTACAGGAAGGTGCTGTATGATCAAGAACGAATGACACCTGTTTTTGCTGTATACCAGTATCACTCATATTAGAGGCAGCATCACCAGATGTAAGCTGTAATTCATAAACACCCTCCTTCGTAAAACAGTCCGATGAAATTGTATAACAATATCGTTTCCAGGACTGTTCACTTCCTTCCATCGATACCTGATAATCGGTTCCGGCAATCAGTTCACGTAAAGAACCGTCAAAACGGCAAAATATTTTCGATTCTCCAATATAGTCGATATTTGTCTCATAAAACACCACTTCTTTTGCTTCTGAGACATAGTACTGTTCCAGCAGTGATTTGGTCTCCGAAGAAAGGTCGTAGACAGAACCAAATCGATTTATGGAAAACCGTACCGTTTTTTTCTGTGCGTTCCCAGCCATGTCCTCCGCTGATACTGTCACCTCATATACATCATCATAGTCCTTTGCTGATGGGAAATTCTGATATTCCACCCATGCACCGCTTTCATCCTCTCCCTTTCGGCTGACTGCCGGAGAATTTCCCTGATTTACACCAACGATGGTTACCTGCAGAGAGTCTTTCTTAAAATTCGGATCCGTGCAGCTGATCCGCAGCTGTACATTCCCGGAATTTGCGGTCTGATCGTCTACTCCCGTAACGCGGATTTGCGGCAGGGTATCATCCACGCAGATTACTTTGCTCCCTGAAAATGTTATATTTCCTACCATATCCTCTGTTTTAATATAGAGTCGATACAGACCTTCTCCCGATATGTCGATGTCCGATGAAGGGGCGCATTTTTTCCACATACCTGAGGCAGCAGATTCTGTCACACTTCCATTGATGTCACAGGATACAATTTTGTAGTACGTACTTTTCAAACCGCTCTTACCATCTGGCTCTACACGAACAGAAACAGAGCAGGAACCGGATGAATAGACTATCTCTCCCTGCCGGCTTCCAGTCATCTGAAAGTTTGCCTGCGGAGCTTCTCCGTCTATATAGTATGATTCTTTCTGTACCGCAGACTCTTTTATCACCGTTCCCTCCTCATTTACTTCTTTCAGAGAGACCGCCATCACACCATCCTTTTGCAAATTTGTTGCACTGCTTCCCAGATTGTATCCGGTTCCCGACACAGGTGCTGCAGTAAGAGAAGTCCCTGACCGCACCCAAAGTCTGCCTTCTGTATCTCGATACCAGGCGCCATCATCCCCTTTCAGGTCATAATCGACGCCTCGGGTGATTGAAACAGATTCTGTCTCCTTCACTGTTGACATAACTGTTTCTGCAGGATCAGAAGTCTCCGTCTGGTATTCCAATTCGGTTTCGCTCTCGCTTTCTGTCTCGCTCTCGCTCTCTGTCTCGCTCTCCGTCTCACTCTCGCTTTCCGTCTCGCTCTCGCTTTCTGTCTCGCTCTCGCTTTCTGTCTCGCTCTCGCTTTCTG
>JAJBTU010000020.1 GCA_020860715.1 Clostridiales bacterium | reverse complement strand
CTTTTTTCACTGCGTTTTCAAATTTGAGAAATAATTTTTCTGGAAGTTAAGGTTTAAGTGTATCTGTTTTCACATTTATTCTAAATAATGGTTGCACTTTTATGAAGAAAGTAGTAAAATGAAACGAAATAGAAGTAATACATTTAGAAAAAAGGCGGTAATAGGAGTCTGGATAAGTTTCAGGGAAATTCTGTTGCAGATACAATTCTCTGTTGCGGCAGGACGTGGAAACAGATAAAATCAAGATTTGAACACTGACTATGGATTAGAGGCCTTTCAGTATACGGAGAGCCGGGTGATGAAAATCGCTGCGCGATGCGCCCGGCCTACGTCATGATTCGTAATTCGAATCATGACCGGTTACGGAAAAGAAAATAATGGGGAAATAAAAACAGCCGTTCCTGCAATATTGCAAGCGGCATTTTAAAAGAAATTGATGTGGTTTTGGGCTTAGCAGCCTCTGGAAATATCCGAAAGTAAAGTACTAAAGGATACGGCTTTCCGGACGAAAATCCATGCAACCGAGCCTATTTTGTTCCTCGACAGGCCAAATTCTACATCATTCTGGGTTCTCTGTCAAGATAAACATAGAAAATCCCTTGATTTTCCGTCTGACGGATGGGCAAAATCGGAAGAAAACTAATCACCAGTGGTCAAATTCGTGGTCAGGAATTGGCCGCTTATTACTTTTCTGGAATCCTATTGTGCCGCCCGTGATTCTTCGTAATATTTGACCACGAATTATGGAGAGCCGGGTGATGAAAATCGGTATCGTTCTCGATTTGCGTAGCAAATCGGAACATTCTGCGCGATGTGCCCGGCCTGCATCATGATTCGCAGTACGAATCATGACAAATCATGGAAAGCGAGGATTTTCACGATGGGGAGACTGGGAGAGAACATTCACAAAAGGAAAGATGGACGCTGGGAGGCACGGGTAGTATATGGCAGCCCGGTTCACGGCAAGACATGTTATAAGTACATATATGGGCGCAGCTATCAGGAAGTGAAGGCCAGGAAGAAAGACTTTCTCAAAAGTCTCGAAGTCCTACAGGCGGCAGCAATGTGCAATGAATCCGCATCCACCAGTGGTTCTGGCCTGGCATGTCTGAACAATGTGGCTCCTCTGGATATTCCGGAACCTTCAGCTTCCGCAGTATCAAATGTGGCTAATTCTGTTATCTGCTTTTCGGATGTCGCTGAAAAATGGCTGGCTTATAAGAAACTGGCAATCAAGGAGTCTTCATATGCATTTTATTCTGTTATGATTGGGAACCATCTTCTCCCGAAGTTCGGAGATCTCGACATAAAAGCTGTTGATTATGGCCGGATTTCATCGTTCCTGTCCGATGAAAAGCAGCATGGGCGTATGAAAGATGGAGGTCCTCTTTCTGATAAAACCCTGTCTGAACTCAAATCCATCCTGTACCGGATTCTCCGTTTTGGGAAGTCCCAGCATTATATCAGTGAAGTCCCTGAATCCATACCAGTCTCCGTGAAAAAAACTCCGAGTCCGGTGTTTTCAGAGCAGGAACAGGTCTGCATTGAGGAGCAAGCGCGGAAGGAAGACACGGCTTTTTCTGTAGGTATTCTTCTTGATTTGTATATCGGGATTCGTATAGGCGAGAACTGCGCCCTGCAGTGGGCTGATTTTGACTGGGACAGCGGAACTGTCTCTATCAGTAAGACCGCAAACCGCGTCAAAGACACGGAATGTAAATCCGGTGCCAGTACCCATGTTGTAATCGGTCCGCCTAAAACAGACAGTTCAAACCGCACAATACCAATCCCGGAAAGCGTCTTGTCGTATTTTAAGGAGCATGCCGGCGAGCCCTCACATTATGTACTCACTGGCAGTGAAAAATTCATGGAGCCGCGCGTCTGCCGCTCCCGTTTTGCCCGTTTTCTGAAAAGGGCAGGAGTAAAGCATCATACATTCCACACCCTCCGTCATACCTACGCGACGAACTGCGTTGCACAGGGTATGGACATCAAATCACTCAGTGAGATTCTGGGGCATTCCGATGTGTCTATTACTCTTGCACGTTATGTGCATCCATCCATGGAATCCAAAAAGGCGCAGGTGAACAAATTGAAAACATTCGCTAACCGTTAAATATCGTATCCACGGATTTCCCCTACACAACATCATACCTATTCATGCTCCACTGGCGCGAAGTAGCAGGGCATGGATGATGTGAGCTGGTTGATGATACCCTAATGATTACGCATACCGCTGGGGACACCATTTCCACGGCCTGCGCACGGAATTTGCCCGGACACTGGCCATCCTGAAAATGCGGTTCCCTGACATGGAATTTGGCTTTCATGAAGTGCAGTCACTGGCTCCGCTTCTGACATGTGCCGGGTCGCTTGCATTTGCCATGGAAATGGTTGATAAATATATGGATGTCCTTCTCGGAACCGGCAGTCAGTATTTTTCAGCGGGTGATGGACAGGAATCCGGACAGGCCAGATTCCGGCCGGAAGGTGTGGAGAAGACCAGTCTGAAAGGCCTGAAAAAGGATGAAGAAAGTGATAAACTTTCCGTTTCTGCACGGATTACCGGGGAGACGCCCGATGCGGTGCAACTGCAGGCGGAGATTGACGAACTTCGGAGCAGGCTGCATCAGGTACAGAGCGAGAACCGGAGCCTTCATTCCCTTTATGCGGACGCCAGAAAAGAGCTTGCCGATTATGAGGATTTGCGGAACCAGTATGATGAGGCGTGTGGGGAATTGAATTCCCTGCGCGAACACGTATACCGCATGACGGAGAAAGATACCGAACCGGAGCCGCAGGACTTCCCGCAGATGGAAGAAACGATAAAGGATAAGAATATAGTCATTATTGGCGGGCATGAAAACTGGGTGAACAAGCTGAGAAATCATTTCCCGGACTGGACATTCATCAGTACAGACATTTCCGGAATTGTCGCCCCGGCTGTGCTGGAAAGCGCAGATTATATCTATTTCTTTACCGGTTATCTTTCCCATGCAGCCTATAAGAAATACATCCATCTGCTGCGGGAGAGGGATTTAAACTTTGGCTATATCCACAGCAGGCATATCGAATCGGTCGTCAGCCAGATTTACCATGATCTGGTGGAGTGAAAAACGAGTGGTGGGATGCAGCTGTACGGATATTTTCACGTCAGCCACATTAAAATCTATAAAGGATACGAAATAAGAGCTGAAAAGGCTCTTATTTTTATACTCAGATTTTCTTAAACCAATACCGACAGGCAGAAATGCCTGATTTTTTATATGAGGATGATTTTGGACAGGGATTGAAGACAGAATGAATAATACGATTTATGGATATGTACGGGAATCAGATAAACAGAGCGGGGAAATGCAGACCCATGCGATACAGGAATACGGTGTCGAGGATTCCTGCGTTTACAGGGACAAGCAGAATGATGCAGGTTTTCCGGCCTATCATTTGCTTCTGGAGAGAATCAGACCGGGCGATACAGTCGTGTTAAAAAGCCTTGACCGCCTGGGGGACAGTTACGATGACATCATCGTTAAGTGGGAGAAGATTACGAAGGAGCATGATACGGCGATTGTCGTTTTGGATATGCAGCTTCCGGAGACGGCGAAAGCGCTGAATGGACAGTTTGTTTCGGAACTTGTGCTGGATGTTTTGAAATATGCGGAGCGGAATCAGAGGGTTCTTCGCCGCCGGAGACAGAGCGAAGGAATCAAGGCGGCGCATGAGAGAGGAGTCAGATTTGGGACGCCATCGAAACAGGTTCCGGAGGAGTTTCAGAGAATAAAAGCGGAATATGAACAAGGAAAGCTGACGGTTACTGATGCAGCCGCACGGCTAAATATCTGCCGGGCTACTTTTCGAAGATGGATGAGTGAAGACCGGACAGAAAATATCAAAGGATCAGAGGAGAGAATAAATCATCCGGCAGCAATAAAATCAGGAACCGGAGAAAGTCTGAAAGAAGAAATCGCGGCAGAAGCCGCAGACGGTGGAGAGGAGGGGCTGTGATTGTTATATGCACTATATCATTCTGAAGCAACGGAAAATGCGATGGGAAACGGAGCCTTATCTGCGTGTGATACGTTTCAATACACGATCGAGCGCAACAGGCATTATATGGGAGCATGGCATTCTGTGACAGCTACACTGTTTCCGAATTTCCTGTTCATCGATTGTGATGAAGCTGCGGCAGAAAAATTGAAAGAGCAAAATCTGCCGATTGTCCCGATACCGGAGGAACTAACGGAGCTTTTGACAGATTTAAGTGACGAGCAGCATTATATCCCCATGTCAAAAGGAGTTATTAAGGACGGCGTTGCTCATGTCACGGAGGGGCCGCTGATCGGCCAGGACAATCGGATCGTACGGATTGACCGGCATAAGCGTCTGGCATGGCTGAAGGTATCAGAGAACTGGACTCGGAATTTTGCGAAGGACAGCACCAGTGTGTTGGTTGCCGGGCTGGAGATTACGGAAAGATTGTCATAAGAACAGAGGATGAAAGACCGTGTGACGGACGTGCCGAGCGCGTAGCTATACGGCCTTTCTTTTTGAATATTTTGTATAGATTGTCACGGTTTGAGGAAGGAGAGGGGAAATGAATCCAAAGAAGAACCCGGATTACGATGCGGAGAAAATATTACAGGACATGACGGATGCGGCAGTGGAGACATACAGAGAAGAGAAATCGCTGCGGTTGACAGCAGCCGACCTTAATCTGAATCCGATTAAGGTACGAAAACTTTTGGTTACGGCCAGAGAGCGTGACATAGCAGAGGGAAGAGATCCGACGGAGGTTTACCGGAGCGCTATGGCTGAGGAAGTGCTGCGCCTGAAGAAAGAAGGAAAGACAATAAAGGAGATCATGGCATTCACAAATCTTTCAAGGGCGTCGGTCAATTCCTATCTGCCTTATAGTAAGGTGCCATACAAGGCAGATGATTTATCCACAGATGCAGAAAAAGCGGGGCGATACCGGGGACGGAAAGCCGCATTGGAATATTTGAGGAATGTGGGCGGAACCGAAGCACTCTGGTCGGCTGTTTCAGCCTTTCAGGATTATCCGCTTTATACAGAAGCGGGAGTAAAATTTACATACAGGGTATTGGACAATGGGAATATCAGAATCAGCAAAGAAGAAATCATGATCACGAGGGAAAATGTGGAGAACGCATATAGAGAAATAGTCAGGGTATCTCCGTTCGGAGACTGCAGGGACATCGGAGCGGAAATGCTGGTGGAAACGCTGACGGGAATAATGGGTACTGCTGGTGCAACTTGGCTTTATCCGGTATTTGTGCGTCTGGGAATAATAAAATTTACGGCAGAATAATCTGAATGATATTGAGTCAACATCGCAATGAAATACACCGCCTACAGTATTGCAATCTTAAGCAAAAAAGTGGACAGGCAGTCCACTTTTTGTGTCCTGTGTGGACTGGTAGTACGCTGTATTTTGCGATCTTAAAATGTGATAATAAGGCTAAGAATGCAAAGGAAAAGGATGGCTGTTCAGGTGGCTGTAGGAGAAATGTATATGAATCCCAAGGGTGCCCAAACCGGTGGTAAGGCTGCCATTATTTTTTGAAAAATTTAAGAAAAATGTTCCGCAGGAACGCGACAAAACACCCTCTCCAGCCTGTGATATATAGGAGGGTGATGCAGATGAACATTTCAGTAGAGGAACTGAAACGCCTTGAGTCCATGGACATCCGAAAACTCCGCCGGGAGAAAAGCGGGATACAAGTTTCGGAAGTAATGATGAGCGGGAGCAGACTTTGAACCAGCTGCTCTCAGAGATGGACGGATTTGAAACGAACAGCGGCATCATCGTATTGGCAGCGACGAACCGCCCGGAGGTACTGGATCAGGCGCTTTTGCGACCGGGCCGTTTTGACCGCCGTATTATTGTAGATAAGCCAGATCTGGCAGGGCGTGAAAATATCCTGAAAGTACATGGGAAAAAAGTCCTGCTTTCCAGCGACGTTGATTTCCACTCGGTCGCACTTGCGACGAGCGGTGCCAGCGGCGCTGATCTTGCCAACATTGTGAACGGGGCAGCGCTTCTGGCGGTGAAACTCAGGCGAAGCTATGTTACCCAGAAAGATTTGATGGATTCGGTGGAAACCGTATTTGCCGGGAAAGAAAAGAAAGACCGTATCCTGAGCCAGAAAGAACAGACCGGATACTTTCTTATCCGGCCTGATAATCGTTTGCGCCTGGCGGCTCACGTTTCTGTTTGTGGTTCCGTTCTTACCGTGTCTGTTCAAACAGCCATTCTCTTACGGTGTCCAGATCATATGCCACACGCCAAGTGTTCATGTGCTCTGTAGCGTCCGTAGAAGTTACATCGTCTCTCATTACGGTATTGGCGTCAAAAATTGTCCAGTTGATTGTTGCCCCTGCTGAAACCTGTTCGGCTGCCATCTGTTCCTGTTCGTCATCGGTGAGTGTGGCTGCCCACTGGGCAATGGCCACTTCGGTTCCCTCTGCTTCCACGGCCTCGGTGATCTCGGTCATGCCCGGATAAGCTCTCGCGTCTCCTTCGGAGCAGATCATCCAGATGTTCTGCGTGGACAGCTGCGAGATTGAATCGGTATAGGCGGAATCGGTCTGGCCAGCAACCAGAAGCGCGCCTGCAAATTCATCTGGGTAATCAATGAGCAGCTTGATGGAGCGGATGGTTCCGGAAGACTGTCCGACCAGATATTCTCTTGAAGTATCTACGTTGTACAGGCTGACGATTTCGGTGACCAGTTCCATGGTATACGCAGGGTCTTCGGTATTGGAAGATTCATACTGCGGGACAAGCACGATGGTTTCATGTTCGCTCTGCCATTCTTCGGTCGTCCAGATCACGCCGCCCAGACTTTCCGTCAGGGCGAGATATTCATCACTGCCTTCTCCGGTAGCGTCCGGCATAAACAGGACAAGAGGATATTCGGTATCTTCTGAGTAATCATCCGGCAGATACAGGCTGTACATCAGGGAAGTACCGTTTGAGAGTGTAAATGTATACTGGGAAAAGTTTTCAACCAGAAGATTTACATTATTTTCATAATTGGTAGTACAGCTTTCTGCCCACGCATCCAGAGTCGTTCCATCCAGGCAGGTGATGCTGCCGGTCTGTTGGAACGTCACGGCCAGCTGGTTGCTGAGCGCAGACTGTGAGGAGAACATGGAGCCTCTGCTGCTGTTGCCGTCCTGCGTGGAACGATCTGCCTTATTGGATGCATCAAAGCCGCCCATCCCGGAGTCATCCGTGTCAGAGCCACCCATATCAAATTCACCCATACCAGAGGTCCCCATATCCGAGCGGTCGCCGCGATTGCCGAAGCCGGAATCATTCAGGCCATTCATGTCACCGGATTCCGTTTCGCTTTCTTCATAGCTGAGGAATTCTGTGTTTCCACTATTACCGGAATTTTCCCTGTCTTCCGCAGAATCATTTCCAGAAGAATCATCACCGAAAGAACCATCTCCGACAGAGTCTTCTCCCAGGGAACGCCCATCCTCAGATCCTTCTTCAAGTGAATCATCCCCCAAAGAGTTATTTCCGAAGGAATTATATTCACCTGATTCACTGCTTCCGGAGCCGCTTCCTCCATAGTTTGTGGTTGTGTAGTCTGTGGAGAGTTCAATCAGTACATAATTTCCGGTTGTGCTGTTTTCAGGAAGGCTTGTTTCTGAATTTGTATAAACGGCTTCAATCTCATAATTATCCACTTCAAAATCGTCTGTAGAGACACCTGACGGGTCGAGCTCCACGCCGTAGTCGATCACAATATACCAGGGCTTCTGCCCATCGCCGTACATATTTGTCACGAGATAATAGTTATTAACGCCTGATGTATCTGTTATGTTTTCGGCCAGGCTTTCCTCTGCGACAGTCTCTGTGAATGTCTTTGCACTTTCTTCGGCACTGGCGCTGATTCCGAAGCCCGCAGTTAGCGAAAAGGCAAGCGTCAGGGAAAGAAAAGAGGACAGATTCTTTTTCATACTGCATTTCATGATATGAATGCCTCCTGTTTATATTTGGGCAGTGTTTACACTACCGATGCATTCTATCATTTGATTTGTGACAAAAGGTTGTCTATTTTGTGTTGTATACGTGAACAATACCTGGGTTTATTCGTTGCTTAGCAATTTTTTCACCTGATCTCTTCGCTCAAAGAGGACACAGCCTCCGGCATGATCTTCCATCAGCACATCACCATCCTGCAATGCTGTAAACAGTTTTGAATGAAGTGCTTCTCTCACGGATGTATCCCGGACATTTATATCGGTATATGGAGAGAATGGACATGGCTCTGCATCTCCGTGGGAGTTGATATGGAAGAAACCTCTTCCAGCTGCAAGGCAACCGCCTGAGCTCTTCTCATCACCGGGGAAGGAGATAAACAGCATTTCAGGATACTGCTCGCGCAGTTCCATGAGCTTGTTTTTCAGAAATTCTCTTTCGACATCCCCCGGAGCCAGTTCTGTGCTGTCCTCTGTGACCGGCACGAATTCTACATAGATAATCACCTTACAGCCGCGTTCCTGAAGGACATGGATGAAATCATCGGAAACCACTTCGTTCAGATTGGAAGTAGTAGCTGTAACGGATGCGCCAAAGATCAGATGATTTTCTTTTATCTTGTCCATTGCCCGAATCAGGCTCTGGTAGATTCCGCTTCCGCGGCGCTCGTCGGTCTTCTTCTCATCGCCTTCAATGCTAAAGATGGGAACAAGATTTCGGGATTGATCAAAAAGCTTAATGTAGCTGTCATTCAGCAAGGTTCCATTTGTGAAAACCGGAAACAGAATTTCAGGAATTTCCGCTGCTTTATCCAGAATATCGCGGCGCATCATGGGTTCTCCGCCTGCCAGCAGAATAAAACCGATCCCTAAGTCTTTCGCTTCTCTGAAAATGGCATCCCATTCCTCAGCGGAAAGCTGTGCATACGCTTTCTCATCCGAGCAGATATGGTTCTCTCTTGCGTAACAGCCGGCACAGTGCAGATTGCAGCTGCTGGTAATGCTGGCAATCAGAAACGGAGGGATATGTTCTCCCTGTTTTTCCAGTTCAGCGCGTCTCCTGGAAGATTCTTTGCTTGCGATTGCATAGCGAGCCATAAAAATGCTTTCCTTCGGGTCTTTTAACGTCGCTCTGATGGCACCTTTAACAATCTTTTCCACACCGCCTGTCAAGTACTCTCCCAGATTATATTCTTTTTCTGCCATTTGTTTTACGCTCCTTTTATTTATTTATTGTAGCTTTTAGCTTTGAAACGGAATCATCGCTGATCACGTGTTCCATCCGGCAGGCTTCCAGCTCGGCCCGTTCAGGGTCAACCCCTGCTTTCACGAGTATCTCTTTCAGCGTCTTATGTTTGTCATAAACCCTGCGCGCCAGCCGTTCTCCGGAATCGGTTAAACGAAGCATATGATCCTCATCCACCCGGAGGTATCCGTTTGCCTGAAGCTTTGAGACAGCAACGCTGACGCTCGCCTTTGCTACCTCAAGCTTATTTGCAACATCTATGCTGCGGCAGAATCCTTTTTTCTGGGTGATCTGGAAAATACACTCCAGATAGTCCTCCTGCGATTCGTTCGTTTTATGTGAAAGCATATTGCGCCTCCTGCTGCTAAGCTGTTATGTAACTATTCAGGACAGTACTTCGCACTTGCTGCGAAGTACGTATGAAAACATATATTATGCTATAAAATCGGTATCCATGGCCATATTGATCTGATATTCAGGATATTTTTGCTGTATGGCTGATTCCACTTCCTGAAAAACGGAACGCCGATCCTTTGCATCGAAGCTGACCACCAGATCAAGACGGATCGTCATCTGTTCTTTATCCAGATAAAAACCATGCATTTGTGTAATGTATTCATTCTTCAGTGCCATGCTGCTGATCTCTTCCCGGATACGGATCACCTCTTCATCGATTGTGTTGATCGAATAGACACCTACGGCAGTCAATAGTACATGGTGCTTTTCGTAAACGGCAATTGTGATAGAGCGGATGAGATTATCCAGTTCGTTTGCTCTGCAGGTATCCGGCACTTCGATATGTACAGAACCCTGATAGGAATCGGGGCCGTAATCATGAAGCACCAGATCGTAAACTCCGTGTACTGTGGGGAACTCCATGATAGTTTCCCCGATGGCCTTTGCCATATCTGCATCCACCCGTTCCCCCAGCAGACGCGACACGGTTTCCCGCATCATGTCGCATCCGGATTTGATGATGATGAGTGAAATAATGGCTCCGAGGTAAGCCTCAAGGGAAATGCCAGTGCAAAGGAAGATGACAGCCGCTGCCAGGGTACCAAAAGAAATCACCGAATCCAATGCGGCGTCCCGACCGGAATTGATGAGGGAATCTGAATCTACCCGCCTGCCTGCGGCGATAAAATATCTCCCAAGCATAATTTTTACAACAACAGCAACTGCGATGATCACCAGCGAGGCTGTGGTGTAGCCTGGGATTTCCGGGTGCAGGATACCGCTCACTGACTCCTCAAGTGAAGTAACTCCGGCGTACAGGACGAGCAGGGATATGACCAGGGCACTGAAATATTCAATTCTGCCATGGCCGAAGGGGTGCTTTTTGTCTGGCTCCTTGCCGGCCAGCTTTGCTCCGACAATCGTAATGATGCTGGAGGCAGCATCTGACAGGTTGTTGATGGCATCCAGTATGATCGCGATTGAGCCGCTTAGTGTGCCGATAATAATTTTAAGTACAGAAAGCAGTGCATTCACTGCAACACCAATCATACTGGTTTTGACAATCGTTTTGTTTCTGCTGTCTGTCATAGCTTCCCCTTTTTTGCTCTTCCAGTGTTAAATTTCCGGTGTTTGCAAAATGTGCAGGATGCGCGGGCATTCTTACCTGTTGCTCATAAAAACTACTTTACTCTTAAATCACTACCTGCTATAATGCGATTATAGGCATGGAAGGTATCCGTGTCAACTACGCAGATTAAATGGAGCAGGTACTAAAAAACTTACCAGAGGAGGGAAAATTACGATGGCGAATGAACATATATGCCCATGTACCGTGGGATGTCCTTTACAGAAGGCAATGAATGCGATTGGCGGAAGATGGAAAATGTCCATTTTATGTTCTTTATCGAGTGACGGTGCAACCAGATACAACGATCTCAAACGAAAAATGGGCAGTATCTCTAATACGATGCTTTCCAAGTCGCTAAAAGAGCTGGAGGATGACGGGCTTGTAAAAAGGATGGAATATCTGGAAGTCCCGGTTCGTGTAGAATATGAAATAACGGATTCCGTTCGTTCCCTGATTCCGATTCTGACCGAGTTTGCCGTATGGGGAAGTAAATTAAGAGACAGCAGTGCAATATGAAAGAAGTAAACTGACAGAGCTATTGTAAGAAACACATAGGATCATAGATTGCGGTAACGCCCATTAGAGAGATAAAGCTCTCTGGTGGGCATTTTGTATTTATTCTATAAAAACCTGTTGACAAAACGCTGACAGTGATGTAATCTCATATATACCAAGTAAACCTATCAAGAAAGTGGGGAATAGAATATGAGTAAAGTATATGACAGCATTACGGATTTGATTGGTGGAACACCGCTTTTGAAATTGGGGCGTTTTGCACAGAAAAATGGTCTGGAAGCAACGCTGCTCGCGAAGCTGGAGTATCTCAATCCGGCAGGGAGTGTGAAGGACCGAATTGCAAAGTCTATGATTGAGGATGCGGAAGAAAAAGGCCTGCTGCGGGAAGGAAGTACGATTATTGAGCCCACATCCGGCAATACCGGGATTGGACTTGCGGCGATTGCAGCAGCAAAAGGCTACCGGGTGATTCTTACAATGCCGGAGACAATGAGTGTTGAGCGCAGAAACATCCTGAAGGCGTATGGAGCGGAAGTCGTTTTGACAGATGGCCTGAAAGGAATGAAGGGGGCAATTGCCATGGCAGAGCAGCTGGCACAGGAAATTGAAGGCAGCTTCATACCAGGCCAGTTTGAGAATCCGGCGAACCCGGCGGAGCATCGCAGGTCGACAGGACCGGAGATCTGGAAGGATACGGAAGGCCAGGTTGATATCTTTATTGCGGGCGTCGGTACCGGAGGGACGATTACCGGAACGGGTGAATATTTAAAGGCTCAGAAATCTGACATACAGCTTATAGCAGTGGAACCGGCATCCTCACCAGTGCTTTCAGAGGGCAGAGCCGGTGCGCATAAAATTCAGGGAATCGGCGCTGGATTTGTGCCGGATACCTTAAATACAAAGATTTATGACGAGGTATTTCCGGTTGAAAATGAGGATGCGTTTGAAGCATCAAAGGTACTGGGAAAAACGGAAGGCATTCTGACTGGGATTTCTTCCGGTGCTGCATTGCATGCGGCTGTTCAGGTTGCTAAGCGCCCTGAAAATAAGGGAAAGACGATCGTCGTGCTTCTTCCGGACAGTGGTGACCGCTATTATTCGACACCATTATATACAGGAAAGTAAAGATTCGGAGAGCAGCAAAGAAGCAGGAAGGCGGCTGGTATGTGCGAGTTGTTTGGAAGTTGTTCGGATCACCAACTGGTTCTGAATAAATATTTAAAAGAATTTTACAGCCACAGCCCCCAACATCCGAATGGCTGGGGGCTGGCTCTTCTGGACGGCAATGAGGCACATATTGAGAAGGAGCCGCTGCAGGCAGACAAAAGTCTCTGCCTTCGGGAACGCCTGTCCGTCCCGGTGCAGGGGCGGATGGTGTTGGCGCATATCCGCTATGCGACAATTGGAAATGTTGAGCATCGTAATTGCCATCCGTTCACAGGGAAGGACTGCTCAGGAAGGCGTTGGACGCTGATTCATAATGGCACGATTTTCGAGTATGAGCCATTGAGTGGAATGGCGGCCAGGCAGTCTGGGGACACAGACAGCGAGCGGATACTTTTGTATTTGCTTGAGCAGATGAACCGGGAGATACGCGGCAAAGGGATGCTGAGTGCAGCCGGACGGTTCCAGCTGTTGAACGAAATTATCTGCCAAATGGCTTCCGGTAATAAGCTGAACCTGATCTTTTCTGATGGGGAGTATGAGTATGTTCATACAAATTACGCAAATTCGTTGTATCAGCAGCTCGGAAGGGGGCAGGTTATTTTTTCCACACAGCCGCTTGGGGGGAACGGATGGGAGCCGGTTCCTATGACAACGCTTCTGGCCTATAAGGATGGTCGCCTTGTTTTCACAGGAACAAACCATGGAGAGATCTACATAGAAAGTGAAGAGAATATGAAGTATATTTATCAGATTTTTGCGGAGTTATGACTTGGATATCCTGGGGGTGAATCTTATATGAAGAGTGTTTTGATTAAAGATACAACGAAGGAAGAAAGGGAGGCAATCATCCGGCAGTCTCTGGATTGCGGCGGTGGATGCGAAAACTGTACCGGTTGCTGGCTGGGAGGCGGGAATCCGTTTGAGATGTATCAGCGGTATATTGACGGAGAGATGGAGATCCGGGAAATCAATGCGGAGTATAACGCCAGATATCTGAGAGGATAGAGATTCTGGTTAAAAATAGCAAAACAGGTGGGAAAATGGCGAGAACTGAAGCTGCTTTTCCACCTGTTTTATTGCGCATTAGTTATCGGAAAAACCGATAACCAGTTATCGGTTTTTTGAAATTGACGGATAGTTCGTTTGGTTGTATGATTACCACCATAGGAGCATAAACCTATTAAAAAGATAGGAAATATAGGAATATAAGAAACAACAATAATGGTGAGGAAGAATTTATGAACTGGACAGTGATAATTGATTATATTCCTGCATTCCGTGAGGCGATGCTGCTGACCCTGCGCATTGGCTGGATGGGGATTGTCCTGGCGATTGTGCTGGGGCTGGCTGGTGCGTTAATCCGGTATTATCATGTTCCGGTGCTGTCGCAGATTGTAAAAATTTATATTGAGGTATTTCGGAATACGCCCCTTCTGGTACAACTGTTTTTCATTTATTTCGGCCTGCCTAAGATCGGTATCAGGCTAACGGCGGAATTTTGCGGGACGCTGGGACTTGCCCTGCTGGGCGGAAGCTACATGGCAGAATCCTTTCGAAGCGGGCTGGAAGCCGTGCCGCTGATTCAGTCGGAGAGCTCCTTAAGCCTGGGACTTAGCCGTATGCAGACTTTCTGGCATATTTTGCTCCCGCAGGCACTGGAGATCAGTGTGCCCGCTCTTGTGGCAAATGTCATCTTCCTGCTGAAGGAGACCAGCGTTTTCAGCGCGATCAGCCTGATGGATCTGATGTTTACCGCAAAGGATCTGATCGGACTTTATTATAAGACGGCGGAGTGTCTGTTCCTTCTGGTCGTGTTTTACCTGATCATTCTGCTGCCGGTATCCATAGCGGGAAGTTTTCTGGAGAGGAGGCTGCGCTATGCCGGATTTGGTGACTGAACTGGGGCTCAATGTCCTGTTCAAAGGGAAAAATATGATCCGTCTGCTGGGCGGCCTTTGGGTAGCGCTGCGGATCAGTCTGATATCGGTGCTGATGTGTATTCCGCTGGGGGTTTTGCTTGGGGTAGTGATGACCTGGAAAAATCCTGTCACAAAGGCATTGAGTCGGCTTTATCTGGAAATTGTACGGATCATGCCGCAGATGGTGCTTTTATTTCTGGTTTATTTTGGCACTACGCGCATGTTTGGATGGAATTTATCCGGCGAGCTTTCCGCGGTCATTGTCTTTACTTTCTGGGGGACGGCTGAAATGGGCGATCTGGTGAGAGGAGCGCTTGTGAGCATCCCGAAGCACCAGTATGAAAGCAGCGCGGCACTGGGAATGACGGAAAACCAGATTTTTCTGCATATTATCATTCCGCAGACCCTGCGCAGGCTGGTACCTCTTTCCATCAACCTGATCACGAGGATGATCAAGACGACCAGTCTGGTGATGATGATTGGAGTCGTGGAAGTATTAAAGGTGGCGCAGCAGATCATCGAGGCGAACCGGATGTCTTCGCCGAACGCTGCATTTGGAATCTATGGGACGGTATTTTTCCTGTATTTTATCATCTGTTGGCCGGTCAGTCTGTTTGCGGGATATCTGGAGAAACGGTGGGGAGTCTGACATGGAAGAATTGTTGAAGCTGGAGCATGTGACAAAAGCATTTGGAGAGAATGTGGTTCTGAATGATCTTTCTCTGACTGTTCACCGGGGTGAGGTGCTCGTCATTGTCGGCCCCTCCGGGTGCGGGAAAAGCACGCTGCTTCGATGTATGAATGCGCTCGAACCGATTCAGTCCGGGAAAATATTGCTGGGGGACGAACCGGTGGATGGACGCGCAGCGAATGTGACGAAGATCAGACAGAGGATCGGGATGGTCTTCCAGAGTTATGATCTGTTTCCGCACAAGACGATTCTGGAAAATATCACTCTGGCGCCGATGCTGGTGCAGAAGCGGAAAAAAGGGGAGGCGACCGAAGAGGCGGAAAGGTTACTTGACCGCGTTGGTCTGCTGGAGAAGAAAAACAATTATCCGCGGGAGCTTTCCGGGGGACAGAAGCAGCGGACGGCGATTGTCCGGGCACTCTGTATGCATCCGGAACTGATCCTTTTTGATGAAGTGACAGCGGCGCTTGACCCGGAGATGGTGAGGGAGGTACTTGACGTCATGCTGGAGCTGGCCGAAAGCGGAAGTACCATGGTTATTGTGACGCACGAGATGCAGTTCGCAAAAGCGGTGGCGGACCGGGTGATCTTTCTGGAGCATGGTGAAATTGTGGAAGAAGGGACGGCGGAAGCGTTTTTTGAACATCCGAAGACAGAGCGGGCAAAAAGTTTTTTAAACACTTTTGTATTTGACAGCCCTAAAAAGAAACTGTGACAGGATAGCAAAACGAAGTGATTCGTTTACTATAGATATTCTAATATGGCGAAAGCCGGAAAGTGAGGAAATACATTATGAAAAGAAGAACAGGAAAACTGGTTGTGGCAGCTCTTATGACAGCAGCACTGGCGGCAGGATCCACGACGGCGCTTGCGGATGAGGACGTGATCTATCGTACTCTCGATGAAATCCAGGAGAGCGGTACGGTAAAGATCGGCGTATTCTCCGATAAGAATCCGTTCGGCTATGTGGATGAAAACGGCGAGTATCAGGGCTACGATATCTATTTTGCGGAAAGAATCGCGGAGGATCTCGGTGTGGAAGTAGAGTATGTTTCTACGGAAGCCGCGAGCCGGATTGAGTATCTTCAGACTGGTAAGGTAGATATTATCCTTGCAAACTTTACTGTGACAGAAGAGCGCGCGGAGGAGGTCGATTTTGCCCTGCCTTATATGAATGTGGCATTGGGAGTTGTATCACCGGATTCTAACGTAATCACGGATCTGGATGATCTGGGTGAGGACGATGCGGTAATCGTCATTTCCGGCACAACTGCGGAAACCTATCTGACGGAAAATTATCCGGATCTTACACTCCAGAAATATGATACGTATGCGGCAGCAAAGGAAGCGCTGGAGAATGGAAACGGTGTGGCATGGGCAAATGACAATACAGAGGTAATCGCCTTTGCAAATCAGAATGAAGGATATACCGTCGGAATTCCGTCACTTGGAAGCCAGGATACGATCGCTCCGGCTGTGTCAAAAGGAAATACGACCCTGCTTGACTGGCTGAATGAAGAGATTACAGCTCTTGGAGAGGAAGAATTCTTCCATGCGGATTATGAGGCGACTTTGCTGGAAACCTATGGCAGCGACTATGAGGAAGAGCTTGTTGTAGAAGGTGGTGTTGTGGCATCGGAAGAAGTGGAAGAGGATACAGAAGCCGCGACAGAGTAATCGGGATGGAAATGAAAAGAGATTAACGGAAATAAAAGGAATTAACGGAGACTACAAGGCAGAGCGGCGAGTTGTTTTTGCCGCTCTGCCTTAGTAAATCACCCTGATTCGTAAAATTTCTGTATTTGTCTGGAAGAACCAAAGCAGCTGCAGCATACCGTCTCAGTTGTGAAAATACTGCAGGAGGAACAGCGTAAATGGAAAGAGGCTTTGAAACAAAATGTATCTATGGAGACGGCACGAAATTTGAAGGGGAACAGACCGGCTCCATCAGCTTTCCCATCTATCAGACTGCCACCTTTGCCCACCCGGCGGTAGGTCAGAGTACCGGCTATGACTACAGCCGCATGCAAAATCCCACCAGGCAGCAGCTGGAGCAGGTGGTCGCTTCGCTGGAGGGCGGCGTGGATGCCCTGGCTTTTTCCAGCGGCATGGCGGCCATGACAGCGCTGATGGAGTTGTTTCATCCGGGGGATCACATCATTACGGACAGTGATCTGTACGGAGGGAGCATCCGCCTGTTCCGTTCTGTCAGCCGGAAGAATGGCATTTTGTTCAGCCATATCGACTGCACCGCGGAAAATGTGGAACCTTATATCCGGGAGAATACCCGTGCTATTTTGATTGAAACGCCCACCAATCCCATGATGAACGTGATAGACATCCGCACTCTGGCGGAGACGGCCAGACGGCATGGGATCCTGTTGATTGTGGATAACACGTTTTTGTCGCCTTATTTTCAGAAGCCTCTGACGCTGGGGGCGGACATTGTACTCCACAGCGGGACAAAATTTCTGGGCGGCCATAATGACACCTTAGCGGGTTTTCTGGTGACGGCCCAGGCAGAAGTGTCCGAACAGCTTCGCTTTATTTTCAAGACGGTGGGTTCCGGGCTGGCACCCTTTGACAGCTGGCTGATTCTCCGGGGCATCAAGACTCTCCCTGTCCGCATGGAGCGGGCTCAGGAGAATGCCAAGGCGATCGTTGAGTACCTGTCGGGAGAGCATCGTGTGCGGAAGGTCTATTACCCTGGCATACCAGGTACACGGGCCTATGAGATCTGCCGCCGACAGGCCAGCGGCTTTGGCAGTATGGTTACATTCGAAGTAGAAAGCCAAAAGCTGGCACATCACATTCTGAAAAGCACCAGGCTGATTCCCTTTGCAGAAAGTCTGGGAGGCGTGGAGACGCTGCTGACCTATCCCACCACCCAGACGCATGCTGATGTGCCGGTGGAAATTCAGCAGAAAAATGGCATCACGGACCGGGTACTGCGCCTGTCCGTTGGCATTGAAGCAAAAGAAGATCTGATTCAGGATTTGAAGCAGGCGATGGATTCGTTTGAGAAACCATTCTGATTGAAGGAGGGAATCATGCAGGGAGAGCGTAATCTGGATTTTGACAGAGTGGTCGATCGGCGCCATACAGACTGCCTGAAGTATGACTTTGCGACGCACCGGGGGAAACCGGAGGATGTACTGCCTTTGTGGGTAGCGGATATGGATTTTCCGACATCCAGCTATGTGCTGGACGCCCTTAATGAACGGGTGGATCATGGTATTTTTGGCTATACAGAGAGCGGCGAACGCTATTTCGAAGCGGTGGCGGGATGGATGGAGCGCAGACACGGCTGGCAGGTGAAGCCGGAGTGGCTGGTAAAAACGCCGGGGGTGGTCTTTGGACTGGCCATGGCGGTGAAGGCATTTACCCGGAAAGGGGATGGCGTTCTCATCCAGCAGCCGGTGTATTACCCCTTCTCAGAGGTCATTGCGGATAATGACCGCCGCGTGGTCAGCAGTGATCTGATACTGGGTGCAGATGGCAGCTACCACATTGACTTTGACGATTTTGAAAGAAAGATTGTGGAGAACCGTGTGAAGCTGTTTCTTCTGTGCAGTCCGCATAATCCGGTAGGGCGGGTATGGCGGCGGGAAGAACTGCTGCGCATAGGGGAATTGTGTCTGAGATACGGGGTTCTGGTGGTCAGCGATGAAATCCATGAGGATTTTGTCTATGGTGAGAACCGGCATCTGGTGTTCGCAGGCCTGAAGCCGGAATTCGAAGCAATTTCCATTACCTGCACATCACCCGCCAAGACCTTTAATCTGGCGGGTCTGCAGGTGTCCAACCTGTTTATTCCGGATTCTGCCTTGCGCAGAAAGTTTCGCAGACAGATTGCGGCTGCCGGCTACAGTCAGCTCAATACTCTGGGTCTGACTGCCGGCGAAGCGGCTTACCGGTACGGCGAGACCTGGTACCGCGGGGTCATGGCCTATCTTGAAAAAAACATCACTTATCTGAGAGAATATCTGGCCAGGGAGCTGCCGGAAATCCGCATGACAGAGCCGGAAGGAACCTATCTGGTGTGGCTTGATTTTCGTGCGCTGGGGCTGACCGGCTCCGAGTTGGAGCACCTGATTGTTCATAAAGCTCAGCTCTGGCTGGACAGCGGAAGCATCTTCGGTCCAGCAGGAGAAGGGTTTCAGCGCATAAATGTGGCCTGTCCCTGGGCTACGCTGGAGCATGCCCTGGAGCAGCTGCGACGAGCCATTCGGGAAAAATGACGAAATGAAAAGCAGACATGATTCGACTGGTGAAATTAGTCAAATGTAACTCGTTGAACGAAAATTATCAGACAGAATTTCATCGGCGGGCGGATGAAATCCGCCGCAGGTAAGGAAAAATCAGAGGTAAAAGGTATATGCTGCGAATTGACTCATCGGAATTAAAGAAACTGCTGCTTTCCGGAAATATCGGACTGGAAAAGGAAGGCCTGCGCGTTGATGGGCAGGGGTTCCTCTCTCACAGTCCGCATCCGTTTCCGGATGATCCATATATTGTCCGCGATTTTTGTGAAAACCAGACAGAGATCAATACCTCTGTGCAGCCGGGGGTTCGTCCCGCGCTGGAGGAACTGACGGAGCATACGGAACGCATCCAGCAGACTCTGGCACAGCTTTCACCCCGTGAATATCTCTGGCCATTTTCAAATCCGTCATATATCCGCAGCGAACGGGATATTCCGATCGCGCAGTTTGGCGGGGTGGAGACAGGGAAAACAACCTACCGGGAATATCTGTCAGAACGTTACGGTCGCTATAAGATGACTTTCTGCGGGATTCATTTCAATTATTCTTTCAATGAAGAACTTCTGCGAGTTGACTTCGCGCGCAGTGGAAAAGAAAACTTTATCGAATACAAAAATGTATTATATCTGACGCTGGCGAGACGCGTTGCTGCTTATGGCTGGATTTTGACAGCAGTGACTGCGGCCAGCCCTCTGTTGGATTGTTCTTATGTGGAGAAAGGCCGGTTTGACCAGGATGTATTTCAGGGACTGGCCTCTGTGCGCTGCAGCGAACTGGGCTATTGGAACGCTTTCACACCTGTCTTTGACTATGGAAGCATATCTGCCTATGTGGACAGCTTCCGCTATTACGTGCAGCATCAGTGGATACAGGCTCCCTCAGAATTGTATTATCCGGTGCGTCTGAAACCGGCGGGTCCAAACCGTCTTGAATCTCTGGAGGCAAACGGAGTCAACCGCATTGAGCTGCGAATGTTTGACCTGAATCCGTTTGTGCCTGCCGGACTGGAAGAGAAGGACGCTGCGTTTGCTGAGCTATTGCTTTGCTGGCTGGCCTCGACGCCGGATGAACCTTTCTCAGACCGCGATCAGGTACAGGCTGTACAGAATTATAAGAACGCGGCGCATTATGATCTGAAAACAGTCAATATCACCGTTCCAAACGGAGAGTTTTATTCGGTGGCACATGCTGCGCGCAACGTGATCGGATTTATGAAAGGATTTTACCGGGATTATCCGGAAGAAGTGCAGGAAATCCTTGATTTCGAGGACGCCAAATTTATCAATCCGGAGAACCGGTATGCATGGAAAGTGCGCAGGCAGTTTGAAGGTGGCTATGTGAAAAAGGGTCTGGGGATTGTGCTATATTAGTGTCAGGTTAGCAAGAGCCGCATAAATAAAGGCTTTCCGCTGATTTAGTCCTACAAAAAAATGTCTGCGAAGGGTGGCATTTTCGGTTAGGACGGGCCCGTTTTAAACGTAAAAAATCAACCTTGTACATTATTATGACACAAGGTATCCAGACTGTTCGCTGGCAATTTCCAGGCGCACTATGCCTTGGGATCACAACTGAATATGGAACTTAAGGTAGGACTTGATCGGAGCTTCTTGACGACCGATGGGTCCTTTTTTTATACCCTGCCTCCGGTCGCAACGTTTCGATTAAGCCCGGCAGTGTGACGGAGGGAGGTGAAAGGCATCGTGGCAATGGGAAAAGATTCCAGACTGCTGACGATCGGAGAGGTTCCGGCAGGCTATGGAAGAAAAGCAACGCCCCAGCTTCGCATTCAAGGTCTCTGGATGCAGACACTTGGTTTTAAAATCGGGGATACGGTGCGGGTAAGATGTGAGGATGGAATCCTTATCATCACACAGGCGGACGGAAGAAACTCCTGAGCTTTTGCCTGAATGAAAACGTAAAAGGAGATGACGCTATGAGAAATTTAAGACCGAGAATCCATGACAAGGAAAACGGACTGGATTACGTGCTGGTCGGGGATTATTACATTCCGGATTTACGGCTGGATACGCCAGAAGAAAAGAGATCCATCGGGAAATGGGGACAGATGCGATTTCGGTATCTGAATGAGCATCGTCCGAATATCTGCACAGAACTCACGCTTTCCGGCAGGATGAAAAGTTATCTGGCTGACATTGACGAGCAGGCACAGGCAAGATATGAGCAGCTTATCGACCAGATGAAAGCAGGCGAGGGAGTGACCGAGGAATTGAAAGAAAACAACTGGTGGAAATGGGTGCAGTCAATGGGCAGCATCCAGAGCCGGGCAGAGGAAATCGTTCTGACCGAGATCGTATATGAATAAGGAGAAGAAGAAAATGATCATGGAATTACTTTATGACGGGCGCATTTATCCAAGGGAAGAAATCAATTGCAAGGATGAACGCTACAAGCAGGCAGAAAAAGAGAAGAAAACGCTGTACGATGATCTGTATGATCGCCTGAACAGTGAAGACAGACAGCAGCTCGAAAAAATCCGGGACGCGATGTACGACAGCCAGAGCTACGCACAGGAAGAACATTTTTACTACGGGCTTTCCCTTGGAATGATGCTGACGCAGGAAGTCTACGAGCGGTACGGCAAAAGATATTTTAAATCGGATAAGTAAGGAGGCGCTGACATGACCCTGTTGAAATTATCTTTGAAGCTCCTGGCTCTTCCAATGGCGGTGATTATGACTGTAGTGGAGAGCCGCGCATGCAGAATCGCCAGTGGGCGATGGCGCGGCCTGCGTCCGGCATAAATGGCAATGCCGGACAGGAAGCAGTGGTTCGGCATTTTTCTGACCAGCTTCGTCGGAGCAGTCCTTTATATGTTTTCCGGCGTATGTTTTCTGGTTGCGGTTCTTGGCTTCCTTATGAATATCTGCACGGGGCCGGAGGCGGCAAAGATGCTGACGACAGGGTTTGTGGCCTTTATTCTCCTATTTGCTGCCGGGTGGCTGATCGGGAAGATCGCGGTGCTGAAAGCCATTCTGTTGGACTTCATCAAATACTGACGCGGATAAGCAAAGAGGCATCCAACTCGCTCAAATTTGAGCGAGTTCGGAATGCCTTTTTGTGTGCATCGATGAATGAGGACGTTGATGTCCTGACAACAAGAAAAATGGAAGAAAATGGAGCAGATTAAAGAACTGATACTGTCGTAATTTAGCACTTTGTGCTATACTATAAAAAAACACCGAAGAAATTTTATGGGGAGGAAAATCAATGGCAGCAGAAAATAATGAGATGATTACAAAAGAAAAAACAGATATTGCTGTTGCCGAATCGGTGCAGACCGATATACGCAGTTTGATTTATGTTGTTCGTGGACAGCAGGTTATGTTAGACAGCGATCTGGCAATGCTCTATCAGGTGGAAACAGGGAATCTGAATAAAGCAATGAGACGAAACCCCAAACGTTTTCCTGATGATTCTTTCTGCTTTCAGCTTACTAAAGAAGAATTTGTAAACTTGAAATTCCAAAATGGAATATCAAGTTCTGAAGGCAGCACACATGGCGGGCGTCGTAAATTGCCGCTTGTTTATACAGAACAGGGAATTGCTATGCTTTCTGCTGTATTGAGAAGTGAAGTGGCGATTCAGGTCAGCATTAGAATCATGAAGACCTTTGTGGAAATGCGGAAATATCTGGCAAACAGTACGCTCTTATTGGAAAAAGTCAATAGTATTGAAACACGGCAGATTGAATCCGAAATTCAGCAGACTGTTTTTGAAAGGAAAACGGAGGAACGATTTGAGCAGATATTCGAATACATATCAGAACATGAAGAACCGGCTCAAAAAGTTTTCTTCGAAGGCCAGATTTACGACGCATTTGAGCTGCTTGTCGATCTGATTCGGAAAGCAGACAGGAAAATCACATTGATTGACGGGTATGTGGATGTGGGTACGTTAAATCTTCTCTGTAAAAAGAATGATGGTGTCTCTGTTGTTATTTATACGCATGAAAAGACAAAATTGAGTGAAGCAGATATAAAAAAATTTAATGCCCAATATCCGCCTCTGACCGTAAAATATACGAAGGCGTTCCATGACAGATTTTTGATCATGGATGATAAGATTGCATATCATATAGGTGCTTCATTGAAAGACGCCGGGACGAAGTGTTTCGCTGTGAATTTGCTTCAGGATGAGAGTGTGGTCCGGGATATTTTACAGCGCCTGGAATTAGAAACAGAAGAATAAATGAAAGTTATAGACAAAATGCAATCAGGTGATGCGAGTGCTCCCTGATTGCATTTTTGACAGAATCCTTGGTAATTAATACCTCCTACTTTATTTAGAGTTAAAATAGATCTAGCTCGTTTATTCGAATGAAGATGTCCGGGTGACGTTTAAAGATGGCACAGAGATTCAGGCGTAAAGCACACGAGTTTGGGGCAGCTGCGACGCTGCCTTTTTTTCTCGTACTGCTCTCGTTGCTGAGGAAAAGTTCAAAAAATTCTCGGATTAGCTATTGTTTTTCTGCTCACTGTGCTGTATAATACGAGTTAGTTATGTCTAACTACGTATACAAGGAGAGTTATTACTATGGATAAACAGAAAAACACATCACAGTCCTCCATCCGTCTCTGCACTCATGGAGAACAATACGGAACATAGATGTCACGTCCAGTATTCTACATGGTCGGCGGCTTTGCACTTGCGGCACTGATTCTTGCCGTTTTGTCGTTTACAGTTTTCCACATTACCGTACTCGGCATCATCTTTATTGTTGCCCTGACAGCATTGATCGCCTTTATCGGCTGGATGGAATGGATACGCAGGCAGTATGCTTTTGGCGGCGGCGGAATGATGGATAAGGGGCATCAGACCATGCTTTCGCTTTTAGATTTTGATGGAAACGGAAATTGAAGTCTGGAGCCCCTGTGTTCTGGACACAGACACAGAGCTGAAAGTAAAAAATACGTCTCCTGCGGCATGAAGAAAACGGCGAAAACGCCGATAAATGGCGGCGGAACGATGTACACGATGGAGAGGGATTTTTGCGATGAATAAAAAGATATGGGACATTTACGCTCCAATTTATGAAAAAGCCATGCGGGGCGACCGGAGAGCATACGCCCTGATGTATGAGCGCATCACGCAGGTCATTCAGGGAAAGGACGTGCTGGAGGTCGCCACCGGTCCCGGCCTGCTGGCAAAGCACGTCGCACATGCCACACATAAAATGATTGCCACGGATTACTCGGATGGGATGATAAGGGAAGCAAAGAAGGGCAGATGCCCAGAAAACCTGCGCTTTGAGGTGGCGGATGCAGAACATCTTCCCTATGGGGACGATTCCTTTGACGCAGTGATTATCGCCAACGCCCTGCACATTGTTCCGAACCCGGAGAAAGCGCTGCGGGAAATAGACCGGGTTTTGAAGGATGACGGGCTTCTGATCGCGCCGAACTTCGTAAACCATCAAAAAGGAGCCGTCAGCGCCATATGGTCGAAGATCATCAGTATCGCCGGCGTCAAATTGGAACACCAGTGGAGCACGACGGAGTACCGGGCGTTTCTTGAAGCCAACGGCTGGAATGTGGTGATGCTGGAGGAAATGTCCGCTCGGATCACGCTGGCCTATGCAGAGGGAGTGAAACAGAAACGAGGTAAATATGGAAAAAATCACATTGACCGGCGTGCCGGAGACTATGCTGCAAACGGTGTTTGCCCGTGCGCAGGAAACACAAAAACAAAATCATAAAATTGTGGATGAAAAGGCAGTGGAGCTTGTCTCCCGTCTGGATTACGATTTTTCCCTTGCGGAAAAGGATAAAACCATGTCCAGCGGCGTGATCGCCCGGACGCTGGTGCTTGACCGGATGGTGAACGAATATTTGAATGAGCATCCAGGTGCTGTTGTAATTAACCTCGGCTGTGGGCTGGACACCCGCTGTTATCGGATGCAAGGCTATTCCCACTGGTACAATTTGGACTTGCCGGAAGTAATGGCTTTGCGAGAGAAACTGCTGCCGGAGGAGGGAGTTATCACGCAGATTGCCGACTCCGCTATGGAGACGTATTGGGCCAGTTGCATTGCCGCCGATGGGAAGCCCGTGCTGGTCATCCTGGAAGGGCTGACTATGTATCTGACAGAGCCAGATGTCAAACAAATTTTCGCCATTATTGCAGCGCATTTTCCGAATGTTACGGTATTCGTAGAAACCATGACTCCTTTCATCGTAAAGGCAGTAAAGGAGAAGTCTATTGAAGGCAGCCATGCGAAGTTCTCCTGGGGCGTGAAAGACGGCAGGACACTGGCAGCGCTGCTGCCGGGCTTTGCGTTTGCGGAAGAGCACAGCCTTGTGGAGGGTATGGAAATCATAGCGCCCGTTTACAGGGTTATCGGGAAGATTCCTACAGTTCGGAATCTGTCGAACAAGATTATTGTACTTAAGGGAATGCGGGGCCATATATGAGAGTTCAGGAAAATCTGTTTGGAGGGAAAATGCAATGGTAATAACGATTATTTCGATTCTCATGATTATGCTCGGCTATTTTCTCATGCTGTACGGCGCAGTCGGCTTTATTCAGGACAAGCGGCTTTTCTCCTCCGCGCCGAAAGAGAACTTAGCGGTGATCCCTGACAAAAAAGAGCGATTCCGCGGCGCGCATATCGTCGGCTGGGTGATCGTCGTGATTGCCGTACTGCTGTTTATAGGAGCTTTTGCTTTGGGCATTTGGGACGGCGCAAGAAATGGATTCGGTCCACTCAAATACTTCGTCCGCTTTCTCGCCATGCTCTATGGGATGGAGATTTACGACATCCTCTTTTTCGACTGGTATCTGCTCTGTCACTCCAACTTCTTCCCGCATTTTTACCCGGAGACGAAAGGCATTGTGGGACCACAGATGTTTGGCTATAACAAGAAGGCACATATTATACATCTCATTGTGTATATTCCCGCCTGTGCTTTACTGGCGCTGGGCTGCGGAGTGCTGTTTTCATAAAAAGGAGAGATAGAGCGTGAAATATATCGGAATGCCAATGGGAATGTGGGTGCTGTTCGGGAAGTCTTTTGAGCGAAACTTAGCCATATTCGGAATAGACGACACGGCGAAAACTGTGAGGAAAAAAGCGAAGTCCCGCTATAAAGAGATTATTGCGGGACTGCCGGAGTTTGAGAAGGCGGATAGGTTTAAGATGAATCTCGTCAACTGTGCCCTACTCTGTGCATTTGTGTTGAATATGCCCGAACGTCCCGATGTCGGGCGGTTGACGGAATATTATGCCAATTCTATGATGACTTCCCCAATGAAGTGGTTTTGCAGAATGAACGGCAAAAATAAATTCACCGACAAGGACATTTCTTCCTTGAGAGCCACGGAGAAACTTCGAGCCGCCGACAGGAATCCATATTCGTGGAACATGGAGCTTTATCCTTATGAGGACGGCAGCGGATATGAGGCTCGTTTTACCACATGCGGTATCTGTACTCTAATGCGGGAGCTTGGGCTTTATGACCTCGTCCCCGCCATGTGCAGACTTGATTACACCATGAGCGAAGCAAGCGGTGCATCTGACTTCGTTCGGAAATATACATTAGCCTCCGGCGGTCCCTACTGCGACTGCGGATATAAAAAATTAAAACAAGGGAGCGATTGACATGAACAGACACGAAGAAATCAAATCCGCATATCAAGCATGCTGATGTTTCGGCTGCAGGAACATATCATGGAACTGGGTGAGAGCAGCAGGCTTCTGGAATCTGAGAAAGATGCAGCGCGGAAGGAACTGGAGGAGCTGCGGACAAAATATCGGGAAACGGAACGGGCGATTGTAGCAAACCGTGAAGAGCGGATGAAGAATTATGAGCGGTATGTGTTGGGTGAAGGTACCTATGATAAAGACGCTGATAATGGAGAGCAGCTTACAGAACGCCTCGATGGATTGAATGTACAGCTTCGGGCAGCGGAGGATAAAATACTGCGATTGGAAAAGGAATCTGGTTTTGAAGTATTTACCGTGAAAGAACTGACGCCGGGACTGATGGATGAATATTTTGAAGAAATCGTAGTTCATGCGGAGGATGATCTGGAGATTGTCTGGAAGAAATAAAAGAGAAAGAGAATGAAAGATTTTCCGGAAGACCTGCTGCGAAAAATGCGGCAGGCCTTTTTCTGGGGTACTTTCTGGATATGAGAACTACAGGGGTTGATTATATATATGGCTTAGAGATTTTGCTTGCAGGAGACCGGGAACACAGCTATAATCAGAGACAACGATGAGACATGGTACAGGAACTGGCTTAAAAACGGCCAGTATACTCAAATCATCCAAATAGTGGGATTCTGGAACTGGAAACATTTGTCTGACACCAACAAGGTGAAATTTTGTCATTGATATGACACGCCCACCGGCAAAATGGATGATGCCGATGAAAAAGCTGCGGAAATCAAGCAAAATCCGCTGAAAAAAGTTAAAACATATGCTTGACATCAGCGGGAGCTGGCCAGACAAGGGCAGGAGAAATCAATCGATGAAGCGGAGTGAGGGTAATGCCTACCCTCGCTCCAGTGTCTCATTCATGCTCCCCGTCCGGTATCCCATCAGATCCAGTGTCACATAGGAAAAACCAAACTCTTTTAACTTTGCATAAACGTTCAGCCGTATTTCATCCTGCATTAGTTTTTCAAATTCCTGCGGCAGGATTTCAATCCGGGCAATGCTGCCGTGAATTCGTACACGCACCTGATGAAATCCAAGATCAAGCAATAGCTGTTCTGCCTGATCCACCATCCGCAGCTTTTCTTCACTGATCGTTTCCCCATATGCAAATCGTGAAGAAAGGCAGGCAAAGGACTGCTTGTCCCATGTTGGCAGACCAAATTCCCTGGAAAGGCTGTGTATCTCCTCTTTGTTAAGTTCTGCATATCTTAATGGGCTGGCAATTCCCAACTCCTTTACGGCAACCAGCCCCGGACGGTAATCCCCATTATCATCCATGTTGGACCCTTCGGCGACTGCAGCGATGTGATTTTCCTTTGCCAGAGCAAGTATTTTTTCAAAAAGTTCGCGCTTGCACAGGTAGCAGCGATTCTTCGGGTTCTGCCGAAAACCATCGATATTCAATTCTTCTGATGCCACTATGAAATGCTTTATCTTATGTTCCTGGCAAAACGATTTTGCCTCATCCAGTTCTCTTTTTGGAAAAGAACAGGAGGACGCCGTTACTGCGATCACCTGATCTCCAAGGGCCTCCTGTGCTGCATGAAGCAGGAAAGTAGAATCCACGCCGCCGGAAAAAGCGACCGCAACGCTTCCCAGGCTTTTTAAGAAGTCCTGCAATTTTTGATATTTTACATATAAATTCTGTACCATCTTATCCCCACATTTCGTTTATGCTAGATTATTTGCCCGTAAAATTCACAGGTGAATAAAAAAATTGTAACTTATGGATAAAGATAAATCAATGTCATGGTAGAATTTCCTGCTATAGGAAAAACCGATAACCAGTTATCGGAATCCTGAATTTGACGAAAACCGGATCCGGCTGTATGATAATTGACATAAGCATACATTACCTACTAAACAGGTAGACAATATGGAAAGAAAATGATAAGAAAGGAAAATTAAACAGTAAAGATGCAGATGCGTCAGAAAAGGAGAGTATCATGAGCGAATACAAATTTGAGACATTACAGCTTCACGTTGGACAGGAACAGGCCGATCCGGCTACCGATTCGAGAGCGGTTCCGATTTACCAGACGACTTCTTACGTATTTCACAATTCCGAGCATGCGGCAGCCCGTTTTGGACTGACGGATGCCGGCAACATCTACGGCAGGCTGACCAATTCCACGCAGGATGTACTGGAAAAACGGCTGGCGGCTCTGGAGGGCGGCGTCGCGGCTCTGGCGCTGGCAAGCGGCGCAGCTGCAGTTACCTACACCATTCAGGCTCTGGCTCAGGCAGGGGAGCACATTGTGGCGCAGAAAACCATCTATGGCGGCAGCTATAATCTGCTGGAGCATACACTTCCGCAGTACGGAATATCTACTACGTTTGTGGATGCGCATAACCTGGATGAGGTCGAGGCAGCCATTCAGGAGAACACAAAAGCAGTTTAT
Source organism: Clostridiales bacterium (assembly GCA_020860715.1). GTDB lineage: Bacteria > Bacillota > Clostridia > Lachnospirales > Lachnospiraceae > Choladousia. The sequence continues at coordinate 22,213 of JAJBTU010000020.1, read as the reverse complement.
CTGGAAACACTGGGGAACCCGAACAGCGATATCCCGGATATTGACGCGATTGCCGCAATCGCCCATAAGCATGGCCTGCCGCTCGTCATTGACAATACGTTTGGTACGCCGTATCTTATTCGTCCGATTGAGCACGGCGCGGACATTGTGGTTCATTCTGCTACGAAATTTATCGGCGGCCATGGAACGACGCTCGGCGGAATTATTGTAGATTCCGGAAAATTTGATTGGAAGGCAAGCGGGAAGTATGCTCCGATTGCGGAGGCAAATCCCAGTTATCACGGAGTATCCTTCGTAGATGCAGCCGGACCGGCGGCGTTCGTCACCTACATCCGCGCAATTCTCCTGCGTGATACCGGAGCAACGATCTCTCCGTTTAATGCGTTCCTGCTTCTTCAGGGCGTAGAGACTCTGTCCCTGCGGCTGGAGCGGCACGCGGAGAACACGAAAAAGGTCGTGGAATATCTGGCAGCACATTCGCAGGTCGAAAAGGTCAACCATCCTTCCCTGCCGGATCACCCGGATCATGAGCTGTATCAGAAATACTTCCCGAATGGCGGAGCGAGTATCTTTACCTTTGAGATCAAAGGCGGCAAGGAAGAGGCGTGGAAGTTTATTGACAGCCTGAAGATTTTCTCCCTGCTGGCAAATGTGGCGGACGTGAAGAGCCTGGTGATCCATCCGGCGACCACGACGCATTCCCAGCTTTCCGAGTCCGAACTTCTGGATCAGGGAATTAAACCGAACACAATCCGCCTTTCCATCGGAACGGAACACATCGATGATATCATTGCGGATCTGGAAAATGGATTTGCTGCAGTGAAATAAGGGGAAAAGTTCATCGGGACAACTTTGAAAATATCTGAAAAGGGCTCTCAAAATTCCGTGTTTGAGAGCCCTTTTCGAAATCGGAGGAATGAGTATATGGCAAAAAAAGAGAACAGATTCAGAGAGTATGATATTTCCACGCAGGCCGTACACACCGGAACGGATTACGACGAGGGAACCGGCGCTGTCCGCAGACCTTTGCACATGGCGAACAGTTACAGGCTGCCGGATGATCTTTCACAGGTCAATTATTCCTCTACGGATCTTTTGATGTATTCCAGAAACGGAAATGCAAACCAGCACTGGCTGGAGGAGAAAATCGCGGCTTTGTACAATGCGGATGACGCGATCGTGCTGGCAAGCGGAGTCGGAGCACTTCATGCGCTGTTCTGGACGCTTTTGAAATCAGGAGACCGTGTCGTGTATCCAAATGTCAGTTATATGGCTGTCTACCGGATGTTCCATGAGCTGTTCAATAAAAAATTCGGCGTGGAAACGATCATGGTGGACATGACAGATCTGGAGGCGGTAAAAAGAGCGATCACTCCCGGAACAAAGCTGGTTCACATCGAGACGCCGGACAATCCAACCGTAGGGGTGACTGATATAGCGGCGGTTGCGAAACTTGCTCACGAAAATGGAGCAATTCTGTCAGTTGATAATACCTTCGCTTCCCCTCTGAATCAAAAACCGTTGGAGCTTGGGGCAGATTTTGTAGTAGACGCGCTTACAAAGTTTATCAACGGCCATGGTGACGCACAGGGAGGGGCGATTGTCTCGAACGATCTGGAAACGATGGATCGGATTCGCTATGAAGCGCAGGTGAATGTCGGGGCTGTGATCAGCCCGTTCAATGCCTGGCAGATCTTCCGGGGATCCGTCACGTTCCCCATGCGTATGGAGCGTATTAACCATTCCGCACAGAAGATTGCCGAGTGGCTGGAGCAGCGGGAAAATATCACGTTCGTTTCATATCCGGGACTTCCCGGCAATCCGGGACACGAGCTGGCCAGGCGGCAAATGAAAAACGGATTCGGAGGTGTGATTTCCTTTGGCGTAAATGCGGATGATAAAACAGTCGAGCAGTTCTGCGCAAAGCTGAAGGTGATCACTTTTGCTGTTTCGCTGGGGCATGATGAGAGCTTGATTTTCCCGCAGCCGAGTTATGATGAGAGAATTCTGTTATATCCGGAAAAATTCAGAAAGGGATTTATTCGATTTAGTGTTGGACTTGAGTCACCGGAAGACATCATAGGTGATCTGGAACAGGCGTTCAGGGCAGTTGGACTGTGAATGAAAAATGAGACTAAACATACGTATACGTAGGGAAGATCACGCTTCCGGAGACACAGCGCGCAAAGGATTTTCTGAATTCCATTCAGCATCATGAATAAACAGGATTACAGGCTGCAGTGGGTCAGGAAAAATCGGGGGAGAGAAAAAGAAAAAGGGAAAAAGGAAAAGAAATGATTTTCGGCCGATAAACAACGGTGCGGAAAGGGAGAATGACAGAATGTCCGGAAAGAAGACAAACAAAAACAACACAAACAAAAACAACACAAACAGCGCAAACAAAAACAACACAAATCTGGTGCTGCCCCTGATCGCGGGCGTGGTGGTGGTTGCCGCGGTCGCGGCGGTTGCAGTATCAAGGCTCGGCGGCAGCAGCGGCAAAGAACAGACGGCTTCGAACGCTTCGTCATCAGATGCGCTGACGAACGAAGCGGTCGTGATTGACACCGGTGAGATTGGCGAGACCGCATCCTATTACGATTACGATGCGGACGGCACCACTGTAGAAGTGCTTGCGGTGACCGCATCGGATGGTTCTGTACGTCTGGCACTGAATACCTGTCAGGTATGCCAGGGATCGCCATATGCCTATTTTGTACAGGAAGGGGATTCCTTCATCTGCCAGAATTGCGGCAATGCGTTTTCCAGGGACGACATCGGCCTGGAAGCGGGCGGATGCAATCCGGTCCCGGTGACGGAAGACAATTATGAGGAATCAGATGGTCTGATTACGATTTCCAGCGATTTCCTGGATGAATATAAAGATTCCTTTGCTAACTGGAAGAATGCTTAGAAGACGCAGAGGATGATCAATATGAGTAAAAAAGGAAAAGAAGCATCGATACCGGTGGAAGGTATGATGTGCGAAGCCTGTGAGCGCCGCGTCGAGGGCGCGGTAAGAAAAGTGGACGGCGTCCACGACGCAAAGGCGGACTGCGCAGGCAACTGTCTGTGGGTAGAATATAATGAACCCGCGACGCCTGACGCGATAAAAAAGGCAGTGTGTGCGGCCGGGTATGATATTCCTGACTATGATGCAGATGCTCATAATGCGTCTGTCGAATTGGGAAAATCTGAAAAAGTACAAAAGCAAAGAGATCAAATAACACAGGATAAGGAACAGAACCGGAAAAGCATCCAAGGACGGAATCGGGATACCCTGTATATTCTTGTTATTATTCTGGGGCTCTATGTGATCGCGATCCAGTGCGGCCTGACACAGGTGTTCCAGAGATTTCCGACTGTCAGCGAGGAACGGGTCGGCTATACCGTGCTTTTTGTGATCGGACTTTTTACTTCAGTTCACTGTATCGCCATGTGCGGCGGGATCAATCTGACACAGAGCGTGTCCGGAGAGGAAAACGCGCCGGTGCGCAAAAACGTGCTGTATAATGCCGGGCGGCTGACCGGCTATACGGTCGTCGGGGGAATTCTCGGCCTGATCGGTGAGGCGGCCTCCGTCACACTGCGTGTCCGCGGTCTGATCGGTGTGCTGGCAGGGGTTTTCATGGTATTGACCGGCATCAACATGCTGGGAAACTTTGGATTCTTAAAAAAGCTGACCTTAAAAATGCCCGGGAGTGTTGCGAATGCCGCGGTTTCCTTTGGCAGACGCGGTTCTTTCGCGGTCGGACTTGTGAATGCGTTTATGCCCTGTGGACCGCTGCAGTCCATGCAGCTGTACGCGATCGCCGCGGGCAGCTTTGCAGCCGGAGCACTCTCCATGTTCTTCTTCTGCCTAGGTACGATCCCGCTGATGCTGATCGTCGGAATGACGGCCGGTCTGCTGAAAAAGAAATGGAAGAGCCGCATGCTGCGTGTGAGTGCGGTGCTGGTACTGGTATTTGGACTATTTATGCTGCAGAACAATTTTGCCCTGCTGGGGATTTCCCTGCCGGGGCTGTCAGTCTCCGGCACCTCGGATGGCAGTGCCGTGACGGCAATGGTTGATACAGAAAACAATGTTCAGGTCCTGTCAACGACTCTCCATGTAAACGGGTTTGACGATATCGTGGTGGAGGCGGGGGTTCCTGTTGTCTGGACGATTACCGCGGACGCATCCAGCCTGAACGGCTGCAATAATGCGATCGTGATTCCGGAATACAGCCTGCAGGTTACTTTGCAGGAAGGAGAAAATGTGATCGAATTTACGCCTTCCGAAACGGGAACCTATACTTACACATGCTGGATGGGAATGCTGAAGAATACAATCACGGTCGTGCAGGGATGATTTAAATCAGCCCGGACCTTTTTTCATATCCGGGCTGCTCATGTATCATAGCCAGAACGGCGTATGCGAAGGATTTGATCGAGGACTTTACGGCCGCGACAACAATGGTGGTAAAATGAACAGGAGTGAATAAGCAGAAGTAGTTATCTGTAAAACAGATAACCAGTTATCGGAATCCGGAAATTGACGGATTCCTTTTTTTGTTGTATGATTACTCCATAACATATAAAACCTATTAAATTAGTAGGAAAAGGGAGGAGCATATGAAACGGATTTTTTTATCTGCGGGGGGAATCCACGGCTGTAGATGTTAGACTGAGTTTTTCAATTCGGATGATAGGAACCTGGGAAAAGAATTTTGGACAATAATAGAATATACGGAGGAAATCAGATATGAACAGAAAAAGACTTATTTCGTTAGCAGCGGCGGTTTTACTGGGAGTTGGCAGCGCATCTGCGTATGCGTCTGCAGCGGTGGAAATTACCAATGTATTCTTAAGGCTGCCGTTCTTCTCGATTTCCAGTCCTTTAGTCCAGTCGTCAAATTCCTGCTGGGCTTTTTGCTGCTTTTCCTGCAGAAGCTGTGCGCTGACACGCTCGTCCTTCAGCAGATATTCCACGGCTGCGGAGTAGGATTTTTTCTCGTCCATATCTCCAAACCGATGGATTTACTGATACTCAAAACATAGATTCTCCTTTCCGGCGGGCATAAAAAATCCGCCTCTAATCTCCACTGGAGAAGAGAGACGGATTTGAGCGGAACGAAATCAGTCTTTTTTATAAAATGGCGTAACATACCCATCCGCTCGGAGCTTCAGCCCCTTTGCCCACGGCGGAGTCCTGCCCATCTGTTCACAGATAGCGTCCAGAGATATTTTGGGGTCAGCTTCGATGACCAGTTCATCATGGATGTGCATCACAATGGAGCAGCACCGCAGCGTTTTCATGGCGTAGCACAAAATATCCCTGGCGGTTGCCTGCACGATGTTTTCCACGAACTTCGGACCGTAGGAGTCGATGCGTTCCCATTTCTTTGTGCCGCCAACACCCTCATAGGTGATACAGCTCCCGCCGAATCGGTTCGTCCCGATTTTTGGTTTCACATAGGCGAGGTTCCTGCCGGAAGGCAGCGTGATAAAGAGCATCCCGCTCCTGCAGGAGAAGGTCAGCCCGTAATCCTTGGTGGTGGTCTTGTTACGAACCGCCTCTGTGACAGCACGGTCAACCGCCCACCAAAATTCGACAATTTTCGGATTGGACTGACGCCATGCACTGACCAGCGGAGGAAGTTCTTCTTCGGTTAAGCCCATATCCAAAGCGCCCATCGCCCGCAGCGCACCAACGGAGCCGCCATAGCCGAGAGCCAATTCAGCGATTTTTCCCTTTTGACGTAGATGTCCGTTGACACCGTGCTTTTCTACGGGAACCTTGAACATCTGGCTGGCGCTGGCGCAGTAGATGTCGCCGCCGCTTTCAAAGACCTCCTGCCGCCATGTCTCTCCGGCAAACCAGGCAATGACTCTGGCTTCGATAGCGGAGAAGTCAGCCACATAAAACAGTGTGCTTTCCTTCGGGATAAATGCCGTCCGGATCAGCTGGGAGAGCGTATCGGGAACGTCCTCATACAGCATGGCGATGGAATCAAAATCGCCCACGCGAACAAGCGCACGAGCCTCCGCTAAATCAGGGAGGTGGTTCTGGGGCAGATTTTGCAGCTGGATATGCCGTCCTGCCCATCTGCCGGAACGATTGGCACCGTAAAATTGGAACATCCCACGCGCCCGTCCGTCAGAGCAGACAGTGTTTTCCATCGCCTGATATTTTTTTACGGAGGACTTTGCAAGCTGCTGGCGTAGGGATAAAACCTCGGCAAGCTCCGGCGGCGCGGTTTTTAAGAGTTCCGCCACAGCCTTCTTGTCAAGGCTCTCTGTCTCCAGACCATTGTCGGCAAGCCACTGCTTCATCTGAGCTACTGAGTTAGGATTGTCCAGATCGGTAAGCCGTTTCATGGCAGCAGTCAGTTCCTTGCGGGAACGTGTATCCATTGCGATAGCCTGTCGCACAAGCTCCATGTCCAGACGGACACCTCTGTCGTTGATTTCCTGGTCGATATGGTATTCGTCCCACACCGATTCCGGCACAGGAAATTTGGCGAGCCGTTTCTGGATGCCCATTTCGGTTTCTACATCGCGGGCATTGTAGCGTTTGAACTGCTCCCACTTGTCAGGAGCATGGGAAGGAAGGTTTCTGGTGCGTCCGCCGTTTGTTTTGGTAGGTGCGCAGGGCTGGCAGAAGTATTTGATGAGGTCTTTGCCCTCGATCAGTTTTTGCTTTTCCAGTCCCATCACGGCACCGGCACCCTCAAGGGAAAGAGGCATTCCCATGTATGCGGACCATATCATGGAACAGCGCCAGCTTTCCGGGTTCAGGTATTTTGCAAGCTCCGTAGATAGCTCATGGTTATCATGAAACGGGTCCAGACTAATACCCATATCCGACAGATAGCGTGACAGGCAGATACGTTCAAAAGAAGCGTTGAATGCCCACTTGGTGACAGAATCATCCGTGAGTGCTGCTATGATGTCCGGCGGAATCGTCTCTCCGCAGGCAAGGTCCACGACACGCACATCACCGCCGTCCACGGAATATCCAAAGAGCAGGATTTCAAAATCAGGGTCTTCTGCATAGCGGTATGCACCGCATTTTTGCAGGGGTGCGCCGGAGTAGGTTTCAATATCAATACTGAGATTTTTCATATACACCGTCCTTGTCATAGAAAAGAGCGGCGGCAGAAAGTATTTTTCCGCCGCCGCCCAGCCTGATTATTCGAGTTCCTTCATGCGCTTTTCGTGGTATTCCAGGTTATGAGCCGCTTCTTCCTGTTCACGTTTCATACGCTCCCGGTGATATTCGGTATCACGCTTTTCCTGGGCATCCTTACGCTTATCATCCCTGCGCGCCTCATACATGCTCTGGAAGGTACACGCAATCAGGGAGATGCAGAGGGCTGCAAAGCAGATGAGAAGAAAATAACAGAGAATCGTTGTCATAATATTTACCGTCCTTTCTTAGTCGAGAAAATCATCGTCGTCATCAGTTGCAAAGTCAGATTCCGCACTTGCCTTGCCGCCGAGCGGTTCGCCGTCGCGGATTTTCTGAAGGTTGTTCAATCCGCAGGCAATGCCCTTATTGCCATTGGAGTTGAAGGCGTAGAAGTTAATGCTTGCCCTGCCGTACACACCGGAGTAAACCTCGGAGCGGGTCAGGATGGGATTGCGGTCAGCATCCACGATGCCGGGAGCAGTCGTGCTGTTAGCATTGACGAAGTAGCTGCCAGCATAGGCGGGGTCATCGGGTCTCTCGGCGTCACCGTCGCGCAAAGGAGTCTTCAGTGCGGTCAGCGGAGGGACGGAGCGGCCGTTGCCCTTGAGCTTTGCCTGCCCTTCCTCGTAGGCCGCCTGGATAGCCGCCCTGATTTTACCCACAGTGACCGTGTCGCTCTTCGGAATGATAAGGGACACAGAGAACTTGGGGGTGCCGCCGTTGATGGACTTTGCCTCCCAGACGTTTGCATAGGACCAGCGGGTATCCTTGCCGGTGATTACCTTCATAGGGTTTGCGGTTTTCGTATTGTTTGCCATTTTAAATTTCCTCCTTGAAATCATCCATAATGGTTGTCATAGCCGGACGCTTATCGCTCTCCGGCACGAGTGTCGGTTTGCCCTGGGGCTTATAGGTCAGCTCACCCAGGAGTTCATTGAATTTGCTTTTGCCAAGCAGCGTGGTCATTGCCGTAATACCGAGGAGCTTCTTCTCATACGGGTCATACCCGGCAGCAGTAACGGCGTCCGCCACAGCAGCTTCGCTTGTGTATCTGCGGTTGGAGCGTCCCTCGACCAGCTTGTAGCCGCGCCAGCTCTTTCCGCTGACTGCCGCCTGCAGAGCGTAGTCTTTAATGTCGGATGCCCATGCGGTCAGCTCATCCAGCCTGCCGAGGATTTCTTCAACATCCTCATCTGTAAGCAATGGCGGCTGCTTGAACTCATATCTTGCCATCTCCAGATTGGCTTCGGCTCTGGCACGGCATTCGGTTTTGACCTTACAGAACCGGCACCAGTCGCCGCAGGCAAAGTCGCCCTCACCGTTGTACGCAAGCTGCGCAGTTGGAGCAAGCACTGTTTCCGCCCAGGAGAGAAGCTCGTCCTTTGGAATGGTAAAGCTGCTGATGTTGCTGCGTCTCGGCTGGAAAATCGTCATACAGACGGCATCTATATCGTAGATGTCATCGAAAATCTCCAAAGCTCCGAGGGAGTAACACATCATCTGCGGATTGTTTTCCGCTGAGACCTCCACGCCTTTGCCGTACTTGAAGTCGATAACATACAACGTACCATCGCCGATTACCAGACAGTCGCCGGTGCCGAAGCCGTCAGGGACGTACTTGGAAAAGTCCAGCCGCTGTTCAATGAGAACAATGGGGTCGCTGCAGGTCTTCTTGACCTCGGCTACCAGTTCCATGATGTAAGAGGCGTACTCGCAAGCACAGTCCTCCATCTCGGCATCGTACCAGCTTAAGTCCTCGGTTGGGTCTTTCGACCTGATGCCCAGTGCGGACTTCAGCTTGTGTTCGCAGAGGCTGTGGGCATCGGTGCCCTCGGCAGCATAATCGGAGCCTTTATCCCTGACGCTTTCGCAGAGCCTTGCCGATGGCGGGCAGTGTATCCAGCGGTCGGATGAGGATGCGGATAAAATTGCGTGTGCTTTAGGTGGCATTGTCCAGCACCTCCGCATCCCGTAAAAGGGCTTCATAGTTTGCCGGGTCAATCTGCGACAGCTTTGCCGCTCCGTATTTCTGGAGCAGAGCGCGGATTTCTGCAGTATGCCCGGCACGGGACTTCTCTGCCAGAGTCGCTCTGACCTGTTCCAGTGTCAGCTTCGCCTTTGGCTTTGGCGTTTCGGCAGCAGTATTATTAGATTGCTGCTTATCGTCTGTCCCACCAAACTGAGCGGTCAGCCAGTCTGCTATATCAGAAATAGCAGCGGCAGCAGTACGCAATTCTTCGATGGTCTGTGCCATCTCGTTCATCTTCGACATTTGCTTGTCCTCCTTCCTTGGATTGTCTGTGTGCGGCGAGAATTTTCAAATCCCTCGCCATTCGTGCGGATACTCGGCTGATTTCGGTAAGAACCTCAACCAGCTCATCATCGTGTCCGCCGGTGTCGTGACAGGTTTGACTCATGATTCACCTCGTTTCTGCAAGGCTTGTATCGTTTCGCCTTACACACTCCACTGGAGAAAAAAACAGAAATTGAGCGGATTATTTTTTAGAAAAGATTTCGGCTGTCGACCGAAAGCGGATATCAGCCGACAGCCGGGTGGTTAGGCTACATTTTAATAGCCCCTGATTTTACGAAACTCATCTCGATAGCGTTTCATCTGGTCGGCGAAGGTCCGCTGCGGTCTACCGAGCACCTCCGCAATTTTCCTATCGGAAGTCTTATCGTCTTCACTCCACATTTCAAGGATGCGGTCTGCATCAGGATCGAGTTCTCGGAACCGTTTGATGAGCTGTTCCAGAAGCATATGGTCTTCGACGATGTTCTCCATACAGGATGTAGCTATCAGGTCGCTGTCATAAAGACTTGTCCAGTCTTCACAGTTGCCTGCATCTAAAGAAAGGGTTCCGGCGGAATGATACTCGCAAATATCGCAGTCGCCATCACATTTCCAGTTGAACTGTTTTGGGCAGAAGCAGCGATGATGGTATTGCTCATATTTGCGGATGCGAGTTGCCTCTTTACTGAATTTCTGATATTCCTCTTCGGTAACAGGAACCTTCTCATTCAGAGAGTGCAGATAAATAAAACGTTTTTTTCATTGTTTGCCATGTGATTTTCTCCTTTCGGCAAATAAGCCGAAGCGGAGAAAACCAATATGGCTGCCAGTTGTAGTTGTCATAGACGGTCACCTCATACGGATTGCTCCGCTTCATTTCGGTGACCAGCCGTTCGCAAGCTGGCACTCTATCTTAAGTTCTCCCTTCAGTCAGCTGCGAACACACCTCGTGGCCACGAAGAAGGTGAGCTGACTTTGGGGAAGGTAGTTTTACGCCTTGCCCAGGGCGAATGTTTAATTGTCGTTTGCCATGAAATCCAGTTCATCAAAAACTTCTGAATAATAAGCTGGACTCAAATCGTAGGCATCGTGAGCGCCATACTTTTTGAAAACAGCAGCAACGGATTTTTTTCCGATGTTCTTTTCTGCTGCAGACGCTGCATTTTCGATATTAATAATCCAGTCTTTTTTCGATAGCTTCACTCTGTACACCGCCTTTCTGAAAGTTCTGAACTAATGATACTGCCAGAAAAAGACACTTGAAATTGGGCGAATAAGCGATAAAAAGACACTTTAGACACTCTTTTGGACACTCCTGTTTTTGCTGATTTATGAGGATTAACGTCTAAAATCAAAAGATAAGTACTGTTCAATGTTGATTTTTGCCGGTTTGTGTGATACACTATTAATGGGCGTTTGTGTGTTACGCTGGAACGGAGGTTGAGAATGTGAAGCTTGGTGATTTATGTAGCGGCGTGTATTCTTCACGCAATAAAAACAAAATAAAGAATCAAGAGGATTTCATTACAGAGTTGTTCACTGCCGCTGGAGCAACACCGTATATTTCTCCGACATATAAGAAGCAGTTACTTTCTGGACGAAAGCCCTTTACTGATAGCTTAAAAGCACAGCTCAGAGGAAAGGATAATCAGCAATCACTGGAAAACTTTTTTATGAACTGTATCGCTGATGATAAGGTTTCGGATGTCTTGTTGAAGTTTGGCGTACCAGAAAAGGAACAAGCAAACAAAAAAGCCCTCTCCGTAGCGTTGGCACTACAGATGAAGGCTCTTATAGATAGTGACGAGGAGGATGTAGATAATATTATAATTTCGTCATACCAGATGGCTAAGTCATCTCCGGATGAACAAAAATCCTCGACATCTCTTTTTAAACCGTTATACCAAGGTGATGAGGTATATGTAAATAACAGCGGCAATTATAAAATCGACAGTCATGGTACAGTGACGCACACGTGGTCGATTGTGAATGCAGGGAAAATAATGTGGTCGGGGCGAAAGCTGGTCTACCGGCGGGGATCTAAGGATAGACCTGAAGCCAATCCAGATAAAATTGACATACCAGATGTTTCTCCTGGAGAAAGCATAAAAATTGCCACGACTTTTGACGGACGCGGTTTTGATGGAATATATCGATGTATATGGGAAATGCAGGACTCCGATGGAGCTAATTGCTTTCCAAATCGAGATTCTTTATTTTGTGTAACAATAGATGCTAAATTCAGACGCAGATAATATGGAGGGAATAACGTGAAAGAACAAGCCATTGAGAAATGGGTAACATTAAAAGAAGTGCAAGACTACCTTGGCGTTGGAAGGGACACTATTTTGCAGTGGATTGCAAAACGAAATATGCCAGCATATAAAGTCGGCAGACTCTGGAAATTTAAACTGTCTGAAGTAGATGATTGGATTCGCTCTGGTGGTGCTTCGGATGACAATACGTCTGAAAAGGATGAACGAAATTCAAAGTGAGTCCGTATTGCTGAAAAATAGAATTATACAGAATGAAAATATAGAGTGACTGGTTATGTCACGGATAAATGGAGGAAATTTTAATGGACAATCAGGTTCACAATCAAATTGTAAGTTTTATATGGGGAATCGCCGATGACTGTCTGCGCGATGTGTATGTGCGCGGTAAGTATCGTGATGTTATTTTACCGATGACGGTTATTCGTCGTCTGGATGCTATGCTGGAGGACACAAAACCGGCTGTGCTTGCCATGAAGAAACAGCTTGACGCTGCAAAGATTGATAACCAATGGCCTGCACTTTGCAATGCTGCAGGACAGGCTTTCTGTAATTCTTCGCCCTTTTTGCTGAAGGATTTGACCAGCCGTTCTAAGGCACAGACACTGAAAGCCGATTTTATCGCATACCTTGATGGTTTTTCTCCCAACGTTCAGGTGATACTGGACAAGTTTAAGTTCCGCAATCAGATAGACACAATGGTGGATGCGGATATTCTTAGTGCTGTTATCGAGAAGTTTACATCTTCTGACATTAATCTGAGTCCAAATCCTATTTATAAAGATGCGGAAAAGACTATCCTCAAGCACCCAGGACTTGACAATCATGGTATGGGAACTATTTTTGAGGAACTAATCCGTAAATTCAATGAAGAAAACAACGAGGAAGCTGGAGAACACTGGACACCTCGTGATGTTGTTGAACTTATGGCAGACCTTGTGTTTATGCCGATTGCTGACCAGATAAAAGATGCCTCCTACTCCTGCTATGACGGAGCGTGTGGCACCGGCGGGATGCTCACTGTTGCGCAGGATAGACTTTTAACGCTTGCCAAGAGACGTGGCAAGGATGTATCAATCCATCTTTTTGGACAGGAAATTAACCCGGAGACTTACGCTATCTGTACAGCAGATATGTTGCTTAAAGGAGACGGCGAAGAAGCCTCTCATATCATGTATGGCTCCACGCTGTCTGACGATCAGCACGCTTCAAGACAGTTTGATTTCATGCTTTCTAATCCGCCGTATGGAAAGAGTTGGAAAACGGACGCCGAGAAAATGGGTGGCAAGAAAGATATTTTGGATACCCGCTTCAACACCTATCTTGAGGGCGGTGAAGAGATGGCGATGATTCCGAGAACCAGTGATGGGCAGCTTCTCTTTCTGTTGAACAACATATCAAAGATGAAGAAAGATACTGAGCTTGGAAGCCGTATCGCTGAAGTACATAACGGGTCGTCTCTGTTCACTGGAGATGCCGGAAGCGGTGAGAGCAATGCCAGAAGGTATATGATTGAAAATGACTTGGTAGAGGCAATTATCTCGTTGCCGGATAATATGTTTTATAATACTGGAATTGGGACATTCATTTGGATTCTTTCAAATAAAAAAGAGGATCGAAGAAAGGGAAAGATTCAGTTGATTGATGCTTCCAAAATGAAAGCGCCTCTTCTGCGAAATATGGGAAAGAAAAACTGTGAGTTTACAGCAGAGATTAGAAACGAGATTGTGCGCATCTTCCTTGAAATGGAAGAAAGCGAAGTTAGCATGATTTTCAATAATGAGGAATTCGCATATTGGTCTGTAACTGTTGAACGCCCCTTGAGATTACGGGTAAATCCAGATGGCGTAATTCCTGCAGATACCTTCAAGAAAGCAGATGAGCTTGCTGCTGTAAAAAAAGCGATTGCTTCTGTTCCACCTGATACTCCACTTGACGATTGGTCTGCATTTGCAAAAGCTACCAAGTTAAAGGCTACAGTGTTGAAGAAAATTCGGCCTTTCATCACCGTTAAAGATGGCAATGCTAAACCAGTTAAGGGAGAGGCTGATGTTGATTTGAGGGATACGGAACTCATTCCTTTTTCTTATGATGGAGGGATCGAGGGTTTCATGGAGAATGAAGTATTCTCTTATGCTCCAGACGCTTGGATTGACGAAAAGAAGACACAGATCGGATATGAAATTAACTTCAATAAGTATTTTTACAGACCTATCAATTTGAGAAGTATGGATGAAATTATTACATCTTTGAATGACCTTGAAAAGGAAGCAGATGGGATGCTGTCCCGAATTGTAGGAGGAAAAATAAATGGATAAAGAAGAATATACTTCCTACACCGAGATTGCTCAGAGATGGGTAGAGCAGATTCCGTCACATTGGGAAATAAAACGCCTCAAGGGTGTATTTGCAATGAGAAAAGAGAGAAACAATCCTATTCAGACTGATTTCATATTGTCCCTAACAGCTAAGCAGGGGGTTGTTCCTTATGCAGAAAAAGAAGGTGCAGGTGGAAATAAACCGAAGGATGATTTGACACAATATAATATTTGTCGTGAGAACGATCTACTTGTTAACTGTATGAATGTGGTTTCCGGAGCAGCTGGAGTATCCAGATACTACGGGGCTATCAGCCCGGTATACTATGCTTTCTATCCACGTTCAGATGAAAACATCTGGTACTATCACTACATTTTTAGACTTGTTACTTTTCAACGAAGCCTTATTGGACTTGGGAAGGGTATCCTGATGCACGAAAGCGATGAGGGCGTTCTTACATCTGTTCGCATGCGCATTTCGATGAATTATCTTGGTAATGTTATACTTCCGGTTCCTCCGAGAAAAGAACAGGATCAGATTGTAAGGTATCTTGATTGGAAAGTTTCGGAGATTAACAAGTTAATTTCAATCAAGAAAAAACAAGTATCTGCTTATAGGGAATTACGCAAAGCGACAATAGATCAAGGCATACTACATGGGTTTAAAAGTGTTGATAAAAAAGACAGTGGTGTTTATTGGCTTGGAGAAGTCCCTGCCACGTGGGATGTTTTGCCATTGAAGCGTATTTGCAGAGCTAACGCCTCAATCTCGGATATCGTTAAGGCGAAAGATGACATGGACTTGGTTACATTTCTTCCGATGGAAAATGTCTCCGAAACCGGCGAGCTTGACTGTTCAATAAAGAAAAAAATAGCTGATGTGCGAACGGGATTCTCATCTTTTGCAAAAGGCGATGTAGTTGTGGCAAAAATTACACCGTGCTTTGAAAATGGAAAAGGAGCTTGCTTAGATAATCTTGATACTGATATCGGATTTGGCACAACAGAATTTATTAACCTGCGTCCATCTGAAAAAGTCCTGTCAAAATATTTATATATGATTACCATGACAAGACCTTTCAGAAAACTTGGTGAAGAGGTGATGACAGGTTCTGCTGGACAGAAACGAGTATCTGTTAATTTTATTAAAAACTTTAGCCTTGGAATACCAAATATTGAAGAACAGAAAAGTATTCTTGCGGAAATTGAGCAAAGACTTGTTCAGATCGATAAAGCCATAGAAATAGAACGTGAGAACATTAAAAATCTTCAGGAATTAAAAGCAAGGATTATTTCAGATGCTGTTACAGGAAAAATAGATGTTCGCGCAGTAGACATTCCAGAATATGAGTATGTGGAAGAATGTTCAGATGCGGATTCAGATAGTGATGACGAATCAGAAGATGTATCTGATGAGGAGGTGTAGGCTATGGCTTTTACTAACACAAAGGAAAACGGTCTTGAATCCTTAATCGTAAAGTGGCTCGTAGGGCAGAATGGATACGAGGAAGGCACCAACGCCGATTATAACAAGGAATATGCTGTTGACGAAACACGCCTACTCCGTTTCCTACAGAATACACAGCCGAAGGAAATGGAGAAGCTGGGTGTGTTCAAGTCTGACACCAAAAAACGCCAATTTATGAATCGCCTGTCTGGAGAAATTGCCAAGAGAGGTATTATTGATGTGCTGCGAAAAGGCGTGAAAGTCTATCCGGCTGACCTTATCATGTTCTACCTGACACCGACTGAGAATAACCAGCAGGCCAGAATTATGTATGAGAAGAATATATTCAGTGTGACCAGACAGCTGCGGTACTCGCAAGATGCTGGAAAGCTGGCGCTGGATGTATGCCTGTTTATCAATGGCCTACCTGTTATTACGATGGAACTGAAAAATCAGCTTACAAAGCAGAATACAGAGAATGCTGTACGTCAGTACAAAGAAGACCGTGATCCTCGTGACATTCTCTTTTCCTTCAAACGCTGCATGGTTCATTTCGCTGTGGATGATGCTACGATTCAGTTCTGTACAAAACTTGCTGGAAAAGATAGTTGGTTTTTGCCGTTTAATAAGGGATACAACGACGGCGCGGGAAATCCGCCGAATCCCAATGGTCTTATGACAGATTACCTCTGGAAGGATATTCTCACCAAGAGAAAGTTGTCCAGAATCATTGAAAACTATGCACAGGTCATCGAAGAAGTCGACGAGGATACCAAGAAGAAAACCGTTAAACAGATATGGCCGCGTTATCATCAGTTAGATTGCGTGGAAAAACTTCTCGCCGATGTTAAGGAGAACGGTGTCGGCAAGAGATATCTTACGCAGCATAGTGCGGGCAGCGGAAAGTCAAATACCATTGCATGGCTGGCGCATCAACTGATTGGGCTTGAAAAAGATGGACATCCGATGATTGACTCTGTCCTTGTCGTAACCGACCGACGTATTCTGGATAAGCAGATACGCAACACCATCAAACAGTTTATGCAAGTGAAAAATACTGTAACGTGGGCAGAGCATTCTGGTGATTTGCGGAAGGCAATACAGGACGGAAAGAGAATCATCATTACGACGATTGAGAAGTTCCCTTATATCGTATCGGAGATTGGTCAGGAACATAAGAACAGTAAGTTCGCCATCATTATTGATGAGGCACATTCTGGTCAGAGCGGACGCAATTCCGCAAATATGAATCTGGCACTTTCTGGTCTTGCTACAGATGATGATGCGGACAATGAAGACAAAATTAATGCCATGATGGAAGGACGCAAGCTCGTATCTTCTGCCAGCTACTTTGCTTTCACGGCGACTCCAAAGAACAAGACCGAGGAGATGTTCGGTGTCGCTTATGAGGAAGATGGTGAGATTAAGCATCGCCCGTTCCATGTTTATACTATGAAGCAGGCTATCCAGGAGGGCTTCATTCTTGATGTGCTGAAAAACTACACCACCATCGACAGCTGGTACAAAATCATGAAGACCGTTGAGGATGACCCGATGTTCGACAAGAAACGGGCGCAGAAGAAACTGCGTGCATTTGTCGAGGGAAATTCCGAGGTCGTTGCCAAGAAAGCTGCTATGATAGTGGAGCACTTCCACGAGCAGGTCATTGCAAAGAAGAAGCTCAACGGTATGGCTCGTGCTATGGTGGTCACAGCCAGCATTCCGAGGTGCATTGAGTATTACTATGCCATAAATAAATGCCTCTCTGAAAGACACAGCCCTTACAAGACGATTGTGGCGTTTTCTGGCGATCATAAATATAACGGAAACGAACCGGCGCTGACATCAGCATCCTTGAATGGCTTTCCTGATGCTAAAATTCCGAAGGAGTTCAAAAAAGACCCATATCGGATACTGATAGTTGCGGATATGTTTCAGACGGGCTTTGACGAGCCGCTTTTGCAGACAATGTATGTAGATAAACCGCTTTACGACATTGCTGCCGTGCAGACGCTTTCTCGATTGAACAGGGCTTGCCCTGGTAAGGATGAGGTCTATGTGCTGGATTTTGCAAATAAAACATCGGTAATTGAAGAGGCGTTTTCAAAGTTCTATCGGACGACGATACTATCCGGTGAAACCGACCCTAATAAACTATATGACCTGATTACGCTTATGGAAAGCTATCAGGTATACGATGATAACGATATTGAGAAACTGGTGGACTTATTCCTGAGTGGTGCGGAACGTGACCGCCTTGACCCGATCCTTGACGCTTGCACAGCGGTATATAAACAGCTGGAGCTGGATGACCAGATTAAGTTTAAGAGCGCGGCGAAGTCGTTTGTGCGTACATATGGCTTCCTTGGCTCAATTCTGCCCTATGGAAATGTTGAATGGGAAAAGCTGTCTATCTTCTTGAATCTGTTGATTCCGAAATTGCCTTCACCTCGTGGTGATGATTTGTCAGAGGGCATTCTTTCTACAATAGATTTGAATAGCTATCGCAATGAGGCACAGGAAGCTATCTCTATTAAGCTGGAAGACACCGATGCTGAAATTGCACCGGTACCGGCAGGCAAGGTTGGACATATCGTTGAGCCGGAGATGGATTTGCTTTCTAAGATAATCATGGACTTCAATGATATGTTTGGAAATATCAATTGGAATGATGCTGATAATGTCCAACGGCAAATTCTTGCCATCCCGGAAATGGTCTCCAAAGACAAAAAGTACCAGAACGCCATGAGAAATTCCGATGAGCAAGAGGCGCGTACAGAAAGCGAACGGGCTTTGCAACAAGTCATCTTTTCCATCATGGCAGACAACATGGAGTTGTTCAAACAATTCCAGGATAACCCTTCCTTCAAGAAGTGGCTCTCCGATTTGGTATTCAATCTGACGTACAACCCAGAAGGAAAGCCATATGTGATGCCGGGAGAAAGCAGTGACCATAAGACTACCGTATACGAATTTCCACAGGACGAATTGCTAATGGTTGCGGAGGATACTGTACCATACGGGACGAAGAAAGATAAGAAATAGCAGATTTGAGGTGGCGCAGGATGAAAGAAACATTGTCAAAGACATTAACGCATGGTGATTTCGATTCGGTTTTTCAGGAAATTGAGCAGCCTGAACAAGTTGCTTGGACTACCGAGGGAGAACTGCGCCTTTTTCACCTCAACATTAGAAACAATAAAATTACTACCGATGATTTAAAGAGATTTACATACCTTTGCATTGGGGACTATGTTTTCTCAAGAGCAAAGATAGAGAAATTTGAACAGGCCGGTAACCGTGATGCAGTAATTTCGCAAGCCTTACGTGTATTGAAGAAGAATGGCGGCGCAGATGTTTCGGGTAGCGGAGCTGAACTGGGAGAAGTTTTGAATTATCTTTTTCTGGAGGAAAAACTTAACGCTCCTAAACTTATGAGCCGCATCGAACTGGACACTAATGGGAAACAATACGCCAGCACTTGCGATGGCATCCATCTCCTGCCGCGAGGTATAACTGGATTGCCATATCATCAATTGGTATTTGGAGCGTCAAATATCGTTGGCGATCTGGGATATGCTATCGACGGAGCGTTCGAAAGAATACAGAGAACAGAGAATAATGAAGGTCAGGAAATCAACCTAATTCATCAGGTGAGCCTTGATGTTGTGGCATCTGAGGATGACATAGAATTTGTAAAAAATCTGGTGCTGCCTACTCCAGACAAAGATACAAAGAAGATACCTATGAACACTTCCTATGGTGTATTTCTCGGATATCCTCTCGGACTTGGTGCCGATTATCCGGTTGCCGACTATGAATCTATAGCTGAAGAAAAAATGCAGGCTGATATCAAAAGGTGTATTCCCTACATACTTCAAAAGATTCAAGATTTTGGACTGGGTATGCATTCGTTTTACATATATGTGCTGCCGTTTCAGGATGCTGAAGCAGATAAGAAAACTGTCATGGAAGCGGTATTGGAAGGAGATGTTGATTTGCCATGAGTGAGAATAGAACCATCGGCGACGCTCTCTTTGCCGACATTGAAGATAACACATACTTGAATGCTATCTATGAAAAGATACTATACAACTATGCTTTGAAACTGTTTCAGCTTGAAGGAAACAAGTCTCCGAAGGAATTTGATTTGATGGATGCTCTGCGGTTTGCAGATATTCTTTCAAAGTCAACCCACCCAGAGCATAGCGTAAATCATAAAATGTGGGCGCAGGAAATTGTAATATTGCTTAATGAGTTATATCCCAATAATTCATTGGTTAGATTCTACGCCGGTTCTGTTTTTTCGAGTGCAGGTAATCATCAAGGCTTAAAGCAAATCAATGCTGACTATAAGGATATTACAACATTTGAGAGAATATTTGCGCAATACCGTAGTGACTATTTGACGATTCCAGCAGACACGGAGAAGAAATTCTTTAATGCTCAAAAAGAAGCGTATGACCACTTGTCTGATCCGTGCTTCAGCTATTCGGGTCCGACATCAATGGGGAAATCGTTTATTATGCGCATGTTCATAAAAGACGAGGTGGTATTGCAGGGTGCGAAGAAAAATTATGCTTTGATTGTGCCAACAAAAGCATTGATTAACGAAGTGCGACGCAGCGTTATTAATGACCTTGGTGACAACTTAGATAAATGCAACTATAGAGTTGTGACAGCAGCCAGTGATATAGCGCTGGAGGAGCAGCATAATTTTGTCCTTGTCCTTACTCCGGAGCGTTTGCTGTATTTGCTTATCAGCAACCCTGATTTGCAGATTGATTATTTGTTTTTGGATGAGGCACATAAACTTTCTGGTAAAAACAGTCGAGGCCCATTTTATTATAAGGTAGTTGATATGCTTTTAAATAGGCCGCAACGACCTCACTTTATTTTTGCATCACCCAATATTCCCAATCCGCAGGTGTATTTGCGGTTGATGAATGAAGTGATTGAAACCGGTGATGAAAGCAAACTTGCATCAACATATTCTCCTGTTATCCAGGTGAAATTTCTAATGGATTTACAAGGGAGAAAGATTGGTATATATAACGAGAAAACCGGAAAAGTCATAAAAGTAGCCGACATAAAAGTCGCCGGAACACGATTAAAAGACATATTGCTTTTGTTTGAAGCCAAGAACCTCCGCTTGCCGCCTGAGAAAAGGACGCAGACGATAGTATATTATAATGGGCGAGCTAAAGCAATTGCTGCAGCAAGGGATTATGTCAGCTCTCCTGGTATTCAGGAAAAACATGACCGTGAACTGGATGCTTTATCAAAGGATATTACCCAGGAAGTACATGGAGATTATTATCTGGCAGATATGATTAAAAAAGGTGTAGCTTATCATATAGGATATTTGCCAGCTTCAATTCGAACACGAATAGAGACTCTCTTTCAGGCGGGAAAAATCACCATTATGTTTTGTACCAGCACACTGCTCGAAGGAGTCAATCTTCCGGCTGACAATTTGTTTATTACGGACAATAAGATTTTTCGGAGTGAAATGAGTCCGGTTGATTTCCGCAATTTGATAGGTCGAGTTGGGAGAATCAGCTATAATCTCTATGGAAATGTGTTTTTTGTCTCAGAAGAGAAAACAGCAACACCAGAGGATTATGTAGCAATGCTTCAGACTCCTGTACCAGAACAGGATCTTTCTATTGCAACTAATCCAAAGGTTTTGAAGAAAGTTGAAAAACAGTATGTTGTCGATATTCTGAAAAGCGGGAGTTCCGTTATTCCGCAAAGAGTAAATGCAAATGGAGAAGACTTACAATCTGAAGAATCCTATGTTATGATGCGGAAATTTGGTTTGATTCTTCTGCGGGATATAATGGAGGACAGAAACAGTCTCGTTCGTCGGGAATTTTCAGATTTCCTCTCACCCGAAGATGAAGATGGCATTAGGGAAAAGTTTAAGGACTCACCCACATTGCCAGATGATGACATCAATACATCTGTTGACCAGACGAAACGATTGATTATTGCCATCCAAAATGGATTAGAATACCCGCCGTGTCCAAATGGTAGATTTCAATATAGCACTGTTCTGGAGTTCTTGAACAAGTTAGCCGATATCTTCGAATGGGGTACTTATGAGAAATCATCACTTGGCAAAGAGTCTCTCCGAAAGTGGTATGCTGTAATTCTTTGTGAATGGATGGAAGGTGTCGGTCTGAGTTATATTATGAAAAGGGCTATCGAGTACAAACGAGACCACCCTCAAGATTTCAGGGTATCGGCATACCAACCGCCAACCACATATAACGATAATTCGAAAGAACATCGTAATGTAGTTTTTGCGGATACGTTGGAAGTAATAGAAAACATTATATTGTTTAGCATATCCAACTACTTTCTGCGATTTTCAAACGAGTATAAGCGGATTCACGATGTGAAAGAATTCGACAATAATTGGTATGAGTATGTGGAATTTGGAACTACAAACCCTTTGACAATTCTGTTACAGAGGAACGGCTTCTCTCGTGAGGCAGCGACATATATTCGCGGGCACCAAGCGGAGTTTGTAGTACATGACAGTCACACGGGGAAGCTGAGGCTTAAGAGCGAATTGTTAAAGTGCGGAAATACAAGCGTGGAAACAGAAGCGTCGGACATCAAATTAAATGTTCCGGGGTTATTTATGGTAGTGTCAAGTAGCTTATGAAAAAATGAGCCGAAAAAAAGAGGCTCGATAGA
>JAJBTU010000035.1 GCA_020860715.1 Clostridiales bacterium | reverse complement strand
TGCATGTGTTAAGCACGCCGCCAGCGTTCATCCTGAGCCAGGATCAAACTCTCTGAATAAATGTTTGATTCCGGGTCAGATAACTTTCTGGCTATCTTTCCCTTTTTACTGTTTTAAGGTTTTGTTCCTTAAATTTAACTCTTAGGTCCCCGATCCTCTGTACAGTTTTATACACGGACCGGAACTTTTTTAGAATCTTTTCAAGGTTGTCTCACTGTTCAGTTATCAAAGTGCTGCTGTTATTTTTTGCCGCCTTTTTCATCAGCGGCATCGACTATACTAACACTCGCTTTTTATTTTGTCAACCACTTTTTTAAATTTTTTCCATTTTTCTTTCCATGACAAGGAATGCCAAAGGAATCTGGTCTTTTTTTCTTCATTCTATGCCAATTTGAGCCGAAGTTTTTGATCCTGTTCTCTTTAAAAGGCGAAGAGCCTTATGCCCTCCGCCTTCATTATCCTTCCTGATACTGCTGATGTATGCGAAAACTGTAAATCATTCAGGTATGGTTCTCTCTGAACCGTCTTTTCCTTATTTCTCAAGAGCTCCATACACAACTGCCGCAAGCGCGCCGCCGACCAGCGGACCCACAATAAAAATCCACACCTGCGCCAGAGCCGTTCCTCCGGCAAAGAGCGCCGGCATCAGGCTTCTCGCCGGGTTCACGGAAGTACCGGTAAGAGCGATTCCGAGAATATGTACAAGTGTCAGCGTCAGACCGATCACAAGACCGGATACTGCCGTATTTTCTGTTTTACTTGTCACACCGATAATCGCAATCACAAATACAAATGTCAGTACAATCTCCACCAGCAGTGCAGCCGGAACCGAACCGTTCGTCCAGCCGGCCTGGATCTGGTTCGCGCCAAAGCCACAGTCAAATCCAAAGACGATGCCAAGGACTACGCAGCCGAGCGCGGAGCCGATCAGCTGGGAAACCACATAACCGATAAAATCCGTGACGTTCAGCTGGCCTCTGATCAGCATTGCAAGGGAAACTGCAGGATTGATATGGCAGCCGGAAATGTTTCCGATGCTGTACGCCATCGCGACAATCACCAGGCCAAATGCCAGGGCTGTCAACAGATAACCGCTTCCCGCTTCGCTTGAGCAGCCTACGGCGACCGCCGTTCCGCAGCCAAATGTGACAAGAACAAATGTACCGATCACTTCAGCAAGATACTTTTTCATGTTTTCCATAAGATTCCTCCTGATCAAAAACAGACGCGGCTGTCGCCCGGCTTACGCAGAGGCTCACATATGGTGTCATAATAAATTCACAGTCGTGCGCAGGTCAGGGATATGGCTCCCCGGCAGCCACCTTTTACGCTACACCGCCAGTATAAAGAGTGCCGGATGAAAAGTCAACAGAATATTTGGCATGCAAAACGGCATACATTCCCCGGCGGTATTTTTTTCACCGGGCAATCATAGAATGAAGAAACGACTGTTTTTCCGGGCAGGGGGAATCCATATGCAAACCGAGCTGGACCGGATTTCCAACCAGAATCATCTGCAGCTGATCAAAGCTGTCATCCCTCATCTGCCCGCCCCGAACCAAAAGCGCTTTTCCATCCTGATCAAGCTGATAGAGGTGCAGAATGTAATACGTTTCTACAACAACCCTCCCGCAAATATCCATACCGGCAAAAATTCTGCCGGCAAGATGGCGGATGAGACATCCTGCAATATTCCGGGCAGGTATCCCGGCGATGCATCCGAAGCCCCTCCGCCGGAAGCATCTGAGCCGGCGGAGCCTCCGGATCTTCTCGATGTACTTGCCGATATGCGCTGCTACTGTGAGGGAGAAGAACAGCAGATGATTGATCAGGCCCTGCAAATGATGAGCAT
The DNA here is from genome assembly GCA_020860715.1 of Clostridiales bacterium. Classification (GTDB taxonomy): domain Bacteria; phylum Bacillota; class Clostridia; order Lachnospirales; family Lachnospiraceae; genus Choladousia. The sequence goes on along the minus strand of JAJBTU010000035.1, from coordinate 11,096 downwards.
GGTCGAACTTTTTTCCGTAATGGTGCAAGATGAGGCCTCCGGCGAAAGCAGTGACTGCGATTTCCATCAGGCGCCTTCCGGGCCAGACAGTTCTTTAGAAAAGGAATGATATTCGAATATGCCGTCCCAGACGGCAGGTTTTCTCAGAAAGGAGTCTCTCTATGGCCGACAATAATAACAACAGCTGGATGAATAACCCCGCGCTCAGCGGTATTGACCCCGCAAAGCTGCAGATGCTTGCCTCCCTTGCCGAACAGGCGCAGAAGAAAGATAAAAGCGAACTGATGCCATTTCTGATGGCACTTTCAAAGGGAGAGGCGGGCGCAGCTTCCGGAGACGTTTCGGACAGCCGCAGTCCCGCCGAAGGCACGTCAGGCGCTCCCGCCTCCGGACCGATTTCATTTGATTCCGCCGAGACAGAAGCGATCATCAACGTGCTGAAAGCCGGAAAGTCCCCGCAGGAAATCAAAAAAATGGATAAAATTCTTTCCGTCATGAAGAAGATCCGGAAGTAAAAACTCTGCCCCTTACAGTTCATTGCAGATCCGCACGACTGCGTCCGCAAAAATTTTCGCGCTCATCACGAGCGTGTCGATCACCATAAACTCATCGTCACCATGCATATGATTGTCCACATCCGGCGTCATGCAGCCGAACGCGACTCCGCGTTCCAGCCCGTGCACATAGGTGCCGCCCCCGGTGGAAATGGGTTTTCCGCTGATTCCTGTATAGCGCTCATAGCTGTCAAGCAGGATCTGCACAAATTCCGAATCTCCCGGCACGCAGTGCGGCTTTGTCATCGGAGCGTTTTTCGTCTGAATCCCGTGCCGCGCCAGAGCCTCCATGATCGGCCGTTTTGTATTCTCGACAGTGCTGCCGATCGGCAGGCGCGCGTCAAAGGTTCCCGTCATGTGTTCCGGCGTATAATCCAGAACGCTGAAGCACAGTGTCAGCGCACCGGACTGCTCCTCCTCCCGATAAACGCCGAGCGCCCTGCCGCAGGTGTCCTCATACGGGAAAAGGCGGTCAAGGGCAAGAAGCGCGTCCAAACCGGCCGTTTTGCTCAGAGCCGTATCCGGCGTTCCCGCCAGCTTCGCCACCAGCCGCAGTGCGGCGGTCAGCGCATTTTTCCCTTCCTGCGGAGTCGAGGCATGAGCCGCCTGTCCGCGCACATCGATTTGCAGCCGTCCTTTTTGGGGCAGCCCGTCTGATGCTGCGCCATCACGTTCCCATTCGCCGCCCGGATTGTTCTCATTTCGCAGCGTCCCGTCACACAGCTTTGTAATTTCAAAGACAACACCGGTCTCCTTCGCCGCGGCATCCGCAGCGGCCCGCACCACATCTTCAGAAAGGCCTTCCAGAACAAGAACCGCCCGTCCCGGCACCACATTCGCCTTGTCGCCGCTCTTCAAACGCAGGACACGCGGCAAGGTCTCCTGCCGCGGTTCATCCGCAAACTCCGCGCAAAAAGTGCCTTCAAGACGTCCTTTTTCGATATTGATCACCGGAAAATCCGCATCCGGCGTAAACGTATACGGGGCTTCCTGCTCGATCCCGTAGTAATACGCCAGATCGCCGGAACCGCACTCTTCGTCAGAGCCAAGCAAAAGACGCACGCCCTTTTTCATCGGAATCCCCAGATCGTGAATGGCGCGCAGCGCATACAGAGCCGCGATCGCCGGTCCTTTGTCGTCAGCCGTGCCGCGTCCGTAGATCCTTCCGTCCACAATCTTCGGCTCGAACGGCCGCGTCACTGTCCAGTCTTCCGTCACCGGAACCACATCCAGATGCGCCAGAATATCAAGGCCCTTCCGGTCCATGGCCGCGCCGGAAGTATCCTCGGGTAATCCGGCCGCATTCGAAGAAGTGGCATTGCCGGCCGTCGGCATTTCATTATCAGGAACGTTTGCTTTCAGATCTCCGGTCACCACGTAATTCTCATAATTTTTCACCGAAAGCCCGCAGCGCTCCATCAGTTCCTGCGCGGCAGACAGAGCCGCCGCAGGGCCTTCCCCAAACGGCTTGCCTTCCAGAGCCTGGCCTTTCCGGCTGTTGATCCGCACCAGCGTCTTCAGGTCTTCGAGCATTTCCTCTTTTTTCCCGTCAATGTAAGAATCGATCTCTTCCTTATAGCAATGATAGTCGTGCATGCGCCCGTCTGCATCCTCCTTTTTATCTGATACTGCCTTTTCCGTTATTCTTTACCTTTTCCAGATTGATTTGGCGGCGGTTCTTCACTTCGTCGCTCATCGGCTGAATCTCGCCCGCCTTCTTCAGTGACATCTTCGTCAGCATCGGACCGACCAGTTCATAGATCAGGATGGCAAAAAGCGTAATATTGCGGATCAGGTCGCCCTGCTCCCCCAGCTGCTGCGCAGTCACGCACATTCCCAGCGCCACCCCGGCCTGCGGAAGAAGCGTGATTCCGAGGTACCTGCTGATCGTCTCATTGCAGCCCACCGCTTTTGAGGAAAGATACGTGCCGATGTATTTTCCGGCGGAGCGCGTTAAGATATAAATCAGGCCGATCAGAACGATCAGTCCGTTCCGGAAGACGCCCAGCTCCAGCTGCGCGCCGGAAATAACGAAGAACGCGGCGAACAGCGGACTGGTCCAGCTGTCTGTTTTTTTCATGATCTCCTCAGAAAGCGGGCAGAGATTGCAGAATACCGTGCCAAGCATCATACACACCAGCAGAGAAGAAAATCCGATCGTCACCGGGCCGACCGTAAACTCCAGCATGGAGAGCGCTGTGGTCAGAAATACAAAAGCGATCGACATATTCAGACGGTTCGTGTTCGAGTTGAACAGCTTTTCCAGCTGCGTGAGCAGCCAGCCCATCAGTGCGCCGAGCGCCAGAGAAAGAATGATCTCCAGCAGCGGATTTACCAGAATCGAAACCAGATCAAAGGAACCGCTCACCATCGCCCGCGCAACGCCGAAGCTGACGGCAAACACCACCAGTCCCACCGCATCATCCAGCGCCACAATGGGCAGAAGCAAATCTACCAGAGGACCTTTTGCCTTGTACTGGCGCACGACCATCAGCGTCGCCGCCGGAGCGGTAGCGGTCGCGATCGCGCCCAGTGTGATCGCCTGCGCAGCCGTCAGCTTTCCGCCCGACAGCACACTGACTGTCAGCAGAGCCACGTCAACAAAAAGGGTCGCCGTCAACGCCTGCACCACACCGATCACCGCCGCCTGGCGCCCCGTCTTTTTGAGCTGTGACAGGCGAAATTCATTGCCGATCGCAAAGGCGATAAATCCCAGCGCCACGTCCGAAACAAGGCCCAGATCCTCTACGCTCTCCATCGTAGTAAACCCAAGGCCCGTAATATCCACACGCCCCAGACAGTATGGTCCAATCAGGACGCCCGCCACCAGATACGCCGTCACCGACGGCAGCTTCAGCGGCTTTAACACACGGGTCATCAAAAGACCCGCGAGAATCGCAACAGACATAGACAGCAATACGTAAACCATGGTGAAAAACTCCTCCCTTTCATACCGGATCATCCTGTTTCCCAGTCTCCGACAGCGGATGGCTGTTTATCCGGGAATAACCTGTTAAGAGTATAGACAGGTCGAAAGAAAAAAACAAGTTCTTTTTAACTGAAAAAACGCCTGCGCTCAAACACGCGCAGGCGTTTCCCGTGTTATTTTCCAATAAGCCCTGCCCGATAAGCGCAGGGGCTGCACACTTCTCAGTCTTTCACAGAGAACCGGTAGCTGGTCCGGGTATCGTATTTTTCTCCGGCCTTCAGTATCGGTGAGCGAAATTCCGGCTCATTTATCGCATTCGGCGCAAACTGTGACTCCAGGCAGAATCCCTGACGTTTGCGGTAGATCACGCCGTTCTTTCCCGTCTGCTCCCCGATGGCATTGCCCGCGTAGAACTGCACGCAGCAGCAGTCTGTGAACGCTTCCATGCAAATGCCGCTCTCTTCGCTGTAAGCCTCCGCGATCTTCTGCACTTTGCCGCCGTTATCCGGAAGGACATAATTGTGGTCAAAACCGCCAACGAATTTAAGCTGTTCAAAATCCGCACCGATATCCAGCCCGATTTTCTTGCTGGTGAGGAAATCCATCGGAGTCCCCACAACCGGAGCCACCTCCCCGGTTGGAATCGCCTGAAAATCGATCACCGGCGTATAGCCATCCGCGACAAGCATCAGAGTCTGATCCTCGATCGAACCTGACGCATGGCCGGCCAGATTGAAATACGTATGATTGGTCATGTTCGCGATCGTATCCTGATCAGAAACCGCCTCATAGTGCAGTTCAACCGCATTGTCATCCGTCAGCGTATATGTCACCGTCGTATCCAGATTCCCCGGAAAGCCGTTGGTGCCGTCCGGAATCAGCAGGCGGAACGAAATGCTGTTTTTCTCCTCATCCACCGCCGCTGTTTCCCAGATCTTCTCATCGGCACCGTGCGGGCCGCTGTGCAGGTTGTTCTCATTGTCATTGATCGGAAGCTGATACGTCTTATCTCCGATGGTAAAACGCCCCTTGTCAATGCGGTTGCCGCTCGGAGCAATCACCGCTCCAAAATAGCAGCTTCCGTCCACATATTCCTGCGGCGTGTCATAACCGAGCACCACATCAACCGGATTCCCGTCCCGGTCCGGCACAAGCAGGCTCACCAGAGTCGCGCCCAGATTCGTCACACTCATGGATGCGCCGCTGCCATTTGAGAATGTATACAAAGTGGCTTCGGTTCCATCCGCAAGTGTTCCAAAAATTTTCTTTTCCATTTTGAGGTTCTCCTTCTCCTGATTCTGCCGTCTTACGCGAACGGATTCTCCGTGCGGTACGGCAGACTTGCCGGCTGATTGTAGTTGATCTCATCCGGGCACACGCCGATGAGTTTGAATACCTCGTAAAGAGCTTTGCCGTAGTGTCCGAACGCCACTGCGCCATGATGCGGATAATTCTTCTCGATCAGCACATGGCGATAGAAGCGTCCCATCTCCGGAATTGCGAAAATACCAACGCCGCCGAAGGAACGGGTCGCTACCGGAAGCACTTCGCCCTGTGCCACATACGCACGCAGGATGTTGTCCGATGTGCTCTGCAGACGGAAGAACGTGATGTCGCCCGGGATGATGTCTCCCTCGAGCGTGCCGTTTGTCACCTCGACCGGAAGGCTTCTTGCCATAATCATCTGATACTTCATTGAGCAGGAGGTCAGCTTCTTCGAGCAGGTATTGCCGCAGTGGAAGCCCATGAACGTATCCTTCTGCGTATAGTTGAATTTGCCCTTGATGTCTTCCTCGTAAATATCCCTCGGAACGGTGTTGTTGATATCCAGCAGGGTAACGATATCGTCGCTGACGCAGGTGCCGATGAACTCGCTCAGTGCGCCGTAGATATCCACCTCGCAGGACACCGGGATGCCTCTGCCGGTCAGACGGCTGTTCACATAGCACGGTACAAACCCGAACTGTGTCTGGAATGCCGGCCAGCACTTGCCCGCGATCGCCACATATTTGCGATAGCCCTTATGCGCCTCTACCCAGTCAAGCAGAGTCAGCTCATACTGTGCCAGTTTGGAAAGAATCTCCGGCTTCTGATTTCCTTCACCGAGCTCCGCCTCCATATCCTTTACCACATCCGGAATACGCGCATCGCCTTCATGCTTATTGAATGCTTCGAACAGATCCAGCTCGGAGTTCTCCTCGATCTCCACGCCGATGTTGTACAGCTGCTTGATCGGTGCGTTGCACGCCAGGAAATTCAGCGGACGCGGTCCAAAGGTGATGATCTTGAGGTTCTGCAGTCCCACCACCGCACGCGCGATCGGCAGGAACTCATGAATCATGTCTGCGCACTCTTCCGCGGTGCCGACCGGATACTCCGGTATGTAAGCGCGGATATTGCGGAGTCTTAAGTTGTAGCTGGCATTCAGCATGCCGCAGTACGCGTCGCCGCGGCCCTGGATCAGATCCTTGCCTGTCTCCTCCGCTGCCGCCACGAACATGGTCGGGCCGTCAAAATGCTTTGCAAGCAGTGTCTCGGAAATCTCCGGGCCAAAGTTGCCAAGATATACGACAAGCGCGTCGCAGCCGGCCGCCTTGACATCCTCAAGTGCCTGCACCATATGGATCTCACTCTCTACGATACAGACCGGGCATTCATAGATATCTGCAGCGTCGTATTTCGCCTTGTAGGCCTCTACAAGCGCTTTTCTCCGGTTCACGGAGAGGGATTCCGGGAAGCAGTCGCGGCTCACCGCAACGATACCGACCTTTACTTTGGGAATGTTTTGCATTTGTGTGTCCTCCTTCTTTTTTAAGCCCTGAACGCGAAGTCTCGCGTCCGGGCAATATTAAATCCTTTCATTGATGCCGGAAATACATGGCGCGCGGCAGTCCTGGCAGGAGCATCCGGCGCCGGAAAGCGCATATTCTCAGCTTATGATGTCAAACAGCGGCCTGCAGGTCGGATAGATCTGCTTAAACTGCTGATAGCGCGCGTCATATTTCGCCGCAAGCTGCCCGTCCGGCTCGATCGTATCGATCACACGGACAATTTTTGTGGCCGCCTCCTCGACAGACGCATACTCGCCGCAGCCCACAGCCGCCAGCATAGCGCCGCCAAGTCCCGGTCCTTCCTCGCTCTCGATCACATCCACCTTCAGATTCAGAACATTCGCAATGATCTTTTTCCAGAGCGGGCTCTTTGCACCGCCGCCGCAAATCTTGGTCCGCTCGATCTGAATGCCGAGGGATTTCGCCACCTCCAGCGAATCACGGAGAGCAAACGCAACGCCCTCCAGAACCGCCTGCGTCATATCCGCACGCGTTGTATCCATCGTCATCCCGATGAAGGTCGCGCGGGCATTCGGGTTGTTGTGCGGGGACCGCTCTCCCATCAGATAGGGCAGATAGAATACGTGATTCTCCCCCAGCTTCGTGATCTGTGCCTGCTCCGCCGCGTAATCCTTTGTGCCGATGATCTCATCCATCCACCATTTGTTGCAGGACGCCGCGCTGAGCATGCAGCCCATCAGGTGATAATGGCCGTCCGCATGGGCAAACGCGTGCAGGGCGTTGTATTTGTCCACGCCGAACTTTTCCGAAGAAATAAAAATGGTGCCGCTCGTCCCGAGTGAGATGTTGCATCCCCCGTCGCCGACCGTTCCGGTGCCAACCGCGGCAGCCGCGTTGTCTCCCGCGCCCGCGATGACCTTTACCGTCTCCGAAAGTCCAAGCTGAGCCGCAACTTCCGGAAGCAGTGTACCGACCACCTCATAGCTCTCAAAAATCTTCGCCATCTGCTCTTCGCGCACGCCGCAGATATCGAGCATCTCCTTCGACCAGCAGCGGTTCTTCACATCGAAAAGCAGCATGCCGGACGCGTCAGAAACATCCGTGCAGTGCACACCCGAAAGACGGTATGCAAGATAATCCTTCGGAAGCATGATCTTCTCGATCCGGCTGAAGTTCTCCGGCTCATGTTTTTGTACCCAGAGCAGCTTCGGCGCCGTAAATCCGGCAAACGCGATGTTTGCCGTGTAAGAGGAAAGGGTTTCCTTTCCAATCACATTGTTCAGATAATCACATTCCTCCTGCGTTCTCCCGTCATTCCAGAGAATCGCGGGACGAATGACCTGATCGTCCCGATCCAGAATCACCAGTCCGTGCATCTGTCCGCCAAAGCTGATGCCGGCCACCCGGCTGCGGTCGCAGTCCGCGAGAAGTTCTTTTAAACCCTCCATCGTCTGCTCATACCAGTCCTTCGGATTCTGCTCCGACCAGCCCGGATTCGGAAAATACAGCGGATATTCTCTGGATACAATTTTCTGAATCGTCCCGTCTCCTTCCATCAGCAGCAGTTTTACCGCTGATGTGCCAAGATCCACACCTATGTACAGCATTGTGTTCCCCCCCTGATCTTAATATTGTGCAGCAGTTCCAATCTGCCGCGATTGTACTTACATCGGATTGATCATCCCATCCGTAATCTCGGTAAGCGCTTTCACCAGTTCCTGCATCGTGGTGGTCGCCATCAGCATCGCGAGAAAGTCCGCGTGCGGACGCGCAGCACTTACAGAACCATTGCTTTCGTCCTTCTTTGCGCTCTCAGGCAAAGCCGCATCCGCAGTCTCCGCACCGCCAGACACAGTCATATCCGCAGCTTCCGTATCGCCGGACGCAGCCGCATCCGCAGTCTCCGTATCGTCGGACGCAGCCACTTCCGCAGCTTCCGCGGTGTCGGGCTCAGTCTTCGCAACCTGCTCCGCTGCCTCAATGCCTCCGCCTGCCATGATAGTAAGCACCCGCGGCATATTTTCCAGCTCCACGCAGGTATGCTCGCCGCCGTCCTCACCATCCCGCGTCCACGCAACCGGCTCCCTGGAACGGATCACAAGACGATGCGTCTTAAAACGGATGACATTGTCATTGCTTTTTTCATTCATCAGAAGCGCGTTGATCGTCCTCTGCCAGTCCTGCAGGTTCAGCGGTGTGCGCACGAGCATAACCTCGAACAGCCCGTCGTCCAGCTCAATGTCTTTCCCGGGCAGGCCTTTAAAACCGCCTATGGAATTGGCATTCGAAGCCATTCCGTAAATAAAATCCCCGCTTCCGGAAAAAGCGTCGCTCTCAACCTCCAGCGAATAGGAGCGCCAGCTTCCCAGACGCTTCACTCCCTCAATGATGTAAGCCGCGTGGCCGAGCAGGTTTTTCAGCTCCTGTTTTGTCTGGTAAGAGACGTCGGTCAGGATACCGAACGCAGCCACATAGACAAAATAATCCTTTCCGTTGAAACGTCCGATGTCACACTGAAACGCTTCCCCGTCTACGACTGTGTCCGCCGCCCGCTCCGCGTGTTTCGGTATCCCGATGCTTCCGGCAAAATCATTCGTACTGCCGGACGGAATGTAGCCCACCGTGCGCTCCACGCCGCTTTCCATCAGGCCGGTCACCACCTCATCAAGCGTCCCGTCCCCGCCGCTGCAGACAATCATGTCATAATCGGCCGCACGCGCACGCACAGTGTCCGTGGCATCTCCCGGCGCTTTGGTCGGATAGACCGTGACATCATAATCCGCCGCCGAAAACCGTTCAATAATCTTTGACAGGCTGAACCGGATCTGACCGGTCCCGGATTTTGGATTGTACAAAAGCAACATTTTTTTCATAAAATCACTGCCTTTATTTTACTACCTGCAATCTGGATTCACAAGCAAATTATTGCTGTTTTCCTGCTTTTAAAAAGCATTTCCTGCCTTATTGACCTTCCGGTCCCAGGTATACAGCCCGTTGGTCTCTTCCTCAACATCGGAGAGCTGTGTGTAGACTGCGCCGGAAAGCCCCTTCTCCCGGAGAGTCAGGATCGTCTGCCGCAGATCCTGCAGCTTCCCGGAAAACGCTTCCGGTGTATCACAGCGGTGATAGCCGTAAGGCACATCGCTGTACGAATGCCCCGGCACCGGGTACGAACAGCCGCCATACTCAGATATGACAAACGGCCGCCGGTCATTTTTCACTTTCAATGGACGAAAATAATTGTGCACGCTCTTAATATCGCCGCCTCCCTGATCAAACCAGCCGCTTGCGTGATCGATCAGCCGGGTCGGATCCAGCTGCCGGATCTGCCGTTCCAGACGAAGCGCGTCAAACTGTCCCCAGCCTTCATTAAAAATCGTCCACAGGCCAATACAGGGACAATTGTAAAGCAGTTCCACGGTCCTTTCACATTCGTTTTCCCACTGAAGACGGTCCATGAAGTTCTTTCTTCCGAACAGCCGGTAAGCAAAAGGCCGGTCGTCCGGAATCCGATCCGCCGCAGGCGGAAACACAGTCGGAAGATAGACCGTCAGAAACGTGTGATTTTTGCCTCCGCCGTTCACCATATCCTGCCACACCACCATGCCGATCCGGTCGCAATGATAATACCAGCGCAGCGGCTCGATCTTTAAATGCTTGCGGATGGTGTTAAAGCCCAGAGTTTTCATGTTACGGATATCCGTTTGCATCGCCTCATCCGAGGGCGGTGTGTACAGACTTTCCGGCCAGTAGCCCTGATCCAGCACTCCGTCGAAAAAATAAGGCTCGTTGTTCAAAAAAAGTCTGGGACGACGGTTCTCATCCATCCCGACCGAAAACTTGCGCATGGCAAAATAACTCTCAACCAAATCCTCGCCTGCCCGGATCTGCAATTCATAGAGAAACGGCTTTTCCGGAGTCCACGGACAGAAACCGGGGAGGTGCAGTTTTGCCGGGCACCGGCCGCTTCCCTGTTCAAACTCTCTCGCCCTCACGCGATGCGTATAAAAATCCTCTTTCCAGCGCAGCCGGATCTCCAGATCCACCGGCCGGGTCATCGTTATCTCAAGCCCGACCATACGCGCATCAAAATCGGGTGTGATCTTAAGCTGCCTGATGTAATTCTCCGGCACCCATTCCATCCAGACGGTCTGCCAGATCCCGCTCTGCGCCGTGTAGTACATCCCGCCGGGGGAAGAAGACTGCTTGCCGCGGCTGCGGCGGCTCCCTTCCGTGTCATCCCGCACACGGACACGGAGCATATTTTGCCCTGTCTGGCCTCTTCTGTCACGTCAAAAGAAAACGGCAGATATCCGCTCTCGTTCCTGCCGACCAGACGGCCGTTCCACCACACCGTGCAGCTCTGATCCACCGCGCCGAAATGCAGGAGCAGACGCTGCCCGTCCGGCAGCACCGGCAAATTCACGCTTCGCTGATACCAGAGATATTCTCCGGGCTTTAAGCGCCGGTTCACACCGGAAGCACGGGTCTCAGGGGAGAACGGTACCAGAATGTCTCCCTCCGCGTGCCTGGGACGGCTTCCGCTTCTCGTAATCGCGTACTGCCATGTGCCGTTGAGACAGATCCAGGTCTTCCTGCGAAGCTGAGGACGCGGATATTCCTGCAGAATATGCTCCGGATCCAAATGCTCCCCCCAGACCGTTGTCAATGGATTGTGCCGCGTCTGTCTGGCTTTCCCCGGACGAGACGCTTCAAGCGCATCAAGCACGCGCATGGCTTTCTTCCTCCATATAGCTTTTAATATGTCCTGAATCCGTGAAGTTGATGATTTTTTATTGCCGAGCTGCTCTAAATTTGGAA
>JAJBTU010000008.1 GCA_020860715.1 Clostridiales bacterium | reverse complement strand
TTTAGAATCTTTTCAAGGTTGTCTCACTGTTCAGTTATCAAAGTGCTGCTGTTATGAAGTTGTTGCTCTTTTGAAGCGCAACTCTGATATAATATCACATGTTTTGCTTCTTGTCAACAACTTTTTAACTTTTTTATTTTTCTTTTGCATCCTTCCATCTCAGGATTTCCTCTGCGGTTTCCAAAGATCAGGCTGCGCAAAAACGGAGAAGGTGGGATTTGAACCCACGCACCGCTATTAACGATCTACTCCCTTTCCAGGGGAGCCCCTTCAGCCGCTTGGGTACTTCTCCACAGCGCCTAATTTACATTAAGCATTTATATTAATTATATAATTATAACGGAGAGGGTGGGATTCGAACCCACGCGCCCTTGCGGACAAACGGTTTTCAAGACCGCCTCGTTATGACCACTTCGATACCTCTCCATATATATCGCTGTTAAATACCGCCCGTTTCTCACCTTATTAATGAAAAAGCAGCCGGTATCGGCCATGCCCGAATGCCTGTCATTCTTTGCCGTCGTTTACAGCCGCCGGAATCAGCGCAAGTGATATACTATCAGTTTTTTGTCTCCCTGTCAACCGCTTTTTCCCTGTCTTTTTCCAGATCTTTTCCACATCTTATCCACATGATTGTTTTGTTCTCTGTCAATCGGGAAACCCGGACAGATTCCTCTTATACGTCAACGTCAGAAAAAGGGCTGGTCTGATTTACCGATATCGATCTGCCAATGTTTTCGCCAGAACAAGATCTTCCGGTGTTGTAATCTTTATATTGTCATAGGAACCTTTTATCAGTTTTACCGGTGTCTGCAGGATGGTCTCCACAACCATGGCATCGTCCGTAATCTTTCGTTCCACATCGTTTTGTGTTTCAGCTTCTTTTTCCCTGCGAATCAGTTCGTCATAGGCTTGACGTATCAGGGAATAGGAAAAAGACTGCGGTGTCTGTATCAGCCAGAGTTTTTCACGCGGAAGTGTCTGTTCCACATAGCCATCCGTACTGCCGATCTTGATCGTATCTTTTACCGGCATACCTGTCACGCAGGCCGGACACTGTTTCAGAGTATCAAAAATACGATTCAGGATCTCCTCGCTGATAAACGGGCGCGCTCCGTCATGGATCAGCACATTGTCGCAGTTTTCAGCGGCTTTAAGGCCCTCGTATACGGAATGATAGCGTTCCCTGCCTCCCGCAACGATCTTCCCAATCTTGGAAAGTCCGTATTGGTCCACAAACTGATCGCGGCAGCGTTTGATCTCCCCAGCGCCGCAGACAAGTACAATCTCGTCAATCCATGGAGAATTCTGAAATGTCCTTAACGAATACCACAAAACAGGATAGTTGCCAATCTGCAGATATTGTTTTTTAATTTTTGAGTTCATCCGGCTGCCGTTTCCTCCGGCAAGCACGATTGCCACGTTGCGCATTTTCTCACCGTTCCCCCAGTTTTAAAGCCGGCACTGCGTTCAGATCAAAGCCATGGCGGACGCCTCTGATATAGTCGTAATACGCTGCCGCGCCAATCATCGCCGCGTTGTCCGTACAAAGAATGGGTGACGGGTGGTAAAAGTGAATGCCGTTATCTTTGCATGCCGCTTCGGCTGCGGCGCGCAGCGCGCTGTTGGAAGCCACTCCGCCCGCAAGGGCAAATTTGTCAAGGCCGGATTCCCGCACGGCAAGCATGGCGTGCTCGATCAGTACGTCAACCACCGCTTTCTGGAAGGAAGCCGCCACGTCTGCTTCCACAATGGGTTCTCCTTTCATTTTGCAGCCGTTCAGATAATTCAGCACAGCTGATTTCAAACCGCTGAAGCTGAAATCAAAGGGGGCGTCGGCGACCTTTGCTTTTGGAAAAACAATCGCGTCCGGATTGCCTTTTTTCGCAAGGCTGTCAATCTTCGGTCCGCCAGGATAGCCCAGTCCGATGGCACGAGCTACTTTATCAAACGCCTCTCCCGCAGCGTCGTCTCTGGTTCGGCCGAGGATTTCATACTCTCCGTAATCTCTGACACGGACAAGATGGGTATGTCCGCCGGAAACCACCAGACAGATAAACGGCGGTTCCAGGTCTTTGTTTTCAATATAATTCGCTGAAATATGTCCTTCTATGTGATGAACACCCACCAACGGCAGGTTTTTCGCATAGCTGATGGCTTTTGCCTCCGCAACGCCAACCAGAAGTGCCCCCACAAGCCCCGGACCATAGGTCACAGCGATTGCATTCATATCGTCCAGGCTCATCTTTGCCACAGCCAGCGCCTCTTCAATTACCTGATTGATCCGTTCAATATGTTTGCGCGAAGCGATCTCCGGAACCACGCCGCCGTACAGCTTGTGCAGGTCAATCTGAGATGAGATGACGTTAGAAAGGACCTCCCTGCCGTTTTTCACCACCGCTGCGGCAGTCTCATCGCACGAGCTTTCAATTGCAAGTATATAAACATCCTCTGTATTGCTCACTTCTGTCTCTCCAGTCATATTTTCTGATCCAATCCTCCGTTCTCCTTCTCCTGCCTGTCCTGTCAGATATCCTTTTGCAGAATTCATCGTGAAAATAATCTTTCCCACGCCTCACTCATCCGGGAAATCAAGTTCTGTGCTTTTACCGTCTTTTCCCGGATACGTATTCGGAAAAATTCTCCGCACCTGCTCCATATATTCCTCCGGTCTGGTAAGGGACGGACTGTAATGTGTCAGCCACATCTGGCGCGGCTGCGCCCGGCGTGCAAGCCGTGCCGCCTCGGCAAATGTCATGTGCTTATGTTCCACAGCCTTAGCCTCCTTATCGGTCTCGCCGTACATGCCTTCACATATAAACAGGTCCGCGTCCTTTGCATGCTGCGCGATCGATTCGGTCGGTCGGGTATCGGTCGTGTAAGTCACTTTAATTCCCCGGCGCGCAGGGCCTAAGACGTCCTCCGGGCGAAAAATACGTCCTTCCTCCTCGATCACTTCCCCTTTCTGAAGACGGCTCCAGAATTTCATCGGAATCCCGGCTTCCCTGGCCCGGTCTACATCAAAACGTCCCGCACGGTCAATCTCCAGACAGTAGCCGTAACAGAGTACATTATGGTTCACACGAAATGCCGTAATCCGGTAGCCATTCTGCTCAAAGACCTGCTCCGTTCCCTGTATTTCTTTATATATAATAGGAAACGGGAGCTCCGGGGCAACCACGCGCAGTGCGTTCACAACCCGTTCCAGTCCCTTCGGTCCGATCATGGTCACCGGCTCAGTGCGTTCCGCATTTCCCATCGTCAGCAAAAGACCGGGAAGCCCGCTGATATGATCTCCATGATAATGTGTAAAACAAATGGTATCGATTGGTTTGAAACTCCATCCTTTTTCGCGGAGCGCGATCTGCGTTCCTTCCCCGCAGTCAATTAAAAGGCTGCTTCCATTGAACCGCGTCATCAGAGACGTCAGCCACCGATAGGGAAGCGGCATCATCCCGCCGCTCCCCAGCAAACATACATCCAGCATTCCTTTTCCTCACAGATATTCCTCAATCTCCACCGGGACCGCAAAATTCCGAATCATTTTGTCGTAGCAGGCTTCGCAGAGGCAAAAGGAATGGCGTTCCCCATCTTTTCCGGAAAAATAGCCCCATTCCTGCCGCACCAGAAGCACGCCCTCCCGGTACATATCATTTTCAGCCGCAATCGTCTTCCCGCAGCCGTTGCAGCGTGTAATCTTTTGTTCCTTCATCCGAAATCCTCCTCCCGAATATCTGTCCGTGCGTTCTGCTTCGCTCTTTTTCGAGGCAGGCACGGCCGTTTCAGTGACTTCATTCCCGATACGCAGGCGCATATTCTGTGCCGCCCGGCTCATCGGGCAGAGACAGTATAGCTCATACTGCCTGCTTCGGCTATCGGAAATTACTGTCAATTTCGGATTTCCGGTTTTTATGTTGAATGCCGCGCAGACCGGCAGCGGCAGTCAGCTGCATCAGGAACTGCCTGTTTTACTGATCTTCGCAGAACTGCCGGCTCATAATCACCGCATCCTCGTTCGGTCTTTCATAAAAATTTTTACGTTCGCCTTCGATAACAAAACCAAGTTTTTCATAAAGGCGCAATGCCGCTGCATTGCTCTTGCGCACCTCAAGCACAAACCGCCGAACGCCGCGTTCACGTCCCAGTTGCAGAAGACGGCGCAGCATCCTGTATCCGATCCCGTTTCCCCTGGCGTCTCCGCGCACAGCAACATTCAGAAGTTCCGCCTCGTCCATAGCCTGCTGAAACCCGCAGTATCCCACAATCTTCTCTTTGTCTTCCGCTCTCGCTGTCAGATAAAGAGAATTTCCCTGCTCCAGAGCGCTCCGAAAGCCCGCTTCCGTCCAGGGCTGCGAAAAGGTTTGCCGCTCGATTGCCGCCACTTCCGGGATATCGTTAAGCCGCATCACATCAAACCGGATCCGGTCAGGTCTTATCTGGATATTTTCTCCCATTTGCGCAGCTCCCCGTCCTTATCCGCTTCAGCTGTCTGTGTCAGACGTATTCTTCATTTTTTCCGCGCGCTCACGCTCCGCCTGGGAAAGGCGCAGATATTCCGGCCTGTGTTCCGCCGCCGTCTGTGTCCTGCCTTCTCTGTAATACTTCATGGCCAGCACTGCGACAGAAGAAGCGCGCTGCCGGTTCAGATGCGCCGGTGCAAACCGGTACGGCACCTTCAAAAGAGAGCCGATCTGTTCCCGATAGACCGGCACGCCGTCACCGAGGAGCACTGCATTGCCGCCGAGCTCATTGAGCGCCGCAGCCAAATCCGCCACGTCCATTGGTTCCTGCGCATGTTTCGTAATAAATTCATCTCCGTCAAATGTATAAACCCCCGTGTACACCTGGCTTCTGCGCGCGTCCATCATCGGGCAGATATTGTCCGGGCATCCGTACAGATTCCACGCAAGCGCGTCCACGGTCGGCACCGAGATCAGCGGCTTGTCCAGTGCCAGCCCAAGCCCCTTTGCCGTCGCAGAGCCAATACGCAGCCCGGTAAAAGAACCAGGGCCGCCAGCCACAGCGATCGCATCCACCGACTTCAGATCCAGTTCGATCATCTTTGCCACTTCATCCAGCATCGGAAGAAGAGTCTGGGAATGCGTCTTTTTATAATTCACCGTATACTCAGCCAACAGCACATCGTCCTCGGCGACCGCCACGGACGCGACCAGGCCGGAGCTGTCAAGTGCCAGAATCTTCATACTAAAATCATCCTCCAGCATATAATATCTGATTCACAGGAAATCCTTTTCCTGCATTCATCCATTCTATTGTATAAAATGTCTCCGCACAGCATTGCTGTCATTCACAGTCAAAACGTTGTTTCACAAATCCGGATACACCTGAATTCTGCGATAATCAAATCCCCTCTCAAGATCTTTTTCTATTCGGATATGCACCGTCTGCGGGGGCAAAATTTCAGAAATCAGATTCGCCCACTCAATCAGGCAGACGCCCTCGCCATAAAAATAATCCTCATAGCCGATCTCATCCATCTCCTCAATGTCGCCGATCCGGTAGACATCAAAGTGATACAGCGGCAGCCGGCCTTCCTCATAAATCTGCACGATCGTAAAAGTAGGGCTGCTGACCGGCTCCGTAATGCCAAGTCCTTCGGCAAGCCCTTTTGTCAGCACGGTTTTCCCAACGCCTAAATCTCCCTCCAGCGCAAACACCTGACCGCTTTTGGCCTTTTCTCCCAGCCGGCGGCCAAAAGAAAACGTCTCCTGTTCCGAATTTGTCTCTATCGTCATCTCAGTTCTCCGAATCTGTGCCCGTCAATATTTCATATTTCTCTATGCCACTGTTTCTTGTCTCTCAAGTATCGTTCCCGTTGAGCCCCGGTGTCCATAATCATCCATCCGGATATCTGTTTTTCTGTCCGGAAAGCATTTTACGGGATGCAAAACACACCGGAAGATTACCCATGCAAAAAGCGAAACGGCTCCTCATCTTCCAGAAAATGCATAAGCATATATGAACACATGATGGACACCCGCTCTTCGCGCAGGATGCGCCGGACCTCTTCCCGGTCCGCCAGAACCACATCGATCTCCTCGGATGTCTCCTGCATATCTGCGCTGATCTCTCCGTCCGCAAAACCGTACACAGTAGCACAGCATTCATCCGTCATACCGATGGTTGTATAATACGGTTTCTGATAAATCGTGTCAACCGGGATCGGATGCAGAACAAGTCCGGTCTCCTCACGCAGTTCTCTCACAGCGGCGCTGTGATATTCTTCGCCCGGCTCGACCAGTCCGGCCGGAAACTCATAGATATAATTATCAATCGCATAGCGATACTGCCGGATCAGCACCACACGGTCACGCTGTTCCCCATACAGGCTGTAGATCACCACGCCGTCCGGCTTCTGTTTTTTTGTATTCAGTTCCAGAGTTTCTGTCGTTTTTGCCCTAGAAGCAATGTAGTACTTTCCCGTGTGTCCCTTACTGTTTTCCACATCCATATCGTAGAGATTAACGTAAGGATTTGCGGTGATTTTCTCTATTTTTTTTATTTTTCCCATCTTGCTTTCCGATACCTCCAGTGTCACTATAACAGATTTTAACCGATTAAACAATAGATGCCCGTGACATTTTCCCGTCTGTATTGTATAATAGCGGAAAACCACCGCATACAAAAGCACGCTGCGGCAATGCGGAATAACATAACAAATACGAGGTGTGAAAATGAAAATTGCTTTGTTAGAGCCGATCGGAGTACCGGCAGGTGTGATTGAGAAGCACGCAAAGAAACTGACCGCTATGGGACACGAGTTTGTCAGCTATGACACAAAAACTACGGATCCGAAGGAACTGGCCGCAAGAAGCGCCGGCTGCGAGATCGTCATGATCGCGAACAATCCCTATCCGGCAGCGGTGGTAGAAAGCACGGATACCTTAAAAATGCTCTCGGTCGCGTTTACCGGGATTGACCATGTGGCAGCAGACGCATGCCGTGAACGCGGCGTCATGATCTGCAACGCTGCCGGATATTCCAATCAGACGGTCGCGGAGCTGATCATCGGCATGGCGGTGGACGCAATGAGAAAAGTGGTAAAAGCGGACGGCATCGTACGCGCAGGCGGTACCAGCGCCGGGATCGGCGGACGTGAGATCTGCGGCCGCACGGTCGGCATTATCGGTCTTGGGCGTATCGGTCTGATGACCGCGAAACTGTTTCTCGCTTTCGGCGCAAAAGTGATCGCCTATAACCGGAGTGAAAATGAAGAGGCAAAAGCGCTTGGCATCGAATATAAATCTCTTGAAGAAGTCCTTTCTACGAGCGATATCGTATCGCTGAACCTGCCGCTGAACGCACAGACACGCGGTTTCCTCTCCGGAGAGCGGATTGCTCTCATGCGCCCGGACACCGTCTTTATCAACTGTGCCCGTGGTCCGATTGTAGACAATGCCGCTCTGGCCGAAGCTCTGAATACGGACCGTCTTGGTTACGCCTGCGTGGATGTCTATGATATGGAACCGCCGCTTCCGTCAGACTACCCGCTGCTCCACGCAAAAAACACGCTTCTCACGCCGCATCAGGCATTTATCTCAGAGGAAGCAATGCTCCGCCGCGCAGAAATTGTATTCGGAAATGTATACGCGTATCTCGAGGGCAAACCTGTAAACGTATGTAAATAATATAAAAAAGAGCGCGCATCCCGCGGAGCGTTTTACTTTATAGGAACGAAGTTTCCTATAAAGTAAATAAGTCCCGGCTGAAAGGCTTTCCATACAGCCTTTCAAGCCGGGATTTTATCTCAGCCCTGCGGCTGATGTCTTTTATTCTCCGCATACGCATCCTGCACAGCAGTACGAAGTACCACGCTGATCCGCTTATACAGGAGCATAGTCGGAACCGAAATGCAGACGCCCTTGATCAGGTTCAGCGGAGCCACACAGAAAATTACAAACGTGGTTACGTTGGTCACCGCGCCATTTATCGCGCCGCCCATCTCGATAATCGACTCCAGCGGCATCCCGTAAAGGCCTGCGAAAGCCGGAAGCAGATAAACCGCATTGAACATGGTGCCAAAGACAACCAGCACAACCGTGCCTGTCACAAGACCGATCACCGCTGTCGCACGCGTTTTTTTCAGGTGATACACCACTGCGGCCGGGACGACGAACGAGCAGCCGACTACGAAGTTCGCCAGATCGCCGACAAATGCGGTGGAAGTGCCTTTTATGATCAGCTTAAGTAATATCTTTACCAGTTCAATGATCACGCCGCCCATCGGTCCCAGGCAAAAGGCGCCGATCATTACCGGGATTTCACTGAAGTCCAGCTTGTAAAAACCCGGCGCGATCGCAACAAGCGGAAAGTCCAGAATATGCAGGATCATGGCGATAGCGCCCAGCATTCCGCAGATCGTGATGTAACGTGTGCGGCTGATCTGCGCGATATTCCTTTTCAGCACCGTGGCCTCCAGCGCCCACGTCACAGCAATGATCGCCGCGATCACTACGGCGCACACTGCCACAAACTGCAGGTTTTCCGCAATTGTCTGCAATAATCCGTTACCCATTTTTTTGTTCTCCTTTTCTTCTTGAAATAATGACAGGCAATTTCTTATTTAAGGAAAAGGTTCTTCTGATTTTTATGCATCTGCACAGTCACACAGAATGTTCTTCTGCCCGATCGCGCGAACTGCATATAAAAAAACCGCAGGAGTCTTCTTTCATGAAAATCTCCGCGGCAGAATCGCACGATAAAATATCGCGTTGTATTCTTCTCTCATCCAGACTTTACTGTCGGTTCCGGAATTCGCTTCAAAAAGCGTCACCGGATCAGCCGCCTGCGCGGGTCGCGGACTATACCGCCGGTGGGGAATTGCACCCCGCCCCGAAGAACCACTCTTAAACTTTATGACATAATAACGCAAACCACCCGGTATTGCAAGTATTTTTTTCAAATCATACTCCTGCAAGTCCCCTGTGCACAAAAATCCATCCGCGTTTTATCTCAATAAAACAGATTATTTTTGACGTGTCCTTTTATTTTGCTACTGCATAATGTATAATTGTTTATGTTTCTTGTGTTCGGAATTAAACTAGTAAAAAGCAAAGTGCGACAGCTTCTGGCGCATACCATTCAGAGCTGTCGCCGTTAAACAAAGGAGGAAATTTTCATGGCAGCAGTATCAGAAAAGAGAAAAAAACAATACCGCCAGCTTGGCCTTACCATTGCTTATTATCGGAAAATGAACGGAATGACGCAGCTTCAGCTCGCCGAAGCGATCAATGTGAGCCGCACGCACCTGAGCAACATTGAAGCGCCCAACATGCCGACTTCCGTCTCCCTTGAGCTCCTGTTTGACATTTCAGACGTTCTGGAGATTCCGATTGCTAAATTATTTGAATTCAGAGAGTGATCTGCATCTTAATAAAGCACGGGCGCAATGCCGCAGGGCAAAGCGCGTCCGTGCTTTTTGGTGTTCAGACGATCGTTTCTCAGACTATTTCAAAGCCAGTCATTCAGGCCTTCCACATGTTTTCCGGTGTTCTTTCAGAACAGTTCGTTCGGGCCTTTCCCGCCGTTTTCAAAGGCCAGCGCGTTCTCCATCGTCGTCTCGCTGATAGCCTGCATGGCTTCCTCCGTGAAAAAGCCCTGATGGGAAGTCACTATGACATTCGGGAAAGATAAAAGCCGCGCAACGGTCGAGTGCTGCATAATCTCATCCGACATATCCTCATAGACCGTTCCGTTCTCCTCCTCATACACATCCAGACCAACCGCAAAGAATTTATTCTCACGGATCCCGCGCACGAGGTCCTCGGTCTTAATCAGGCCGCCGCGTGAGGTGTTGACCAGAATCACGCCGTCTTTCATCTTTTCAATCGTATCGATGTTGATCATATGATGTGTCTCCGGCGTGAGCGGGCAGTGCAGAGAAATCAGATCCGATCTGCGAAGCAGCTCATCAAGAGAAACATATTCCACGAAATCCAGACTCCTGTTCGGATACATATCATACGCAATCACTTTCATACCAAAGCCCTGGCAGATGCGCGCCATAGCGGCTCCGATGCGGCCGGTGCCGACAATGCCGGCTGTGCGCCCATAAAAAGATACGCCAAGTAGACCTGTCAGGCTGTAATTGTTCTCACGCACCTTGATATATGCCTTATGCAGATGGCGGTTCGCAGTCAGCGCCAGCGCCATCGCGTGTTCGGCCACTGATTCCGGTGAATAGCCCGGCACGTGAGCCACACGGATTCCATACTTTTTCGCTGTCTCCAGGTCTACATTATTGTAACCGGCGCAGCGCATCAGGATCAGGCGGACGCCGCACCCGTTCAGCAGCTCCACCGTCTGCGTGCCGACATCCATGTTGACAAACGCGCACACCGCATCATAGCCCTGCGCAAGCATCGCCGTGTTTGGCGTCAGATCCGCCTCAATGAATTTCACCTGAATACCCGCATACTTCTCCTGCTCCATGTACGGAAGCAGATATTTCTTATCGTAACTCTTTGTGCCAAAAAATAAAAGTTTCATGACGTACCTCCCTGTTGGTTTATTATCCAAAGTCTTCTTCCTGATACCCGCTATGCTTCTATTCTGAACAGAATCCCCCGGAAATATTCAGAACGTCAGCCCATCCCGCAGTTTCTCCAGCGCCCTCTTTTCCAGTCTGGATACATACGAGCGGCTGATTCCCAGATCCGCCGCAATTTCACGCTGTGTCCGCTCCTTTTTGCCGTCCAGTCCATAGCGTTCCGTGATCACCTGCCGCTCCCGCTCATTGAGCACCCGCTCAATATTTGCCCGCACCTGCCGGATATTTTTCTGCGTCTCCAGATTCCCGACCACATCGACCGGCTCGCTTTCGAGAATATCCATCAGGCGAAGTTCCCTGCCGTCCTGATCCGTCCCGATCTTCTCGTACATGGAGACCTCATGCGACAATTTTTTCCTTGCCCGCAGCATCATCAAAAGCTCGTTTGCTATCGTCGCCCCGACGCGTTTTTGGAGACAGATCGGCTGATTCAGCCCCCTCATCTCCGGAATTAGTACCCGATAAGCTGTCTGAAGCATCCGTTTCGTCCTCATAATCCACATCAGAAAACCGTTCCAGTTTTTCTGAAGCATCCGTGCCGCCATCCGCTGTCTGATCCAGGCCGGTGATTTCCGGATACTCAATCTCGTCCTCGGAAGCGCCGAATAAAATCATATGGGCGTTTGTACCATCCCAAACCACACGCCGCACAAGAGTCCGGATTGCCGCCCGCTTCTGCTCCACCGACATTTCATCAATGCCTGATTTGAAGGAAGATAATAGCTGACGCAATACATCAAACTCAATGTCACTAAGCGCGTGTCCGGCGGTCATATCTTCCAGCTCATGGATGCGGGAATCCAGCTCCTTACATTCACGGCTCAACTGCTCAATCCGCTTCACCACAGCGCTTCTGGCTGTTGCATCACTTACTTCTGCCAGCGAATCTACGAGCGCCTCCATCTTTTTTTCAGCAGTGCTCCTGTCCTGCTGAAGGGACGCAAGCCGTTCCTCATAATCCGTGCGGTCACCCATGTAAAAGCTTCGGCTCTGCTCAAGCTGTTTCATAAAGGTTCCCTGATCGTCCTCCAGCAGCTTAATCTGCTCTATGATTGCAGCATCCAGTGTATTTCCATTCGCATTCTTCTGATTGCAAATGCTGCCGCCGCTTCGCTCTTTCATTTTGCAGATATAAGTGTAAACCGGCTTTCCGTCCAGACTTCTGCGCCGGTCAATCTTCGGATACATGCGGCTGCCGCAGCTGCAGTACAGCAATCCGGTCAACAAAGCCTCATTACTGCGCGGTTTGCGATAGGATTTCGATTTGTTCCTCTCCAGTGACTCCTGTACCCGTACCCATACCTTTCCGGGGATGATGCCGGGATGCAGGCCAACCGATACAATCCACTCATTTAATGGACGCAGAATCGTCGTTTTTCCCTTTTCCTGATCGGTACGGTTGTAAGCCATAATCCCATGAACGCCATCAAAATCTTCTTTTCCGGAAAACAGCTCCGACTTAGCATTCAC
Source organism: Clostridiales bacterium (assembly GCA_020860715.1). Taxonomy (GTDB): domain Bacteria; phylum Bacillota; class Clostridia; order Lachnospirales; family Lachnospiraceae; genus Choladousia. The sequence goes on along the minus strand of JAJBTU010000008.1, from coordinate 997 downwards.
AAAGTAATCATACATCTCCTGATCCGCGATTGCATAAACAGGATTCTGCAAAATAGACTTGATGGAAAAGCGGGTAAAGGTCTTATTATTTTTGGTTTTGTATCCCTGATTCAGCAGTTCCGTCTCCGTAAGCGTCAGGGAATCCGTCTCCACATACTTATCAAAGATCAGTCTGACCACTTCCGCTTCCTCCGGAATCAGCTTCAGCTTGCAGGCTTTTTTTGTTTTTCCATCAATATTAACACTCTTTACCGCCTCTGAGGAATAACCGGTCGGCGTTGTTCCGCCCAGCCAACGGCCTGTCTTTGCAAGCTCGTGCATATTATCCCGAATCCGTTCTGCAATCGTCTCCCGTTCCAGCTGCGAAAAAACAGAAGCAATATACATCATGGCCCGCCCCATAGGTGTACCGGTATCAAACTGCTCTTTGATGGAAACAAACGCAATGTCCAATCGAGCCAACTCCTCGATCAAACCGGCAAAGTCCCCAATGTTACGGCTGATTCGGTCAAGGCGATAGACAACGATTGCTTTGAACTTTCGTTTCCTCGCCGCCGCCATCATTTTCTTGTAATCCGGGCGATTCAGGTTCCCGCCTGAAAATCCTTCATCTTCATAAATCACTACATGTTCCAGTGCTTCTGTCCCGTAGTGTATCTGAATATATTCCTTACAAAGCTCTACCTGATTGCCGATGCTCTCGCCTTTTTCCGTAAACCTGGATTTGCGGGAATAGATGGCAATGCAGTCCTCATTCATTTGCATTCTGAATCCTCCTCCCGATGTCTTTACGATATATGCACCAATTCGATAATAACATAGAATCGTGTCGCTGTGAAGCCCCCAAAAAATCATCCTCAAACATTTCGAAGAACAAGTTGATATGAGGCGCTAATTGTGATATCTTTGATGTACAGCAGTATGCATAAAGTCTATAGCCTATTAACCTGTACTTCCAGAAAAATTATTACTCAAACAGCCATTTTTCGCCATTTTC
>JAJBTU010000009.1 GCA_020860715.1 Clostridiales bacterium | reverse complement strand
GAGCCCTTATAGGGCGGAAATCAAACCACCGGCTTAGCCGGTGGTACTGATTTATATGCACGGCAGCATCATGAGGGATTCCCTGTACTGCCGGATATGACAGCCGGACTGCACTGCACCGGGCAAAGGATCAGGCGCCCTGCGCCGCTTTCTGATACGCCTTCGCAGTAAAATACTCCTGCGCGTTCAGGGCTTCTTCCCCGTCAGGGGTGCTCCTTTTTATATAGGAGCCGTCCGGCATCTGATCTCTTGCTTTTACGTTGTCATGCAGCATGATGTCAAACATGTCATGGAGACGTGCCCGGATCGCCGGATCGTAAATCGGCGCGGCGACCTCCACACGGCGCAGCGTGTTTCGGGTCATAAAATCTGCGGAAGATATGTACAGCTTTTCCCGTTCCCTGCTTCCGAAAATATAGATACGGGAGTGTTCCAGATAGCGCCCCACAATGCTGACAACATGAATGTTATCCGTGGAACCCGAAAGGCCGGACTGAATGCAGTTGATACCGCGGATAACCATGTCCACACGTACGCCCGCTCTGGATGCCTCGATCAGCTTATCAATGATCTGTTTGTCCGTCAGGGAATTGATTTTCACGCCAATGTACGCGTCACGTCCTTCTTTTTTCTCCCGAATCTCCTCATCAATCATATCTATCACACGGTTCTGCAGACATTTCGGCGCTACCAGCAGATGATCCATATGTTCAACCGTCTCTCCCATAAACAAAGCCGCGAATACTTCTCCCGCTTCTCTGCCGATCTCCTCGTCCGCCGTGATCAGAGACAGATCTGTGTAGAGGCGGGAAGTCTTTTCATTGTAATTGCCCGTACCAATCTGCGTGATGTACTGGAACGGATCCGTGCTCTGACGGCCGCCGTCATTTCCCTGATTCTGGGCGTTTACGGAAGCAGCCTGATCTGAACCTCCGTTATCCGGAGTGTTTGCCGCTGCAGCGGTCTCTTCCGTATTGAGTTCCTTCGTCTCGCGTCTCCGCGTGATCAGGCACAGTTTTGAATGTACTTTCAGGCCATCCAGGCCGTAAATGACATGACAGCCTGCGTCCTCCAGGCGGCGTGACCACTCAATGTTGTTTTCCTCATCAAAACGAGCTTTCAGTTCTACAAGGACATCCACCTGTTTGTTGTTCTCGGCAGCGGTCACCAGCGCCTCAACTACCTTGCTGTTCTTCGCAAGGCGGTAGAGGGTCATCTTGATGGAAATGACCTGCGGATCCATCGCAGCCTCATTCAGCATATTCAAAAACGGCGTGATGCTCTCGTACGGATAGGAAAGCAGAATATCCCCCTTTAATACCTGCGGAATCATCGGTTCGTCATAGCGCACCATCGGGCTGTGCTGCGGGCTGCGCTTCTCATAAAAGAGTTCCGGCTTATGCCGCAGCATATCCTGTATCTTATATAAGAAAGAAAGATCCATCGGAGCCGATGTGGAAAACACCTGCTCTTCCCTGATTTTGAATTCTTCGCAGAGCTGTATTACAATCGCATCACTCAGTTCACGGGAAATCTCCAGCCGCACCGGACACAGCTTGCGTCGCTGTTTGATTACTTCCGCCATGTGATCACGATAATTCAGTTCCTCATCGTAAATACGATCCGCGTCAATATCCGCATTCCGTGTGATGCGGATCAGCGACTTCCGCACAATCGTGTATTTTTTGAACACGAGCGGCAGGAAATGCAGGATCATCTCCTCGGCAAGCATGTAGCAGCCCGGGCGGGATGGAATCGGAATCAGGCGGCTGATCACATCGTTGCTGCAGGGAATGATCGCCAGTTTGCCTTTTTCCCGTTTCGAATTCAGCACGGCTACCGCATAGATATCTTCATTCCGCAAAAACGGGAATGGCTGCTTTCTGCCGACAACCATTGTCAGAAGCAGCGGCTGAATTTCTCTGGAAAAGTATTTTCCAAGTTCTGCTTCCTCCGATGCCTCCAGCGAAGCAAACGTCATAAGGCGTACTCCCTCCGCCGCAACGTCCTCCATCAGCGCTTTGTAAACGCCGTCCTTGCGCTGGTTCAGCAGCTGCACCTGGGCGAGCACTGCTTCCGTCTGTTCCGCAGCCGTCATATTAGTCTTGTTTTCACGCTCCTCTTTTTTCAGAAGCATACGGTCATGAAGCGACCCCACACGCACCATGAAAAATTCATCCAGATTGCTCTGGAAAATGGAAAGGAAATTCAGCCGCTCACACAAGGGATTTTGTTCCGATTCGGCCTCCTCCAGCACACGTTCATTGAATTTCAGCCAGGACAGTTCCCGGTTCTGATAACAACTGATATCCTTTTTCATGGCATTTTTCTCTCCTGTCTTCTTAGATCCGTCGCTTTGGCCTGTCTTGTTATACATCCCGGTGTCTCCATCCGCGGCAGCCGATCCGCTTCGGCCGGTTTTCTTTTTTGCGCCGGACTTTTTGCTGCCGTCAGACGTTTTGCTGCCGTCATTTTGGGGCTGGGCATCCTCTTTGCAGTTCCGAATATATTCCTCGTCAGGAATCATATCGACACGCTTCACAGTTTTTTTTACGTTTTGCGTTCGTATAGACCGCAGCTCCGCCAATCAAAAGAATCAGGGCCGCCACAGAAATCCCGTATCCGATCACGGTAATCATTTCACCTGTCATGGTCTCGCCTCCTTCCCTTCTGTTATTTCTCATCCTGAGTAAGAAAATACTCAAAATTCAGCTGGTTCATCGCCACCTCCGCGAGGTTTACACAGCTGTTGCCCATACGGTCAATGCAGTGCAGAATCCGCATGAACGGCGCTGTGAGACTCTTTTTACAGGTACCTTCTGTCACACGGCGCATATGCGATTTGCGCATCTTGATATCCAGATCCAGCACTTCATCCTTGTGCTTGATGATTTTCTTCATAGCCTCCTCATCGCCATCTGACAGAGCCAGCAGGGCGTTTGTATACATTTTTTCAATCTGCCGCAGGCTTTCCGTGAGATCAGCGATTGCCTCCTCCGAATAATTGTAGCCTTTATCCAGCTTTTCCTGAACGGTCTCCGCCATCTCCACAGAGAGGCTGCTCATACGGTCGACATCGCTTAACACATACATCAGCTTCGCGGTCTGCGTCGCCTGCTGTTCCGTCAGTACGCCCGAAGAAAACAAATCCGCCAGATATTCATTGATCTCCGCCTGCAAAGATTCCATCGCTTTACCGCATTCCCGCACTTTCGTCAGTATCTGCGTATCGCCGCTCGTCACTGTGCCATACACGTCATGCAGCATATCTCTGACAACTGCTCCGCAGTGCAGCGTTTCCTTTGCCACCAGCTTCAGCGCCGCTGCCGGCTGAGAAAGAACGTTTTTGTCGAGATAAAGCGGCACAGCCGGATCCGCCTCTTCCTGCTTTCCGTCCGGAATCAGCTTCATCACCATCTTTACCATAAACCCGAGAAGCGGGGTCCAGAGTACCGTCATGGTGATATTAAAAATCGTGTGCGCGTTCGCGATCTGTCTGGAGATGACATCCACCTCCACCCCGCTCGGGGAGATCGACTGGATCAGAGCCGCGTACGGCTTTACAAACCAGATGAATAGCAGGGCGCCTGAAATATTAAACAGCGAATGCGCAACCGCGGTCCGCTTCGCATCCTTCGACTGTCCAATCGACGCAAGGAGCGCCGTGATCGTTGTTCCGATGTTATCGCCAAGCAGGATCGGAATAGCCCCCGTCAGCCCCAGGATACTCGTCACGCCATCCGCTCCGGCCTGCGACGCAAAGTTCTGCAGAACGGCAATCGTCGCACTGCTGCTCTGCACCACCAGCGTCATCAGCGTTCCGACCAGAACACCCAATACCGGGATATGCGCCACCTGCTCAATCATACTCGTGAACACCGGGCTGGACGCCAGCGGCTTCATCACGCTCCCCATCGTCTCAATTCCAAGGAACAGAAGTCCGAACGCGAACAGCGTCAGACCGATATTTTTGATCCGCTCTTTCTTGCAGACAAATGAGATGATAAAACCGACAAAGATAAATACATAAATATAATCCGTAATCTTAAACGCAATGATCTGCGCCGTGATCGTTGTTCCGATATTCGCGCCAAAGATAATCGAAATGGCCTGCGGCAGCGTCATCAGCCCCGCACTGACAAAACCGATCGCCATAACCGTCGTCGCGCTGCTGCTCTGAAGCACCGCTGTTACCAGAGCTCCGGCAAGCACTCCCAGCAGACGGTTTTTCGTCAGCAGTCCCAGAATCTGTTTCATCCGCTCTCCGGCCGCTTTCTGCAGGCATTCGCTCATCAGATTCATGCCGAAAATAAAAATCGCCAGCCCGCCAAACAGCCCAAATATAATCTCAAGTGTGTCGTTCATGTCTTTCTCCTTCGTTTCCTGCCTTATCCTTTATGATCCGCTTCGTGCCTCATTCAAGTCGTCCCAGTTCTCTATCGTTCCCGTAAACAAAGCCTTCAATTCCTCTGTCGTAACACCGGTCAGCGGATTCTCTCCGTTCACAATGACAGCGATACCATCCTTCGCAATGACCTTATAATCGAGAAGTTCTTTTTCATAATCCTTCAATTCCCGTGAGGCCATGCCAAAATCACACGTTCCCTGCATCGCGTCGTTCAGGCCGCTCGTTGAATCCGATGCCACTACCTCAACTGTCGCGTGCGTATTGATCGCCATGTAAGATTCCGCCAGCTCCTCCAGAAGCGGCGCTGCCGATGTAGATCCATGGATCGTGATCGTCCCGCTTTGCTGTCCGGATAAAAACGTCGTCGTCTTACTGACCGCAACGTAAGATTCCCCGACAATCTCCTGCCCTTTTCCTTCTATATAGGTAAGAAAATCCTGCTCCAGCTCGTTTAAAGTTCCTGACCATGCAAGAACAAACGGCCTCGAAATCGCGTAGCTGCCGCTTTTCACATTTGCAGTCGTTCCGTCCGCGCCGTCCACAGCGAGCACTTTCTCCTGCTCCAGAGCTCCCAGCGAACCCATGGAAATATAGCCGATTGCCGAAGCGTCCTCTCGGACTGCCTCAATGACTTCCCCCGCATCCGACACCACCAGTGCGTCATCCGTCGTGGCGTCCGCCCTGCCATCCTCTTCACTCTCATCAAATCCAGCCAGCTCGGCAAACGCGCTTCGCGTGCCTGAGCCTTCTTCTCTGGAAACCACTTGCACCGCACCAAGCGCATCCAGCCCCTCAACCGCCGATAATTCCTCTGTTTTCTCTGTGCTGCAGCCGCCCAGAAACAGCGCAATCACCAACAGCAGCAGCGATATAAGGAGCATCATTATGCAACTTTTTTCAGCTGTATCCTCGTGCATCCCATGCACGATTCTGATTCCTTTCTGTCTCATCTTATGTAGTCCTCATCAAAATTTTTTTATTTGCTTCTGTACGTCAATAGTTTAACGTATTTATATAAAGTGCAATATCGAGAGTGTGTAAAGGAAATGTAAAATCTGTGTAAGGCGAAATCTGTGTATTACAAACAGGCAGGAAAATGAATCCGGTTAAAAAGCTAAAATATGAATCTTTTCTTGCTATTTTTACTATTTTCAGATATAATATTAGCTATGAACGAATTTGATTTTCTAAGATCACCGGATGAAATAAATAAAAGCATTGCAAAGCGCATGAGGGCAAGGAGAAAGGAAAAAAAGATTACGCAGGCACAGCTGGCAAAATACTCAGATGTAAGCCTTGGATCCATCAAGCGGTTTGAGCAGACCGGCGAAATATCTCTGTCCTCGCTCATCAAGATTGCTTTCGCGCTTGGATGTGAAAACGATTTCGACGCGCTGTTTGCCAGAAAAGGCTACGCGTCTATTGAAGATGTGCTGCGGGAGAATCAGCAGAACTAACCGATTTTTCAAAACAAATTTGTATAATATGATATTTGATTCTAAGTAAAAGCACAATCATGAGGATGCGGATATGATTAAAAAAAACAGAAATAACCGAATACTTTCCGTCTATCTTGGCGAAAGAAAAATCGGAACACTTGCGTCCGCATCCAATCATCTGACCGCGTTTGAATACGATGCGGAGTGGGTTCGGAACGGTTATTCAATCAGCCCGCTCTCCCTGCCCCTTCGAAAGGAAGTTTTTCTTCCAAAAGGATATGAACCATTCGAAGGCACTTTCGGTGTGTTCGCGGACAGCCTGCCTGATGGCTGGGGGCGTTTGCTTGTAGATCGTATGCTCCGAAAACAGGGCATAGATCCGGATTCAGTTGATTCCCTGAACCGGCTGGCAATCGTTGGTACCTCCGGTATGGGGGCGCTGACCTATCGTCCTGAATACCCTCTGGGAGACGAATTCTCCAGCAGTTCTCTGGATGAGCTTGCCTACGAATGCGGGCAAATACTTCAGTCAAAGGAAAGCGGCAGCCTTGACGAGTTGTTCCGCCTTGGCGGTTCCTCGGGAGGCGCTCGTCCAAAAATTAATTATCAGATTGACGGCGAAGACTGGATTGTAAAATTCCCGTCTTCCTATGACCACGAAAGCATCGGACTTCAGGAGTATAAATACTCCCTCTGTGCAAAGGATTGCGGCATTCGGATGCCGGAAACCCGGCTGTTGCCGAGCAGCCTCTGCCCCGGATATTTTGCAGTAAAACGTTTCGACCGAGTTTCTCTCGAAGCAGAATGCTGTTCCGAAACAACCGTGAAGCGAATCCACATGATTTCCGCCGCAGCTCTGCTTGAGACCTCACACCGGATCCCGAATCTGGATTACCACATCCTGATGCGCCTGACCCTGAAGCTGACAGGCGACTACAGCCAGCTCGAGCAGCTTTTTCGCCTCATGTGTTTCAACGTCTTCGCGCACAACCGCGACGACCATTCAAAGAATTTTTCTTATTTATATGACGAGAGTGAAAACCGCTGGGTTCTCGCTCCGGCATATGACCTCACCTACAGCAATTCCATCGGCGGCGAACATGCGACCACAGTGGACGGTAACGGTGTAAATCCTGGTATTGACGATCTGCTTGCAGTCGCAAAAGCAGCAAAACTGGACATCAGCAAGGCCAGGATGATTGCAGAAGAAATTGGGGGGAAAGTGCTCGCCAGTTTAGGGGAATGGGTGTCAACTTAGTTCTTTCAACACTTTGAGCTTTCTGATGCAGTATGCAATCCACACTTCAAAAATTAAACTTTTAAATCATCTCCGCACTCATTCTTGCATTTTACCTTTAAAAATTGCCAATTTTTTTGTATTATACCGCTTTAATCGGTACAAATCAACTAAAATCGGTACATATATCAAGAACATTACCGCTGTAATTTGTATAAAATGAGCCGCGAGGTGAATAGATTTATGAATGAACAGTATATCAGTGATCGTATCTCCGTACTCCGAACGAAGAAAAACGTATCTGAATATAAAATGAGCCTTGATCTTGGGCACAGCAAGAGTTATATCCAAAGTATTTCCTCTGGCAGGTCATTGCCGTCCATGTCAGAATTTCTCTCAATATGTGAATTTTTAGGTATTACGCCGAAAGATTTTTTTGATGATAATATAGAAGAGCCCTCATTGATTCACGAACTTACAAATGAGGCTAAGACCTTGCAAAAGGATGATCTGGAACTGCTTGTTTCTATTGCCAGACGGTTAAACGGCCGCAGCAAATAGCAGGAGGAGAGATCTCTCCTCCTGTTTCTTTTCCATTTATTTTATTGTAAAACTCCCTTCCACATCATACAGTTCGTCATCGTACATAATCTGTATCGTGTAGGTGTCCGCCTTCAATGCAGTAAGAGGAATCGGGATCTCATACCGGTAGCTGTCCACGTCGCCCGACTGGGACTTGATATCCGTGATGTCGTAGACATAGGTGTGCTCTGTCCCGTTGAAAATAATCTGTGTGTACATGTGGTCGCTGCCCTCCAAATAGAGCACCTGACCGCGCAGGGTGAAGCTGACGGTTTCCGTAGAAATATTTTCGTTGTCCGTGATCGACACGACATTTTCAGATTCCACTTCGACCGGCGTGCGCAGCGTACCCCGTATGCTGTTGTCGGAGAGCGTATAGGCTCCGGCACAGTCGTTCATGGAGAGGGATATGGAATATCCTCTGTAAAATTTGTGCGTAATCTTCCACGAATTCAGGATCTCGCCGCTCTCGTAATCAATTTCATAGATTTCGCCGCGGTTCGTCGTATTCAAATAGATGGACAGGTATGCGTTTACAGAAAAGACGCGCCCCGCCCCGCTGTCGTAAAACGCGTTTGAGGTAATGACGGAATAAGCGGTCTCATAGTTTTTCAGCAAAGTCACTGTCATGGCTTCAGCGTCCACCGAGTATATTTTCACATAAGATGATTGCGTATAATCGTAGGTGGCGACGCTCCGATACGCCGAATAGTGGTTGTCAAACAGCATAATCTCCACGGTCAGCGGGTTGCCGTCCAGATCTTCATCCAGCGCATAAGCGGAATGCTGCTGGTACTGCCACTGAATGTCGTCGTCTGTGGCAGTGAGCACTTTATCTTCGTATCCGGTTCCTTCCCAAACGGTTGGATCCGCAAGAATCCACAAAATTTCATCAGCAGCAGCGCAACGCGAAGCGTTCTCTGAATCGCTGCTGCGATCTGCCGCCGATGCGTAGCGAGGGGACGTTTCCACAGCAGACCAGTCGATGCGGATAACGGAGTGCAGATTCCGGCAGCTGATCAGAATTGTATCTGTCGCCTCATCATAAGAGACTGTGTTGGTGTGGCACCAGTCGTCTCTGTCGATGTAAGCAAGGCCTTCAAAGAGTTCGTTCAGGTTCAGTGATTTTACGACCTCGCCCGTCTCGCGGTCGATCTCCTGAATCATGTTCTGCTCATAGCCGTCGTTGGAATTTGTGAGGATCAGGAAATTGCCGTTCTCTGTCATCTCCTGAATGTCGTGGTGCACGCCCTCCGGGAAATAGTAGACGTTGTAAACCCGGCCGAGATAGTCCATCTCCCAGAATTCCGACGAGTTTGGCATACTTGCGTTCGGGTAAAGGACATTCTCCGCTTCCATCAGAAAATGTCCGTTATCCAGCATAAACAGGCCATAGTATTCCCACTCCACCGTGCAGTACCAGCGGATCTCGCCGGTCTCGTCAAACGCATAGGCGTACGGCGCGGAAAGTCCGGACACCAGCATCAGCCCCATTGCGGATTCGGTCGTGTATGTGTCAGTCTCCACCTCGCCCTGCAAAGCGGACGGCAGCGCTTCCGTCGTGATCGTGATCGTTTTGGTCTCCGTCGCGTTCCCATCCGAATCCAGAAGTTCCAGCACCACCTCGTTGTCATATCCGGCGTAAAGTCCCAGCACCGGGATGATGTGCAGGGCAGCGGCGTCAATCACGTCCGTGACGGCCTGCTCCTCTGTCTTACCTTTCACCGTCACGCGCACCGCGCAGGCCTCATCGGTCTCAAAGGCCACCACGGCAGTGAGCGGCGTATTCTGGTAAGGATTCTGGATGACCAGAGGATTTTCAAACGTATACCCGTTGTTCTCCACTTCCGCGACGATCGCGTCAGAGATGGCCTGCGTCTGCTCCGGCATCGTCAGTTCTGTCTCCAGATCGGTCTCAATGCCGGCTGCGGCGCTGATTGCCTCAGAAGCAGCAGCGCAACGCGAAGCGTTCTCTGAATCGCTGCTGCGATCTGCCGCCGATGCGCAGCGAGGGGGCGTTTCCACGGACAGCACCGTATATTCCTGTCCGTCCACATCGTAAAGCACATACTGCGCGCCCTCGTCATCGACGGATTCTCTCGTGTCTACATACACGTTCCAGTATTTTCCGGTCCGGTATAAGACGCCCTGATTGTACAGATAAATATAGTAGCGGTGTCCGGCTTCCACCGAATCCGCCGTGATCCAGATGTCAAAATCCACTTCCCCCTCAACGGTCGACGTCGAAGATGCGTCCATCGCAAACCGGGCAATGTCGCCGGATTCGCTCACCAGTACCAATGATGCGTCCTCCCCCGTCTCCGGCCAGGAACCGGAAACAACCAGACGATCCGGCATCTCCGTCAGTTCGGAAATGGTAAAACTGACGTCTTCTGATGCATCCGCACTCACTGTCAGACTGTCCGCGTCCGCCTGCGCAACGCTGCCCAGACTGCCGTACCAGCCCGCTTCTTCCGTGACGCTGTACGTGTTTTCTTCCGTATACAGGGACATGCGCAGGCTGCGGTAGGTCGTCGCCGGAATCGTCATCTCATAAGCCAGTTCATCACCAATCACCAGATCGATGTATGTGGTTCGTTCTCCCTGAGCGGCCTGTACGATCGTGAGATCATAGGTGTCCAGTTCCTCACTGTAGCTGTTGGCGCCTGACGTGATCCAGTAAGTATCCTCATCCAGATAATCCGCCCCGGAAATATAGGAAGAATACCACTCTTCGCCGCGTTCCTCGCCGTATGTCCAGACCTGCTCGATCGTCATGGTCTCTGTGTCAATATGATAGCGCACCGCTCTCGAATACACGTCGTCGCCCGTGGTCGCGTTTTCCTCGTCTCCTGCTTTGATCCGGTGCGTGCCGTTGTCAAAGAGAAGGATATCTCCGTCCGGCAGGAACGTCGCATTGTGCTGCGCGTACTGCCACTGAAAGGTAGAATCTTCCTGTTCTGCCTCTGCTGATTCATCATCCTCATTGGATACCGTGGTATTCTGCCCGGCCTCTGACGAACCTTCCGCATCAGTCGTCACAGTCGTGACCGGTGTGAAAAACAGATCCTCTGAGACACTCGTAAACCCGCTCGGATCGCCTAAAATCCACACCAGTTCCTTCTCTGTCTTATTGATCGCCAGCACCGCGTCCAGATGGCGGCAGGAAAGCAGAATCGTGTCCGATTCCTCATCATAATCAATGGAGTTGTTGTGGCACCAGTCCTCCTCCGTCGCGTTTTCCGTACCGCCGTCCCCCGGCTCGATCAGATCCGCAATGTTCAATTCATAAACGATCTCGCCGGTCTCCCGGTCGACCTCCACGATCCGGTCCTCCACGGTAGAAAAGTCTTCCGTGCAGGAGCAGACAAGAAGATTCACGTTTTCCATTTCCACAAAATCATGATGCTCCCCGCCCGGGATCAGATAGACCGCGTAAAATTTTCCGCAAAGGTCAAATTCCACCAGCCCCGTGGAATAGTAATACCCGCTGATGATATCCGATGTGGACGCCATCATCCTGCCGTTCGAGAGGCGCTTCATGGAAAAACCGGAAACATACTCCTCATCCATATACCAGCGGATATCGCCTGCATTGTCATAGGCGACCACACCGCTGTCCCCTTCCATGACCGTCTGTATCAGGACAAAGGTCAGTTCATCGCCCGAAAGGACGCCTTCCGTAAGAACACTCTCATCATAAACCGTCACTTCCGCTTCCGTAATGGATCCGCTCAGGGCTTCCGTCGTAATCTCTATCGTCGTACTCGACCCGTCGTCCAGTGTCAGCACTACCTCTGTCGTATCTCCTGCATAAAGCCCGTAAATCGGCAGAATATGCGTGGTATCCGCCTCGAAGGAGGCCGTGATATTATTTTCTTCACTTTTGCCGCAGACCACAACCTCCACACCGGTTTCCTCCTCCGTCGTGAAGATCACCATCGCTGTCAGCGGGGAATTTCCATATGGGTTTACGACAACAAATGGATTCTCAAAAGAATAGCCGTTCTGCGCCTCCGCATAGAGGGCGGCGTCAATCGTGCTCTGTTCCCCGAGAGTATCCTTATAATCTATCTCCGTCCAGGATTCCCCGGCTTCTGCTTCTGTTTCCCCGGTCTCACCTTCTGTCGAAGCTGTCTCCGTGCACGCCGCGGTCGTCTCGCTCTCCGCCGCAGCCGTCTCACTTTCCGCCGCAGCCGTCTCGCTCTCTGACTCCGTCTCCTCCTCATCCGTTTCAACTTCCACCGGAATCACGAGTTCTTCTTCTGTAAACTGGCAGACAAACCCCAGGCCGTCCGCGTCCCCGGGAATCTCAAAACAGATCCAGCCCTCATAGCTGCCAAAATTCAGATTCGTTCCCGGTATGCGCGACATTCCGTAATCTTCCAGAAAGCTGTCCTCTATCCGGGAATAGCTGTTCCCGTCCGCATCGGTAAGAGTTACCTTTTCCCAATCGATTTCTTCTGTGCTGTCTGTCTTCGTAAAAGAAATCTTCAGCAGACAATACTCGCATCCTTCTGCAGCGCTCTGCTCCAGATCCGTCGTCTCCACGCTGGAATAGCCCAGAGATACGCTCACCGTATTCAATGAAGCCGTCCGTTCGGCATCTTCCAGGCTGATCTGCCAGCCTGCCGCCTCATAGACCACTGCCTCATCTTCTGAAGTATCCGTTTCCGAAGCGGAGGCTCTGCCCGCAGTCCCGCAGGCGCTTTCCCCGTTCCACAGGAGCATCGCGCCGCAGATACACACTGCTGCAGCCCGCATTGCGCGCATTATCCGTGTGATCGCTGTCATTCCCGCACTCACCGATTTTATTTTTTTCATGGAATCCTCCTTGCTTCTCTGCACTGTCGATGGTTCATTTTATATGTCTGCCCTAAATAGTTACTAACTACCCTGAATCGTTACCATTTTTCCTCACATGTGCAATTCCCTGTTTATCACAATCTGGCATCATGATAATCACAGTTTCAGAGAAAAAGCAAGAACTTTATTTATTAATAATTTTTCTTTTCTAAAAAACAAGTGACAACACCCTTTAATATTGATAAAATGGCTTCAAAGTATTGAACATCATCAAAAAGACAGGAGGGTTTTCTTATGACACAAACTTTTGCGACATTGCCGCTGCTCGTCCCGCTGACGCTGGGGCTGATCGTGACCGCCGGTTTTCTGAAGCCGGCTGCTGTACATGCTGCGGAAAGCGAGATAGCTTCTGATATCGATGCCAGTTCCGAAATAACTGTCAGTGATTCCACCGACGAAGGCTCTGCAGAGGAGGAGGCCGCTGACACATCTATTGCTGCTCCATCCACCTGTGGGGCGCTGCAGGTCATCGGCACGCAGCTTTCTGACCAGGACGGCAATCCGGTGCAGCTGAAGGGGATCAGCACTCACGGAATTGCCTGGTACCCGGAGTACATCAATGAAGACTGTTTTTCTGAATTCAAAAATGAATGGAACATGAATCTGGTTCGTCTGGCCATGTACACGGCAGAGTCCGGCGGTTACTGCGTGGACGGCGATCAGGAGACTTTAAAGGCACTGGTGAAAAATGGAGTGAACTATGCCACCAATATGGATATGTATGTGATCATCGACTGGCACATCCTCTCCGATGGCAATCCGAACACCTATATTGATGAAGCAAAAGCGTTTTTTGAAGAAATGTCCTCTGAATTTGCCGGCAATATCAATGTTCTGTATGAGATCTGCAATGAGCCAAACGGCAGCACAACCTGGGCGGACATCAAATCTTACGCAGAGGAAATCATTCCCATCATCCGCGCCAATGATCCGGATGCCGTGATTCTGGTCGGCACGCCGAACTGGTCTCAGTATGTCGATCAGGCTGCCGCCGATCCGATTACCGATTATGACAATATCATGTACACCCTTCATTATTACGCGGCGACACACACCGATTCCCTGCGCAGTACTCTTGTGTCTGCCCACGATGCCGGTCTCCCCATCTTCGTATCCGAGTACGGCATCTGCGACGCCAGCGGAAACGGCGCTCTGGATATTGATCAGGCCAATCAGTGGATGGAGCTGCTGGATGACCGTCAGATCAGCTGCGCCATGTGGAACCTTTCCCACAAGAATGAAAGCTCCTCTCTTTTAAAGGAAAGCTGCACAAAGACCAGCGGTTTCACCGCGGACGACCTCAATGACTGCGGAAAATGGCTCTATGAGATGCTGACCGGAGAATCCATAGACGGGACATCTTTATCCGGCAGTACGGATTCCGGCAGCGCATCATCTGATGCTTCGGACTCCGACAGTTCCGCATCCGCTTCTTCCGGTTCGGACTCCAGCGGTTCACTCGAATACACCGCCTCCGTTTCCAATCAGTGGGAAAGCAACGGCATGTACTATTTCCAGTATACTCTGCAGCTGAAAAACACTTCCGGCAACGCCGTCAGCGGGTGGAGCGTCACGCTGGATTTCAACAACAGTATTGCTCTCTCAGACGGTTGGAACGGTGAATATACCGTCAGCGGCTCCGCACTGACGATCACACCAAAGGACTATAACAGCGAGGTGGCTGCGGATGGTACGCTCTCAGACATCGGCTTTATCATTTACAGCAGTTCCTCCAGTCTTACTTTGGCGGAAGTATCGGAATTTTTATGATTCTAAATCCTTTCCTCTTTTGTACGGTCTTCGAAGTGAATCCGAAAATCATCCCGGATGATAATTAAAGCGCCAGAAAACATGACGGCAGCTGCTGCATATTTTGCACCAGCTGCCGTCATGTTTATCTCACGCTCTCCACGAACCGCAGGAACGCCGCCTGTCCCTCCTGGGTGCGCTTGTATACTCCGGCGTGCTCCAGCACCTTGCTGAACACCAGCCCAACCTCGTCTTCTATGATGCGGTCGATGGAATCCGCCGTGAAGCAAAGAGGAGAATCCAGTCCGCCCGTAGTACTTGTAGAATTACGGTATTTCAGCTTCAACTCCTCCACCCATGCCGCATGCTTGGAAAGTTCCTCATCGTCAGAGATATCACGTCCCTCGACCATCGCCGTTTTCAGATGCTCCAGTTCGCCCTTCAGACGCGCCGGGAGAACCGCAAGGCCCATGACCTCGATCAGGCCGATATTTTCCTTCTTAATATGATGCAGCTCTGCATGCGGATGAAATACGCCAAGCGGATGCTCTTCGGTCGTGATGTTGTTGCGAAGCACCAGATCCAGTTCAAATTTTCCGTCTTTTTTTCTTGCGATCGGGGTAATGGTATTGTGCGGCTCACCATCCGTCTCTGCAAAGATAAATGCGGATTCATCGGTATACCCGCGCCACGCAAGCAGAATCTTATCCGCCAGATCAATCAGCCGCTCCGTCCGCTCACTGCGGATGCGGATAACGGACATCGGCCATTTCACAATGCCGGCCTCCACATCCTCAAATCCGGCAAAGCGGATTTTCGTCTCCATCGGAGCCTTCGCCATCGCAAATTCATAGTGCCCGCCCTGGAAATGATCATGGCTTAAGATAGAGCCGCCGACGATCGGCAGATCCGCGTTTGAGCCGACAAAATAATGCGGAAACTGCGTCACAAAATCCAGCAGCTTCGCAAAAGTCGCGCGTTCAATCTTCATCGGCACATGCTGCGAGTTAAACACAATGCAGTGCTCATTGTAATAGACATAAGGCGAATACTGGAAATACCAGTCGCTGCCGTTGATCTTCACCGGGATAATGCGATGGTTCTGCCGCGCCGGATGATCCAGACGCCCTGCATAGCCCTCGTTTTCCATACACAGCTGACATTTCGGATAAGCAGACTGCTTCGCGTTCCGTGCCGCCGCGATCGCTTTCGGATCCTTCTCCGGCTTCGACAGATTGATCGTAATGTCAAGATCGCCGTATTCGGTCGGCGCGATCCATTTCATATCCTTCGCGATACGATAACGGCGAATGTAATCCGTATCCTGACTGAATTTATAGTAATAGTCCGTCGCCTGCTTCGGATCCTCCTGATACAGTTCGTTAAAACGGCGGATCACGTTTGACGGACGGTCCACCAGCAGGCTCATCACCTTTGTATCAAACAGGTCGCGGTAGCCGATCGTATTCTCCTCCAGAATCCCCGCCTCATACGCGTAATCGCAGATTGCGCCCAGAATGTCAGGTAACTGCTCCACAATCTGTCCTGCATCTGACTCGCTTTGATTGTTCGCCGAGCCAGCCGCCTTGCTTACCGCCCGTCTGATTTCCTCTTCGGCACTTTCTTCCAGCGCGTCAATCTTCAGCAGTTCCAGCAGACGGTTTGCTGTAAATATCGCGTCTTCCGGCAAAATCAGGCCTGTCGCCAGACCATACTGCACCATACGCGCAATTTCATGTTGGATCATGGTCCATTCCTCCTTCATACAACCAGCACCCTTTCTTTCATGATCGTATCATAAAACGTGGTATCTTTGTTTATTTCTCTTACTTTTTTATCCCTTGTATCATCAAATTCCCCGGAAGCAGAACGTAAAATCCAGCGGCTGATCCGCGCGCAGCCGGTATTCCTCATGCGGACGCGCGCCCCAGGAATCGTCGCCGCCCAATCCCATCTGCCCTAAGGCGGCACGCACTACCGTATAATGTACTGGCGGAAGTTCATACGCATGGGCAGCGTTCTCAAGCTGATGAGAGGTATACGGCAGCGCGGAAAAGTCCATCACATGTCCCGCATCGCCGCTCCAGAACAGCAGGCCGCGGTCGCGCATATCCGTCACCTTCGCCCAGCGCACGCCGGTCCTGTTGCCGCACTCCTGCGGTACCAGATAGTTCGCCATACTCTCCCGTGCAGTGCTCCGGTAAATGCCAAGTTTCGCCCCGCCTTCGCGGTCGCAGTAGGTTTCCTCCGGTCCAAGACCGTACCATTCAATGCGGTCATAATCCGCGTCCATCTTCATCGTCACGCCAAACAACGGCATCTCAGTAATGCTTTCTATTGGATCATAATGCAAATTCGCCTGTACCGTGCCATCCGCATATACGGTATACCGCAGTTCGCAGGATGCCAGAGGCGACATTGGAAGCCAATAAGTATAGCTGATGGCCACATATTCTGCGGCATTGTTCTTATCAGACGAAGATTCTGAGAGTCCATTCGGAAGCATCAGCGAAATTTTCTGCGGCTCCCTGGGCGCAAGCGGTTTCTTTATGGTCGCGTAGAGGCTGGCAAGTTTCCACTGTCCGTACCGCGCTGCCCCTTCCGCACCGTTATCGTTATCGGTCAATGCCCGCCAGAAATCAGGACGCGGGCTGGATTTCAGCAGTTCTTTCCCTCCCCAGCGGTAGGAGACCAGACCGGCGTTGTTTGAAAACAATACCTCAAAATGCTCGCCGCGGACACCGATATTGTCCCATCCGCGGATAATTTCCATAGCTGCGCCCTGCCCTTTTGCCGCAAGCCGGATCGTACGATCCGCAAGACGGCAGAAATCAGCCGTACCTGCCGCACGGGAATCACTTTCAAGCCTTGCGTATCCGCACTGGCCATATACATACTGCCCGAACGCAACCTCATGCCCCCGTTTTGCCCACAGTGTATCCTTTTTCAGCCGGAACGAAACTGTGACTGTATACTCACAGGGCACATCGTCAGCAGCGCTGCTTTTCGTTTCCGGAGCTGTGCCCATCGCGCAGCGATTCTGCATGGGCACAGCGGCCTGCCGCCGAAGCCGGTCAGGCTGAGGGGGCGTTTCCAGAGCCGCCGCACTGTGATTCTGTCTGGGCGTATCACCCTCAGAATCCGCGTCCATACGCCGGAATGCTTCCGGCAGTTCAAACGTCGCCTCCGAAAGCGGCGGCACAGAGATCTCCATTGACTCTTCCAGAACCGGTCTGCCGTCCCGCGAAAGCAGCGCCACACATTCATATTCGGATGTATCTGTAAACAGGCTCAGATTTTTCACACGCACCTGCGCTGCGGAGGGAAAAACGCGGATATTCTGATAGTAATATTTCACCGCCTGCATCTTTGGCGAAGCACTCCGGTCTCCGCCGTAAACGATTCCGTTGCCGCTGAAATTGTAATCCGTAGGCCGGTCATCAAAATCGCCGCCGTAAGCCTCAAATGGCTGCCCATAGCGGTCTTTTTTTGTAATAGACTGATCTATATAATCCCAGATGAATCCGCCCTGATAGAGCGGTTCATCCTCCGTCATGTCAGTATACTCCTGCATCCCGCCGCAGGAATTTCCCATCGCATGCATATACTCACAGCAGATAAACGGCTTGCTGCGGTCATTCTGCAGAAACTCGCGTATTTTTGCCGCCGGGGTATACATCTGGCTCTCCATGTCGCTCGTGTCATTGTAGCGCCGGTCCTGGAAAATTCCCTCGTAATGTACCAGTCTCGTGGAATCCAGGCGGTGAAAAAGCTGCGACATCTCGCAGATCACACTGCCGCCGAAAGATTCATTTCCACAGGACCAGATCAGGATCGACGGATGGTTCTTATCACGCTGCAGCATAGAATTGGCCCGGTCCAGAAGCGCACCCTTCCATTCTTCATGGTCGCGGGGCACGATCTCATCCAGTGCTGCTGCTCCCTGTAAATAAGCAGCCCAGGTGCCGTGCGTCTCCATATTGGTCTCATCAATCATGTAGAGGCCGTATCGGTCACACAGATCATACAAAAAGGAATGGTTTGGGTAATGGCTGGTGCGGATCGCGTTGATGTTGTTCCGCTTCATGGTGATGATGTCCCGCTCGGTCTCCTCATACGTCACCGCCCGTCCGTATTTCGAACTGAAATCGTGACGGTTCACGCCCTTAAAGACAATGCGTTTTCCATTCAGGTGCATCATATGGTCTTTCATCTCAAACCGGCGGAACCCAACGTTTTGAGGAATCACTTCCAGAATCTCTCCCTGCTCATCAAAAAGTTCCATCCAGAGTGTGTAAAGTTTCGGATGTTCTGCACTCCACAGTTCGGGCGCGGATATATGCATGGTATATTCTAATTCTGTTTCCAGTACCGGGTGATCGTTTTTGTCTGGATTTTTCAAAGCATTCTCCATTGTGACTGTGGATTCAGCGACTGCAGTCTCTCCATCCATCAGGCAAAGACGCACACTGCCCTCGCCCCACACACTCATTTTTATTTTCAAATCCGCATCTGTATATGCGTCATCCAGTTCTGTGCGCACCCGAAGATCCTGCACATGCATCTTTGGTATTGCATACAGATACACATCCCGGTACAGACCGGAAAAGCGGAAAAAGTCCTGATCCTCACACCAGCTGCCGGACGTCCATTTAAATACCTGCACCGCAAGTTTATTCTCTTTGTGTGCTGCTCCATCAGGAGCACAATCCAAACCATTGCCGGCGTCCCTGTCCGATGCCGCGCAATTTTCCAGAAGATACTCCGTCAGTTCAAATTCCGAAGGAGTGAAGCTGTCCTCGCTGTAGCCGATATAGTGCCCGTTCAGCCAGACGGCAAGCCCGCTTTCCGCTCCCTGAAAAGAGATAAAGACGCGTTTGCCGGTCATGGATTCCGGCAGAGTAAAAAACTTTACATAACTCCCGACCGGATTGAAGCGCTCCGGAATTCCGCCGATCAGATCCGCGTCTTCTGCAGTGTTTGCATCATCTGCCGCCGATGCGAAACGAAGAGGCGATATCTCCTCACGCCCATCCCACGGGTATTGTGTATTCACATACTGAATCGCATCATATCCTTCCATCTGCATATTCGAGGGAACTCGGATATCCTCCCAATTCCTGCAATTGCAGTCACACTTCCAGAAATCCTTTCTGCAGCTTTCATAGTTTCTCGCATATGAAAACTTCCAGAACCCATTCAAAGAGTATACCAGAGTATTGTTCCCGGCCTCCGCCTCCCAGCGTGAGGCGAAAAACATATGATCCGAATGCGCATCCAGCCTGTTTTCACAAAAAAAACGAGGGTCTTTCACTTTGTTGTAATCAAAATCCGCCATCTTGTCTCCTCCATCCTGTCCCTTTTTATCTAAAGCAAAAATATGCCTCCCGAAATTTTGAAAACAAATTGCTATAATATTTTACAAAGCCTGTATCTCTTCGTCAAGAAGAAAAGCCGGAAACACTGCAAATGATTCCCGGCTTTTCATTTATGCTGATATTACGTTGTGACAACCCTTTCGCAATGTTTCTGCAATCCTATTTTACCGCGCCGGTCATACCTTCCGTAAACTGCTTCTGCAGTACAAAGAATACGATCATTGTCGGCAGCGAGCAGAACAGAACTGCCATCATCAGCACGCCATAGTCAATGTTATAGCCGCTGGAAAGATTTGCGATCAGCATCGGCATCGTCTGCGCATCCGTCGAGGTCAACACGACCTTCGGCCACAGATAGGAATTCCACGTATTCATGAAGGTGATTACGGCTGCTGCCGCATATGTAGACTTCATCATCGGCATATACATACGGAAATAGATACCGAACTCACTCAGACCGTCCATGCGGGCTGCCTCCATCGTTTCCGGCGGGAAGTTCCTGGAATTCTGCCGGAAAAACATGACAAGGAACGGCGTCGAGATTGACGGCAGAATAAAACCCCATACCGTATTCAGCAATCCGGCGGACGCCATCATCTTGAACAGCGGAATCATGGTCGCCACACCCGGTACCATCATTGCGAGCAGCAGGATGGAAAAGAGAATGTCCTTACCTTTGGTATGATACAGTTCAAAGCCAAAACCCGCCAGAGAGCAGATAAACAGGGCGATCACCGTCTGTACGACCGTGTAAAACAGAGAGTTCCACATCGCGCCCCACAGATTCTGCTGTGTGACCAGATTCGTAAAGTTCTCAATAAAATGCGTACCGATCGTAATCTTGCCGCGTGCGACATCAATTGATTCATTCGTGGCCGCCGAAATCATCCAGTAAAACGGGAACACGGAGATAAATGAAACGATCGTTAAAAATATATAGTTTGGGATCAGCCTGCGCTGGACTGCGGATTTATTCTTTTTAGTCACGTGTATCACCTACTTTCATCTGGATCATGGACAGGATCGCCACCAGAATAAATATGAAGAATGACATGGCCGAAGCATAACCGAAGTTCGCCACGCCGGTACCAAACGCATTGTTGTATATGTAGTGCGACATGGTGATCGTGCTGAACGCCGGGCCGCCGTTGGTCAGGTTGACAGACTCATCGAACAGCTGCAGTGTACCGTTGATCGACATGATCGCCGTCATGACAATGGTCGGCTTCAGAAGCGGTACCGTGATTCCCCAGAAGGTCTTCCAGGAGTTCGCACCGTCGATCTTGGCCGCCTCATAGACCGAATACTCAATGGTCTGCAAACCCGCAAGGAAAAATACCATATTGTAGCCGGTCCATCTCCAGATCAGTGCGATGATAATAACAATTTTCGCGCTGCCGGAATTTCCGAGAAAATTATAGCCGGTCTGCAGGATTCCCAGATTCACAAGAACGGTATTGATCAGTCCCTCGGTCGCGAACAGGGACTTGAAGATAACGGAATACGAAACCAGCGACATCGCGCACGGAAGAAATACACAGGTACGGAAGACACCCTTAAACTTCAGATCCTTGTTGTTCAGAAGCTGTGCCAGAAGCATGGCCAGAACCAGCATGATCGGCACCTGAATGATCAGATAAAAGAATGTGTTCCCTACGGAACGCATGAACGTCTGATCCTTAAACATACGTGTGTAGTTATAAAGGATCGGCTCCGCCCACTGCATATTGGCACTCGAGCCTGTCTTCAGGGATGTAATGAATGCCTGAACCATGGGATAAAAACTCATGATAGCGATCAGAACGGTCGCCGGAGTCAGCCACACCCATCCGGCAATAGACTGCTTTGTCAGCAGGCCAAATCTTTTCTTTTTTTTCAAAGCAAGTTTCCCTCCTTTTGTCAAAGACCGCACCGGCAGGCGCGCTGCAGGAAACGGGGAAACGGAAGAACCGTTTCCCCGCATCAATCTGAAACTATAGTGCTGTCAAAGCCGGATTACAGACCCATAGCGAAGCGGATCTGCTCCTCTGCGCTTGCAAGCTCAGACTCGGTATCAGAGCCATTAAGGATGTTGACGATCGCCGCGCCCAGATACTCGCGTACCGTATAGTGGTAAGCACTCTGCTCCACCGGAGTAACCTCTGTGGTCATCGCTGCGATCTGCTGATAGATTGCTGTATCATTCCAGTATGCTACTCCCTGTGAATAAACATCGGACTCACCTGCCGGAGCGTAGGTCGTAACCACGCCGCCGTTGGTCAGAGCGTTGTCATAGGTAATGGATGTGCCGGTCTCCTCATAAGAGCCGCCGCCGAAGGTGTATGCAAGGAAGTCCTTCGCAAGATCAACATCCTGGCAGTTTGCTGTGATGTACAGAGAAGAACCGCCGTTGGAAGCATAGCCTTCCTCGCCGCTGAGGGTCGGAAGAGATGTGATTTCCCAAAGTCCGGCATTCTCAGATACATTCTGGATGGTCGGGATAATCCAGTTGCCGTTGATGACGCCCGCTACCTGGTCGCCCTGGATCTGGGTATTGGTATAATCATCCCAGCTGTTGGAAAGGCTGAGAACATTGCGCTGTACCATCTCTACGATCAGGTTCACAACTTCAACAAGCGTCTCGTTCTCAGAGATGTACGGCTCGCCGTCCTGGAACTGAGATACGCCCTCTTCCTGAAGCATGATATAGATCAGGTCATTGCCGTCAGAGTTGAAGCAAAGGAGATACTTGCCTGTCGCATTGTAAACGGCTTCGCCGATATCGATAAACTCTGACCATGTGATGCCGGTCAGGTCGTCAATCGTGTAGCCGGCTTCTTCCAGAAGATCCACTCTGTAAGCCGCGATGCAGGTGCCGCCGTCTACCGGTACGCCGTAATGAACGCCGTCAATGGTAGAGAAGGAAAGTTTTTCCTCTGCGAAATTGTCCCAGACGATGTCAGCGTCATCTACGTTCTGCCATACATCCGGATAGTTGGTCAGATACTGCTCAAAATAGTGATCCTGGAAAAGAACGATGTCCGGAAGCTGATCGTAAGCGCTTTCGCCCGCGGATGCAACGTTCGTGATCAGAGTCTCAATATCAGAGGAACCGGACTGCTCCACAATGTCAAGTACGAAATCCGGATCCACGTTGGTCTGATAATCCAGAGCCGCCGCCTCAAGTGCCGGAATGTTGAAAGAAGCGTCCCATGCGTACACGGTAAGAGTGTGGCTATCGCTTTCCTCTGCGCTGGCTGTGAAAGAAGCACCAAGAGAGCAGATCATTGCGCCTGAGAGTAAAACTGCAACTGCTTTTCTGTTCATTTAAAATCCTCCTATTCTGTGTTGCTTTGTACTGTGCCGTATGCAGAAAAAACAAATTATGGTCATTTTGTATAATTTTTTTTGTTTTTCCTGCATTTGCTGTACAAATTATACTACTGTATAAGTGGTAATTGTGTTCATTTTCAACCATAGATTGTGCAAATTCGATTATTTTTCTGACCTGTTTCTATACCCTCACACCTTCACAGTCAGTTTTGATCATCCGTTCACTCATTCAATGATAACCCGGTTCGGATACAGTCGTTTTATCATTCGCAGGGTTTCTTTATCCAGATCCAGCAGCAGCTTGATCTTCTTTTCCCCTTCCATAATAATCATCGTATAATACGGGGTCGCATCGTCATAGGAGGTATAATCGTATTTCTTCAGCTTTACACTGCCATATTTTTTCGTATATTTTGATACAGCCTCGTGCCAGTGCGGCGCGACAACTTCCATCTCTTCCAGATCCAGTTCGTGTGCCTGCCTGCGCATCCGCCCGCCCCAGATTACAAAAATGGAAAGCTCCGAGCCTGAAAAACGATACTCGTATTCCTTCCGACAAAACAGCCCATACACATAATACAGCAGGATCATGCACGCGCCAGGGAGCATCAGCCCTGTCGTAAAGATGATCGCATTTATAATAAAGAAAATCCCAAATGCCAGCATCAGGACGCGCAGCGTCTTTGTAAACAGCTTCGTTTTTCTTTTCACCTGTACTACTGTTTCAAACATTGTTTCCTTCCTTTCCTGCCCATGAAATGCAATCCGCCACGCCGGAAGCCCTCCGTGACTGCACCTTATCAGGACACCGTTACAGCTCCGCAGTTTCTTTTCTGCCGATTATACGCAATTTTCCCGCAAATAGCAATTTCCACAGAAAAAAATATTAAAAACTTTTATTTTCTGTTTATTTTTTCCCCCATATCTGTTATGATTACCATTATATAAAAACTGCAAAGAACTGTGTTTTCGGATGATGACCGGTTCAGCGCCGTAAGAAATGAAAAACAGGATCTGCAAATTACTGAAGGAAGGATGGCCGTATGCGCAAAAAGGAATATCTGGAATTCCGCTATTATGAAGTGCCGCACAATGAACCTCTGCTTGCACTGTACGGGGATGTCTGGGTCCGGCCTTATGGCTATGATGAAAACGGAAAGCCGCTGTCTAATCTCCATTTTCACAATCTTCTGGAGATTGGCTACTGTTTCGACGGGAAAGGCAGCATTGTGCTGGAAAAAACAGAGTGCGAATATGGAGCCGGAACGATTACCGTGATTCCCAAAAACTATCCGCACACCACCAACGGAATTGACCGCACCAGCAATCACTGGGAATATCTGTTTATCGATGCAGAAAAATCGCTGCCCGCACTTTATCCGGACGACCCCAGGCAGGCGCAGTCTCTGCTCGCACGAGTTCACCGCAGCGCGTTTTGTACGACAGCTGAGGAATCCCCATTTCTCTCTTTCCTGATCCAGGCGATCCTGCGGGAAATGTCTGACCGAAAAGAACTGTACACGGAGACGGTAACTGGCCTTTTACGGGCGTTGTTTGTTGAAATTTCCAGACACCAGCCTGAGTTGATTGAAAATGCCTCACCGGCTTCGCAAAAACCGGATTCCATCCAGATTTCCCGCTCCCTGGAATATGTCGGCGACCACTTTGACCGGCCGCTGCGCGTAGAAGACCTCGCAGCCGTCTGTCACATGAGCGAGCCTCATTTTCGCCGTATTTTTGTAAAATGCATGGGGGTCTCTCCTGCTGAATATATCAATCAGGTGCGCATCCGCGCCGCATGCGAGCTTCTGCGAAAAAGCAACGAACCGATTGCAGATGTTGCTGACAAATGCGGATTTTGCAGTCTTTCAACGTTTGACCGCAACTTTCACAAATACATGGGTACCACGCCAAAAGAATGGCGTAAATCGCCAGATGCCTATGAGCGTCGGCTTTCCGATAAAAATATTCTGCTGCGCGAGGGCTGGTAAAAAGCGGACAGGATGTGTCTGACGATAGCTGAAATTATTTTACGTGTACCTGCATGAAAACAGACAGCCGTCAGGCTGTCACATCAGGAGGAACAGAGAATGGATGAAATCCGGCTGTACAGAAAAAGAATGATACCGTATGAATGTATTCCGCTTGACGACGATATCATTCTGCATGCGGACAATGAAGTTATCATCACAAAATGGCACACCATCCGGCCAAAAAAAAACCTGCACCACGGCTACTCCTGTTATTTTATGGAGCGCGGGTACAAGGTCAGCAAGTTCTATGACCATGAGAACAATCTGATCAGCTGGTACTGCGATATCATCGAGTATGAATACCTGGAAAAAGAGAATGCTTACATTTTTACCGACCTTCTGGTCGATGTGATTGTCTATCCGGACGGTTTCGTCCGTGTCGTAGATCTGGATGAGCTCGCGGACGCGGTGCGCGACGGCCTGCTTACCCCGGAACAGCTGCAGCGCGCCCTGCGCAGGACGGACAAGCTGCTGTCCGTGATCTACAAGGGCGCATTCGGAAAGCTGCAGAAGTACATAGAGGATTATGAAGAAACGGACAGATGATCTCTATTCCAGCAAGACAAGCCTTCTTCCGGAGATATACTCCGGCAGGGGCGCAGCGGCATCATTTACACAGGTCACAAATCAATAGCTGATCACAATTGGTTCTGTGTCAACAATGGTATCCCAGGTTTCTGAATTAAAAATATGAAAGCTGGTCTCCATTTCCGTTATATCCTCTTCTATATCATCCAGAAGCAGCGCCTCATCATTGCAGATCTTGCCCGGCATTACTTCCGCGGAAAAAGAAACATCCACCATGTATCCGTTAATCGACGTATCACGCAGTTGAACGGTAACTGGCTGTTCGGAGTTATTTTCAATATAAAACGCCGGCTGGATTCCCCAGATGGAATCCTCCACAAGCCCACGGGAGACAATTTTAATTCCGCCCTCCTCATAAAGGACTTCACCGGAATCATCGATTTCCTGCTCATATTCGCCTGACGATCCGGATGAAAGGGTTACCGGAGCAGAATCAGCGATCGTATCATATGTATCCGAATCATAGATATGGAACGTTGTCTCGATCTCCGATATTTCTGAGATTCCGTTTTCTTCAAGCGTGGAAGAAAACAGAACCGCACCTCCATAATATTTTTTCCCTGATACCACCTCGGCCGAGAACGACGGATCTATCATAATTCCATTCACGGAAGTATCGTTCAGTTGTACGGTAATGTCCGTTTCCGCGTTGTTCTCGATATAAAACATTGGCTGCCATCCCCAAAGATCATCTTCCTCCAGCCCCTGATAGACAATCCGAATATTATTCTCATCATAAACCACTTCGCCGGAATCATCATATTCCTGTTCATATTCCCCGCTCAAATTGGTTTCGACCAGAATTGCATCGGTATCTGCTATGGTATCCCAGGTCTCGGAATCAAAAATATGAAGGCTCATCTCAATATCGGCTATCTGTTCAATCCCGTTGTCTTCCAGATCAGAGGTCATAATCATGATGCTGTCATTTGCTTTCTTACCGGGTTCCACATCAATGGATGCCTGAAAATCCGTCATAATTCCATTCACGGAAGCATCCCTGACCTGAAGGGTAAACGCGCTTTCCGTGTCATTTTCTACCAGCACGTTCAGTTCCGCTCCAAGCCATCCGTTCTCATATCCGGTAATCGTCACCTTTCTTCCGTCATCGTCGTAGATCACCTGCTCTTCCACGATTGTTTCTTCCGCAGATACTGCACCTGACGTCGTAAAAGCAATGAATATAACTGCTGCTGCACAAAAAATTCTCTTCATTCTTCCCATTCCTCCCGTTGTTGTTTTAGATAATAATGCATTTCTTAACATTTGTAAAGCACAGATAGTTTACCAGATTATGGCAAATGCCGTTGACCCCAAAAAGGGCGGTTTTTCATATTTTCCCAGATGGCTGCGCTCATTCCCGCGCAGTGCACGCTTTCAGCGGCTCCATCCCGTAAGAAGCAAGCAGCTCATCCACTTCATCAATCTCACGGATGCCGCTGTTAAATGTGACAATCAGCACCGAGTCCCTCGGAATTCTGGCATAAAGTTCTGACATTCCGTACAGCTTCAGCGCACGCTGCGTCTCTTTTAGGGTAAAGCCCGCCGCAAAGCAGAACCGCAGAATATAGTCTCTCTGAATTGTGTTCTTTGCCTGCGCGATCAGGCGGTATCCGTACCGTTCCGGAATGTCCGCTTTTAAAAAAACATCCTGCTGCGTGATGCCTTTTTTCTTAAAGAGTTCGCGCATATAGGCAGCAAATGGCTTCGCCTCGTCCGCAAGGCTCTGCTCGTGCGCTTTCAGGTAGGTATCAATGTTATCCGGATGCGTCTTCCCAAGCGCAGCATCCAGATCTGTGGTGGAATCCTTGTACATTTTTGTTCTCCTCTGTCAAATGTTTCCTGTGTATTTCAGGCTTTCATACGTGTTTTGCAGCAAATGCAAAATGCTTTCCTGAATGGTTACAAAATCTGCACAGTATGGTTGCGAATGTGCAATTTTGTGTGCTATACTGAGTTATATTATATCCGTATTTTTTTACAGGCGAAAGAGGGATGTGTGAAATGAATCTGGCAGATCGAACAGCATTATCTTACTACCGCCCGGCAGGCGACATCCGGCCAAAGCACGGGATTTGTCTGGTTCAGCACAGCCTGACCGGAAAATTCTATGTCCAGAAGCGCCTGACTGTATACAACATGGAAGTTTATCAGGCACTTCTTGCGCATCCCATACCGGGCACGCCCCGCATTTTTGAACTTGTTGAGGACGAAAGTGTACTGACTGTCATTGAAGAATATCTGTCCGGGAATTCCCTGCAGGAACTGCTGGATGAAAAGGGCAGTCTGCCGGAACCGCAGGTCATTGATATCATCTCGCAGCTTCTTGTCATCGTAAGCAGCCTGCACCACGCTACGCCTGCCATCATTCACCGTGATATCAAGCCCTCCAATGTAATTCTCACCGAGGACGGCATCGTGAAGCTGCTGGATTTCAACGCCGCCAAATTCATCTCCGACAGCAAAAGCCGGGATACCGTACTTCTGGGTACATCCGGTTTCGCGGCGCCGGAGCAGTATGGTTTTGCGCCCTCCGGCGTACAGACGGACCTGTATTCCATCGGCGTGCTGATGAATGTTCTCCTGACCGGATGTCTTCCCTCCGAGAGACTTGCGGACGGCCGTTTATCCGCAATTATCACAAAATGCACGCAGATCGACCCGCACAATCGCTACACGAATGCTAACGATCTGATCGCCGTTCTGGAAAAAGTGCCAACGGATGTGAAGGAAAAAAGTGCAGCAGAAGCGGACAGGGAACAGCCCGTAAAAAATGGTTTGCCCATAAATGTTCGCCGCGCGAAAGAAGGACCATATGCCTGGAGACGTTTCCTCCCGCCCGGCTTTCGAAGCGGCTCTGCCGCGCATATGATTATTGCGCTGCCGGGCTACCTGCTTCTGTTTTATTGCGGCCTTACCCTGACTGTAGAAGCGGCCTCTCCTGCGGAACTGGTTTTAAACCGGATCGCTTTTTGCCTGTCCGGTCTTGGCATCATTTTCTTTTCCGGCAACTATCTGGATGTGCAGTCGCACCTGCTGCTCACCAGAAGTTCGAACCGGCTGATCCGCATCTTCGGTATCATCCTGTATGATACGGTCATTTTTCTGGGAATTATCTTTCTTCTTGTCTTGGCAGTGGATCTTTTCCTGTAACAGGCCCGATGAGCAGTCCCGCCCTCACCGCAGCGAGCGTATATATGCGCCGTTCTTTAAGGAGATTTCCTCATCTGACATCCTCTTTGACTGTTTCCAAAATCCCCAGCCGCTCCGCTTCTTCCCGCAACACCGCGTTTCCTGCATTCATCGTTCCAAAAGAGGACACGCAGCAGATCACTCGGCCGCAGGTGCGCAGCACTTCTAAAGCCTCCTGTATCTTTTCCTCACTGACCGGCTCAAAAGCCCGTTCTGTGATGGTCTTAGAAGCCAAAGCCTTTGCCACTTCACAATCGATATCGTTTTCATGCAGAACGCCGATCGCAAAGGGAATGCCTTCTCGCTGCAGCCTGCGGCAGGTCGGAATCGCGCTGCCGCCCCCGCCGATCACAAACACTTCCGGAGCGCCGTGCACTGCCTCCATCTCAATACAGCCAAAGAGCGGATCGTAGCTTCCGGTCGTGATTCCGTAAAGCTGCCGGATATAATCCGGCGTAAAGACCTCCTCCGGCGTCCCGTAATGATCAATTTTGTCTCCATGTACGCAGATCACCTGATCGGAAACCTTCTGTGCGAGGTCAAGCTCATGCAGCGACATGATCACAGCCAGCTGATTTTGCGCGACCAGTCTTTTCAGGATGGTGAGCAGTTCCAGCTTATGACGGATATCAAGATAGGAAGTCGGCTCGTCCAGAACGATGATCTCCGGCTCCTGACAGATGGCGCGCGCAAGCATGATCCTCTGCCGCTGTCCGTCGCTGATGGCCTTAAAATCCCGGCCGCGCAGTTCGAGAGCATGCACCATCTCCATCGCTTCATACACCTTTTTGCGGTCTTCATCGGTCAAAAGGCCCAGTGTCCCGGTATAGGGATAACGGCCGGTCGCCACGATATCCTCGCAGGTCATCAGTTCAGACTGCATCCGCTCCGTAAGAACGACTGCCATCTTCTGGGAGAGATCTTTGCCTGAAAGTTTCTGAATCGTCTCATTTTCCAGATAAACCGTGCCGGCAATCGTTTTCAGCTGCCGCGTAATGCTCTTTAATATGGTCGATTTTCCGCCGCCGTTCGGCCCGATCAGTGTCAGGATCTCTCCCCGCTGCACATGCATCTCAATCTCTTTGATCAGCGGCCTGCCATCGTAGCCGACTGTCAGATTCTCTGTGCGAAAGTAATATCCTGCGTCCTGATTATTTTCTTTTTCGAATTCTTTTGTCTCTGCCATTTTTCCGCCCCATATTGATTCGGTTAAGCATGTTTCATCCGTTTCACGATACGATTCCTTCCGTTTGCAGGCTGCATCGCTCAGCTTCTCTCATCCTGATTTTTTCTTCACCATAATATAAATCACCACCGGTGCGCCGAAAATAGCCGTCACAGAACTGATCGAGAGTTCGGTCGGGGAAAAGGCCGTGCGGGCGATCAGATCGCAGAACAGGCAGAAGGCGGCTCCGCCTAAAAAGCAGGCCGGAATCACCAGAATCGGCTTTGCCGTGTTCAGCAGGCTTTTGACCAGATGCGGCACCGCGATCCCGACGAAGGAAATCGGCCCCGCAAACGCGGTCACACAGGCGGAAAGCACGCTGGATAAAAGGATCAGCGCCACGCGGAACAGACGGACGTTTACACCGAGATTCTGCGCGTACACCTCGCCCAGCTGATAAGCGGCAATCGGTTTGGAAAGGAAAAAGGTGATCACCAGCGATATGCCCACTACGATGGCCATCACCCTCACGCTGCTCCAGGTCATGCCGGAAAAGCTGCCAAGCGACCAGTTATGAAGGTTGACAATGTTCGAATCATCGGCGAATGTCACCACAAAATCCGTGATGGCCGAGCAGATGTAGCCGATCATCACGCCGCAGATGACCAGCATCGACATACGCTTCACCCTCCGCGACACCAGCAGGACAAAGCCCATTGAGAGCATCGCGCCGATAAACGCCGCAACAATCATCATGCCGGAAGACATTGTCTTTGATATGGAAAGAAAATAAACCATCAGTAAGGCTACAACCAGCTTTGAACCGGACGAAATGCCAAGCACATACGGCCCGGCAATCGGGTTGGAGAAAAAAGTCTGCAGCAGAAAGCCGGAAACCGAAAGCGCGCCGCCCAGAATAATGACAGCAAGAATCCTCGGAAGACGAATCTGCCAGATGATGTTGTAGGCGGTCGCGTCGCCTGTCCGCTGAAAAATAATCTGACCGATCTCACGAATGGACAGATCGACACTGCCGGAATTCACATTCCAGATAAATAAAATGCCGGTCAGCAGCAGCAGAATGACAAACGACGCCGTGTAGCGCACACGGCGAAGCGCCACGGTATCATGCAGTACCCGGGTCTGTGATTCTGTGTTTTGTTCTGTATTTTCCTGTTCTGTCTTTTTTTGCTTTGTATTTTCCCGCTCTGTATTTTCCGCCTTCGTATTCTTCATCTGTTTGTTCCCTTTTAAGCAGTCGCTCTTTACTATACAGCCTTTTGCCTCGCTATCCGGCCGTAAATTCCGCCGTTTTAATCATTCGTCCACGATCCGGTGCAAAAATTCCAGTTCACCGTCATCCACGTCCTCATCGGAAAGGATCGTATGGATTTCCACAATCAGATCGCCTAAAGCCGTCGTCTCCTGGAAAAGGTTTTTTCCGGTACACCAGACATTTCCGTTCTGCACCGCCGTAAAATCCGCCAGCAGCGCGCTCTTCCCTAACAGTTCGTCCATTGTATAGAGTTCACCGTCGATCGTGCTGTTATAAATGATGTAATCCGCGTCACAGGCACCGGCGTAAAATTCTTCCATCGTCATATTGATCGTAGATGTCGCGCTGTCATCCTCGCCCAGATCCTCAAATACGTAAGTGCCGCCCGCCAGTTCAATCATCTTCGCAACATAGTCGTTGGATTTGCGGACATTTGCGGTTCCGGCCGATGTAATGTAGAAAAATGCAACTGTTTTTCCAAGCGACTCTTCTGACTCAATCGCCTGCACATTCGCAACCTGTTCGCTGAAGATTTTCTCAGCTTCGTCCTCCCGGCCGAGCAGCACGGCGTAAAGTTTGATCCACTCTGTCCGTCCCATCGGGTGAGATTCATAGCTGGAACGTTCTACCAGCACCGGAATGCCAAAGGCCTCCAGCTTTTCCTGCACTTCGGGGTTATGATAAATCATTGTGGACTCAATGGCAAGCCCGCAATTTTCCGAGAGGATCAATTCATAGTCGGGAGCGCTGTATTTCCCGGCATAAAGAATGTCTCCGGCCTCCATCGCCTCCTGTGCCTCCTCAATGTACCAGCCATCCGCGTTCGTGCCGGAAAGCCGAATCGAATCCAGCGCATCCAGCGAAACAAAAAAGTCCATCGCCGAGGTGGCGACCAGATAAATATTTTCAATCGGCTGCTGCAGGACGACTGCATCCTCAGGCAGGTTTTCCGGAACAGTTTCAGTATCTGTCTCCGGTGTCAGAAGATACACATCCTCATCCGCGATCACTATCCTTGTATAACCGCCCTCGTAATAATCTACGGTAAACTGTTCCGCATACAGAAGTTCCAGAGAACTCTCCCATATAAGACCGCACCAGTCCTCGCCGGAGGGATAATTTCGTGCGGAATCTGCATCGTCTATATCATCTGCCGAATCTGCAGCTTCCGCATCTTCTGCTGCTTCTGTATCTTCTGTGGCGTCCGCGTCTTCTGCGGCACCCGTATTCTCTGCATCAACCGGCTCATCCTCCGCTGCGGATTCGGCATCATGCTCCACGCCGGCCGTTTCCGTATCGTTCCCGGAATTGTTTGTTTCATCCTCATCTGCTGTCCGGATCGATGCCGAGTCGAAATACAAAGTATAATCAATCTCATGCGGCGTACTCATCGCAGTCGTGTCCGCCGTCACCGCGATTTCACAGTCAAAGGCACTGACCGGTATTTCAAATGTGGAATTTCCTTCCGTGTTCACCGGCTCATACCGCTCCCCGTCCACAAGCATGTAATCATAGTAAGGGCTGCTGAATGTGATGGAGGCTGTCGCTTTTCCGTCCTCTGCCATGACCGTGGCCGGACTCTCCACGCTTGCCCTGCCGGAGCCGCCGGAAAGGGTCACATCGACCAGATAAATGCCGTCCTCAAGGCCGAGCTCTGTGAGTGCAGTCCCTGCAGTCTCCTCCTCAATCCCCGCAGCCTCCGAAGCATTGTCTGCCGCGTCCGTACCTTCTGAGCCGTCTTCAGAAGCAGAGACAATCATTGGAACGCCCATATTCCCCAATGCAGGCACCCCTTCCCCGAAAACCAATGTGATTCCAGTCATTCCCGCGAGAAGGATTCCGGATAACAACATTTTTCTATATTTCATGCTTTTTCTCCTTAATCGGATGGGGAATATTCTTCTCCTCTGTCCGTCCGGCGCAGGCCGGGTGCTGTTTTGCCGCAAAACACCTTATCATGCCCTGCGCGCCATAAAATTCTGCCCCCGCCGGTGAAAGCGGGGGCAGACAAAACTTCCTGTGATTCCATTTGCAACAGTTCTAAGCAGCCGGCTGCAGCTCTGCGCTGACGCCTCCATTCTGATCTGTCGCTGTTATTTTCCTTTACTCTGCCGTCACCGGGTCGGTCACGCTGACCTTATGGTCATACCATACACCCTTTGTGCCGATCAGTGCAACATCAAATTCCTCATCCAGCGCCGGAACCGGAATATCAAATCCATAAACTTCTTCCGTCATGCCGTCGCTGTAGGTCACTGTATCGGTTGTCGGCTCAAGTAATACTGCTCCTTCTGTTTCAGCATCCGCAGCCAGCCCGTAATAGAGGTTCACGATACTCTTTGATACAAGCGTCACATGAACGGTCATCTCACCGTTTTCCACGGTCAGTGTCGCCTTGCCGTCCAGAGCCTCATTTACGTGAAACATGCTGCTGTCGGTGTTAAAATTTACCGTATAAACGCCGTCCTCCAGCGCGGCGGTCTCCGTAGCGTCTTCCGTCTCCGCTTCGTCTGCTGCGCCAATAGACTCAATTGCAGCAGCAGTATGAGCTACATAGAGTTCCTCGATCGCTTCGATCCGGCCCATGCCTTCAATCTGCGTATCTACGCTCTCAAACAGACCGGACGCGTTGAACATGGAAAGCCAGGAATCCTCATCCTCGCCGGCCATATCGTTGTTCGCATGGTCGCCTGCCACTACCATCAGCGGACGAAGGATAACCTTTGTATAACCGGCCGCTGCAACTGCCTCGATGACTGCCTCGCAGGCGGTCTCCTCCGGCTCGCCCTCAACGGTGCCGATGAACACGTTCGCATAGCCAAGTTCGTCCATCTGGGTCTGCATCTGGCTGTAAGAAACCTTTGCCGTATGAGAGGTACCATGACCCATCAGCACGATCGCGGTGCCGTCCTCAGCCGCCGCGTCAAGGCTGTCATAGTCAGAACTCTCTACTGCCGCTGCTACAACCGCTTCCGCTACCGCCGCCTTATCCTCGTTGATCACAGTCGCGTCATCGCCAACCTCGCCGAGAAGCGGTTCTGCGATCGCAATGCTCTCGAACTGATCCGCATACTCCGTTACTGCCTCGACCAGTTCATCATACTCTGCGCCGTGCATCAGGTGTGTCGGCTGTACGACCAGATTCTTTACGCCGTTTGCTACCGCACGCTCCAGAGCCTGATCCATATTGTCAATCGCCTCGCCGTCACGGGACTGAATATGGTTGATGATGATCTGCGCTGTAAACGCTCTTCTCACCGACCAGTCCGGATATGCCTCGGCAATCGCGTCCTCGATCGCCTTGATATCCTCAACACGGCTGTCGTTAAAGGATGTACCGAAGCTGACGACCAGAATCTCATTCTCGCCGATCTCATCCGCATTTCCCGCATCATCCAGAGATGCATCGCCGGTATCTCTGCCAAAATAATCCGGATCCGCGTTCTCGCCCTCGACCAGTTCTTTCTGCTCGTCCGTCAGCGCGTCCCACGCCTCTTTTGCCGCCGCGCACTGCTCGTCCGTATCGTCTGTTCTCTCCTGAACATAGATCGCGTCGATCAGAGCAGCCACTTCATCCGCCGCAGCCTGATCCTCGTCTGATACTTCCGCAGCTGCCTGGGC
The DNA here is from genome assembly GCA_020860715.1 of Clostridiales bacterium. GTDB lineage: Bacteria > Bacillota > Clostridia > Lachnospirales > Lachnospiraceae > Choladousia. The sequence continues at coordinate 18,146 of JAJBTU010000009.1, read as the reverse complement.
CGCTTCCGTCTCCTCCTCTGCAAGCACGTTCGCGGAACCCATCGCAAACACGGTGGACATCGCAAGCGCGACTGCAACAGCTTTCACTGTTCTCTTCTTCATGTTGTTCTCCTCCTGTGAAAATGGATTTAAAATGAAAAAAACCTTTTACACAGGGCAAAAGGATGAGCTAAATCAGATTGAAAAAACGCTTCAATCTTTTCGCAGACCAATTCCCCGTGGTCCGAAGCCGTACCTGTTCTGTTCATACACATACAGGCGCTGCTTCCGCGTGTGCAGCCGGCAGGTCTCCTGGCTTATAGATCATCACGCGAACCGCCTTCCCGGTCTCCCAGTGGCATATCGGCCGCGTTCCCTAAATACAGTGACGGGATCGTACAGGATTCACACCTGTTTCCCTCTTAGCCAAATCGCAGTCTCTCATCTTACCGGCAAAGTATTCCTGCCTGATAAAAGCTATCCCTTGATTCGGAACCCGCTGCGTTATTCAGTTATGGCGGCAGAAGCTGAATCCAATAATGAAAATTCCCGCTCTGTTCAGGCGCGTCGAAACGCGTCCCGCCGCAGATAGTGTACTACAACCACTTAGAAAATTCAAGCAAAGTTTTCAAGTTCCTCCATCCAGATCCGCACGCTGGCGTCACTGGGCATGCGCAGGTCCCCGCGAGGCGAGAGCGCGACGCTTCCGACCTTGGGTCCGTCCGGAATACAGGAACGTTTGAACTGCTGCGCAAAGAAGCGGCGGTAAAAGGTTTTCAGCCATTTCAGAATGGTTTTTTCGTCGTATATCCCCTGGAACGTCCGCTTCGCGATCCGGTAAATCTTCGCAGGGGGATACCCGAAGCGCAGCAGATAATACAGGAAAAAGTCATGCAGCTCATACGGCCCGACCAGATCCTCCGTCTTCTGCGAAATCTCTCCGTCCCTCGGCGGCAGCAGCTCCGGGCTGACCGGCGTATCAAGCACATCGTACAGAATCCCGCTGACCGTCTGATCCCCGCAGGTATCCGCGTAATAGCGCACCAGGTGACGCACGAGGGTCTTCGGCACCGAGCAGTTCACCCCGTACATCGACATATGGTCGCCATTGTAGGTCGCCCAGCCAAGCGCCAGCTCCGACATGTCCCCGGTGCCGATGACCAGGCCGCCGGTCTTATTCGCGAGATCCATCAGAATCTGCGTTCTCTCTCTCGCCTGCCCGTTTTCATAGGTCACATCATGCACTTCGGGATCCTGCCCGATATCCCGGAAATGAATGTTCACCGCATCCCGGATGTCCACCTCGATCAGCTTCGCGCCCAGACTTTTTGTCAGGCTGCAGGCATTGTGGTATGTGCGGTCTGTCGTGCCAAAGCCCGGCATCGTCACGGCCGTCATCGTATCCCGCGGCAGGCCAAGCAGATCGCAGGCTCTGGTCATCACCAGCAGGGCAAGCGTCGAATCCAGGCCGCCGGAAATGCCGACCACCAGGCTTTTCGCGTTCGTATGCTGTATCCGCTTTTTCAGGCCGAGCGCCTGAATCGTCAGGATTTCCTCGCATCTGCGGCTGCGCTCCTCGTCCGCGTCCGGCACAAAAGGATGCCGGTCAAACGTGCGCGTCAGTACGGTCTCTTCCATATTAAGATGAAACGGGATGCGCAAATATTTCTCCCCATCAGACGAAGCCTGAAAAGTGGTATTTCTCCTGCGCTCCGCGCAAAGACGGCTGATGTCAAATTCCGTGCAGGTGATTGTGCAGCGCGCGGCTGGCGTCCCGGCTTTCGTCTGATTCACAGCGCAGGCATCGGCGCAGCGTCCGCAGGACGATTCTGCAGCATCGGCCAAACGCGCAGCGTTTTCTGCATGGCCGATGCGACCTGCCGCCGAGCCCTGGCGAGGGGGCGACTCCACATGCGCCGACTCTCCAAGAATATGTCCGTTCTCGCCTCGCGAGTATGGACGCAGGTCGGCGCATCGTCCGCAGGACGATTCTGCATGCGCCGACTCTCCAAGAATATGTCCGTTCTCCGCCAGCAGACAGTGCCCGCCATAGACCACATCCTGCGTGGACTCGCCTTCCCCTGCGCTTGCGTAAATGTATCCGCACAGCAGCCGTGCCGACTGTCCCTTGACCAGTTCTTTTCGATAATCGCTTTTTCCGATCACCTCATCACTCGCGGACAGGTTCACGATCACATTCGCGCCCGCAAGAGCGTGCGCCGTGCTCGGCGGATTCGGCGCCCAGAGATCCTCGCACAATTCGGCCGCCACGCACAGATCTTTTGCGCAAAACAGCAGATTCATCCCAAACGGCACCTTCTGCCCGTTGAAATTTATAAAAGAGACTTCTTCACATCCAGGAGTAAAATATCTGGCCTCATAAAATTCATTGTAATTGGGCAGATACCGTTTCGGCACGAAGCCCAGCAGGGTTCCGTCTGAGAATGCCGCAGCCACGTTATAAAGTTTGCCATTTTTTTCTAACGGCAGGCCGATGAAAATCAGAGCATCCTTGCCGGCTGAAAACGCAATCAGCTTTGAGAGCGAATCCCGCGCAGCCTCCAGAAGCGTTTCCTGCCAGAACAGATCCCCGCAGGTATAGCCGGTCACGCACAGCTCCGGAAACACCAGAATCTTTGCGTGCTCCCGCAGGCCTTCCTCTATCCCGGCGCAGATGCTCTCCGTATTGTATACACAGTCCGCTACCCGTATTTCCGGCGACAGCGCCGCTGCTTTTATAAAGCCATCCTTCATCTTCTTCCTCATTTCTGTCCTGCCATATGCTGCACAGGCATCTGCAGATCAACGTATTCGCCCTTTATTTCCTTCTGGCCAGATTGAAAAGCTGCCGCAGTTCTTCCACACTCACCCGATATGTTTTGTCACAGAACTGGCAGTTGACCTCGATCGGCTCTCCATCCGCGATCATCTCCTCCAGTTCCTTTTTGCCGAGGCTGATCAGCGCTCGTTCAATCCGTTCCCGCGAGCAGTCGCAGTGATAGCGGGTCGGAATGGTTTCCGTGATCTCCAGCCCGAACTCACCGAGCAGTTCCTCCAGGATTGCTTCCGGGCTCATCCCGTCATCCAGCATTGCCGTGACCGGTCTGATTTCCGAAATCTTCTGTTCCAGCCGGTCAATGATCTCGTCCGAAGTATACGGCATCAGCTGGATGATAAAACCGCCGGCCTGACGAACCTGCCCGACTTCCGCAGGATTCTGTGAATCCTCTGCTGCATCCTGCGCACCCCTGTTTTTTTCAAGCAGCACGCCCAGCCCCACCGAGGACGGCACCTGCTCCGACATGGCAAAATAATACGTGAGGTCGTCGCCGATCTCGCCGGTCTGCAGATTACTCTGCCCAACATACGGCTCTTTCATTCCCAGATCACGGATCACGCTTAAAATCCCGCGCCCGACCGCGCCTCCTACATCCAGCTTGCCCTTTTCCGTCGCCGGAAGATACACACCGGGATTGTTCACATAGCCCTTGACGTTTGCCGCCGAATCTGCCGTGACTGTCAGTCCGCCGATCGGGCCGTCCCCTCGGATCTGAAGGGTCAGAAGGTCCTTTTCCCCTTTCATCATTGCGCCCATCATCGCTCCTGCTGTGAGCAGACGTCCCAATGCCGCCGTCGCCACCGGGCTGGTGCCGTGATACCGGCGCGCCGTCTCCACCATATCCTTTGTCGTCGCCGCAAACGCGCGGATCTGCTGATCCGCGGCCACAGCCCTCACGATATAATCCATGTCCTCATCCTCTTATACATTTTATTCAGCCACCGTAACTGTTCCGACCCTTCACAGCTGCGATGAAAAAGCCCATTTAAAATTGCTGCCAACTATCATAAATGCAATGCAGACTGTTATTCCACAATCGAATACGCCGTATTGCGCAGTCTTCGGATCATCTGCGGGTGGTAATAGCCGCCGACCTGCAGCATCAGCACAAAGGCAAACTCCTCCTTTGGATTCGCCATGAAATACGGTCCGGTCCAGCCGTCCCAGCCGAACTCGCCCTCATTTCCGCTGCAGGCAGCCTCCGTACGGTCGTCATAGACGCGCATAAAACTGCCATAGGTAAACCCGCGAATCTGATCGAAATAAATCGTTTTTTTCTGCGCGTCGGAAAGCTGCCCGTGTTCAAAACTCTCGACTGTCTTGCGTCCGAGGATCCGGCAGTCCTTTCCTTTTCCATAGTGAACGAGCATATCCGCAAACTTCGCATAATCATCCAGCGTTGACACAATCCCCGCGCCGCCGGACTCAAAAGCCGGAGGGGTCAGGCATTCGGTCAGGCACAGATGCCGTCCGGCCGCTTCCTTATAGCGAAGCGGCGTTTCCATATTCTCCGCCACCTCATAGAGCGTTGTAAAACGATCCTGTTTTTCCTTCGGCACATAGAAACCGGTATCTTCCATGCCAAGCGGCCGGAAAATCTCCTTCTCATAAAATTCACTTAAGGGCCGGTCAGCCACCTTTTCAATCACGGCTCCCATCACGTCACAGCTTAAACCGTAACGCCAACGCTCTCCCGGATGAAAAGCCAGAGGCTGTTCGGCGATCAGATGGCAAAGATCCTGTGTGGAAGTCTGCTTTCCCTGCGTGATCTCCTGCTGGATACGGCTAAAAAGCGCATCCATCTCTTTTCCGGCCGGATCGGTATCCGGATAAACAATACCGGATGTCATCCGCAGCAGATCAATCAGATCAATGGGACGGGCGGCCGGAACCAGTCCTTCCTCTGTCAGGACATTCATGTGCTCATATTCCGGAAGATAATAAGAAAGCGGCGTATTCCAGTCCAGTTTTCCGCGTTCCCAGAGGATGTGCGCGGCGACCGCCGTGATCGGCTTGCTCATCGAATATACCCGGAAGATCGCATCCGGCGCGTAATTGATCTGCCGCCGGATGACCGTCTCCCCGTGATACAGCACCGCAAAGGATGCTCCCGGCACTCCTCCGTCTTTGATTTCCTGTCTCAGAATGTCTTCCATATAGTCAGCTGCCCGGTCGATTCTGTCCATTCGCATCTGTTCCTCCCTTTTGTTATCGTCCGTTCCGGTGATCGCTCTTTTTCACTTTCCAGATATTCCATGCTGCAAAATCCAGTCCGTATTGTTCCTCATCAAAACAAATTTTTTATTATCAGTATAAAGAGAATTCCCGGATTTATCAACCTGTTTTTCCATTTCCGTTCGCAATTCGTCCGCACGAATCGGATCTCCCTCATGAGTGCGGAACGTTGTAATACAGAAAACGGCAGATTTCTCCGCCGTTTTCAATCACCGAATGATCCCCGGATACTCCGGGCTTCGCGTTCTCGCTGCCCTGCCCATCCGCATCCGATCTCATTTTAATCTCTTCTGTACTCAAGCCTCACCGGCCTTACCCCGGTCAGCTCCGCGCTCCGCTCATCCGGCTGGCTGCAGCCCACAAAAATCTCAAAAGTGCCGCCCTCCTTGCGGCGGACGCCGTCCTCTCCTACAACCGTAAAGGCCTCTGCCGCTATCGGCAGCGAGACTTCTGCGGTCCCGCCGGCTTTTACGAAGACACGGGCAAACGCCGCCAGCTGCGGATTCGGCACTGCAAGCGGGGAATCCAGATTCTTCACGTAGACCTGCACAACCTCCTGCGTATCGTACGCGCCGCTGTTCGTAAGCTGTGCCGTCACAGAGATCCTGTCATCCTGTCCGGCAGCATCCGCGATCTCTTCCGCCTTCCCTTCCGGAGTTCCTGCGCCGGAATCAATACTCTGCGCAGCCGCTGACGCCTCCAGCTTTGCACCGGTCACCTCAACCTTCCCGTAAGTGAGGCCATATCCGAACGGATACTGTGCTTTTCCTGTCATATAGCGGTAGGTGCGCCCCTGCATGGAGTAATCCGTAAACTCCGGCAGTTCGTCCAGAGAATTGTAAAAAGTCACCGGCAGCTTCCCGGACGGCGATACTTCTCCGAACAGCACCCTGGCCGCCGCGCGGCCGCCTTCGCCGCCCGGATACCACAGTATCAGCACCGCGTCAAAATGCTCCGCCGCGTAGCTCAGGTCAATATCACTTCCGGCCATCAGACAAAGCACCGTCGGCCTGCCGCTCGCCGCCACCGTTTTCATCAGTTCCCGCTGCACCTCCGGAAGAAGCAGGTCTTTCTTGTCGCCGGAAGCATAGCTGTTCCCGGTGTCGCCTTCTTCTCCTTCCAGTGTCTCATCCAGTCCCAGACAGAGGATCACTGCGTCGCTCATATCCGCTACGATCCGCGCCTCCGCCAGCCGGTCCTGAACCATGGCAAGACCTTCCGTCTTTTCCCGGAAGAGATCGCAGCCCACACTGGTGAGCACGCGGACATCCTCCCCTAAGTAATCCTCGATGCCTTCCTGAATCGTGACATACCGGGAGGATGTGCCATGATAATTTCCGATCAGAGCCTCGCGGCTGTCCGCATTCGGGCCGATCACACCGATGGTCTTTATCTGCTCCTTTTTCAGCGGAAGAAGCCCGTTGTTTTTCAGCAGGACAAAACTTTCCTCCGCCGCCTTTTCCGCCAGCGCCAGATGATCCGGGGCTTCCACTTCCAGATAGGAAATGCTGTCATACTCGCTTCCGTCAAACAGTCCGAGCAGACAGCGGGTCGTAAACAGCCGCACGGCCGCCTCCGTGATCGTCTCTTCGCTCACCAGGCCTTCCTGGCAGGCTTTCATGGCATAAAGGTATGTATTCCCGCAGTTCAGGTCGCAGCCGGTATTAAGTGCCAGTGCCGCGGATTCCGTCGCATTTTTTGTCACCAGATGGTTCTCATGAAAATCCCGGATTGCCCAGCAGTCCGAGACAAAGTGTCCCTTAAAGCCCCAGTCGCCGCGAAGCTGTTTCTGCAGCGCCTGACTGGCGCAGGCCGGCTCGCCGTTCACGCGGTTGTAAGCGCCCATCACGGCTTCCACCCCCGCCTCCTTCACAAGCGCCTCAAACGCCGGAAGGTATGTCTCTCCCATGTCCTTCGCGGATGCTTCGGCATTGAATTCATGGCGGATCGCTTCCGGCCCGGAATGCACCGCAAAATGCTTGGCGCAGGCCGCCGCCTTCAGCGTCTCTCCCGTTCCCTGCAGTCCTTTCACATAGGCTACGCCAAGACGGGATGTCAGATAAGGATCCTCTCCGTAAGTCTCATGTCCGCGCCCCCATCTGGGATCACGGAAAATATTCACGTTCGGAGACCAGAAGGTGAGTCCCTTATAAATGTCACGGTCTCCTCTGGAGGAGTACGCATTGTATTTTGCGCGCCCCTCTGTGGCCACAGTATCCGCAATCTTACCCACAAGCTGCGTGTCAAAGGTGGCTCCCAGCCCGATCGCCTGCGGAAATACTGTCGCCTGTCCCGCACGCGCCACGCCGTGCAGCGCCTCTCCCCACCAGTTGTAGGCCGGTATCCCCAGTCTTTTGATTGCAGGGGCGTCATACCGAAGCTGGCTGGCTTTTTCTTCCAATGTCATCCGGGAAACCAGCTGTTCCGCCTTTTTTCTCGCCTCTTTTCTGTTCATAGCCCGCCCTCCCACTCTGTAATTTCTGAAGTCTTCTGTGCCTTATGCAAAGGACACAGTCTCAGGGGTATCTCTTTCATGCGGGTTGTTCTGTCAAAAGATCACCCCTTCACGGCTCCGGTCGTCAGACCATCCACGATCTGATTACTGAACATGCAGTATACCACCACCGTCGGAATGATTGCAACCACAATCGCCGCAAACATCTGTGAATAATTCGTATTGTACGGGCCAACAAACTTGGACAACGCTACCGGCAGCGTCTTTTTCGTATCGTCCGAGATAAACACCATCGCCAGCAGCAGTTCGTTCCAGTTCGCCACAAAGCTCATCAGCCCTGTCACAAAAAGTCCCGTTCTCGCAAGCGGCAGGCATATCCTGAAAAAGATCCCATAGATGGTACAACCGTCCATACAGGCCGATTCCACCAGTTCATTGGGAATGCTGCGGAAAAATCCGGTCATAATGAAAATCGTGGTCGGCAGTGAAAAGGTCAGGTAAGGCAGGATCAATCCCACCAGGGAATTGGAAAGTCCCAGTTTTGTGAAGCGGGTAAACAGCGGAATCAGCACACAGTGCACCGGAATCATCATACCCGTCATAAAGTAAACCATCATTGCTCCGGAACCTTTCCAGCGCAGGCGCCCGATTGCAAAGGCTGCCATAGAACCAAACAGCATACTGAAAAGCAGCGTCGTCACACAGACAATGGCAGAATTCAAAGTGGCCGTGCCAAGATGGCCAGCCGTCCATGCCACCTGATAGTTTTCCAGATAAAAACTTTCCGGCAGGGCAAACGGAGTCGTAAAAATCTCCGAATTCGTCTTAAAGGAAACCAGCACCACCCAGACCAGCGGCAGAATATATACAAGCGCCAGAATGCAGAGAAACACATAGATCAGGATGGTCGGGATGCTGACTTTTTTCTTATTTAATTTTGTTTCCATATCCGTCCCTCCTACATCTCATAGTTTTCCGTCTTAAATACACGGTTGATGATAAACGTGGTCAGCAGGCAGAGCACCAGCAGCACCACACCGATTGCACTGGCGTACCCGTATTTGAAATACTCAAAGCCCTGCGTATACAGATGCGTGGCAAGCACCTCCGTCTTGTGGTTCGGCCCGCCCTCTGTCATATTGAAGATCAGGTCGAAGAATTTCAGAGAGCCGATCGCGTTCAACGACATCGCTGTCCCAATCATCGGCTTGATCAGCGGAAGTGTGATATAACGAAATGCTTTAATCTTGCCGCAGCCATCAATATAAGACGCCTCATACAGTGAGCTTCCGATGCCGGAAATCTGCGCCATATACAGCATCATGGACTGCCCGACGTACTGCCACAGCGCCACAAACGCAATCACCCACATCGGCAGGATGATAAAACCATCCGTAGAACTCAGCCACTGCGGACCTTCGATCCCAATTTTTGCAAGCAGCTGGTTGATACCCAGCTTCGGGCTGAAAATGAACATCCACAAAAGTCCCAGCGCTGCTGAGGAGAGCACACAGGGAAGATAAATGATGTTCTTGAAAAGGTTCCTGCCCTTTTTGATATTCGTCAGCAATCCGGCCAGGATCAGTCCCATAATCAGCTGGGAGACACAGGAAAAGATCAGAAAAAACAGAGAATTTTTCAGTGCGATCTTCATCGTCTTATCCAGAAGCATTCTCTTAAAATTTTTCAATCCGACAAATACCGGAGCCGTCAGCGCGTCGTAATCACAGAACGCATAGTATACGGACTGGCAGATCGGAATAAACAGAATCAAAGTAAACAAAAGAAGGGCCGGAAAAAGAAAAAACAGTATGGCTTTCTTATCCTTTAATAATTTATCCATATTCACGCCTCCAAAACCTGTCCGTACTCGCTCTGCGAGTATGGACGCAGGCCGCCGCATCGAAAGCAGGACGATTCTGCATGCGGCGGCTCTCCTATCAGAAAAAGCGGGATTGCCATCAAGGTGACAATCCAGCTGTCAGGCAATTATTCAGGTCTTATGCCTTTTCGTCCGCCAGTTATCTGATCTCCAGATTATACCAGTCTTCCAGAGCCTGCAGTGCTTCCTCCGGAGTCTCATCGCCGAGGTAGATGGAAACCATCTCATCGTCGAACATCGAGCCTGCCTCTGTCGTAGCCAGAGACTCATTGTAGAATCCGAATGTGCCGCTTGCGTTCTCAAAGATATCCATTACGTAGGACAGCTGAGCCGGAGCCGCGTCCTCATCATACTCTACATTGGTAACCGGAATCTTGCCGCCGACTTCCGCCGTGTACTTCTGAGCAGTGTCATCCGTGAAATACTTCATCAGAGCGATGCATGCTTCCGGATACTCCGTGGAAGAGCTCATGCACAGGGAGTCTGACTTCGCGATGATTCTGTCGCCGTCATTGCCGCCCTCGATAGCCGGGAACTGGAACACGCCGCACTTCTCTTCGAAATCCGGATTTGCGCCGTTGATCTGCGCGATCGCCCAGGAACCCTGAATCAGGATAGCTGCTTCTTCGTTATAGAATGCCGCTGTCGCCACATCGTTGGTATCGCCGGCTGCTGTCGACTGGAAATACTGGGAAAGCTCTACCATCTTCTCTGCTGCCGCAAGTGTCTGATCATTTACCCAGCTCTGCTCACCGGATTCGATCGCATCAAGATCTACGCCTTCTCTGTCGCACAGGTAACCTGCTACCATAGACAGACACCATGCCGTGCCGGCGCTGATGCTGATCGGTGTATAGCCCGCATCCTGAAGTGTCTGGCAAACCTCAAGGAACTCATCCCATGTGGTCGGAACCTCAACGCCCGCGTTCTCAAACATCTCAGTGTTGTAGAATACACATGCTGCAGCGATGTTCAGCGGAACCGCGTAAATGCTGTCGTCATAGGTCATCTGAGAGAATACCGCGTCACTGGAGAAAGTCTCTTTCCAGCCATCCGCTTCCAGATACTCATCAAGCGGAGCAGCGATGCCTGGGTCTACATACACATCAAAGTTCGGACCCGGGCTGACGATGAACACATCCGGTGTGTCGCCTGCCGCCACCAAAGAGTTCAGCTTGGTGTAATACTCTTCAAGGTTCGTCGTGATCGCCGTTACATGATAAACGCCGTCATAATCCTCGTTGAAGCGCTCAATGACTTCCGCATACCCCAGAGAGATCAGGTCATCCGTTGCCTCCAGATCATCCCAGAACATCCAGGTGATCTCCTGCACATCGTCTGCTGACGCAACCGTCGGAACTGCGATCGTACCCATCGCGGTAACTGCCGCAAGCGCAAGTGCCATCCATTTTCTTCTCATATTCCATTCCTCCTTTTTTTGATAACACGTTTCACAGTTGATAGAGTAACTATAACAGAAAATGGGCACCTCTTCTTCTTATTTATTGCCTTTTAGTAATCAAATCTTGCCATTTTTGCGCTTTAGTGTTGACTCATCCGTCAATTTCTCTGATTATTACCGAGATTTTTTGTGCAGATTTCCGTGATTATTCTATTAATATTTTTAAATCGGCAGGCTTTTTGCCAGTATTCTTTTTGAGAAAGAAGTTTTTCATGCATAATATACAGAATGGTTCATGACAATTTTTGAGGATTTTATTGGATTCCCATTATAATACAATCATACCAATCAATGCCCCCGCAAACAATCCGCTCACATACAGTGTCACCGTAAGGATGAGATTTTCCTTCCGGTTATCATTCTCCCGGTACAACACGAGCAGGCCGGTACCCGCGCCGCAGAGCAGGCCTGCGAACAGTGCCCCGATATCCAGAACGCCTTCCAGATATAGTTCTGTGATCAGCACGGAGGCGGCACAGTTCGGGATCATGCCGATAAGCGCGGCCAGAGCAGCCTGCACACCCGGCAATGCAAAGAGTCCCCTGGAAAAAGCTGTATTCTCAAACCAGTCCATGCCGAATCCAAGGGCAAGAGAGATCAGCAGAATAAACGCACCCGTCTGCGCCGTATGATACAGCGATGCACGGAGGATCCCCTGTTCTTCACAGTGACAGTGATCCTGCTCACAGATGTGCTGGCGGGATCTGTGCCCGCTTCCTGAATTACGCCCATCCCGCAGCGTTTGTGCACAGTCAATATACTTCACCTTATCTTCTGTTCTCTCCTGATACGTTTTTCCACGTTTTCCCCGGGGAACGATCCGTGGTCTGGCGGAAGATTCGCTCATCGCGAAGCGATTCTGCATGAGCGAATCAACATGCCGCCGGGCCGCAAAATCCACAAGCAGTCCAACCGCAGCGCCCACAACGGCTTTCACAGAAAGAATCCGGAAAACAGCAACCGGATAAATACCTTCCGACAGCATGAGCGGCAGCATTTCATCCGAAGTGGATAAAAAAATGGCAAGCAGCGTCCCCGGAGACACGATTCCCGCGGCAAAAAGACCCGCAGCGGCAGCAGAAAAACCGCACTGCGGGATCATCCCGACCAGAGCGCCGATCACCGGTCCGGCCTTGCCCGCCCGGTAAATCCACTGTCTGCTCCGGTTGCTCATTCGATGTTCGATGTATTCTACTGCCAGATACGATAAGAATAAAAACGGCAGCAGCTTCAGGCTGTCCAGGAGACTGTCGCAGATGACATCCAGCATAGTTTACATTTTCCTTCCATTCCTGGCCTTTTAGGCACTTCGCTTTATATTGTGATAATTCCACCATTAGCCCAAATGGCTGCTTTCTCATGTTTTTTGCGGTCCCAAAGGAAAGGAATAAGAACGCAAGCGTTCTATTCCTTTCCTTTGGGACCTTGTATTATCACATCCGTTCCGGCGCTTCAAACCCCAGCAGATCAATCCCCGTCTCCAGGACGCGCAGCGTCAGCCCAAGCAGGGCGATCCAGCCCGCCTGCTGCGCGGCGTCCTCATGCGTCAGGATCTTTGTCTCATGATAAAAGCGGTTCAGCGCGTTCGACAGATCATAGATATAGGAACAGATCTTGTGCGGCGCGAGTTCCTCCGCCGCCTGCCCGATCACACCGTTGAATTTTGTCAGCTCCAGCATCAGGGCTTTTTCGCTCTCGCCCGCAGGGGCGAGAATTCCCGTCTGCAGTGCGCCGGAAGTCCCATCCGAACCGGCTGCGCTCTGCCCGGCCATGTTCGCGCGGTACTTACCGAGAATAGATTTGATCCGCACGATTGTGTACAGAATATAGGGACCGGTGTTTCCCTCAAAAGAAGTAAACTTATCGACATCAAACACATAATCCTTGGAAGCCTGATTGGAGAGGTCGCCGTATTTGATCGCGGAAAGGCCGACCAGCTTTGCCGTCCGGCGTGCTTCCTCCGGATCGGCTTCATGGTTTTCCATGATCTTTTTGTACATTTCCTCATCAATCTCAGAAATCAGCCTTTCGAGCCGCATCACGCCGCCCTCGCGGGTCTTGAACGGTTTGCCGTCCTTCCCGTTCATCGTGCCGAAACCAAGGAATTTCAATTCCATGTCTTCTTTGACCAGCTTCGTTTTTCGTGCGCAGCGGAATACCTGCGTAAAGTGCATTTCCTGACGTTTGTCCACGACGTAGATGATCTCATCCGGGTCATAATTCTGCACGCGGTCAATGATGGTCGCCAGATCGGTCGTCGTATAAAGAGCCGCGCCGTCCGATTTCAAAATAATGCAGGGCGGTACCTCTTTGGTATCGCTTTCCTCCTTCACATCCACGATCAGCGCTCCCTGATCCTCGTAGGCATAGCCTTCCTTTTTCATTCTCTCTGCCATATCCGGGATGTACGGCTGCGCGTCGGATTCCTTTTTCCAGAGGTCAAATTCCACATTCAGGTTGCCGTAATTCTTCTTCAGATCGGCTATTGAAACGTTCAGGATGTGCTGCCAAAGCGCATGATAGCCGCGGACGCCCTCCTGCAGCCTGGCCGTCGCCGCAAGGGCCTCCTCACGGTAAGCCTCGTCCTCCTTTGGCTTCGCGCTCGCGGTCGGATAGATCTCCTCCAGTTCCGAGATCGTAAATGGAGCCTCCTGCGGATATTCGCCCTCAAAGTTCTCATCAAAATACGGCAGTTTGGGCTGACGGTGCCGCACTTCCGTAATGATCAGCCCCATCTGCAGGCCCCAGTCGCCCAGATGTACATCGCCGATCACCTGATGTCCCGCAAAACGGCATATCCGCTTGATGCTCTCGCCGATAATCGCCGAGCGCAGATGTCCTACGTGAAGCGGCTTTGCGACATTCGCCCCGCCGTAATCAATGATAATGGTCTTCGGCTGCGCGGCTTTTTCGACAGACAGATTCTCATCCGCCTCCATCCGTCTTAAATATCCCGCAAGATATTCGCCCGATACTTTCAGATTGATAAAACCGGGATTCACCGCCTCTGCTGTATCAAACACCGGCGTTTTCCCCTGCTTTCGCGCACATTCCATATTGGCCGTAAGTGTTTCTACTACCTCATTCGCGATCACAATGGGCGCTTTCTGATATTTTTTCTTTGCCGCCATTGCGCCGTTGCACTGATACTCGCACAGATCCGGGCGGTTTGAAACGCCCGTTTTCCCATAAGAAGCCTCATAACCGCAGGCTTCAAACGCGGATGCCACTTCCGCGCTGATCAGATCCAGAAATTTTTTCATCGTTGTCCTCCCACTCTTTCCATTCTGTTTTCTGCCCGCCCATAAGCTGATTATTTCGCAGGAGCAGAAGTATCTATATCAGATGATGTATTCCGCGTCAGTTCTGCAATGATATGCTCTTTCTGGCGCCCGATATGGCGCCGTGTCGCTTCAAGCGCCTTTTGTTCATCGCGCTGCTCCAGCGCCTGCAGAATTTCCGCGTGTTCCTCCACCAGAATCTGATGCGTCGACTTATCTTTCAGATATTCCATACGGTAACGGTACATCTGCTCCCGCAGATTATTCAGAATCTGCACCAGACGCTTATTGCCCGTCGCATTGTAAATTGCGTCATGGAAAAGCATATCTGCCTGTGCGCACTCTCCGACATCACCTCCGCCCAGTGTTCTGCGAAATCCGGCCGCCAGCTCCTTCAGTTCATCCAGCTGCTCCTTTGTCAGCTTTTTGCAGACGATCTGCACTGCCAGCTCCTCCAGAGCCATGCGGACCTCCAGCACGTCCTCCATATCGGAGACTGTAATCTCCGCCACAACCGCGCCCCTGCGCGGGATGGTCATCACCAGGCCTTCCAGTTCCAGCATACGGATCGCCTCGCGCACCGGCGTCCGGCTGACGCCCAGCTTCTGCGCCAGATGAATCTCCATCAGCCTTTCCCCCGGCCTGATCTCACCTCTTAAGATTGCCTGCCGAAGTGTCTGAAACACCACATCCCGCAGAGGCAGATATTCATTCATTTCCAGATGTAACGTCTCTACCATGCATTCTTCTCCTGTTGCAGAATATCATCCGTCCGGTCAAAAAACGTTGTAAGGAATACGTCTTTTGCAAGTGTTCCCGAACAAAGCTGTTCATACGCTTTCTTTGCCCTGTCATAATCATCAAACAATCCGAATACGGTCGGGCCGCTTCCGCTCATCATCGCGTTCACAGCGCCGCACCGCATCATCTGCTCTTTTATCCTGCCAATCACCGGGTATGCCGGAACCGTCACCGTCTCCAGCACATTCCCCATCAGAGCCGCCGTCCGATACAGGTCGCCTTCCCGGATCGCTCTCACCTGCGCGTCAATATCCGGATGTCTGATTTCCGCAAAATGCGTATCCAGATGTGTATACACATATTTCGTTGAAACCGCAGCCGGCGGCTTGGCCAGCAATACAAACGCTTCCGGGGCTTTGGGCAGACAGGTCAGCCGCTCTCCGATGCCCTCCGCAAGCGCCGTTCCCCGCAGGATGCAGTATGGAATGTCCGCGCCCAGCCTTACGCCCCGCGTCATCAGTTCCTCTTTGCTCAATCCCAGGCCAAACAGGTCATTGACTCCGGCCAGCACCGCCGCCGCGTCCGAACTTCCGCCCGCCAGGCCGGCCGCCACGGGAATCCGCTTTTCCAGAACAATGTTAAGCCCCTGCCGGATCTCAAACTCTTCCATCAGAAGCTGTGCCGCACGGTATGCGAGATTACGTGAATCCGCCGGAACTTCTTCTTTTGCGGATTCGCCGCCGCACACGGAAAGACGGATGGACGGTTCCTCTTCCGTCGCCCGCAGCGTGATTTCATCGCAGAAATTCACCGTCTGCATTACCATACGCAGGTCATGATAGCCATCCGGCCGCTTTCGCAGCACATCCAGTCCCAGATTGATTTTTGCTCTTGCTTGTAATTTTCGTTCCATAAATAAGATATCCTGTTTTGTATACAATATTTTTCATTTTATCCTGTGAGCAAAATCTTGTCAATATTCGCTTGACATATTTTAAAAGCCGAAGGCGGGGCGGCAGGAATAATTTCCCGTTTCTCAAAATAAGAATAAGAGTAATGACACCGGAAGATCTACGGGCATGAGCAAAAATGATTATAAAAGCCGGGTGCTTTCCTGTCTGTCCGCCGCTGTCTGTGTCTTGCTCGGCACTGTTTTTTTCTGTGCAGGCTGCCGGAAGCAGGAGGAAAGCGAACGAACAGAGGTGGAGTATACCGTGACTGCGGCAGATGAGATTCCCCGTGAACTGGCGACGGTCATTGAGGGAAACAAAGAAAACGAGATGCGTCTGACATGGACGGACGGCGATGAAATGTATCTCATCCGCGGATACGGAAAACAGGCGACCGGCGGCTACAGTATTGCGGTTGCAGAGTGTACGGAAGATGAAGAAACTCTGTGGTTTGACACCCGGCTGCTCGGGCCGCAGGACGAAAGCACTGCTTCCGGGGAAGCCTCATATCCCTATCTGGTTGTGAAAATCGCAGCCACAGAAAAAGAGGTGGTAATCGAATAACGTGTATCTGAACCCTATCTATCCAGAACAGAAAACGGAGGCGACGCATGGACTTATTAATGAAGCAGATTCACATGTGCAGGCAGAAAAAGCACGGTGAAACACAGATCACACTTGACGAAGACATCAATGTGCCGGATATCCGGCCGGACGTAGAACTGGTCATCCAGAGCCGTGGGCGGGTCGTCATCGAACACACAAGAGCGGAAACACAGAAGCTGTTCGTGGACGGTTTTATGGAAGTCGGGATCCTGTACATGGATAATACGGGGGAACGGAATCTTCACAGGCTGAATACAAAACTGCCCTTTGACGCTTCTTTTTCCATAGACGGGCTGGAGCCCGGGCAGGAAGGCATTCGCCTTCGCCACGTGACCGAAGATCTGAATGTATCGCTGATCAATTCCCGAAAGCTGGATATCCGGGCGCTGGTACGCCTGGAAGCAGCGGTCGATGAAATCTGCGACTTCTCGGCGGCAGTCGGATCGTCCGGCCATGAAGCAGCCGAAAAGGCACCGCTGTTCTGTGAAAAAACAAAGGCGCTGGAATTTTTGCAGCTGGAAGTGCAGAATAAGGATATCCTGCGTTTAAAAGAGGATATTCCGCTTCCGTCAAACAAACCGGATATCCGTGAGATTCTGTGGGAGGATGTCGAGTTTCGCAGCTGCCGGACGCACCTTGCGGAAGGCCGGATCACCGTGCAGGGCAGTCTGTTCCTGTTCGTGCTTTACCAGGCCGGGGATGACAGTGAAAGTCTGCAGTGGCTGGAGCAGTCCATACCGGTGGAGGGCGAACTCCCCTGCGGCGGCTGCACCGCGGAACTGATTCCGGATATCGAAGTAACGCTTGCCGAGAACAGTGTTGCGGCAAAGGAAGATATGGACGGCGAACTGCGCACATTCCATCTGGAAGGCACGCTGGAACTTGACATTCGCCTGTACGGGACAGAGCAGGCAGAACTTCTCAGCGATGTCTACTCTCCGGAAAAAGATCTGGAACTGGTGACAAGCGACGAAACCTGTGAATCGCTGGTCGTGCGCAACGAATCCAAATGCAAAGTGCAGGGCAAGCTGCGGATCCAAAGCGCCAAGCCCCGCATCCTGCAGCTGTGCCACAGCAGCGGAAGTGTCAAAATTGACAAGACGGAGCCTGTGCCGGACGGGATCAAAATACAGGGAGCTCTTTCTGTCTCGATTCTCTACATCTCTCCGGATGACACGCAGCCCATCGCCGTACTGGAAGGAACCGTTCCTTTTTCCTATGTCGCCGAAGCGCAGGGCATTGCAAATTCGGCGGAGGGCGATACGGATGTTCCGGAATCTTCCCTTCCGGGGTACGCAGATGCTCCTTACCGATACACGCTCACCACAAGTCTCGACCAGCTCTCCGCCACGATGTCCGACAGTGAAGAAATCGAGGTTCGTGCTTCCATCGGCCTCAACCTGTTCGTCGTGCGCACAGGAAAGCAGCGCTGCATTCACGAGATCCGTGAAAGCGATTACGAGCCGGAGCGGCTTGAAGCGGTGCCCGGAATCACCGGCTATATCGTACAGGAAGGCGATACCCTGTGGGAGATTGCAAAAAAATATTTCTCAACTCCCGGCCAGGTCATGGAACTGAACGGACTGACGTCAGATCAGATCAAAAAAGGGGACTGCCTGATACTGATGAAACATGTAAAACTACAGAAGAGTACGGTGTAATTTAGACAATATGTAATGACCTCCAATTTGCAGTTTCGTGGATTTACCTGTATAC
>JAJBTU010000002.1:179989-198605 GCA_020860715.1 Clostridiales bacterium | reverse complement strand
AATTTATCAGCTTTTCTGTTGATTAATTCCTTTGAACTTCACGGAATCAGGTATTTGTTAATAGACAGATCATATCCGTTATCTACAACCTCCTGTTTCGGCACAAAGAAACTCTGCTCAGTTCGTTCTCTGTCTTTTTCGGCTTCCAGATTATGAAACCGTTGGATGATGTCAGGAATATCATTGTCCGCAATCTCTGAGCGTTTATCATCCAGACTGAATCCATCGGCTTTCATATCATAAAACCAGACCTGATCTGTGCCGCCCGCTCCGGTCTTGGTAAAAATAAGGACAGCCGTTGAAACTCCTGCATAAGGTTTGAATACGCCAGAAGGCATGGAAATCACAGCGCGAAGCTGATGATTCTCGATCAGCTCTTTTCGGATGGCTTTATGCGCTGTTGAGGATCCAAACAGGACACCATCCGGAACAATGCAGGCGCAGCGGCCTCCTTTTTTCAGCATACGGAGAAACAATGCCAGAAACAGCAACTCCGTTTTTTTTGTATTGGTGACTGCTTTCAGATTATCATTAATACTTTCAGTATCTATCGTTCCCTTGAACGGTGGATTCGCTAGGCACACCGTGAACTTGTCTGAAATCTGATTCTGCTTCGACACACTGTCCTTATAATCCACATCCGGATTACTGATGGAATGCAGCATCAGATTCATTGCAGAAATGCGGAGCATCGTCCGATCCGTATCATATCCTGTAAACATTTTCCCTGAAAAATGCTCCCATTGCTCCGGCGTCATGGTATCCTCATAATTTTTTCGCGTATATTCTGCCGCAGAGACGAGGAATCCGGCAGTGCCGCAGGCCGGATCACATATAAGATCGTCTGGAGTTGGCTGAATCAATTCCACCATCATATCCCGGATATGCTTTGGCGTACGAAACTGGCCGTTCTGACCGGCAGTCGCCAGTTTGCCCAACATGTATTCATATAAGTCGCCCTGCATATCCAGGTCTGCAATGTCATGCTCATACAGATCGTCCAGTCCGGTAATAATCTTCTGTAAAACCTGCGGTGTCGGGATGAGAAACATGGCATCTCCCATATACCGTGCAAAAGCAGTATTGCTGCTGCCTGCACTGTCCGGATCATCCTCTATTTCTATCAGTTCTCCCTGCTCCGTAAAATCCGGCAGGCGTCCGTATTTCAGGTTTTTAATAGCAGGAAATACGCGTTGGGAAATCACATCATAGATCTGTCTCGGATCATTATTTTTGAACTTACTCCAGCGCATGGACTGACCGGCCGCGGACTGTGGAAAAATTTTAGGCATTTTCTCTCCGGTCATGTTTTCAAATTCTTCTGTTTCCAGTTCTTTTTCGTCAAGAGACCGTATAAACATCAGATATGTCAGCTGCTCGATTACCGTCAGTGGATTCGTGATACCCCCAGCCCAGATGTCTGTCCATATCTTGTCAATTTTGCTTTTGATGATTCCTGTGATCATATTCCCTCTCCTGATGCTTCTGCAGGCAATCCTGCACTACTTTTTCTTAGAATTATTCACTATTTTGGCACATTTGTCAACCAATGATTCAGAATAATCCTGCTCAATAACAAACCGCAGCTTAGCCCAAAAAAGAGAGCCGCTTAAGCGGCTCTCCCAGTGCGATCCGAAAACATATTCTTTTTCCATCAGCTGCGTAATACAATAGTTTCAAAATAAACAAAGGCTTTTCCTCACATATTCCTCCACTATCTTCATTATGGACTGCAGATTCGCCAGATCCGTTTCCACCTCTCCTGTCTCCAGCGAATGATTCGCATTTTCAAAGATGTAGAGAGGCAGTTCTCTCTTCCGGCACTCTTCTTTCACAAGATCTGTTTCCACCCAGCCGTCATGCGTCCCATGGAAGACGATACCTGGCTGGTCCATAAGCGGAAATGACTGCCCTACCGGCGTAAAATAAATATTCCGTGTCCGGAGACCATGACTGTTTCCGTAAGTGGACGCGATCGCGGTTCCGATGCTTTTCGAAATGAACAGGATTTCAGTCGCTGAGGAAAAATCCGTGTTTTTCAAAAGTTTTTCCGATTGCGCCAGGGCGTCATAAAAGCAGGCCTCCATCTTCTTTGCGGAACCTTTCACTCCGGAGGGAAAGTTGCCGTACGGAACATTCACTGTTTCGTATCCATACGTCTGCGCGATCTTTCTGCTGTAATATAAAAGTGGTTTGTCCACATGATAACCGATACCGGGAAATATTACCGCAATCTTCATAACCTTTCTCTCCTACTGTTTTCTCCTGCAAAGCTGCCAGAACGCGACTGCGCTTGCGGCTGCGACATTCAGTGAGTCCACTCCGTTTGCCATCGGGATCCGTACCGTGTAATCGCAATGGGCGATCGTGGAAGATTTCAGTCCGTCTCCCTCTGTTCCCAAAACTACTGCCAGACGAGGGATTTCGCTTAACACCGGATCGTCCAGCGCCAGCGAGTCCTCACGCAAAGCCATCGCCACGGTGACGAACCCGCAGGAATGCAGCTGTTCTGCCCAGTTTTCCGTTTTCAGGTACCCCCATGGAACCTGGAACACGGTTCCCATACTGACGCGTGCGGATCTGCGATATAAAGGATCGCTGCAGCCTTTTGTCAGAAGAATCGCTTCTACTCCCAGTGCTGCGGCTGAACGGAAGATTGCGCCCACATTAGTCGGATTCATCACGTCCTCCAGTACCGCAATTCGGCGCATCTTCTGGAAGAAGTCCAATGGATCAGAAAGTTTCTTTCTCTTCATCAGACACAGTACGCCCCGTGTCATGGAATAACCCGTAATCGTTTCCAGCACACACCTTTCGGATGTGTACACGGGAATGTCCGGATAAACGGAAAGTAATTCTGCCACCGGCCCAGACAGCTGCGTTTTCTCGATCAGGAAGGACACGGGGCAGTATCCCGCTTCCAGTGCCCGCCGTATCACATTCGGGCTTTCTGCGACGAACATCCCCGGCTCCGGCTCATTGCAATGAAGCAGCTGCCGTTCCGAAAGCTGTAAAAAAGGATGCAGCTCCGGCATATCCAGATTTGTAATCTCTGCAATACTCATTTCAATCTAAGAGGTCCCTCTTCGTTATTCTTTTTGTCACAATGGTAAGATTTTTACTCTATTTGATAAGCATGGCATCCCCAAACGAAAAGAATCGATACTTCTCCTCCACCGCCACGCGGTACGCATTCAGAATGTTCTCCCGTCCCGCCAGCGCGGACACCAGCATCAGCAGGGTGGATTCCGGCAAATGGAAGTTTGTGATCAGCGCGTCAAGCAGGCGGAACTGATAGCCGGGATAGATGAAGATATCCGTCCAGCCGCTGCAGGCCTGTATGTCACCGTCAAAACGCTGTGCTGCGGATTCGATGGTTCGGCAGCTGGTCGTACCAACGCAGATGACGCGGCCGCCGTCTGCTTTAGTCTCGCGAATGATGTCCGCGGCTTCTTCCGTAATCTGATAAAACTCAGAATGCATATGATGCTGTGTCACATCCTCGACTTTAACAGGCCGGAAGGTGCCGAGTCCCACATGAAGGGTGACTTCCGCGATGCGGACGCCCATAGCGCGCACCTGTTCCAGCAGTTCCGGCGTAAAATGCAGCCCCGCTGTCGGCGCAGCGGCCGATCCCTCGTACTTTGCGTAGACAGTCTGATAACGGTTTTTATCTTTTAATTCATGTGTGATGTAGGGGGGCAGCGGCATCTGGCCGAGCTGATCCAGTATCTCCTCAAAAATGCCGTCGTAGGTAAAGCGGATCAGGCGGTTGCCTTCCTCGACCACATCAGTCACTTCACCGATAAGCAGTCCATTGCCAAATACGATTTTCGTACCCGGGCGGGCCTTTTTTCCGGGACGCACAAGTGTTTCCCAGACATTATCCGTCTTGCGTTTAAGCAGGAGTACCTCGATCGCGGCTCCCAGCTGATACCCGTTTTTTTCAGTCCCGGTCAGATCCCCACCTGATACCGCATCTGCAAGATTCTTCTCCAGCACACGATTCCCGTAAAGGCGTGCGGGAATGACTTTAGTATTATTCAGCACCAGACAGTCTCCCGGCTGCAGGTATTCTGTGATATTGTAAAAATGCCGGTGCTCCATCGCGCCGGTGTCCTTATCCAGCACAAGGAGGCGGGACGCGGACCGGTCTTCCAGCGGATCCTGCGCAATCAGTTCCTTCGGCAGATCAAACTTAAAATCCGATGTCTTCATTTTGTTCTTTCCTTCTTTAAATCGGACATGACATTTTTTTACCTTTACTTATCCGCACGGGACGAGTGTGTCTCCGGGCATAAAACATAATCATGTCCTTACTCATAAAAAATCCTGTCCAGCTCCGCTATTTTCCATTCTCCGTCTGCGAGATCTACGATCGTGACAGCGCAGTTTTTGGGGACACCGCCGCTCCAGTAATCCTGAAGCGCGCAGTGTGTAATGTTCGCAAGCAATGCGCGGGAAGCCGCGCCGTGGGTGGATATCAAAACAGAATCCAGTGCTTCTGCTCTCAGGTCTTCCAGAAAATCCCCCGTCCTCGCGATCAACTCCTGAAAACTTTCGCCGCCCGCAGGCGGAACATACCGCTCCGGGTCGTTGAAAAAGCGGATGTAATTATCGACATTCAGCACGCCGTTTTCATCGCGTACACGCTCGCCTTCCATCACCCCGAAACTGATTTCCTGAATGCGCGGTTCTGGGATGATCGGCGCGGCATTGCTTTCTGCCACCAGTTCTGCTGTCTCACGCGCACGGGAAAGGGGGCTGGTGTAGATACGGTCAAAACAGACGCCCTCACGAACCAGCCCATCGCCGGTTTTTCTCGCCAGATCGCGGCCGCTCTCATTTAAAGGAACATCAGTCCGGCCCTGCAGACGGTAGGAAGAGTTCCATTCCGTCTGACCGTGCCTGATTATATATACTCTCATCTTTGTCCTCAACAATCCTGGTATCTGTTCAAATTCATCATGCGCTCCTGCAAGCGAGCAGGGGACGGCTTGCCCGGCCTTACGCATATTACAATGAAAAGCCCTGCAAGCGCAAGGCTTTTCTATTTCTGTCATGAATCGTTACGCATTTTCAGGTACGTGATTTTCGTTATGACCGGATCTCAGCCCCGAGTGACTCCAGTCCGTTCCAGATCTTCTTCATGGCTGAAGTAATATCTTTCTCATCGAGAGTGCGGTCTTTCGCACGGAAAGTCAGCGAAAACGCCATGGACTTGAAGCCCTTCTGAATCTGCTTGCCTTCATAGACATCAAACAAACGGCAGGACTCCAGTATCTTGCCTCCGCGCTGGAGGATCATCTCCTCAATCTGGCCTGCGAGAACCGTCTTCGGAACCAGCATGCTGATGTCTCTGGTCGCCGCCGGGAAGCGGGCAATGCCGGTGTATTTGCGGTCAAAGCCTGCCAACGGGGTGATCTCCGGCATATCGAGCACCGCCACAAACACTCTCTCGCCAATGCCGTAGGCATCGTTGGCTACGGTCGGATGCACCTGACCGAGGAAGCCAAGTTTTTTCTTATTGTAAATGATGTTCGCCTGACGGGTCGGGTGAAGATATGGGATGTTGGATTCCGGATCATAGGTAATCCGGCCGTTCAGTCCTGCTTTCTCCAGAAATTCCTCCACCACACCCTTCATTTTGAAGAAATTGCCCTCGCCATCTTTTGTGGAAGCATCGCCCTCGCCGTACATTCCAAGGGTAAACTGCATCCGCTCATCCGGAAGTTCCGTAAGCGGCAGTTCCTTCGGAATATAAATATTGCCCAGTTCGTACAGGCGCACATCTCTGTTTCCATGGTTGTAATTGAACGCCAGCGAAGTCAGCATGCCGTTCATGGGGGTGGTCCGCATGATGCTGTAATCCTCGCCCAGCGGGTTGGAAATCTTAATCGCCTGACGAAGCGGAGAGTCTTCCGGAAGCATCAGCTTGTCAAATACCTTCGGGCTTTCGAAGGAATAACTCATGCCCTGTGAGAAACCGCAGAATTCTGCAACCTCCTGCGCCACGTCGCGCACGCGCATCTCAAAGGAACGTCTGCCGGTCGTCGCCTCGCCGCTCGGCAGGGTCATCGGGATGTTGTCATAGCCGTAGAAACGGGCAACCTCCTCCGCGAGATCGGCTGTACGGAACAGATCCTGGCGGAAGGTCGGCGCAATGACTTCGTTCGCCGCTTCATCATAGCCCAGATCAATCTTTTTGAAATAAGCAAGCATCTGCTCTGCGGAAATGTCCGTGCCAAGCAGCGCGTTGATCTTTTCCGGCTCGAACGGAATGTGCACCGGCTCTTTTACCGTCGGATAAACATCTACAATACCGGGAACCACATCACCCGCGTCCAGTTCTTC
This sequence comes from Clostridiales bacterium, assembly GCA_020860715.1. GTDB lineage: Bacteria > Bacillota > Clostridia > Lachnospirales > Lachnospiraceae > Choladousia. The sequence continues at coordinate 192,251 of JAJBTU010000002.1, read as the reverse complement.
AATGAGCTGGCAGGCACGGTTGATGGCTTCTTCCGCATTGTTGGGGTCGAGTCCTTTTTCAAAGATGGAGGAAGCGTCCGTGCGCAGTCCGATGCGCTTGGAGGACAGACGGATGTTCGTACCGTCAAAGCAGGCCGCCTCGAACATCATCGTCTTCACGTCGTCAGTGATCATGGAGTTCTCACCGCCCATGATACCGCCGATGCCGACAGATTTCTCGCCGTCGCAGATCATCACAACGTTTTCATCCATAGTGCGCTCCTGACCGTCCAGGGTTGTGAACTTCTCATCCTTTGCAGCGCGGCGCACGATGATCTCGTGCCCGGCGAGCGTATCATAATCATAGGCGTGCATGGGCTGGCCATGCTCTTCCATGACGTAGTTGGTAATATCTACGATGTTGTTGATCGGACGGATGCCGGCAGCGGCCAGACGGCGCTGCATCCACTTCGGCGAAGGAGCAATGCGGATGTTTTTCACGATTCTCGCGGTGTAGCGCGGGCAGAGATCCGTATCCTGCACGGTCACTTTCACATAATCAGATGCCTGCTTTTTATCATCTTCCTTTGTGCTTCCCTTTGCCGGACGGCTCGGTGTCTCGTTCACCACCGGCGGATGGAATTCTTTTCCAAAGGTAGCTGCCGCCTCGCGCGCGATGCCGATCACAGAGAAGCAGTCTACACGATTTGACGTGATCTCATACTCAAATGTCACATCATTCAGGCCGAGCGCCGCCACCGCGTCCGCTCCTACTGTAGCATCCTCCGGGAAAATATAGATGCCGTACTCCGGCGCTTCCGGATACAGATCTCTTGTCGAACCCAGCTCTTCGATGGAGCACATCATACCGTTCGACTCGATTCCGCGCAGCTTGCCTTTTTTGATCTCGATGCCGCCCTCGGTCATTTTGCCGTCGTGATTTCCCGCCACACGGCCGCCGTCGAGTACGACCGGAACCTTATCGCCCACATGAACGTTCGGCGCGCCGGTCACGATCTGAATTGTCTTTTCTCCGATATTGACCTGGCAGACGATCAGCTTGTCCGCGTCCGGATGCTTCTCGATCTGCTCAATCTGGCCGATCACGATCTTGTCCAGATCGCGGTCCGCCGCCACATAGCCCTCTACCTTCGTACCGGTGAGCGTCATCGCGTCCGTATACTCCTGCGCGGTCACGTCCAGGTCCGGGACGTATGCTTTCACCCAAGATAATGTTGTATTCATAATAAAACTCTCCTTTTATATATTGTCCTGCATCGCTTCTAAATGCTTTATGTCATAAGGAATCCTCCAACTTCGCTGGCAATCCTTATGACGTAGGACGCAGGCCGCGCCATCGCGCCAGCGATTCCAAATTGCGCGGCTCTCCAGCATTTTGCTGCTGCTCTGGTATATCCGTATTGTCCAGAACAGCAGGCCACAGACCGCCTGCTTCGCAGGCTATATGCCGCCTCACGGCGTCATATGTCTGAGGCTTGATGGCGTCCCGCCCATACCAAAATGCTGTCATAGGCTTTAGCGGATAAATCCGCCCAGCCTTTGTCAGCATTTTGCTGCTGCTCTGGACTGGTGGTCAAAACTGACTCAAAAACCGCTCATCATTTTCATACAGCAGGCGCATATCATCAATCTCATACTTCAGCAAAGCGATGCGCTCCAGACCAACGCCGAATGCAAATCCGGTGTAAACCTCCGGGTCGATGCCGCACATCTCAAACACATGCGGGTGCACCATGCCGCAGCCCAGAATCTCAATCCAGCCGCTGCCCTTGCAGAACCGGCAGCCCTTGCCGCCGCATTTGAAACAGGAGACATCCATCTCCGCGCTCGGCTCCGTGAACGGGAAGTGATGCGGACGGAATTTTGTCCTCGTCTCCTCGCCGAACAGTTCCTTTGCAAATACTTCCAGAGTCCCCTTCAGATCCGCAAACGTGACGTTTTTATCTACGACCAGCCCTTCAATCTGATGGAAGGACGGGGAATGCGTCGCGTCCACCTCATCCGAGCGGAACACGCGCCCCGGTGAGATCATGCGGATCGGCAGTTTGCCCTGCTCCATCACGCGTGCCTGCACCGGCGAGGTCTGCGTACGGAGCACAATGTCTTTATTGATATAAAAGGTATCCTGCTCGTCCTTTGCCGGATGATTGGCAGGAATATTCAGCTTTTCAAAATTATAGAGATCATACTCAATCTCCGGGCCTTCGATCACTTCATAGCCCATCCCGACAAAGATTCGTTCCACTTCCTCACGGGCGATCGTGTTCGGGTGGCGATGACCGATCTTGCTGCGCCTCGCCGGAAGTGTCACATCAATCCGCTCGCCTTTCAGGGAAGCATCCAGTGCGATCTGTTCCAGCTTCTTCCTGGATTCATCCAGAGCCGTCTCGATCTGTGCGCGCGTCTCATTGACAAGCTGCCCGAATGCCGGACGTTCTTCCGGCGGAATCTCTTTCATGCTTTTGAGGATCGCGGTAAGCTCTCCCTTTTTGCCGAGGAAATTTACTCTCACTTCATTTAATCGGTCAAGCATATCCGCTTCCTGAATCTGAGTGAGGGCATCCTCCCTGATGGACTGTAATCTGTCTTTCATGTTCTTCTTCCTTTCCTGTCTTGTTTGATTCATGGCGGCAAAAAAGCTCCGTCCCTCATGATGAGGGACGAAGCCAGAATACTCCGCGGTACCACCCTGATTTCTGCTATTTACATGGAGTCTTCCTGATTTTGTTTAAAATCCGGCATATGACTTCTGTATGCAGACTCTCCATGTGCGTAACGTGCACAGACGCCATCTCCTACTCTTCCGCCGAAAAGCAGACATTTCAAAGACAGAACTCCGGTGTGAATTTCGTCTCCTGTCTGAACATAAGGATATTTCCAGCCGATGACATCCTCTCTCTGTATGAAGTCAGGTTCCTACTTTGCACCATCTTCGTTGTTCTCTCTGTTCTTGCTGTCATTCATTCTAGCACAAGAAACCATTATGTCAAGTCATTATTTATTGCGTTCTCGGTTCAGCATGGTGGAATACCTGTTTCCCTATTTCAACACAATGCACGACTGCGGTCCCAGCGTGATCACACCGTTCTCCGCCTTACCGCTGCCGATGGAGAAAATCACCTTCCAGCCGTCCGCCGACACCGGTGCCGCAGCAGTCTCCGTGGTCGGATTCAAAGCGACCAGAATGCCTCCTCTGCGATATACAAACGGATGCTTCCCGGTCTTGGCGTAAACCGTTTCAAAGTCTGCGTCTGCCTGCAGATCCTCCTCGCGATGACGCAGGGCTATCAAATCTTTCACGGTATGGAACAGAGAATCCTTATCCGCCTCCTGCTCCGCCACGTTCGGTGCATCTGGCGTCGAGTCTACCGGCAGATACAGCGCGTCTGCCGGGCAGGGGGAAAAGCCGGCGTTCTTCTCCGTGTTCCACTGCATCGGAGTCCGTGAGCCTGTCCGCTGATAACCGCCCTCTTTCGTCTTCACGTCCAGATAACGCATGCCGATCTCATCGCCGTAATACAGGAACGGAACACCCGGCATGGTAAAAATAAAGGCATATGCTATTTTCAGTTCAGAATCATCCAGATTAAATTTCGGACGTTTTGTGTCATGGTTGCATGTGAGCAGGCAGTAATAACCGTTTTCTTTTGTAGCCTCATAACGCGGCAGATACTCGCTCAGGAAACGGGTAATGTCGCCCTTTCCGTCTTTTTTAAAATAACTGTTGTCCTCGCCCGAATCGTAATCACGCATCAGGGAATTATAGCCATTGCCTCCCCAGTTCAGATAGAAATCCATATGAAAACCGCCCTGATTGATTGCCTTTACAGGGGCGTTCCACTCAGATACCATCGCCGCGTCCGGATATTCCTCATCGAGCATTTCCCGAATCTCTCTCCAGAGGGCACAGGTACCGGTCTTTTTCTCATCGTCATTTTTTACAAGCGATTCTGCCATGTCCACACGAAATCCGTCGCAGCCATGATCCAGCCAGAAACGCATCACATCCTTCATGGCTTCGCGTGTTGCAAGGCAGTCCGGATGATCCATCGGCAGCTGCCAGTCCTCCTGTGGCTTTAAAAAACCATAATTCAGCGCCGGCTGACATTTGAAAAAGTTCAGCACATAGACGCCGTCGCGCTCGGTTTCTCCGCCAACATAAAGCATTCCTTTTGCCGGTTCAAAGGCCGCGTTTGTCCAGATATAACGGTTGGAATATTCATTCTTCTCTGCTTTCTGGCTTTCCAGAAACCATTCATGTTCCTCTGAGGTGTGTCCCGGCACAAGGTCAAGCAGCACATGCATTCCCCGCAGATGTGCCTCGCCAAACAGCCGGTACAGATCGCTGTTTGTGCCGTAACGCGGCGCCACTTTTTTGTAATCGCGCACATCATATCCCGCGTCATGGAACGGCGAGTCAAAACACGGGTTGATCCAGAGGGCGTTGCAGCCCAGTTCTTTTATGTAGTCCAGCTTTTCAATAATTCCGTTGATATCTCCGATTCCGTCTCCGTTGGTATCATAAAATGACTGCGGATAAATCTCGTAAAATACCGCATTTTTTAACCATTTTGGCATTTTAAATCTCCTCCTCATTATCACATGTATCTGCTGTTTCTTTGCCTGCAGCTGACCAGACGCAGCCATAACGCGTCTGACATGTGAGATCATACTATATTCTTCCAAAAAAGGCGAGTAAAATATTTATTTCTTTTACAGTTCCGGAAATGTTCGGTTCACTTCGCCCATGGCGCAGGCACATCGGCGGAAAACAGTTCCGGAGCCGCCAGATAATGATTGATCTCCGCTCCGATAAACCAGAGGTACATGCAGACATAAAGCCACAGCATAACAACCACCAGCGTTGTCAGGCTGCCGTACAGCACAGACATATTTGTAGAATAGTCAAGATAAATGGAAAAAATAAAGGAAAAAATGCTCCACGAAATTGCCGCAAAAATCGCGCCGGGAAGCTGGGTGGCCGGCCGCATTCTGCGTCCCGGAAGATAACTGTACATCAGCAAAAACAGCCCCGCCAGAATCAGCATAGTCAAAAGTGCCGGAAGGATCGTGCTGAAATCCGGCAGGAAATGAAGCAGCGTGATCTTCTCTGACATATAATCGCCGGCACTGTACCCGACGACAAGAATCACAACACTGAAACCGAGCGCCGCTACCAGCGCTATGATATAGACAGCCGCACGAAGTCGCACCATAAAATAATTTCCCGTATCCTCGATCCGATAAATTTCATTCAGCCCGTCTGCCATCCCCAGTACGCTTTTTCCCGCTGTCCAGACGGCTGCAATTACGGTCCCCGAGATCAGTGCGACCGACTGGCTGTAGATAGAATTTACAATCGGCTCGATCAGACTCCGCACCTCGAACGGTGTCAGTTCCTCCAGCGCCGAAACAAGTGTATCCGGTGAAATAGAAGTATATTTCAGCATTGTCAGAAGCAGCATAAGAATCGGGAAACAACTCATCATAATGAAAAAAGCTGCCTCCGCGGCATGCGCCCGGACCTGGTCCGCATTCACCTTTTTCAATACATTTCTTGCAAACCGGATTATGTCCTGAAAGTTATCCATTCTTCTTCATTCTCCCTGTCTGTTTCCTTTATATATTTTTTCATATCGTATCTCACGGCACCGCCCGTCTCTGTTTCATATGCCGCAGCCTTCCGTACGATTATCCACATTGAATCAGGAAAAGAAACCAGATGTCCGGCCATCAGAAATTTTCAGCCGTCATCCCCATAATAATATTCCAGAATATCACGGTAGGTTGCCCCGTCCGCTGCCATCTGTGCCGCACCGCACTGGCTCATGCCGTTCCCGTGTCCATAGCCTCCGCCATATATGCTGATCGTCTCCAGATCTTCCGTGTCTGCATCTGACTCATCTGCCTCATATTCAAGAAAGAAAAAAGCACTGGGAAGCAGCTGCATCCCGGATACGGTGGTGCCATCCATCAGGGTTACATCGACGTCGCCCGGTGAGAGAACCTGCCGGATCGCATACTCACCCTCGATCTTCAGCGTCTCCTCCCCCACTGTAACGGCAATCGTCAGAACCTGTCCATTCCCGTCACGGGCAGCCACATCAATCGCAGCTGTCCTTTCTGCCGAAACAGCAGCGTCAGAATTGATCTCTTCCAATTGGTCAGAATACAATTCATCCAGATTTTCCAGAATCCGGGCCATCGGTATTTTGACCTGCCAGCGAAGCCACGGTGATCCATATTCTGCTTCCATCCCGGGTTCTTCTTCCAGAAAGCTGTGGAACGCTTCCTCCTCACTCAGATCATCACGGTGCTCCGATAAAACAGAGGTCGAATAATACTGAACATCTTTCGTCAGAAGCACTTCCCCGCATGTCGCGTTCACAGCGTTTTCAGAAGCTGCTGTCGGTTTTCTGTTATTATACACTTGAAATGACGCGCTGTCATTTAAATCTGCAAGTTTTTTTTCATTCAGAGTTCCTTCCGTCAAGCGATCTTCGGAAGTATTGTCTCCGCTCGCCCCTTCCTCCATGCAAGAAAGAGCGTAAGTTCGCGCACAGACTGCCTGTGCCTTCAGCGCCTCCTCCGGGTAGTACGAAGGCATCTCGCTGGAAACGACGGCACAGAGATACTCCTCCAAAGGCAGTTCATTCACCAGAGCAAGTCCATTTTCCAGACGGTAAATGTACAGTTCTCCGCTGTATTCCGGTAAGCCATCCGCACGCGAAAGGCTTGTCACTGCCAAAGCGCCCTCCCCCAGAGAGGCAAATCGCAGCACTTCACCGGAGACGAGATCGTTTGCCGAAATCACATACGTTTCATTCGCTTCCATCGTTTCCTTTGCAAAAGCACTCGCAAAAGTACCATCCTCCAGGCATGTTCCCCGCTCCACAGAAAACCCATCCTGTGAACAAAGAACAATTTCGTCAAACAGGTCGTCCGAATAAGAATCATCCAGAATACGGACCCTGACAGAGACTGCAGCAGTATCTGCCGTGACAACAAGCGACTGATTCAAAGACTGAGCATCGCTCAAAGTATTCCTGTTTTCCTCTTTATCGCTTTCCGGCTCTTCATCCGATTCCACATACACAGCGGTACCGTTCACAGCCTGCTCCCCTGTCTGAAGATAGCCGTAAAGCAGATAAAAAGAAAGTATCAGGAAACCGGCAAGCGCAGCTATTTCTATGGCTGCCAGAAACGTTTCCCATCGTTTACGGTTTCTCATTCCGGCCTGTCCTTTCTCATACTGCGGTCATTTTTGAAACAGAAACTGCGATTCTATCCGAAGCAGTTTCTTCCTGACTGAACTTATTATATGATTCTGACGGGCAAACCTATGACAGTTGAATCCTATAAAAGAATGTATCTTGGCGCATCCATGCGGAGCATTTTATAATACAGGAAATGAAATTCCCCATTTTATAAAAAACAGGCGGCTGCAAAAGCCGCCTGCCTGCTTTAGAATATCACTGCGAGAAGCACGATCACCGCGATCATGCAGCAGAATGGGATGCTGCAGCATCCTCTGCGTGGATAATACCCTCCCCAGCCTCTGCGTGGGGGCGGCGGTTCTCCCGGACCGCCTCTGAATCCGCCTCTCGGCCCGCCCGGTCCGCCCGGGCCGCCTCCGAATCCGCCTCCGCCTCCGGGGCCACCCGGTCCGCCTCCTGGGCCGCCTCCGTGCCCGCCGCCTGCTCTTCCTCCTGGCATATGGTTCTCCTCCTTTCCCTTTTGGGGTTTCCATTTCGCCCTGCTGATCAGCGCATCCGGACTTTAAACTCTTTCTCCGCCTCCCTGCGCTGATCCTTTTTCGCAATATCCTGACGCTTATCGTAAAGTTTCTTGCCTTTCGCAAGACCAATCTCTACCTTCACAAGACTGCCTTTAAAATAAACGCGCAACGGAACAAGGGTATACCCCTTCTCCGCAGCTTTTCCCGCTATGCGGCCGATCTCGTGCCGATGCAGCAGCAGTTTCCGGACACGAAGCGGATCTTTATTAAAAATATTTCCCTTTTCATAAGGACTGATATGCATGCCATAAATAAAGACTTCCCCGTTCTCAATGCGCACATAGGATTCTTTAATGCTGCACTTTCCCATGCGCAGAGACTTCACTTCAGTGCCGTGCAGTGCCAGTCCCGCCTCATATTTTTCTTCAATAAAATAGTCGTGATACGCCTTTTTATTGTTTGCTATTAATTTAACGGATTCTCCCATGAATAAAGTTCCTCTGTGTTATAAAAAGAAAAGGACTCATGCAGCGTCTCCGCATCAGTCCTCTTTACTCGTTTAGAAACCAAGATTTAAAACAACCGCTATCAGGATAAACGCAACTGCAAGCCATTTCGTTATCTTGACTATATTGCCTTCCATCGAACGCGATTTATTCTGGCTCCAGTAAGAATTGCTCATGCCGCCTATCGAGCCAAGCCCCTCTTCTTTGCCCTGCTGAGCAAGAACAAGCACAGTCATCACAATGCATATCAGTATAAAAAGTACTGTCAGAATAATTCGAATAACCGTTGCCACGATCACACCTCCGTTCTCAAACATGGACAGTCTAACACAATGAAAGACAGATTGCAAGGAGATTTTTCAAAAAAACAGGCCGGCCGGCATTTCCTCAGAATCTTTCAGGCGCAAACGGATTTTCATATACCGCCGCCGGTCCCAGAGAGTCCTCAATGCGCAGCAGCTGATTGTATTTGGCTACCCGGTCGGAACGGCAGGGCGCTCCTGTTTTGATCTGGCCGGCGCCGCACGCCACCGCAAGGTCTGCGATCATGGTATCCTCCGTTTCTCCTGAACGGTGAGAAATCACTGTGCGGTATCCGTTTCTCTGTGCAAGATCAATGGTTTTAAATGTCTCTGTCAGAGTACCAATCTGGTTGACTTTGATTAAAACAGCATTCGCGGCCTCTTCCCGGATTCCTTTTGTCAGCCGCTTCGCGTTTGTGACAAACAGATCGTCCCCCACAAGCTGTACGTGGTCCCCCAGCCGGCAGGTCAGTTCTCTCCATCCTTCCCAGTCATTTTCATCCAGTCCGTCTTCTATGGATGCGACAGGAAATGCCTGACAGAGATTTTCAAAATATGCGATCATTTCTTTTGCGTTTCTGCGCACCTCTCGTCCCTTTTGTTTTCCTTCTCCCGGAAACAGATAGGTCTGCGAGGACGGATCATAGAGTTCGCTCGCCGCCGCGTCAATTGCAAACACGACCTCCTTTCCAGGGGAAAAACCGGTCCGTTCCACCGCTTCGCCAAGCAGTTCCAGCGCCGCATAAGCGTCGGCAATGTCCGGAGCAAATCCGCCCTCGTCTCCCACACCGGAGGACAGGCCGCGTTCGGCCAGTATTCTTTTCAGTGTATGGTAAATATCCGCACACATCTGCAGACCGTGTTCATATCCGCCGGCTCCCACCGGCATGATCATAAATTCCTGCAGGTCAAGCGTATTTGCGGCATGCGCGCCGCCGTTAAGAATATTCATCATCGGCACCGGCATCCGGTTTACACGCATTCCTCCAAGATAACGGTACAGTGGCTGCCGAAGCGACAGCGTCGCGGTCGCCGCGGCGGCAAGAGAGACTCCCAGAATTGCGTTTGCGCCAAGCTGCTTCTTATTCGCCGTGCCATCCTCCCTGCAGAGAATCCGGTCAATTGCAGCCTGATCATAAACATTTTCCCCAATCACCGCGTCCGCAAGAATGGTATTGACATAATGGCAGGCTTTTAAAACCCCCTTGCCGTGGTAGCGCTCTTCTCCATCCCGAAGTTCCACGGCTTCATGTTCTCCGGTAGACGCACCGGACGGAACCGCCGCTCTTCCGACGCTTCCGTCCTCTGTCATAAGTTCTACTTCTACTGTAGGATTCCCTCTGGAATCCAGTATTTCTCTGGCATATACATCCGTAATCGGCATATAGTTGTGCATACAGGACCCTCCTGATCTTTTTTTCTTAGTATGCCCGACAATATGCGATTTCACCCCAAAAAAGGATGCCACATTTTTCCTTACGCTGTTTTAATTGAACTGGCTGTTGTAATCATCAAAACCGTCGTCAAAGCCATCGTTAAAACCGCCTCGGGATTCATCCGGAAGAGTCTTCTCTTCCTTCCCGTCTCCGGAATCCGCTTCTGTCTCTTCCTCTGCTTCGTCCGTTTCTTCCGTATCTTCCGTATCCGAAGAGGAACTTTCCTGCAAAGTCACCTCGACCTCACGGGCCTCATAGGTACCATAGTTTGCCGTCTGCACCTCCAGCGTAATTGTCTCACCTGGCGCATAGTAGCTCATCTTTTCGATCAGGTCGTCCGCGTTTGTCACAGTTTCGCCTTCAATCGCCGTAATAATATCTCCGTTCTGAATCCCGGCTTCTTCTGCCGCGGAACCTTCCGATACCTCATACACAAAAGCGCCGGCCGGCATATTGTATGTCCCGGTCGCCTCCTCCGAGACAGTCAAAACCGTCGCGCCAATGTATCCGCGCTGTGAATCGCTCAGCTTATCTCTCGTCTCTTTGCTGATCAGCTGTTCCAGTACCGGAACTGCCGTATCAATCGGGATAAAATATCCCATGCCTTCAGAAGAATCCCCGGTCTCCTTTGCCACACAGATGCCGATGACTTCACCGGAAGCGTTCAGAAGAGCGCCGCCGCTGCTGCCAAGATTAATCGCCGCGTCTGTCACGATCAATTCCATGATGGTATCGTCGAGATCCACCTCGCGGTTCAGCGCACTAATGATGCCGGTCGTCGCATACTGGCCATAGCCAAGCGCATTGCTGATCGTCACAGTCGCCTGCCCGACCTTCAGATCCGCAGAACTGCCCAGCTTCGCTATACGCAGCTGTTCCAGCACAGAATCCTCTATGTCAGAAAGGTCTACCGCTACGACCGCCAGATCGGTTGCGGAACTGGTTCCCTTTATCTTTCCGTAAACGGTCAGATCGTCCTCATTCTCTGCTTCTGCCGAAAAACCAACCAGGATCTCATCTGCATCGCTGACCACATGATAATTGACTGCAATCAAAAGTTCCGTATTGCTCTGCGCGATAATGATGCCGGAAGCGGTTGATTCTTCTTCTACTGTTTCGGTATCTGTATCTGTATCTGCATCCTCAAATACAATCGAACCGTCCTGCGCATAGTAATAATAATAGTCCGAATCCGATTCTTCATCCTCCTCCGCAGCCTCATTGACGCTCGTAATAGAAACGATCGAAGGCATACAGTTCTCTACGATCTCTGAAACATCTGTCACCACAATGCTGCCGGAAGATGTTTCAACGCCAGCCACGGAAGTCCCGGTTCCAAGAGAAATTTCTTCTTCGGCATCATCTCCGGCTGCCTCCTCATCACTGTCTGAAGCTGAACTGTCCTCCACATCCAGAGAGACCTGTTCTGATTCCTCCTCATCGGAATCTTCTGTCTCTGAGGTCTTCTCCGCCGTCTCGTTCACATCCTCATCAGTGTCGTCCGCCGCCGTCTTTTTGACGTCCGCATTCTCCTCCGTCTCCTCCTCATCATCTGCAATATTCAATGTGACACGCTGTGTCTCTTCGGTCTCCTCCGCGATTACAGACTGGATTCCGCGAAAAGCCTCCCCCTGCGCGCATACGCCGATCAAAACCGCCCCCGTCAACACGGCAGCGCCGTACTTCTTCCATTTTTTCATAACTGATGATCCCCTTTCTGTCGTATATTTTCTACAGGAAACTGTTCCGTTTTTCAAACCTTTTTGCTGTTACTATATCGCAGGAATGTGTCATAACTGTGAAAAGGACCTGCTTTCTTTCTTCTTTTTGCTGACATACAGCAAACAGGGCCTGTGCATAAAATGCACAGGCCCTGTGACCGTTCTATCGGTTCGTGCAGACACCTTTGGAATTCAGTATGTATTTTCCGATTTTCCTGCTTTTCTGCATGACACCCGCCGAATTGAAGTAATAGTATTTCCCATTGATCTTCGTCCAGCCCGTTGCGCGCTGTCCGACAGGCTTACTGTTCTTTTTCAGGTAATATTTATTGCCGTTTATGGTTACCCAGCCGGTCACCCTTACGCCGGTCTTCGGATTCAGGTAATAATATTTCTTACTGATCTTCACCCAGCCGGTCTGCATGACGCCCGCCGAATTAAAGTAATAATACTTTCCGCTGATCTTCACCCAGCCGGTGCAGCGCTTGCCTACCGGATTGCTGTTCTTTGCAAGGTAGTATTTATTTCCGTCTATCGTCAGCCAGCCGGTCACACGCGC
>JAJBTU010000002.1:59388-179889 GCA_020860715.1 Clostridiales bacterium | reverse complement strand
TTCCGTCTATCGTCAGCCAGCCGGTCACACGCGCTCCGGTCGTCGGATCCAGATAATAATACTTCTTGTTGATCCTTGCCCAGCCTTTCTGCATCACACCGGACGAATTGAAATAATAGTAATTGCCGTCAATCTTCACCCAGCCGGTGCAGCGCTGTCCCGCCGGACTGCTGTTCTTCTTCAGATAATACGTATTTTCGTCTATCGTCAGCCAGCCGGTCACACGCGCTCCGGTCGTCGGATCCAGATAGTAGCACTTTTTGCTGATGGTAACCCATCCCGTCTGCATCACTCCGGACGAGTTGAAGCGATAAGTCGAACCGCTGATTGTCTTCCAGCCGGTCACACGCGCCCCGGTCGACGGATCCAGGTAATACGTCTTCCCGTTTAACGTGATCCATCCTGTCTGCATCTCACCGGAGGAATTAAAGTAATAGTATTTCGAGCTGATCTTCGCCCAGCCGGTCACGCGGTAGCCGTTTGAAGCCAGATAATACTTCTTGCCGCTCAGGGTCAGCCAGGTCTTCTTCAATATTTTGCCGCTGCTGTTCAGATACCAGTAATTTGTACCGTCTGTCTGCCAGCCGCTTTCTGATGTCCGTTTGATCAGCGGATACGTCCTGGGCGTAATAATCGCCGTATAATCCTTGTAACTGTAATCCAGGTCAACCGCCGTCCTGATGCCGTCCACCTTACCGGTGCTGCTGTACTGCCACATGGATACCGGTGATATCGACGGGGCATTGCCGTATCTGGCCACCCAGAAATCATAATCTGACAGAGCGGTCCGGTCCAGAAGTGATGTAAACCAGTAATTGTTCGCATAAAGCATCGGATAATACCCGGCTTCCTCAATCACCTCAAGAAACGCATTCGCCAGTTCCGTGCGCTGTGCTTTTGTCATACTGTTATAACAGCTTGCCTCCATGTCCAGTGCAACCGGATAGGAGATCTTATATCCGTCAATCAGATCCAGAACCTGATAGGCCTCCTCGCGCATCTCCGCGACCGTCGTCGAATAGGTATAACGGTAGACGCCGACCGGAATCCCCGCGCTGATGGCCCCCTCAATGTTCGTGGTGAACTTTGAGTCATAGGTCTGCGAACCATTCCTGTACCAGCCTGTACCGAGCACGACGAACTGAATCCCGTCATCCGCGACTGCCTCCCAGTCAACTGTACCCTGATACACTGTTACATCAATGCCCTGTATCTTTGTCGCCGCCTGCGCCTGTCCCGGAAGCGCAATAAACGCCGCAGCCAGAAGCACCAGCGCCGCCAGCGGCCTGCATACACAGCTGCGCAGTCTGCCAAGTACCCTTTTTTCCCATGCTGCCATTCCTTATCCTTCCTTTCCCCTCATAACGGATTGACTTACGCCCTCTCGAAAAGTCTCTCTTAAGTAAAAATTATTTTAACTGCAATTGTAAAAATATACAAGTGTTTTTTTCATATTTATTAAGTCCATTTTAAAAATAAGTTAAGAAAAAGACCCCAAAAACGGGATGTCCTCGTTTCGGGATCTTATTTCGTCGCACAAAATTTATATATCAGTAACTATTTGATATCCTTACGCCTCGTGCGTCAGAAGGGATTTCCCTGTCATCTCCGCCGGCTGCTCCATCCCCATCAGTTCAATGAGGGTCGGAACGATATCCGCCAGCCGTCCGCCCTCGCGCAGGCCAACGCCTTCGCCGCAGTTTACCAGAATAAACGGCACCGGATTCGTTGTGTGAGCAGTAAACGGTTCGCCGGTCTCATAGTCGATCAGCTGTTCCGCATTGCCGTGATCGGCGCAGATGAACAGCTTGCCGTCCACCGACTTCACAGCCTCGACCACCTTTCCCACACACGCATCGACAGTCTCGATCGCTTTGATCGCTGCGGAAAGTACGCCGGTATGTCCGACCATATCCGGGTTCGCAAAGTTCGTGATCACCACATCGTACTTGCCTGAAGTCACCGCGCCCACCACCTTCTCACATACCTCCGGTGCGCTCATCTGAGGCTGCAGGTCATAGGTCGCCACCTTCGGGGATTTCACAAGGATGCGGTCCTCACCAGGGTTCGGAGCTTCCACGCCGCCGTTGAAGAAAAAGGTCACATGCGCGTATTTCTCTGTCTCGGCGATACGCGCCTGCGTCATGTTGTTGGCAGCCAGATATTCCCCAAAGGTATTGGTCACGGAAATCTTCGGGAACGCTACCGTCTTGTTCGGGATCGTCACATCGTAATCCGCAAAGCATACATAAGTCGTGTGAATGCGTGCTCCACGGTCAAATCCGTCAAAGTCATCGCAGCAGAACGTGCGGGTGAGTTCTCTGGCCCGGTCCGGACGGAAGTTGAAGAAGATGACAGAATCGCCGTCCTTTACCGTGGCTACCGGAACACCGTCCTTCATTACTACGGTCGGAAGTACGAACTCATCTGTCACATCTTTCGCATAAGACTGCGCCACTGCTTCCACGCCGGAAGCGGCCGTCTCACCCTCGCCGTACACCAGCGCGCGGTATGCCTTCTCCACGCGGTCCCAGCGGTTGTCCCGGTCCATTGCATAATAACGTCCGGAAACCACGCCGATCTCACCGACACCGATCTCTTCCATCTTATCCTGAAGCTGCTGCACATAATCCCTGCCCGAAGCCGGCGGCGTATCACGGCCGTCCAGGAAGCAGTGCACATAAACCTTTTTCAGCCCGTAACGCTTCGCCATCTCCAGCAGCGCATATACATGCGTGTTGTGACTGTGCACACCGCCGTCAGAGAGAAGTCCCCACATATGAAGGCTGGAATCATTTGTTTTCGCATTCTCCATCGCGCGTTTCAGTTCCGCATTCTCAAAAAAGTCGCCGTCTTCTATCTCTTTCGTAATTCTGGTCAGATCCTGATAGACCACGCGCCCGGCGCCCATATTCATATGGCCCACCTCAGAATTGCCCATCTGCCCGTCCGGAAGTCCGACTGAAAGTCCGCTCGCCGCACCCTGTACAAAAGGACAGGTCGACATCAGTTCATCCATAACGGGAGTCGCGGCCTGCGCGATCGCATTGCCCTCTGTCTTTTCATTCAATCCATATCCGTCCAGAATCATCAGTACTGTTGGTTTTTTCATTCTCATTCTCCTTATATCCGCCGTACGGCCTGTACTTAAACTGTGTACTGCCGTAAGGCTGTCTGTTATCCCCGACGCATCGCTTAACATGCGATTCCCCGCGATGCTTCCTGTTTTCTTTCAGCCGTTCCCAAGTATACCACGCAGTTTTATGAAATACAATAAAAAAAGTGGAGAACAGCCGTCTATGGCTTCTTAATCCGCCCGATCAGCAGAAAATCCTCCGGAAAATACCGCCGCGGCGCACAGCAGCCCGCCCGCCACCAGCGCATCTTTGGTGGAATTCGCAGAAATCAAACGGTTCAGCCGAAAACAATACACCCAATAAAGCACAGCCGCTATGGCAAATGCAGCGAACTGAAGCAGTCTGCCGCGAAGCAGTGCCGATCTGTCGGGCACTTTCTTTTGCCGGTCAAAAGAATCTTTCTCTTTGCCTGGAGAATTCAAAACCGCAGTCCCGGTATCCGGCAAAAAGCCAGCGCAGATCAGCAGCAAAAGAGGCAATACCGCAAGCATTCCAAGCAGTCCAAAACAAAGTGTCCGCACTGTCCCGCCGATCAGGACCGGGCTGCGCTCCAGAGAGCAGACGACCAGCACGATCCCCAGAAGGAGCAGCCAGATTCCATATATGCGTTTCTCAATTCTTTCGTATTTTTCGATTGTTCCCGTTTTCACTGCCTGCCGCCCCCGTGTTCTCTGACTGCCGTCTTTTCCCATACCCCATACGCCTCTGCCACCATTTCCCGGCGCGTACTTCCGTCCATCAGCCTCACAGCCCTGCTCTGTCAGGCAGCCCGTTCGCCGCGTCCCACATCACCAGAATCGTACCGGAGCGCACTTGCACGCTGCTCTCCTTTCCGGTAAATTCATTGCTGACGCCCAGTGCCCGATCACAGGTCAGCACTGCATCGTCCAGCGTGTATTTCAGACCGCTTTCACACACACCGGATGCCTGTTCGCCCATGCAGAAGACGGAAATCATCCCGGCAGCAGTTTCCCGGAATGCAAGCGTTCCATTCGTGACCGCCGTAATGATCATCCCCTGCCCGATCAGATAAGCCGTAAGCCCCTCCCGCGCCATACCGGTCAAAAGCTGCAGATTGGCAACGGTATGGTCAAGGCGCTTCCCGCCAAGCCCGCCATACAGAAAAAAAGTCTGATATCCCTCTTCTTTTGCGTATGCCGCCGCAAGAGCCATATCCGTGTCGTCCTTGATCGGGGAGTGCCGGATCAGATGTCTGTGCTCCGGCACGATCTCCAGCGAATCAAAGTCGCCCAGAAGGACATCCGGTTCCAGCCCCATTTCACACAGATGGCGGTAGCCGCCGTCCGCAGCGATGAGGAGATCTCCGGTGTGAGGCGGCATAAGAAAGCCATCAAAATCTCCCGCACCTACTATAAAACATCTGTTTTCCGTACTCATGCAGCCACTCCCTTATAAGTCACACATGCCATGCACCACCCTGCCCCGGCATCCACCGGGACCGCGTACCGTCCTGATCAGGTGTCTATATGTTTTCATACGGTCTTTGCAGCGAGTGCGAAGACCTGTCCTGAACAGTTACTATAAATCTACTATCCGATACGTATGATGCACGCCGGGCAGGAATTTCTCCAGCACATCCGCCGTGCGCAGCCGCAGGCTCGATGTGTTGACGCAGGGGTGACAGCCAAAATACTCCGGTTTTGTCACATCACGGTCGATCAGCAGCTGCACCCGGTTCTCCTTATCGTTCATCAGCCCCATAACGCTCACCGAGCCGGGATGAATGTTCAGCAGCTCCACCATAGACGATTCGTCCGCAAAAGAGAGGCGGGGCGTTCCAATCTGATGGCACAGTTCCTTCGTCACAAATTTCTTTTTGCCGGGCATCAGAAGCAGATAAAAGTCTGTCTTCTGCCGATTGCAGAGGAACAGGTTCTTGCAGATCTCAATTCCAAACAGTTCGTCCACACCCTTGCAGTCGTCAATCGTCATGGCGGCTTCGTGATCCGCCCGGTCGTATGGAATGCCCATCCCGTCCAGCAGGTCGTACACCGCGATCTCCCGCTGCTGTCGCCCGCTTATATTTTCGGGTCTTCCGTGAAAAATATCCATGATCGCCCTCCTGTTAAAAAAGAAAAGGCTGCTCCCCTTTGGAACAGCCCTGAATCGAAAATGGAGATAAGCGGGCTCGAACCGCCGGCCTCTTGAATGCCATTCAAGCGCTCTCCCAGCTGAGCTATATCCCCATAATCCGTAACTCGTATTTTCATACGTACTTCGCAGCAAGTGCAAAGCACTGTTCTGAATCATTGAAAATGGCAACTGTTCAGTACCTTCTCAATTACGTATAATCTAAAAAACCCAGGGTGCCGTTTCCGACCATCTGACTCCTGGCTGTGCCAGGTGGGTAACCGCAGCGCCGATGTCTGCCTTCCACTGCAAACGGAGGCCTGGCATCAACCGACGCGATATAGGAATCCCATTTAAAGTAATTGCAGGTTCAACACGACCGGAGTGTCGAACACCCCAGGAAAACTAAAATTAGTATACCCCAATGCTGTCATTTTCGCAACCGTATTTTTGCTCTTTTATGTAAACATGTTTCTTTGCCGTCAAAGCGCATCGTACGTCTGCCGGATCGCTCTGATAAAGTCCTCACTGTTTAAGGCCGTCACATTTTCAAGTGAAGTGATCAGTGCGAGGTCCTTCGTCATTTTTCCGCTCTCGATGGTCTGGATCACAGCTTTCTCCATGCGGTCAGCATACTGCTCCAATTCCGAAATGCCGTCCAGTTCGCCGCGCTTTCTGAGCGCACCCGTCCAGGCAAAGATCGTAGCCACAGAATTGGTGGAAGTCTCCTCGCCTTTCAGGTATTTGTAATAATGACGCTGCACGGTGCCATGCGCCGCCTCGTACTCATATTTTCCATCCGGGGATACCAGCACGGATGTCATCATTGCCAGAGAACCAAAGGCAGAAGAAATCATGTCGCTCATAACATCGCCATCATAATTTTTGCAGGCCCAGATAAAGCCTCCCTCCGACTTCATCACGCGGGCGACCGCATCGTCGATCAGCGTGTAGAAATAAACAATCCCCGCTTTTTCAAATTTCTCTTTATATTCCGCCTCGTAGATTTCCTGGAAAATATCCTTAAACGTATGGTCATATTTTTTGGAAATCGTGTCCTTGGTCGCAAACCACAGATCCTGTTTTGTATCCAGCGCGTAATTGAAGCAGCTGCGCGCAAAGCTGGCAATGGATTTGTCAAGATTATGTATTCCCTGCAGAACGCCCGGTCCCTTGTAGTCAAAGACCGTCTCGCGGATCTCGGTGCCGTCCTCGCCGGTAAACAAAAGCTCCGCCTTTCCGGGACCTGGCACATCAATCTCCACATTTTTGTAAACATCGCCGTACGCGTGTCTCGCAATGGTGATCGGCTTCTTCCAGGTACGGACATAAGGCTCGATGCCCTTTACGGTAATCGGCGCGCGGAATACCGTACCGTCCAGAATTGCACGGATCGTACCGTTCGGGCTTTTCCACATCTCTTTTAAATCATATTCTTTCATGCGGGCCGCGTTCGGAGTGATTGTCGCGCACTTGACAGCCACACCGTATTTTTTGTTCGCGTTCGCACTGTCGATCGTTACCTGGTCATTCGTCGCGTTGCGGTTTCTCAGGCCAAGATCATAGTACTCGCTTTTCAGATCCACGTATGGACAGATCAGCTCATCTTTAATGATTTTCCAGAGCACGTGCGTCATCTCATCGCCATCCATCTCCACAATCGGTGTCGTCATTCTGATTTTTTCCATAATAATGTCCTCCTCATATTGGTTTGTACTTCCGTCTCCTGCGTTTTTGCCGCTTTTTCTGCCCATGCTGCTGCCGGTACTCATTGATGGTTTCAAGTATCGTGCTGTAGTCCCGTTCAAAAAGTTCCTCGGAAATCTGCGGGGCGAGCGTTTCCTCCGGCACACGCTCCAGAATCTTGTCAATAACAAATTCCTTGCTTTTTTCCGTGTATTTGGGCATATGATTGAGCGCCTGTATGTGAACCAGTTCCGGCCGCCACAGAAGACTGAGTTTCTGTTTCCTGTGCATATTGGGATTGGCTGCGGCTTCACGAAGCACGTAAAAATCCGCTTCCCGTCCTTCCATTTCCACAGTAATAATTCCCCAGTATTCCGGCACATGTTCTTCAATATGCATGGCGTGGCTTGTCCCGACCACAACGATATTCTGATCAAAGTACCGGTCGTAATCCTCCACCTGACTGCGCAGGCGCGTGTAGGAATCCGCATCGCTTTTGATCTCGATCCCTACCACCTGTTCCGGTGTTACCATCACGATATCCGCACGGGATCCGCCCATCCGTTTTTCTTCGAATATGCGGATCTTCCCATACGATTCCTCCAGAAAATCAAAAAGAGGTTCCCGGATGTCTTTGTCTTTCAGTGTCGTTTTTTCTGTGCTGCCGCTCACCGTTTTCCGTCCGTTTCCATTTCCTGTCTGAAAAGCCAGCGGATGCCGGCCTTTGTCTCATCCGCATCAGATCCGCATGGTCAGGCTGATGCGCTTCTTGGGAAGATCCACGCTTAAGACTTTCACCTCAACAATGTCTCCCACACTCACGACCTCCAGCGGATGCTTCACGAATTTTTTATCTGTCAGCTGCGAAATATGCACCAGACCGTCCTGATGGACACCAATATCGACAAACGCCCCAAAGTCAATGACGTTTCGGACTGTCCCCTTTAGAATCATGCCCTCTCTTAAGTCCTTCATCTCCAGCACATCCGTGCGCAGAATCGGTTTCGGCATCTCATCCCGGGGATCACGTCCCGGACGCGCCAGTTCGTTGGCAATATCACGCAAAGTCGGCTCTCCGACTCCAATCCGCTCCGCCATTTTCTTATAATCACGAATGCGGATCAGTTTCACATTCTGTGCAAAAAAACTGTCCTTTGTGTGGCCCAGCTCACTTAGCAGCTTCCCGGTCGCCTCATAGCTCTCCGGGTGAATGCTGGTCTGATCCAGCGGCTCAGTACCGCCCGTAATACGCATAAAACCTGCGCACTGTTCATACGCTTTCGGTCCCAGCTTCGGCACCTTCAAAAGATCACGCCGGCTCTGGAAGCGGCCGTATGTCTCCCTGTATGTGACAATATTTTTCGCAATTGTTTTTGAAATACCGGAAATATGCTCCATCAGCGGCGCGGATGCCGTGTTCAGATCCACGCCGACATGGTTTACACAGTCCTCTACGACACCATCCAGCGCCTCCCCCAGCTTTTTCTGGTTCATGTCGTGCTGGTACTGCCCGACGCCGATGGACTTCGGATCAATCTTGACCAGCTCGGCGAGCGGGTCCTGCACGCGCCGGGCAATGGATGCCGCGCTGCGCTGTCCCACATCAAAATTCGGAAATTCCTCTGTTGCCAGCTTACTTGCAGAGTAAACGGAAGCTCCCGCCTCATTCGTGATCACATAGGATACCTTCTGCGGAATCTCTTTCAGAATCTCAACAATAATCTGCTCTGACTCGCGGGAAGCCGTACCATTGCCCACCGAAATCAGAGTGACGCCATATTTGGCAATCAGTTCTTTGACCTTATCCTTCGCCGCGCGGATCTTTGCCTCGTTCGTCGGCGCGGTCGGAAATACAACCGCAGTATCCAGCACTTTGCCGGTCTCATCCACAACCGCCAGTTTGCAGCCCGTGCGAAACGCCGGGTCCCAGCCGAGTACAACCTGCCCCGCAATAGGCGGCTGCATCAGCAGCTGCTCCAGGTTTTTCCCGAATACAGAAATGGCGCCATCCTCCGCTTTCTCCGTCAGAGCGTTTCGGATCTCCCGCTCAATCGCCGGTCCGATCAGCCTGGTATAAGCGTCCCGTACCGTCTCTTTTAAAGCCGGAGTCGTGTATGGATTGTCCCGCGTAATGACCTGGCGATCTAAATATAGAAGGATTTTTTCTTCCGGAGCTTCAATTTTTACAGTAAGAATCTTTTCTTTTTCCCCGCGGTTCAGTGCAAGGATCCGATGTCCCGCCGTCTTTGCGAGGGGTTCCTGATAATGATAATAGGTTTCATAGACAGACTGTGTTGTTTCATCCTTTGCCTCGCTGATGAGCAGTCCCTCCCGCATCGTCATCTCCCGGATGCGGAGCCGGTAGGAAGCCTCATCCGAGATCGCCTCTGCGATAATGTCGCATGCGCCGGCGACTGCGTCCTCCACGGTGCGGACTTCTTTTTCTTCTGATAAATAACGTTCTGCCTCTTTCTTTAGAGGCTGATTGATCATCTGCAGCCGGATCAGATCTGAGAGCGGCTCCAGGCCTTTCTCTTTCGCCGCCGCTGCACGGGTACGGCGTTTCGGACGATACGGACGGTACAGATCTTCCACCACAACAAGCGTCTGCGCCTCCTCGATCTGCTTTCGGAGTTCAGAAGTCAGCCTGCCCTGCTCCTCAATCGTCGTGAGCACCTGCGCCTTCTTCTCTTCCAGATTCCGCAGGTAATTCAAACGCTCCAGCAGCGAACGCAGCACTTCATCGTTCAGCGACCCGGTCGCTTCCTTACGGTACCGCGCAATAAAAGGGATTGTATTCCCTTCATCAATCAGCTTTACGGCAGCCTCCACCTGTGCCGGGCGAATGGCAAGTTCCTGTGCCAGTGTTTTTATAATGTCCATAATTTTCTTTGTCTTTTCCTTCTGATGTCATGCTAACTCAGTCATGCGAACTCATCGCAGCAGGCCACAGGCATATGCCGCTGTCGCGTCTGATGCTGTTCTGCACTGTTTTGCAACATTATAACATAGCACCGACTTTCACTTCAATCCACTTTTCAATCGAATTTCATGGATTTTTCTGGTCCTGTTTTATGAGATTTTTAGACTTTTAATCAGATTTTACGATTTTCATGCAAATCCGCGGGATGCAATGTGCTTGTTTTCCTGTTCTGTTTATGCTATTATGTTTCGGATGTGAAAAGATCGAAATGGAGTGACGATATGTACAACTACGACGATGAATATAACTGGGAACAGCGGCCGGCCCGCAGGCGTAAAAATACGATGGCGACCGCCGCGGTTGTGCTGGGAATTCTTTCTATTTGCCTGTGTTCCGTTTTTTATGTATCACTGCCCTGCGGTGCGATGGCAGTCATCTGTGCCATTCTCTCAAGGGACAGCCGCCCGATGGCCGGGAAGAGCAGGGCCGGCATGATCTGCGGTGTCATCGGAATGGTGATTACAGTCGTGCTCACGGTATCTGCGTTCCGCTATGTGCTGACGACCGATGACGGCCGGGAATATCTGCAGTATTATTATCGGATGTATACCGGAGATTATGATTTCGACATAGATGACGCGTTTGAGGAATTGTTCCCATTTCTGTATGATTCGGAAGGGACCGATCCGAACGGCTCGGAGGGAAATGACAGCGATGACGGTTCGGATGCCGGCACAGACGATGGAACCGGAAACGAAGGCTACGGCTTCGACCATGGCGATTCCGGCAATGATGCCGAAGACGGCGGCGGTTCGAACAGTTCCGATTCCAATTGGGAAGGAGGCTTTATCTGATGGAAAAGCCAATTACAAAAGAAATAAAATGCTATGCGCGCTGTGTGCTCAATAATCAGCATGCAGCACTTGCCGGAATTACACTCCTGCTTACGGCACTGGATCTGCTTCTCAGCTATCTTCTCCTGATGGCGGTACCTTCGGGTACCGGCATTTTCAGCACCCTGATTTCCTTCGTATGTTCGATTCTCGTCAATATCATTTATTATATTCTTCTCGCGGGACTGTACCGCATTTATCTGGACATCTGCAACAATCATCCGTTCCGCTGGTCAGATCTGTTTTCCATGTTCACAGAGCATCCGGAACCGGTAGCCATTTATTCCGTGCTGCAGTTTATCGTGACCTATGGTTTCATGCAGATCGTTCTCTGGTGGCTGAACATCATGCTGATTCTGGTGTTCTACGGGCAGAGCAGTACAGGCCATGTGCTGGCAGCCACCGCTGTACTGCTTCTGGCCATAGCGGTGTTCGTTTTTTTGGAAATCTCGTTCTCCATGACCCTGTTTGTTCACGCAGACACCCCGGATCTATCCTTTAAAAATATGATGACAGAAAGCTGGTCTCTCATGAACGGCATGCGGTTTCGTTATCTTGGCATGCGGCTGAGTTTTATCGGCATGTATCTGCTGGGACTGCTCTCCCTCGGGATTGGGCTTTTGTTTGTCAATCCGTATGTTTACACCACGAGCGGCTATTTTTACAAAAAAATAGCGGGAAATTAATTCTCTTTCTCAATCAGCAGATCGATCAGCTTATAGCCATCGGGACGGAAAATGCCGCTCTCTTTTGCGGTACGCTCGCAGTAAATCCGTCCGTGTGAACTACTGTCGGTCCGGGCTGCCTCAAAGCCTCCGTCGCTTCCCTTCGGGGCTTCACATTCCTTTTTCAGCGTCTTTGTACTGTCATAAAGCAGATACGGAATCGGATCGGAGGTATGCGTACGGATGCGGATCGGTGTCGGATGATCTGGCATAACCAGCATACGGTACGGCTCTTTTGAAGCATCCATCCGTTCTTTTATGATACGCACAATGCGCTGATCCAGATTCTCGATTGCCTGCAGCTTGCGTTCCAGACTTCCCTGATGCCCCATTTCATCCGGTGCCTCCAGATGTACATAAACAAAGTCCGCGCCGTCCTTTAGCAATGCGTCTGCAGCAGCCTGCGCTTTTCCCTCATAATTTGTATGGAGGCCGCCGTTCGCCCCAGGAACAGGGACAACCTGCATTCCGGCGCCGATCGCAATGCCTTTTAACAGATCTACAGCTGAAATCATGGTGCCTTTGACACCGTTTTTCTTTTCAAAAGAGTCCACCATGGGCTTAGTGCCCGCACCCCAGAACCAACAGCTGTTCGCCGGATTCAATCCCATTGCTTTTCGTTTCAGATTAATCGGATGATGAACCAGAATCTCATAGCTGCGCTTCTGCATGGCCAACAGCGTCTCATCTTCCGGAAGATATGGTCCGATCACCTCAGTCAGATGATCATGCGGAGGTGTCAGGTTTTCCAGTGCCGCATCGATGCATGGCTTTTGGCCGCCGCTTCCGCGTTCGTCAGACTCCGCCGCCGGATCCTCAGATGAAGCTGCCTGCTTCACTCCATTCGCCTGAATGACACAATGCCGGTAGCTTGTCCCCACATAAAACTGATACGTCTCATTCTCCAGTTCCTTCTGTACAGCTTCCAGCAGGATCGCCGCATCTTCTGTACTGATCTCACCGGAACTGTGATCAAGAATGCGCTTCTGCTCATACGGTTCTTCCTCCGTGAGCGTCACCAGATTGCAGCGCATCGCGACATCCGTAGCCTTCATCGGCACACCGATGCTCAGCGCTTCCAGCGGAGAACGTCCGGTATAGTACTCACGCGGGTTGTAGCCCAGCACCGCCAGATTCGCTGTATCGCTGCCCGGCGCCATTCCGTCCGGGATCGTCTTTACCAGGCCGATCTCCCCCGTCTTCGCAAGTTCATCCATCGCAGGCGTCGCCGCCGCCTCAAGCGGAGTGCGCCCATCCAGCGCCTCCTGCGGCTCATCCGCCATACCGTCGCCCAGAATTACAATATATTTCATCGCAGTATTCCGCCTTTTCTATTATTTACGCACGAATCCGGATCATTCCAAGCAGCCGGTCTTCCATCTTCGCCGCACACTCCTGAAACTTTGCCTCAGACATCACCGGCGTGATGAATCCGTACTCATCCGGCAGATCCGCCTGTACGATCGATATCGCTCCAAACACCTGCCCTGTTTCCTCCCGGTTCCGGATATCTCCGGCCACACGGACAAAGAACTGCTTCTCTGTCTCCGCCACCGGCTGCAGTTCCTGTTTTTCAGCGCTCCACCCGGACATCACGCTGCGGCCATATGTCTGCGCCTCCTCAATGACATCCGCCACCACTGCGCTCGCGGTGGCTTCTTTTCCCGCACCCTGACCGTAGAACATCGCGTCCCCGAGCATATTGCCGTGTACAAAGATTGCGTTAAATACGCCATTCACAAAATAGAGCGGATCGGTTTTCTTCACGAGGAACGGCGCTACCATCGCAGTCACCCGACCGTCATTCTCTACATCTTTATGGCTGTAGGCCAGAAGCCGGATCGCCATGCCAAGTTCTTTTGCGTAGAGCACTTCCGCTGAAGAGATTTTTGTAATTCCCTCCGTGTAGACATCCGTATAATCCACGCGTTTTCCGTACGCCAGAGAAGACAGAATCGCGATTTTCCGGCACGCGTCATGTCCTTCCACATCCGCCTCCGGATTGCGTTCCGCGTAGCCTTTCTGCTGCGCGTCTCGAAGAACATCATCAAATTCCAGTCCCTCATCCGACATCTTCGTCAGAATATAATTGGTCGTGCCGTTCACGATCCCGGTAATCTCATCAATCACATCCGCGCCTAGGGAAGTCCGCAGCGGCCGGATGATCGGAATCCCGCCTCCGCAGCTCGCCTCAAACAGATAACTTACCTGGTGCATTCTGGCCGTCTCCAGAAGTTCCGTGCCATACTGCGCCACCAGAGCCTTATTTGATGTGCACGCGCTTTTTCCTGCCTCCAGTGCCTGCTTTGTAAACTCATAGGCAGGATGCAGGCCTCCCATCGTCTCAACGACAATCTGTACTTCCGGATCATCTGCGATGATATTGAAATCATGCACCAGCTTCTCCTGCACCGGATCTCCCGGAAATTCCCGCAGATCCAGCACATATTTCACCTGCAGATCCACACCTGTCTTAGCCAAAATGCTGTCATGATTGGTCTCAATCACCTCTACGACGCCAGAACCGACTGTTCCATATCCCAACACCGCTACTGCTGCCATGTCTGTTTATCTCCTCTCTGCCTCATCTGTCCGAATCGGTTATTCACGCGCCAGTATTTTCAGATACTGCACGCCTTCCTTTGCCTCTATGGCGTTAATCATATTCGTAATATCCCCGGTCGTCGGAAGTACCTCAACACTGAGTGTAAGCATCGCCACCCCATTTGTCGGAATGCTCTGATGGATCGTCAGGATATTTGCATGGTAATCCGCCACCACATGAAGCACGTCCGACAACAGTCCCGGTTCATCATGCATCTGCATAAGGAACGTAAAATTTTTCCCTTTTACCGTGTCACGGAATGGGAAAATGTCTTCTTTGTATTTATAAAAAGAACTCCGGCTGATACCAACCATATCCGCGGCGTCCTGTACGGTGGCTGCGCGTTTCGTCTCTAAGAGCCTCTTTGCCTCCACAACCTTCATCAGCACCTCGGGCACCGCTTTTTCTTTCACCACATAGTATTTTGATCCATCCGACATTTTCATTCCTCCGCACCGTGTCGCTTCATTCCCGTCAGAACAGCGGCGCAAGCCTCTTCCTTTTGTTGCCTGAAAAAACTGCCCAAAAAAACATGGCAGTTTAGCATTTCTGTGTTCGTGATTGAAAAACATATGTATTCTACGGATGGAATCTTACCATACTTCACAGAGCAATGCAAGTAAAATCTCTCCTGCAAGACCCGTCTCTGAAAATATGGAAGAGATGCTGCCCCGATGCAGCATAAAGCTGTCACAGAAAATCAGCAAAAAAGGATGCAGGGGAGACTTTGCCTGAAGCTGTCAGGCCGTCAGAACGCCTCTCTCGCATCCTTCACAGTGACTGAATTGCTTTTATTTACTGCTCATTTACTCCTGCTCTTTCGGCTCGCCCAGCGACTTCCACTTCAGATAAGCGTTGATAAACGGATCAAGATCGCCGTCCATGACAGCGTCCACGTTGCTGGTCTCCTCACCAGTGCGAAGATCCTTTACCATCTTGTAAGGCTGCATGACATAAGAGCGAATCTGGTTGCCCCAGCCAATCTCCTTGACCTCGCCGCGGATGTCGGATTCCTTCTCGGCATTTTCCTGCTCGCGAAGCAAAAGCAGCTTCGTTTTCAGCATCTGCATCGCCTTGTCTTTGTTCTGGAACTGAGAGCGCTCGTTCTGGCAAGTCACCACAATACCGGTCGGCAGGTGTGTAATGCGGATCGCAGAGGACGTCTTGTTGATGTGCTGACCGCCCGCGCCGCTGGAACGGTACGTGTCAATACGCAGATCTTCCTGATTGATCTCAATATCCACATCTTTCTCCAGTACAGGCATCACCTCACAGCTTACAAACGACGTCTGCCGCTTGCCGGCCGCATTAAACGGAGAAATCCGCACCAGACGGTGTACGCCCTTTTCAGACTTCAGATAGCCATAGGCTTTTGATCCATTTACCTGGAAAGTCACGGATTTGATGCCGGCCTCCTCCCCGTCAAGGAAATCCAGAACGTCAACCTGATAGCCTTTCTTTTCCGCCCAGCGCGTGTACATGCGGTAAAGCATCGAAGCCCAATCGCAGGATTCGGTGCCGCCCGCGCCCGCGTGCAGCGTCACAATCGCGCTCTCCTCATCGTATTCGCCGGAGAGCAGCGTCTTAATGCGGATGTCCTCCAGTGTCTTACAGAACTGATCCAGTGTCTCCTGAATCTCCGGAAGCACGGAAGCGTCATTTTCCTCGTAACCCATCTCAATCAGGAGTTCGACTTCCTCATACTGATCCTTCAGTTCTTTGTAGGTCGAGACGTCTTCTTTCAGACTTGCGAGCAGTTTCATGGTCTCCTGCGACTTCTCCGGGTTGTCCCAGAAGTCCGGCTCCTCCATCCGGCGCTCCATCTCCTGAATCCGCTGTTCTTTGTTTACGAGGTCAAAGTGAATCCCTCACTTCCACTAATGGTTTTGTGTAGCTGTTTAAAATTGCTTTGAACTGATCAAGTTCTACCATTGTGTCACCTTCTTTCTGAAAATTATCACCGCACCTTCCCGTCATACCCTCGCTTCGGACACGCTCTCGCTTACAAAACAGCGCAGCGGTACTATGCTCTGTCTTCGCCTGACGGCTTGACATCGCCAAGGACCAACGCTGTTTTAACAGTCCTCACCGAAGGTATGCCGTGTCGGTGCACAATTTACATATTTCTCAAACCATAAAAAAGTAATCTATAAAAGAAGCCTAAGCACGGCGTCCGCAGCACTGCTTGTACTTCTTGCCGCTGCCGCAGGGGCAGGGGTCGTTGGGATAGATCTTCTCGGCGACGCGCTTTTTCGGAGTGCGGGGACCGGAATCGTCCTTGTTTGTGCCGGTGACCTTCGCAACCTCCTCGCGCTCAACCTTCTGCTCGACCTTGATATGATACAGAAGGCGGACGGTATCCTGCTGAATACCTTCGGTCATCTCGTCGAACATCTCATATGCGCTCATCTTGTACTCTACCTTCGGGTCGCGCTGTCCGTAGGCGGTCAGACCAATGCCCTGACGAAGCTGATCCATATCGTCAATGTGATCCATCCACTTGCGGTCGATGACCTTCAGAAGGATGACGCGCTCCAGTTCACGGAACTTCTCATTGTCGCCGACTTCCGCCTCTTTCGCTTCATACAGCTTCAAGGCTTCGTCGTTAAGGTATGATTTCAGCTCATCCCTGCCTGGTATGGAGGCAAGAGACTCCTCCGTAAACGATTCAAACGGGATGACCGGAAGCAGAAGATTGTTCAGTTCCTCCAGATCCCAGTTCTCATGCTCGTTGTCCGTACAGCTTCTGTCTACGGCGCGGTCAATGATCTCCTTTTTCATATTCAGAATGGAATCGCGCATGCTCTCGCCGTCCAGTACCCGGCGGCGCTCCGCGTAAATAATCTCGCGCTGCTCATTGTTGACCTGATCATAATCCAGAAGATTTTTACGAATACCGAAGTTGTTGCTCTCGATCTTCATCTGCGCTTTCTCAATGGCACTGGAAAGCATCTTGTGCTCGATCTGCTCTCCCTCCTGTACGCCAAGAGACTTGAAGACATTCATCATCTTCTCGGAGCCAAACAGGCGCATCAGGTCATCCTCCAGAGAAATATAAAATCTGGATTCGCCCGGATCGCCCTGACGGCCGGAGCGGCCGCGCAGCTGGTTGTCAATACGGCGGGATTCGTGCCGCTCGGTACCGATGATCTTCAGGCCGCCCGCGGCTCTCGCCTCGTCGTCCAGCTTGATATCCGTACCACGGCCTGCCATGTTCGTCGCGATGGTCACCGTGCCGTGTACACCGGCTTCTGCGACGATCTCCGCCTCCATCTCGTGGAACTTCGCATTCAGAACCTGATGCTTGATGCCCTCCCGTTTCAGAAGGTTGCTGATCAGTTCGGATACCTCGATCGTGATCGTGCCGACAAGCACCGGCTGGCCCTTCGCATGTGCTTCCTTGACTGCCTCCACCACGGCGCGGTACTTTTCCTTCTGGGTCATGTACACCGCGTCCTCGTGGTCAATACGCTGTACGGGGACATTCGTCGGGATCTCAATGACGTCCATACCGTAAATATCGCGGAACTCCTGCTCCTCTGTCAGCGCCGTACCGGTCATGCCGGCTTTCTTCTCGTATTTATTAAAGAAGTTCTGGAACGTGATCGTCGCAAGTGTCTTGCTCTCGCGCTTCACCTTCACATGCTCCTTCGCCTCGATGGCCTGATGCAGACCATCCGAGTAACGGCGGCCCGGCATGATACGGCCGGTAAATTCATCGACGATCAGAACCTCGTCGTCCTTTACCACATAATCCTGATCGCGGAACATCAGATAATTCGCGCGCAGCGCCAGATCGACGTTGTGCTGAATCTCCAGATTCTCCGGGTCGGAGAAATTGTCGATCTTGAAAAACTTCTCGACCTTCTCGATCCCTTCCTGTGTCAGTGTGACCAGCTTGTCCTTCTCATTAACAATGAAATCGCCGGTCTCGGTGATCTCCTCTCCCATGATCGCGGTCATCTTTGTGACCTCGCCGCTCGCCTCGCCCTTGACCAGCTGTCTGGCAAGAATGTCGCAGACCTCATACAGCTTTGTGGATTTGCCGCTCTGTCCGGAAATGATCAGCGGCGTACGCGCCTCATCGATCAACACCGAGTCGACCTCGTCGATGATCGCGTAGACCAGGCCGCGCTGCACGAGCTGTTCCTTGTAAATTACCATATTGTCACGCAGATAGTCGAAACCGTCCTCATTGTTCGTGATGTAGGTAATATCACATGCGTACTGTTCGCGACGCTCGTCGTTATTCATCGAGTTCAGCACACAGCCAACCGTCAGGCCGAGGAAACGATGTACCGCGCCCATCCATTCCGCGTCGCGGCTTGCCAGATAATCATTGACCGTGATGATATGAACGCCCTGGCCGGTCAGTGCGTTTAAGTAGGCCGGGCAGGTCGATACCAGCGTCTTGCCTTCACCGGTACGCATCTCCGCGATACGTCCCTGGTGCAGGATGATGCCGCCGATCAGCTGCACCCGGTAATGCTCCATGCCGAGCACCCGGCGCGCCGCCTCACGTACCACGGCAAACGCCTCCGGCAGCAGATCATCCAGCGTCTCTCCGTTTGCGTAACGCTCTTTAAACCAGGGTGTCTTCGCTTTCAGTTCCTCGTCGGAGAGTGCCATCATATCCGGACGCAGGGCCTCGATCTGATCCACGATCGGCTCAATACGCTTCAGCTCATGCTCGCTGTGCGTACCAAAAATCTTTTTTACAAAATCAAAAGCCATTGCAAATCTCCAATCATTGTTAAATTAACTCTCGCGTCACATTCTAACACTTTATGCGGGAAAGGGCAAGAAAAAAAGAGAACCGCCGCAAGCGATCCTCTTTTGTCTTTCTCTTACGCCACTTTCGACTTTGCCAGCTCCACAAGTGAAGCAAAGCCTTCCGCGTCGTTCACCGCCATGTCCGCAAGAACCTTTCTGTTCAGATCAACACCCGCAAGTTTTAAGCCATGCATGAACTTACTGTAGGACAGGCCGTTCAGACGTGCGCCCGCATTGATACGTGCGATCCAGAGCTGTCTGAACTGACGCTTTTTCTGCTTTCTGCCTGCGTAGGAAGAAGCAAGCGCACGCATCACCGACTGCTTTGCGATACGGTACTGCTTCGATCTCGCTCCTCTGTATCCTTTCGCCAGCTTCAGCACGCGATTATGTTTCTTTCTTCTGTTCATTCCACCTTTAATTCTGGCCATCTCTTAATTCCTCCTTATGATGTCCCTCAAGATTATGCTTCGGTCCTCTGTAAACAAACCTCAAAGCGCTTCGGCATTCTGATTTACAGATACGGTAAAATCTTCTTCATGTTGGAAGCATTGGTCGCATCCGTGATCGTAGACTTCCGGAGATTCCGCTTCCTCTTGGGCGACTTCTTGGTTAAGATATGGCTCTTATAAGCTTTGTTTCTCTTCAGCAGTCCTGAACCGGTCTTTGAGAACCGCTTCGCGGCTGCTCTGCTTGTCTTCATTTTTGGCATTTTAAACTTCCTCCTTCTGCTATTCTTAAGAGCCGCGCATACAATATCACGCTCTGCGTGATGACACGGCCTGCGTCCCGGATCCTTAGCAAAAACCGGAACATAAATGGAAAACGACCAAAAGCCGCCTTCTTTTCATAAATCATAAGGCGTCCGCAGCTGTCACGAACGTTTTTCCGTCAAAAACAGGGTGAGGGTCCTGCCCTCCTGCTTCACCGGGCGGTCGATCACGGCAACGTCTGAGAGCGACTTCGCGATATCCTCAAGAATATAGCGGTTCGCCTGCATATGTGCCATCTCTCTGCCGCGGAAACGCAGAGTCACCTTCACTTTATTCCCCTTCGATAAGAACTTCCGGGCATTGTTCACCTTTGTGTTCAAATCATTCTCGTCAATGTTCGGAGATAACCGGATCTCTTTAATCTCGACCGTTTTCTGTTTCTTTCTGGCCTCTTTTTCTTTTCTGGCCATCTCGTAACGATACTTTCCGTAATCGATAATCTTACACACAGGCGGCTTTGCCGTCGGCGCGATCTTCACAAGATCAAGTTCAGCTTCTCTCGCTAACTTCTGAGCCTCTTTTGCAGACATAATACCAAGCTGCTCACCGTGTTCACCGATCAAGCGGACTTCCCGGTCTCTGATTTGTTCGTTAATCATTAAATCGCTAATCTTCGTACACCTCCACGCATGAATAAGAAAAGGTGGATAACAAAGCTATCCACCTGCATACTCTGACAAAAAAGAACCGGTGCATCCTGCGCCGCGCACATCCGGCAAACGGCTGCCCGTCCAAACATGTCAACCATATGAACCGCCGGTCACAGCCATGTATTCCGCGTGCCGGGGTGAGAGTGGATACTCTGCTTCCTGTTTTTCACAACTTTATGTACTATAGCATAGGAAAAACCGTGTGTCAATAAATTTTTTATACATTTTCGCGTGTGATGTTCTTCAGCCATTTCCTGCTTTTATAATGATGAAGAACCCAGGGCCATTTCACGAATTCATCCGTACACAGGAGAAAATAAACCCACATCGGCGGAAGTTTCAGCGCGAATGCGGCAAAAAAGCCCAGCGGCACGGCATAAACCCACATATCGATGCTATCGCAGATCAGCCCAAACCGGGTATCCCCGCCTGCGCGGAAAATACCTGCGATCAGAGTCGTGTTCACCGCCGTCCCCGTGATATAGTATGTGTTGATCAGCAGCATAATTCTCAGATATCCTCTTGCGGTATCCGAGAGCGAGACTGCGGAAAGGACAAAGGGCATGCTCACGGCAACCAGTATTCCCCCAAATATACTGGACGCTACAGTCAGCTTCATAGAGCGGGACGCGTCCCGTTCGGCTTCGTCCAGCCGGTTTGCGCCAATCTCTTTCCCGACGTAAATACCGGACGCATTCGCAATGCTGTAGCAGAGCACTGTACCAAAGTTGCGCACCACAACCACAATGGCGTTAGCCGCTACCACATCTGTCCCCATGTGTCCCATGATCACTGAATACATGGAAAAAGCCACACTCCAACTGATGTCATTGGCTACTGCGGGGACAGAAAGGCGCAGGAAATCCTGCATCAACACGGCATTCTTCCAGAACATGGCGTCCGGGCGTAGCCGAACCGTTCCCGTTCTCTGACTTTCGTTTCCAGCCGCACGGGATCTGCGGTCTGAAACAATAGACACGCCAAAGCAGGCAATCAGCTGGATCCCGCGTGAGATTGAGGTTGCGAGGGCAACACCCTGCGCGCCAAGACGCGGTGCCCCGAACAGGCCGTACACAAAGACTGCGTTCAGGCAGACATTGATCAGAAGAGCGCTGACATTCAGCACCGTGCTGATCTTTACCCGCTCCACGCTTCGAAGGATGGCAAGATAAATCTCCGAAAATCCCCAGCACAAAAAACTGACGCTGACAATGTGCAGATACGACGCGCCAATCTGAATCAGCTCCGGATCAGAGGTAAACAGCTTCATCATCAGACGCGGAATAAAAGCCGAAGGAAGGGCAAACAGCAGCGAAATGCCAAGCGAAAACCGCATGGCAATCCCTTCTACTTTCTCTATCGCCTCCGTATTTCCCTTGCCCCAGTACTGGGCGCACAGTGTCAGGGCTCCGGTACCAATACCGTAAAAAATCATATACAGAACACTCGAATACTGCGTTGCCAGCGAAACGGCAGAAACCGCCGACTGTCCGACAGAATTCAGCATAATTACATCCGTCGAACTGATCGCCGCGCTGAACAGATTCTGTATCACAATGGGAAGCGCCAGACGCATAATCTGGCGGTAGGACTCGGTTCCCGATTTGTTCTGATTCCCCTTCATAAAACAATCCTCACCATTTTTCTCTAAACTCTCATGCCCGCTTCACGGGCACCTCCAACCATAGGATTGGATTCTATCATATGTTCTATGTTGGAAGCAAGTCCTTTCTTTCATAATATATAAACGTTTCTAAAAAAGGAATGCCCGCACAAAACATGCGGGCATTCCTGCATTCAGATTTCTCTGTTTTTCCCTGCTTATTTTTCGTTAAACGTCACGCACTCGGTCTCCTCGCAGCGGCAGGCCGATACGCCTGCAATATCCACATGATCTGCATGACAAACGCAGCTGTCATTGTATTCACAGGCTCTCGCCTCGCAGCGGATCTCCATCGTCCGGTTCGGACGCGCTTCACAGCCGCAGGAATCTTTGATATTTCCTGCGTCGTCACTCCTTTCATGGAAACTCTCGCAGCAGGTGTCCTGACAGACTCTTGCCTGCTCGCCTCCCACCTGGATGCCATCCTTGCAGCAGTACATGGAATCGTTGTATCTGCAGTGCTTTGCGGAACATACCAATGCCGGCATAATTACTACCTCCTGTTTTTATTGAATCTCTCTACAGGAACAGTATCCGCAGTCTTCTCCTGAAATATACATAAAATGAAAAACAGCCTGTTACAGTCCATCCTCAATTCGTTCTGATCTCCTGCCTCATGAATCCGATATAAGAGCATCCGAACGCCACGATCATCTCCGCGATCATGCCAACCAGATGCGGCCACACAAG
Source organism: Clostridiales bacterium (assembly GCA_020860715.1). Lineage (GTDB taxonomy): Bacteria > Bacillota > Clostridia > Lachnospirales > Lachnospiraceae > Choladousia. Next base: position 157,280 of record JAJBTU010000002.1, on the reverse strand, counting down.
CAGCAGACTCTGTCCCAGCGACAGGTAGCTGCTGATCGCGCCGACCAGCTGGCTCGTCGTGACGACGTTGACCGCGCGGACGGACGGATTGAGGATGGTCGATACCGCCTCACTGTAAAGGTAATACGGCGAAATGCGGTTCAGGTTGAGTTTCAGCGTATAGTATTTCACCTGATTGAACATTTGCCCATACTGCGTATTGATCGGATAGACCGCTCCCGCGATGATCTGTGCCAGCAGGCTCATGAAGATCGAGAAAAAGATCCAGAGTGCGATCGTGATCAGTGCTGACGTCGCGGAATGACGGCAGATCGTGGAAAACAGGATCGCCAGCGCCAGCCAGAATGCGATGTAGACAACTGTGAAAATCAGGAAGAAAAAGATTCGCAATGCTTCCTCTCCGGTCGGTGTCAGTCCGGTGGCGAGAACGCCCACTGCTCCGGCGGCGATGCCGATGGTAAAGATAACGATCGCGATCACTGTCGTTCCGGCCAGGAATTTCCCGATGATAATGGAATCCCTGTAGATTGGCTGCGCGACCAGACGGTTCAGCGTATTCGACTGCCGTTCACTGTTGATCGCGTCAAATCCGAGCGCCAGACCGACGATCGGCCCAAGCAGCGCGATAAACGACATGAACGAAGGGATCGAGCTTCCGCTGGATGTATATAATTCCAGAAACAGATAGTCGCTCGTTGATTCAGACAGCTCGCTGATCGCACCGTAAAAGCTGGCAAAGCTGGTGGCGCCGATCAGGATCAGCAGGATTAGAAACCGTCTGCTTCGAAGCTGATCCGCCATCTCCTTGCGAAACAGTGCGGAAAGTCCGGTAAAACCGCTGACTCTTCTGGTCCCTTCTCCTGTCTCACCTGTCTTTGCACTGCCGGCATCGCCCGATGAGCCGCCGTTACGAAACAGCCTGCTTCTTTTTCCCGCCGAACCATCTGCGTTTTTTGTTGTTTTTTTCATAACTGCTTCTTTCATCTGCCTGCCCTGCCTTTTCAAAATAAACTCTGTAAATCTCGTCCAGATCACCGCCGCGCTGGTGCAGATGATAAACGGTGTAACCGTTCTCTCCCAGGAAACGCGTCAGTGTCGGGCGAATATCCTTTTTCGAGGTGATCATGAACTTATCACCCTCTTTTTCTATCTTCTTTACCCCATCCTGCTGATAAAGCATGCCCAACAGCGCGTCATCCATCGGCTGTACCGACAACTCCAGCAGATAAGAACCTTCCTTGCGAATGTGTTCCTCCAGTTCACGCAGCGTGCCGCTGACAATCAGGCTGCCTTCGATAAAGATGCCGACCCGGTCGCAGATCTGCTGCACCTGCTGCAGCTGATGGGAGGAAATGAGAATCGTACGTCCATCCTCTTCCGCCAGTTCCCGGATCAGGATCAGCAGTTTGCGCATACCTTCCGGATCAATGCCGAGCGTCGGCTCATCCATGATGATGATCTCCGGATCTTTCATCAGCACGTCCGCCACGCCAAGTCTCTGGCGCATACCTCTGGAGTATGTGCCGACCTTCTGATCTCCCGCGTATTCAATATCCACGCGCTTCAGAAGCGATTCGACCCGATCCTCCAGCGCCTGCCCTTCCAGCCCGTTCAGGCGGCCGGTAAAGCGCAGATTCTGACGTCCTGTCATATCGCTGTAGAACCCGGCATTGTCCGGCAGGTACCCCACAATGGATTTGACTCCCAGCGGATCCCGTGTACAGTTCATCCCCTCGATCGTCGCCGTACCCGCGCTCGGCTCTGTCAGGCCAAGCAGCATCAGGATCGTCGTCGTCTTTCCGGCTCCGTTCGGGCCGAGCAGTCCAAACACCTCTCCTTTTTTTATGGACAGGTTCAGATCATTGACCGCCACTTTCTTGCCGTACCGCTTGGTAAGGTGCTCGGTCCTGATCACTTCCTGACCTTTCTTTTTACTTTCAGCCATTTTTACCGTCTCCCGAATTTCTTAAAGATTACGCCCAGTATAACGACCAGTACCACAATGATCGCAATCGCGACAAAGCCCCAGGTTGAAGAAGTCTTTACCGACACGCGGAATGCGGCCGTATCCGATGTTTCATCCGTGCTCACTGTAATATCCGTCTCATAATCTCCCGTAATAGAATCCTCGCACGGTGTTACGGAGGCCGTCACTTCTACGGACGCTCCCGCTTCAATGGTATCGATCGTGGATTCACTGAAGGAAACTTCCCAGTCCGTCGGAGCGGAGGAAGAAAGCGTCACATTGGTCAGATCTACATTGCCATTGTTCGTAATGACAAGCGTGACATTCGAAGCCTTATTCTCATAAGCGTCAAAGCTGAGAAGTCCGTCCGATGTGGAAAGAGAAATATCATAAGTGCCGGTGATGGTAATGTTAAGATCCATGCTCAGAGTCTCATTCGCGGATGTCGCTGTCACAGGGATCGTGTAATCGCCCTGTTCTACGGTCTCAGGCGGCGTTACTGTGATGGTCAGCCCAGTGCTGCTCTCAGCTTCCACATCAATGCTTGCAACAGCGGTGGAAGTATCGTCCGACGGAACGATCATCACAGACCATCCGCTCGGTGCGCTCGAAGACAGACTGTAGGTCTGATTCGCAGAACGGTTGTTGACCAGAGTCGCGTCAAATGTAAAGGAAGTACCGGTCGCGCCTTCCTGTTCCGGATACTCAGAAGTAAAACTGCTCTCGCCGCGCACCTCGGCCGCTACGTTCAGTGTAAGGGTCAGTGCTGATTCATCACCGTCTTCCGTCGTCGCCAGAAGTTCTACCTCGTATTCTCCGTCCTCAGCGTCATCCGGGATCGCCAGAGAATAGGTCACCAGGCCACTGTCTTCTGAAGTGTTTCCTGTAATATGTACAATGGAGATCTCCGTGCTGCTTCCCTTAAAATAACCTTCCCATCCATCCGGAAGCGTTTCTGTCGTCAGAGTCACATCATGGCCTGCCCCGTCCGGGCTGATAAAATCCAGATCGAAACTTAAGGTGTCCCCCGCAGTCGCTGACATCCCGGGATAAGATGTACTCATCTCAAACTCGGCCGTCAAAGCCGCCGCTGCCGGCGATGCCGCCTCGTCATCCTCTTCCGCCGCATATACAGCTACAGAAGAAAACAGCAGCGTAGCAGCTGCCAGGGCAGACGCCGCCTTCCAGACACTTTTCCGATTCCAATTCCTTTCGCACTTCATTGTTATGTGCTCCTTTCGTTGTATTGCGCAGTGCGCTGTATTTACAGGAAACAAAAATCATGCAAATTGTTTTAAAATTTACCTCAATTCGTTCCTTTTCTCGTCAATTTTAGGGGATAACTGTGTCTGTAATTTGATAATTCTGTGTTGCAGTTGTGTTGGAAATGTGAAGAAACGATGGAAAAGGAAAGCCCTTTCGTTCCATCTGCACCCGTTCATTTTGGACATGATAAAAGCCCGGACATCTTCCTGCCGTGCGCAAAAAGATGTCCGGGCCATAATGCCTTTTGCCGTAACCGTGTCGTTTTTTTAAGTCCTGCTTTATCTTGCCCGCGTTGCGATCTCTTCTTTGATTGCCGCAGTGAAGTCCGCGAGAGTGCTCTGTCCCTTATCGCCCTCAGAGCGGCTGCGCACGGAAACGAGGCCTTCCTCCTCTTCCTTTGCGCCGACTACCAGCATATACGGAGTCTTTGCGAGCTGTGCCTCGCGGATCTTATAGCCGATCTTCTCCGCACGGGTGTCAACGTTTGCACGGACACCCTCCTCACGCAGGGAAGCCTTTACCTGCTCCGCGTAGCCGATGAACTTGTCGGAAATCGGCAGGATGCGTACCTGCTCCGGTGAAAGCCAGGTCGGGAACGCGCCTGCAAAGTGCTCGATCAGGATGCCGATGAAACGTTCAATGGATCCAAACGCCACGCGGTGGATCATAATCGGGCGGTGTTTTTCTCCGTCCGCGCCGATATATTCGCACTCAAAGCGCTGCGGCAGCTGGAAGTCGAGCTGGATGGTACCGCACTGCCAGGTTCTGCCGATGGAATCTTCCAAGTGGAAGTCGATCTTCGGACCGTAGAACGCGCCGTCGCCCTCGTTGATCACATAGTCAAGACCCAGCTCGTCCAGCGCGCCGCGCAGACCTTCGGTCGCCATCTCCCAGTCCTCGTCGCTTCCCATGGAATTCTCCGGACGGGTAGACAGCTCCACATGATATTTGAAGCCAAACAGCTGATATACTTCATCGATCAGCTTCACAACGCCCTTGATCTCGCCGCGGATCTGCTCCGGAGTCATGAAGATATGTGCATCGTCCTGTGTGAAGCAGCGCACACGCATCAGACCATGCAGCTGGCCGGACTTCTCGTGACGGTGAACGATGCCCAGCTCGCCCATGCGCAGCGGCAGATCACGGTAGGAACGCGGCTCCGACTTGTACACCAGAACGCCGCCCGGGCAGTTCATCGGTTTGATGGCGTAGTCCTCATCGTCAATGACCGTGGTGTACATATTTTCCTTATAGTGATCCCAGTGGCCGGAGGTCTCCCAGAGCTGGCGGTTGAGGATGATCGGTGTGGAAATCTCCACGTAGCCCGCCTTTGTATGAATCTCTCTCCAGTAATCCAGAAGGGTATTCTTCAAAATCATGCCGTTCGGCAAAAAGAACGGGAATCCCGGGCCCTCATCGGTCATCATGAACAGGCCAAGCTGCTTGCCCAGTTTTCTGTGATCGCGCTTTTTTGCTTCCTCCATACGGGTCAGGTAGGCGTCCAGATCTGCTTTCTTTGTAAAGGAGGTTCCGTAAATACGGGTCAGCATCTTGTTCTTCTCGCTGCCTCTCCAGTACGCGCCCGCGATGCTGGTCAGCTTGAACGCCTTGACCGGCTTTGTGCTCATCAGATGCGGTCCGGCGCAGAGGTCGACGAACTCGCCCTGCTGGTAAAAGCTGATCTCTGCGTCTTCCGGCAGATCCTCGATCAGCTCCACCTTATACGGCTCGTTTTTCTCTTTGAAATAAGCGATCGCCTCATCTCTCGGCTTTGTAAAACGGATAAGCGGCAGATCCTCTTTCACGATTTTCTTCATCTCCGCCTCGATCTTCTCCAGATCCTCCGGCGTGATCGGATTCTCGCTGTCAATGTCATAGTAAAAACCATCCGCGATGGACGGGCCGATTGCCAGCTTTACGTCCGGATACAGACGCTTGATGGCCTGCGCCATGATGTGTGAAGTCGTATGACGGAACGCGCCCGCGCCTGCCGGGCTGTCAAAGGTGAGAATGTTCAGTTCGCAGTCTGAATCCACGACCGTGCGCAGATCCGCTTCCTCACCATTGATCTCGGCGACCGTCGCCACGCGCGCCAGCCCCTCACTGATGTCCTTCGCGATGTCAATGACTGCCATCGGCTGCGCATACTCTTTTTTTGAACCGTCTTTTAATGTGATTATCATTTTGGGGGATCCTCCTTATAATGAACTTTTATTTTCTGTTGCTGTTTATTGCCTGATGTCATTTACTGCCTGACCGGGCAGTCTTCTCCTCTTCTTAGTCTTCTTCGTCATCCTCGTCTTCCTCATCCTCGAACTCAAGACCGCTCATCGAGTGATCATCGGAAGAATTATCAATATCCCAGGAATTGTTGCTGAAAAAACTGAGTCCGTTCTTCAGCGGCGACGTCAGCCATCCAAGCAGAACACCGAACAGCAGCACATCCGCCAGCAGCAGCCCCTTTTCCATCGGGCTCCACTCCGACAAGAAAACCGATTTTAATACTTTGCATTTTTCTTTCATAGAATGCTCCTTCCTTCCATAATCGAGAAGCGCAATTTTGAGTGGCAAAACCGCTAAACTTTTGCCCGGCCCTGTGCATAAAAAAGCCCCTGACAGTTCACGCAAACTGCCAGGGGCGATCATACAAGTACCGCGGTTCCACCCTGTTTTATACTCATTCGACGATAACGGAGTCACCGGACCGGATTGGGGCCACTCAGAGGCAGTTTTCAAATGGTTCCGCATAAGGGCTTTCCAGCAGCCGCCCTCTCTCTGAATGCTTCCGCATTTTACTCTTCTCTTCCACGTATTAAAATATATCAGTTCTTCTTTACTCAGACAAGTATAACATTTCAGGTCTGTTTGTCAACCTCTGATTTTACGGATTTTCAGCGCCGCTGTCTGTCCGGAAATCTTTTAATCTTCATATGTGCCGGCGATCATCTCCTGCACCGCCTCGCGGTTCACAGTCAGGTCGGGAACAAGCACCATCATGCCGCGGATCGTCTGGTTCGAATAGGAACCGTCCACCGGAATCCGATAAGATCCAAGTTCACTTAAGTTCATCGACTGTGCCTCATAGAGGAGCGACAAAATCTCCGAACTCGGCATATCTGTCGAAACCAGGGAAAGGATATCGTCTATCAAAGCAATTTTCGTTGTAATGCTGACATCCTTGTACGCATTGAAAATACTTGTGATCACTGCGCGCTGCCGTTCGGTCCGGCCAAAATCATTGGCTTCGGTCGCCGTGGAAACATACCTTGTCCGTGCATATACAAGGGCAAATTCCCCGTACACGTGGTTGGAGCCTTCCGATACAGAATAGCCCGCATTCCGGAAATAGCTTGCCTCCGTCGCAGTCAGTTCAATATCCACGCCGCCCAGCAGATCAATCACATCCTGAAATCCGTCGAAATCGATCTCGACATTATAATCAATCGATACGCCGAAATTTTTTTCAATTACTTCATCGAGCAGTTCTGCGCCGCCAAACTGATAGGACGCATTGATCCGGTTGTCCGAATATCCCGGTATCTGTACATACAGGTCACGCATAAATGAAATCATATTCACGGAATTCGTATCCGAGTTGATAGAAATCAGGATCATCGAGTCCGAGCGTTCTCTGGTGCCGGATGTTCGGGTGTCCTGCCCAATCAGGAGAATGTTCGTGATTCCGGTGCTTTCTTCAACTTCCTCCAGATCCTCCGCCCATTCGATTTCGTCCGGATCGATGCTGTCCTCTCCGGCGTCCTCGTCCGTCTCAAACTCCTCTGTCTCCGGATCCAGCAGTTCTACCTCTTCGATTTCACCAATGCTGCCCATCACATAATTGATGGCAAAAGCCATACCTCCCGCGAGAATCAGCAGCACCGCCATGAGCACCAGCGTGCCGATCAGAGCCGCGTGCTTTTTTCTGTGTCCGGATCCGCCACTTCCATGTGCCATGTGTCAGCCCTCCGTTCCTGTTTTTTTCTTCAGTGCATCATTTACTATCTGTTCACAGAGATCCCCAAAGGATACCCCTGCCGCCTCTGCCTCCTGCGGAAGCAGGCTGGTCGGCGTCATGCCGGGCAGAGTATTGATCTCAATAAACCAGATTTTTCCGTTTTTATCAATAATAAAGTCCGCGCGCGCATACGTGTCAAGCGAAAGTGCATGCGCTACCGCAAGCAGTATCTGTCCCATCCTGCTTTCCTCGGACGGCAAAATATCCGCCGGGGTTTTTTCATACGCGAGTCCTTTCTGATATTTATTCTCGTAATTATAAAACTCCCTGTCGACTGTGATCTCAATGGACGGAAGCGCTCTGTCCCCCAGAAATCCCATCTGGATCTCACGGCCTTCAATATATTGTTCAAACAGCAGACGTTTGCCGCGGTTTTCTTCCAGAGCGGCGCAAAGTTCTGAGACCGTCTTCACAATATAAACACCGATGGAGGAGCCGCCGTCCGGTATCTTCACAACGATCGGCAGCTGCACCTCGCGCACTGCAGTCCGGATGGACTCGTCATCCGTTATATCCCGCATCTCCCAGGCCGGGACACTGACGCCGGCTTCCTTCGCAAGAATTTTGGTCAGATGCTTATTCATGGCAATACCGCTGCTCAGATAATCTGAGCCGGTATAATGCACGCCCAGCAGGTCAAGCGCGGCCGGAATCCTTCCATCCTCACCGCTGCCTCCATGGAGCGCCAGAAAGACTGCGTCCGCCTCTTTGCAAAGCCGAAGGACATTCGGCCCTACGAGACTGTTTTTGCATTCCGGATGTTCCGCTTTCAGTGCTTTCAGATCCGGCACTGCGGTTGAAATAATCTTCCATTCTTCGGGAATTTCCTTTCGGAACAACCGGTCGATATCTGCCTCCTGATCACTGACACCGATATAGGAATCAATAATCGCCACCTGATGTCCGCGCTCACGCAGCGCACCGGCGATCATCGCGCCGGAACTTAAAGAAACATTGCGTTCGGGGCTGTAGCCTCCCGCAAGGACGAGAATTTTCATAAATGCCCTCCTCCATGCTGCATAACCGAGTTTTAACGATAGATGATGTCTTCTCTCGCCGGTCCGTTCGACACCATCGTAATCGGGAAGCCGATGTGCTTCTCGATGAATTCCACATAATTGCGGCAGTTCTGAGGAAGTTCCTCATATTTTCGGATACCGCGGATATCGCACTTCCAGCCCGGAAGCACCTCCAGTACAGGCTTCGCCTTTTCCAGCTGTACGGTCGTCGGGAAATCTGTCGTTACCTGCCCGTCAATCTCATAGCCGACGCAGACCGGGATCTCATCAAGATAACCGAGCGCATCGAGCACAGTGAAAGCCACCTCGGTCGCACCCTGCATCCGGCAGCCGTACCGGGAAGCTACACAGTCGAACCAGCCCATTCTTCTCGGGCGGCCGGTCGTTGCGCCGTACTCTCCGCCGTCGCCGCCGTGATTGCGCAGCAGATCCGCCTCTTCTCCGAAGATTTCGCTGACAAACGCGCCGGCACCGACCGCACTGGAATAGGCCTTGCTGACCGCGACAATACGTTTGATCTCATACGGCGGCAGTCCTGCGCCAACCGCCCCATAGCCGGCCAGTGTGGAGGAAGAAGTGACCATCGGATAAATGCCGTGATCCGGATCCTTCAGAGTACCGAGCTGTCCTTCAAGCAGGATCGTCTTCCCGTCTTTTAGCGCTCCGGCAAGAAACGCGCCGGTATCAGCCACAAACGGTGCGATCGTATCGCGGTATCCATGCAGTTCGGTAAGAAGGTCTTCCGCGGAAAGGACCGGTTTGTGGTACAGATACTGAAAGAGCGGATTTTTCAGGTCACAGATGCGCTGCACTTTTTCTTTCAGGGTGTCCTCATCAAAAAGCTCGCTCACCTGAAAACCGATTTTGGCGAATTTGTCTGAGTAAAACGGTGCGATGCCGGATTTGGTCGAACCAAATGATTTGCCGCCAAGTCGTTCTTCCTCATACTGGTCGAGCAGAATGTGGTAGGACATCACCACCTGCGCCCGGTCTGATACCAGAATATGCGGCATCGGAACACCTCGCTCCAGGAGTCCTTTGATCTCCTTATCCAGCAGCGGAATATTCAGCGCCACCCCGTTGCCGATAATGCTTGTCGTGTGGTCGTAAAACACGCCGGACGGAAGGGTATGCAAAGCAAACTTTCCGTAATTATTGATAATCGTATGTCCGGCATTTGCGCCGCCCTGAAATCTCACGATAATATCGGCTTTCTGCGCCAGCATATCCGTGATCTTGCCTTTTCCCTCGTCTCCCCAGTTTGCTCCTACGATTGCCTGTACCATTGCAAATTCCTCCTTGCGATTTTGTAATAGTTTAGAACAGCATCAAAATGAAAGGACAGACTGTGCAGATTTATCTGCTAAAGGCTGTATTTTCATTTTGGGATGGGCTTAACGCCCATCAAGCCCCAGACATATGGCGCGTTATGCATCGCAGGCGGTCTGCGGCGTGCTGTTCTAAATAATTACGTAATTTTTGTAAATCGTTTTATCATCCTGACATTCCTATATTGCCGACTGCTGCATTATACATTGATCTCGGCAGTAACGCCGAGCAGTTCCTTATTTTCATCCAGTACCGGCTGCACAACCGTCTCCACAAATCGTTCCACCTGTTCTTTCGAGCGTCCGATGTAACGGGACGGCTCCATGGAGCGCTGCAGATCCTCCAGTGAAAGGTTGAACGCCGGATCCGCGGCGATCAGTTCCAGCAGGTTGTTGTCTTTCCCTTCTTCTTTTACGGTACGTCCGGCCTCCATCGAAAGCTGCCGGATCTTCTCATGAAGTTCCTGCCGGTCGCCGCCTGCCTTAACTGCATCCATCATAATGTTTTCTGTTGCCATAAATGGAAGTTCCGCCATCAGATGCTTCTCAATGACTTTCGGATATACTTTAAGGCCGTCCGTTACATTCAGGCAGAGATCCAGAATGCCGTCCACTGCAAGGAATCCTTCCGGAACAGACAGCCGCTTGTTCGCGGAATCATCCAGGGTCCGTTCAAACCACTGGCAGGATGACGTCACCGCCGGATTCAGCGCATCGCAGATGACATAACGTGAAAGCGAAGCTATGCGTTCTGAGCGCATCGGATTGCGCTTGTAGGCCATCGCGGATGAACCGATCTGGGTCTTTTCAAACGGTTCCTCTACTTCTTTCAGGTGCTGCAGAAGCCGAATATCGTTCGACATCTTATGCGCGCTCGAAGCGATTCCCGCAAGGACATTGAGAACTCTCGTATCTGTCTTTCGGGAATACGTCTGCCCGGAGACCGCCACGCAGGAGGTGAATCCCATCTTTTCAGCAATCATCGGATCAATCTGATCAATCTTTTCCTGATCCCCGTCAAACAATTCCAGAAAACTCGCCTGTGTACCGGTCGTGCCCTTCGAGCCAAGAAGTTTCATCGTAGAAAGAACATGATCCAGATCTTCCAGATCCATCAGAAATTCCTGCGCCCAGAGAGTTGCTCTCTTTCCGACTGTCGTCGGCTGTGCCGGCTGAAAGTGCGTAAACGCAAGGGTCGGAAGATCTTCGTATTTTTTTGCGAAGTCCGCAAGCTGCGCGATAACATTGACCAGCTTTTTCTTTACAAGCTGAAGCGCCTCTGTCATCACAATAATATCTGTATTGTCTCCCACATAACAGGAAGTCGCGCCGAGATGTATGATGGGTTTCGCCTTCGGGCACTGAACGCCGTAGGCATACACATGCGACATGACATCGTGGCGGACCACTTTTTCCCGCTCCTGTGCCACCTCGTAATTGATATCGTCCTGGTGTTCTTTCATCTCCGCAATCTGTTCATCCGTGATCGGAAGGCCAAGCGCCTGCTCCGTCTCAGCCAGAGCAATCCACAGGCGCCTCCATGTGCGGAATTTTTTATCCGGCGAGAAAATATACTGCATCTCCTTGCTCGCGTACCGCTCCGAGAGCGGACTTACATATCTGTCTGTACTCATGATGTTCTCCTTACTTTCATATTAAGTACTGCTCATATCTGTCTCAAACAGCATTTTCTTATGACACTGCACACATTTTACAGCGCAAAAATCAACGTGTCTGCGCCGGAAATAATGCGCGTCCAAATGAGTCAATGCACATACTCTCCTCTGATATCCTCGCTGGGCGGCTCCATCGGGTATTTTCCGGTAAAGCATCCGCTGCAGATCGGCAGTCCCTGTGTAAGCTGCGGCAGGCGGTCCAGCCGAAGATAGGCAAGCGTATCCGCGCCGATAATTTTCCGAATATCCTCAATCTCCCGGTTGTAGGCGATCAGCTGTTCCCGCGCCGGTACGTCCGTGCCAAAGTAGCACGGGTACAGAAACGGCGGCGAGCTGACGCGCATATGCACCTCTTTGGCCCCGGCATCACGCAGCATACGCACGATCCGGTCGCTTGTCGTGCCGCGCACGATCGAGTCGTCAATCATGATCACCCGTTTCCCTTCCACCGCGTCACGCAGAACATTGAGTTTGACGCGCACGCTGGATTCACGGCTGCTCTGTCCCGGTTTAATAAATGTCCGTCCGACATAGCTGTTTTTCATAAAGGCCATCCCATAAGGGATGCCGGATTCCAGCGAATAGCCCAGCGCCGCAACATTGCCGGACTCCGGAACACCGACCACAAGATCCGCATCTACCGGCGAATCTTTCGCCAGAAAACGTCCTGCGCGAATACGGGAATCATATACACTGACGCCGTCAATACGGCTGTCTGCCCTTCCGAAATAAATATATTCAAATACACAGCGCGCGGTCTCGCATTGACGCTCCGGCGGAAAACATATGCTCCGGTTCGATGAAATCGCCGATGATTGAATCCCGTTCTTCGGCGAGATCGTAACGATCTCTCCCGGCTCCACATCCCGGATGTATTCCGCGCCAATCGTATCAAGCGCACAGGTCTCAGAAGCAAGAATGTATGCGTTATCGCGTTTTCCGATACAGAGCGGCCGGAACCCATAGGGATCCCGCGCGCCGATCAGCTTGCGCGGAGACATAATGATCAGCGAATACGCCCCTTTCAGTTTTTTCATCGCATTCGCTACCGCTTCTTCTACATTCCTCGTCCGCACGCGCTCCCGCGCAATATGATAAGCGATCACTTCCGTATCGATCGTAGTCTGAAAAATCGAACCGCCAAGTTCCAGTTCTCTGCGAAGCTGCGGCGTATTAATCAAATTGCCATTGTGAGCCAGCGCCAGCGTACCTTTGACATAATTGAGTACCAGGGGCTGCGCGTTCTCTCTGGTACTGCCGCCCGCCGTTGAATAGCGGACATGGCCGACGCCGATATCTCCCTTCAGCCGGGCTATATGCTCCTGCGTAAATACTTCATTCACAAGCCCCATCCCCTTGTGGGAAAGGACCTTGCCCTTTGGTCCGTTCGTATCGCTTACGGCAATGCCGCAGCTCTCCTGTCCCCGATGCTGCAGTGCAAACAGGCCGTAATAAATTGTAGATGCTACATTTTCCCCTGAAAAATCATAGATTCCAAAAACGCCGCATTCTTCATGCAGTTCATCAGCAGCCGCGCTGCGCGCTGCGTTTTCCGAATCGAGGCTGCGTTCCAGCTGTTCCTGTGTCGGTTCTGTCAGATTATGAAGCATCGATTTCTCCTTTAAGAACATATTGCCTTGTCACCCTTCGCCGTACCCGCTCGAGAGCTGGCGCTCTCTCGCTGTCGGGCGTTCGCCCTATAAATTCTCCCTATTTCATACGCCAGAATCCAGCTGTGCTTCGCACACCTGCCGCTGCCTTGTCCAGGAAAGTCCACAAGTGCCCTTTCCCACAGACAAGGCACATTATATCCCCTGTTGCGAGGGTAAGTCAACCGAAAATGCCCTGGCAGTCAGATCCTCGTACTTTTTGAATATTGTGTTTTCAGTTCCTCTATCGTTTCGTCGAGCGGACGTGTCTTTACCTGCTCTGCATGAGAGAGAAATTCCGGTGTCTCGCAGAGTTTCGCATTGTGTTCCTGAATCGTTCGTGCCAGATATTCATCTGACTGCAGTTCCTTCAGACGTTTCTGATACTCATCGTTGGAAAGGAACAGCGGCAGAGCGCTGATGTATTTACGGAACGTTTCCTTCGTTTTCATCAGGCGCCAGGACTCCAGGAAACAATCCGCAGCCTCCTCAAAGCGGAACATCCCGGCATAAGCCGCGCCGAGATTGTTCCATATGGCCGCATAAAACTGTGTGCCGAGTTTACCCGGATTCCGGTTCTTTAAAATCTGGCGGTACATCAAAACCGCACGGGCAAACATTTTCTCCTTAACCAGATAATCCCCGCGAAGTTTCTGCTTCATCTCATCCGACTGCACTTCCAGTTTTGCGAGCTGCTCCTGATACTCATGCATCTGTGCGCTCGTCAGATATCCGGCCTCGCGGAAAATCGGCAGTACAAAGGAAGCGGCAAGGCTCTGCGGAAATGATTTGTCCTCGTGAGCCCCCCGCTGCGCCGTCTGATTTTTGCGGGAACTCTCTTCCATCTTCTGAAGCTGATCGTAAAGCTGCCGGTACAGCCTGTTCAGATGAAGTTCATCCCGAATCCAGTCGCAAAGTTTTTCATTCAGAATGCTCTCGTCAATCAGACAGATATTGTTGTAAAGGTAAAAACAAAGTTCCTCCAGCGAATAAATACCGGTACGGATGTTTTCTATATAATATGGCTGATTTGCCTGTCTCAGCAGGCAGAGATCATAACTCATAAAAGACTCCTGCCTTTCCTTTTGCTGCTGTCCGGCAGCTTAAAACCGGATGTCTCTGCTCCAGCTTAAACCGGATGATTTATACAATCCTCCGAATCCCAGATCCTCCACTTCAACGTGACAGCAGGACGATGACGAAAAATATACCGTCATGCGCAGCCTGGTCGCACGATCCGGTCGTCTGGGCAGCCCCGGCAGCCGCATGCTGTGTATGGTCGGATCGCCGGAAGTGATATCCGACGGGTTTTTGTGCGAAGACGTTTCCGGTGAGATCATCGGCCGCGAGATCAGCCGGATCTCCCGTTCCCCGTGCGGAATAAATTCACACACATGGTGTACCTCGTACCAGTTTACGCCCGCATTGACCAGCGGATAATAATTGTCCCTGCCGCGTATCCGCATCTCCATGCCAATGTTGCGGTCGACCATATCCATACCGCCGTATATGATATCACGCGGAGGAATCAGGCCTGCGCGCTCCATACCGGCATAACATGCGCCCTTGGAGTAGAGATTCATCCCCTGATAGGCACGCCGCCCCGTACAGAGAAACTGTATCGAACGCTTTGTCCAGCTTTTGTTAAAGTAGTCGCCCATCAGATAGCTGACGGACACTGTTCGCCGCTCAAAAACCTTTTTCAGAAGTTCAAAAAAGAGACGATCCTTTTCTTTTCTCCAGTCTTCTTCCTTTCGTCCCGCACGCACTTCTTCATTCATCGGCTGTCTGGCAATCAGATCAGCCACGGCGATGGCCGGCTTTGTCGAATGATCAATGTGCAGAACATACCCGACGATCTGCCCGGATTCGCAAGGCTGCGTCTCTTCTGCGGCCGGTTTCCCCTCCAGAGAACCGGCCTCTCCTGTCAGAGAATCTTCCGGACAGTCCGTGCGCACAGGATGTTTTTCTTTATCCGGCTCATATGTGAGCAGCGCCACATCCTGCATCCAGAGTTCTTTTTTCTGGTTCACCGTATAAAAATAGAAAGAAGAAAGATAATCCTGTACATAAATCCGCTTCCGATCCACGCCGAGCCGCAGCAGGGCGTCCACGATCACCTGATTCAGATTCTCATCCAGCCGCTGTACCGTCACCATCACATGCATGACCGTATGATCCGTTAAAAGTTTCAGAGAAGAAATACACTGGCGCAGATAGGCTGCCAGAATCCCGGCCGGCTCGTATAGGATACCGTTTTGTTCTATTGCCTCGCCGCTCTCGATCTTTTCAAAAATATGGTCTATGGCGGGATACTTCTCCGTCTGCGCAATCCCGGGCGGCAGCTGCTGCGTCCCATCCCGGACGCCCAGTGTCTCCGGCTCCCGGACCGACTGGTGCCAGTACGTCACCTGCGCATAGTTCGGATTCAGGTCTATTCCCAGAATCAGTTCATCCTTTGCCTGTATCATACAAATCACCTGCTATACTAATGTGAACACTTCTTTTGCAAGATATTCCAGCGTCAGCCACGAATCCAGCGTTTCTGACGTCTCCGCCTCATCTTTGTCACGCGCGGCGCGGCACAGGCGGTTCAAAAGAACATACATACCGGATTCTGTCTTTTCCGTATCAGCCCTTAGTCTCCATTTATCAGAGCGTATCTTCTCCTGACCTGAAGGCAGTTCCTCAATAAATCTGCATTCTACTTCCTCATCCTCAAAGAGGATAAATTCCCGCACATAAATGCCCTCAAAGCAGTTTGGCACCAGTTCCCGCGTCAATTCTGCCCGGCGGTCAGATGTGTTTGCATCTTCGTCCTCATGCACATCCCGATAGCGGTACTCAATATATACCGTGCTCTTCGGGTTGCCCACATATTCCGCAAACACATGTCCTTCCATCTGCCACGGCTTCAGCAGTTCCTCATCAAAACGCAGATAGAACGCAAAGCGCATGCCTTTCGTATTAAATTCCTCCAGCATTTCCGCCGCATAGACACGCTGTGTCTTCGTCAGCGAAACCGCCCTCGCGTAATACTGCAAAAGCGCCAGCCGGCATACTTCCTCCTGATCAGACAGGCGGTCTGTTCCGCTCAAACGCCGGTATTCATTCTCGATAAACGCAAAGACCGGATCCGCCACCGGGAGGCCCCTGACAAAATATTCGTACGCTTTCAGATTCACATAGGCTTTGCACAGCTTTTTGCGTCCCAGTTTTTTCCGGTACGATTCAAAAATCGGTTCAGAGCCCTGTGTTCCCTGCCGCGTAAACATCATCATCATCAGAATTTTTTCTTCAAGGAGCATCGCATCCAGGCCAAATTCACAGGCCGCGCTCCACACCAGCTTCATATTTTCCACGGAGCCCTCATAGTAGAGCAGCAGGTAGCGAAGCAGTTTATCGTCATACTTGCCTTCCTCAAAACACCGATGGCAGAGGGAAAGGAGCATCGCGTTCTCCTCGAATTCCAGTTCCAGCACCATACGGCTGCAGATACGAACCATCTGCAGCAGGGGAATCTCCTCCGCGCCATACTGATTCAGCAGTTCAAACGCCTCCGCGCATCTGCTCTCCTCAGCAAGCAGCGTAATCAGCGCTGTCTTATCGACCGGAACATACTCTTCAAAGGAGATCCGATCGAGAAATTCCGGAAGCGTATCATCCAGCTGATGCGCCATGTACCAGTCGAGAACCGTTTTCCGAAGTTCATTCCGGTAAGCATCGGAAATACCGCCAAGTTCACAGCCCGTCAGAAAATACGGAAGCAGCTGTTCATTCATCAGGCCGGCTCTGATGCTTTCAGAAGTAAGGTATACTACAAGGCGCGGATCGTCCGGCACCTTTTTCGCGCACCAGGCCATCAGTTTTTCATCCTCTAAAATGCGGCGGATCCGGCAGTTTTTCCCCGCAGCATAACGGCAGCCTTTTTCGTCCGTCAAAAATATCATGCCATCCGCGTCACAGATCTGAAGTAGTCCCCTGCCGTTTTGAAGGTTCGCCGTACTCTCTTCCGGCATACGGCCGGAGTGCAGCACAATCTGCCGCATTCCAGGCAGATCGCAGGTGACCTCACAGGTAAATAAAAGACGAATCAGCTTTTTCGCAAGCGATACTGTCAGCATCGGTTCTTTCAGAATCTCACGGTACAACACCGCCAGATCATCATTGATGTGCCCCAGTTCCAGCTGTTCCAGCACAAACCGTTCCATCGCGGGACGATGATTGTGCCAGGTCTGCGGATCGCTTTTGCGGGTCTTTGCAATACTGCAGTAAAGCGCCGCCCGCCTGCGGTAATCCAACGATGTATCATAAGCAAAATACATACGAATAATCTGCGGAAGTTCCTGAAACTGCACACAGTCCATAGACTGCATATAGACTTCATAAAGCCCGTTCATGCGCAGTCCGCTCTCCACCCCCTGCGCGTACCACTGAAAATATTCCGGGCCAGTCTTTTGTCCCCGGATCAGAAGCTGGCAGATGGCTTTCAGCAGGTCTTCAGACGGATAAATCCGGCAGCCATGCGCAAGAACCTCGAAAAGGCGCCGGTCAAAGGCCGTATGATGCATGGTCAGGTTCGCGACCTGGCGGAGAATCTCCGCCGTCATCACCTTTTCCTCATCCGCGAACCGCAGAAGATGCAGTTCGAACTCCCCCAGATGGCGCAGCAGGAAAGGATTGCCCCGAAGCGCCTGATAAGCCTCCACATACATGATCCGGCTGCGGCAGCCGCTCTGAA
This sequence comes from Clostridiales bacterium, assembly GCA_020860715.1. GTDB lineage: Bacteria > Bacillota > Clostridia > Lachnospirales > Lachnospiraceae > Choladousia. The sequence goes on along the minus strand of JAJBTU010000002.1, from coordinate 139,620 downwards.
ACTGTTCCTCAACCGCCTCATAGCGTGCGCCCGGATCATTCAAATATTTTTCCTGAAGGTACAGAAGGATCCACTGCAGCGGCCAGCTGGCGCGGTTGCGGTAAAACTGCGCGGTAACTTCCGCCTCTACCTGATCCACATAAGACGCCTCACGGTACAGAAACGTCGAAATATAAAGATAAAAACAGTACCGCTCCGGAGTGTCCAGCCGCTCTTTGCGCGCCTCAACCTGCTCCAGAAGATTCTGTGCCCTGTGTTTTTTATCATCGGCAAAATACAGCTGCACCAGAAACAGATCCGCAAACGGATCCTCCCCTCCGGCCCGCCTGTAACTGTTGATCACGCTGACCGAGCGCTCAATCCATGTCGCAAGATCCATCTTCTTAAGCCGGAAATCGATATAATTGTTTTCCAGCTTTTTGGTCATAATCCTGCGGATACGGGACTGACGGTTTCCGGCCTTTCCTGCCTTTTTCGCATACATAAGAACCTGCAGTTTCTGTCTTCCGCAGGTCAGGGTGAGCCGTGCAAAATTATTGCCGGCATGCATCAGGTTCTCATCCAGAATCAGATTCAGGTCAAAGCTGCTGCCCGCAAAATCCTCAGTTGAAAAGATTCTGCGCTCCGGGCGCACAAAAAGAGCGTCCGATTCTACGGAAATCTCCTGAAAACCCCAGGTACTCTTATGAAGGCGCAGTGTCTCACGCACCGGCTCCGCGATCACTCCGCAGTGCCATTCATATACAGCCGGCGTTTCATCGGCCGATGCTGTTTTGTCTGCCGTCTCCGGGTCCGGCAGGGACGCGGCTTTCACGAAGTTCTTCGGCCCGTCTGCCGTCAAAGTGACCGCATCCTTTTGACCGGCACCGATTAGAAATTCTTCCATTGCGCGCAGCAAAACCCCGGAACGATATGCCGCGGCGCCCCCTCCCGGTTCTTTGGGCTCCGCAGACGTCAGCCCCTCATAAAGGGCTTTCAGATCCGGCCGGTCACATAAAATCATCTGAAATTCCGGCATCCAGAAGGCACGGCAGGCCGCCTTCGCGTCTTTCCTCACAAGATTCAGAAATCCATCAAAGTCTGAAAACGGAAGCTGCTGACCGGCCGCCCCGGCTGAAATGGTCACGGTGCAGGGAATCTCATACTCCCCGCAGTCACTGCAAACCAGAATCTTTTCCTGACTCAAAGCGCCCTGCTGCAGACCGCTGCAGTCAAACTGATAATGAATCTCATTGGAAGCGCCAAGAAATTCTGCCGGTTCGCAGATCAGCCGCACATCCAAAGGATACAGAAAGCCATGTACTCTCTGTCCCGCCGCGCCTTCGATAAAAAACTTCCCGTGCAGCACTTCTCCGGGTTTCCCGGTCAGCGTAAGATCCTCAGGCCGGATGAGAAGCTGCCCCTGTTCATATTCAAAAATACCGTTCAATAATTGTTCGATCCGTCTTTTCAATCTGTCCACCTGTCACGTACTTTCGGCTTTCCTGCGTTTAAAGCCATTCCATTGCATTTATGATTTAGTATAGCACTGATTTAGCTTTCCTTGCAACAATTCCTTGAAATTTTTGAAAGTTCCCCGCAACAAAAAAAGAATGCGCATGTGCGCATCCTTTTTCTCTCTGATTGCTTCAAAATGATGGATCCATTGCCATGTTGGCATCATTGCCTGACTGACATCGGGAATCGGCAGGGTCAACTGCCTCATTTGGGTACAAAAAATAGTCCCTAGGGGAATCGAACCCCTGTTTCCGCCGTGAGAGGGCGGCGTCTTAACCGCTTGACCAAGGAACCATGCTTGAGTACTATAACATGGGTTCCCGAAAATTGCAAGCATTTTTTTGAAAATTCATACAGTTTTTTCAGCGGCCCTTTACAGTTACTCGTACAGCGTCTCATGGAGTTTCTCAATCGTCGCCTCAAAATCCGGTACAAGCATTTCATCCTGAGATGTAAACAGCCCGTCATACGGAACCCGATTCTCCACCAGCTCGTATTCCGTCAGGTCGGAAAGAGAACCCAGAAGAGTGATCATGTCCAGCGCACTGATGTTATGATCCGTCATCTTCAGGATTTCCTGCGCAAGCTGCGTCAGTTCAGCCGCGCTCATTTCCTTCGCATTTTCAAAAATCTCCGTGAGTACGTTCCTCTGCCGCTGCGTGCGCTCATAATCCGCATTGCCCACATAGCGGATCCGCATATAAGATACTGCCTGCGCTCCGGTAAGATGATAAACCGTATCCGCATCTTCCTCGTCCGACTGTTCCTGGGCAACTTCCAGCTCCTGATTCAGATACTCTACTTCATCCTCATTCAGCTCCACATCCACACCGCCGAGAAGATCTACGATCTCCGCCATGGTATCAAAATCCACCTCCGCGTAATTGTCAATCTCAATCTCATAGTTATCTTCCAGCGTCTCAATCAGCGTGTCCGCTCCCCCTGCCGCATACGCGTAATTCAGCTTGTGCACGCCATATCCCGGAATATCCGCATAAAGGTCGCGCATATAAGAGGTCAGAATAATCTTATGCGTATTCGTATTAACCGTCATTACGATCATAACGTCAGAATTGCCGTTCCAGTTATCCTCCCGGCGATCTGATCCGATCAGTAAAATACTGTAGACATCCTCTCCGCCCGGCAGCGAAACAGTCCCGGCATCCTCGTCAGCGGTATCCAACGTATCTGTCTCATCTGATGCAGCCGCTTCTGCCGTATCCGCAGCCTCAGTCCCGCTCTCCTGTGCATTTACCCGCATTTCACGCCCGGCAAACACGCCGCACATCACCAGCAAAACAAAAGCCAGCGGCGCCAGCACCCGGTTCCTGATCTCTCCAAAAACAGTCTCTGCATTATGTCTCATCTTACTATCCTCCTGGGCTTAATCCATGTTCTGATGGTTCCCCTTCGCGCCGCTGCCGGCGGAATATACGGATAAAGGGAACCGTTACAGCGGTTTTTCGCTGTCCTAAAACGATTGTTAATCATTTTAAAACTTCTTCCTATAAAAATCAATACCTTATAAATTTATTATAAACAGGCGTAATAAAGGTTATAATATTATATTTTTTCTAACAATATTTTCTTTTGTCTTAAATCGTCGAGCAATGCATTATTTTGTATTGACATTTTTGCCTGAATCATCTATCATCTAACGGAAAGCACGGGTAAAACTGTGAAAAAAATGAAACAAATCAGTTACTAAAAGAGTTAAATGGGAGGAACAACTATTTTGAAGCAAACAACACTTACTAAATCTGAGAGAGAAATCATGGATTTGCTTTGGAATACAGACAGGCCATTAACCGCAACGGAGATAGTGAATCTGACACCTGAGCGAACCTGGAAAAAAAGCTATATCCACTTACTGATTAATTCACTGCTTGAAAAAGAGCTGATCAAATCGGAAGCACTGGTCCGAACCGGCCGAAATTTCGGTCGCGCGTTTTCAGCCGTATCTACCAAAGAACAGTTTGAAATCCGGCAGATCACTCAAAGCAGAAACTTTTCACAGAGTTCCATAAAAGCGCTTTTTAAAGCGCTGCTGGAATCGGTACAGGATCCCGCGGTTCTGAATGATCTCGATCAGATTCTGCAGGAAAAGCGCCGAGCCGTCAATCTTCATTCCTGACTGAATAAAGAATAAGCAAAATCCCCCAAATGGGGGATTTTTAACGATATGTCAGACCTGTAATATTTTCATGATCGCGTCGCGCACACTGCGCACGCCCTTCAGTTCGATTCCGTCGATCCCTTTGATCTGCTTTTTGCAGACTTCGGGCAGGATGACGGTCGTAAACCCGAGTCGTTTCGCCTCGCGGACCCGCTGTTCCGCCATAGAGACGGAGCGCACCTCACCGCTTAAGCCCACCTCGCCGAAAGCAATGGTCTTCTCATCGATCGGCTGATCCTTCAGGCTGGATGCCACCGCGAGTACGATGCCAAGGTCGAGAGCCGGCTCGCTCATACGGATCCCGCCCGCAATGTTGACATAGGCATCGCAGGAGGATAAATGCAGCCCGGCGCGTTTTTCCAGTACGGCCATCAGCAGATTGACCCGGTTCAGATCGGTGCCGGCGGCCGTGCGGCGCGGAAAGGCGAGATTCGTCCTGCAGACAAGTGCCTGCACTTCCAGAAGCACCGGACGGGTACCCTCCATCGTACAGGCCACGATGGATCCGGAGGCTCCTTCCGGTTTGCCTTCCAGCATGTATTCCGAAGGGTTCGGCACCTCCACCAGCCCTTCATTGCGCATTTCAAATACCCCGATCTCATTTGTCGAACCAAAACGGTTCTTCGCGCTGCGCAGCACACGGTACGCCGCGTAACGGTCTCCCTCGCAGTATAAAACAGTGTCCACCATATGCTCCAGCACACGCGGACCGGCCACAACCCCTTCCTTGGTCACGTGTCCGACCACAAAGATCGTGATATTCATGCCCTTCGCGATCTGCAGAAAAATCCCCGTGCTTTCGCGCACCTGGGATACGCTGCCCGGTGCGGAGGACACCTCCTCATGGTACATCGTCTGGATCGAGTCGATGATCGCGATGTCAGGACGCTCTGTCGAAAGCATCTCACGGATGTCCGCCAGATTCGTCTCGCAGAAGATCTTCAGGTTGTCAGAAAAATCTCCCATGCGCTGCGCACGCATGCGGATCTGCTGCGGCGACTCCTCGCCCGACACATAGAGCACCCGCTTTCCGTTCGCGGCGAGATTCCGGCACATCTGAAGCAGCAAAGTCGATTTGCCGATGCCCGGATCACCGCCGACCAGCACCAGAGAGCCCTGCACGATTCCGCCTCCGAGCACGCGGTCAAATTCACCCATGCCGGTCGAGACGCGGGATTCGGCGCCGAGTTCGATCTCGGAAAGAGTCCGGGGCTTTGCGGCGTTTTCCCGCCGCACCGCCCCGGATGTGCTTTTCTTATTTACAATTTTAGGTTCTTCCGCAAAGGAATTCCATTCTTTACAGGCCGGACACTGACCCATCCACTTGGACGACTCAAAGCCGCAGTTCTGGCAGAAAAATACGGATTTCGTTTTTGCCATGTACTTCCGGTTCCTCCAAAAATTACAGTTTCACAGCTTTTACAGATACCTTGTCCGCCGCCCCGGTCTCCACCGAGAGCACCAGCTTGCCGCCCATGCCGGTCTTCACTACGCCGACATTCACATCCTGCAGATACACCTTATAATCCGCATCCTCTTCCATACCGAGGATGATCTGCGCATCGTCCTTCGCCTCAACTTCAAACGAAACGCCGTTGCCCGTCGCGTGGAAATTATGAACTGCAGTACCAGGTACTGACTCATATACAAACGCGCCATTGCGCTCCAGCTTTGTGATATCCGCAAACGTTTTTACCTTGTACAGATCCCCGTCATGCTCAAAGTCTGACTTCTTCGACTTTTCAGCAAGATCAAAATTACCAAAACTCAACGTCCCATCTTCCTCTGCGCGAATCAGTTCCTTGATCCCTGACATCGATAAATCCTCCCGATTATGTATTGTGTGATGCCGGAGCTCTCCGCCGCGGCATCATCATGTGTTTTGCTGTGAAATCATATTAACATAAATGCTGCTAAAATGCCATAACCTGTTTTCTGTTTTTTGATTTCCATATTTTATTCCGATTATTTTAAAGCAAACATAAAAATTCAGTGGAACACAACCTTTCCTTTTTCCACTCCCACGCTCACCAGGTCTCCCGCTTTCACTCTTCCGGAGAGTATCTCCCCGGCAAGCGGATCTTCCACCATGTTCTGTACCGTACGGCGGAGCGGTCTGGCGCCATATTTCGGATCATAGCCTTCCTTCGCGACCAGCCGTTTCAGAGCATTGCTGAAATGCAGTGTAATCCCCAGCTGCTGTGCGGCGCGGTTTTTCAGTTCATCGAGCAGAAGTCCCGCAATATCCCGGACATTCTCTTCACTCAATGCATGAAATACAATGGTTTCATCAATACGGTTCAGAAATTCCGGGCGGAACAGTCTCCGTACTTCCTCCATCACACTGCCCTTCATGGCTTCGTAATCCTGCTGTGCGTCCGTTCCTGCGCCAAAGCCGAGATGTTTCGGTGAGACAATGGACTGCGCCCCCGCGTTCGAGGTCATGATCAGAATCGTATTTTTAAAATCAATCTTACGGCCCTGCGCGTCGGTGATATGGCCTTCATCCAGCACCTGCAGCAGGATGTTGAATACATCCGGATGCGCTTTCTCGATCTCATCGAACAGAACGACCGAGTACGGGTTCCGGCGCACTTTTTCACTGAGCTGGCCTCCCTCATCGTAGCCGACATACCCGGGCGGAGATCCGACCAGACGAGACACACTGTGCTTCTCCATATATTCTGACATATCGATACGGATCAGTGCTTTCGGAGTACCGAATACCAGATCAGCCAGAGCCTTGGAAAGTTCCGTCTTGCCTACGCCGGTAGGACCGAGAAACAAAAACGAGCCGATCGGGCGATCCGGACTCTTTAATCCGGAACGGCTGCGGCGGACTGCTCTTGCAACCGCCTGTACCGCTTCCTCCTGTCCGATGACACGGGAATGCAGCAGCGTATCCAGCTTCAGAAGTTTCTTGCCTTCCTGATCCGTGATTTTCTGCACAGGGATCTTCGTCCAGATCGAAACGATTCCTGCTATCTCCTCTTCCGTCACTGCGTTTTTCTTCTGGCCCTGGCGGGATTTCTGCATATTTTTCCGCCTCTGCAGCTTTTTATCCAGCGCGCTCATTTCCTCGTTTGCGCGTTTTGCCTGTTCCAGATTGCCTTCCTTCAGCGCCTCTTCCCGCTCCAGGACAAGCGCATCATAGCGCTGCTGCAGATCCATGTCTTTTTCGGACGCGTGGTAGCAGCCGAGCTGACAACGGGATGCTGCCTCATCGATCAGGTCAATCGCCTTATCCGGCAGATAACGGTCATTGATATAGCGTTTTGACAGCTTTACGGCCGCGGTAATCGCTTCATCCGTAATCCGCACGCCATGATACTTTTCATACTGCGGCCTAAGGCCTTTTAAAATCTCCTCTGTTTCTTCCTCCGTAGGCTCCTCTACATTGACCGGCTGGAACCTTCTTTCCAGAGCCGGATCCTTTTCAATGTATTTGCGGTACTCATCAAGCGTCGTTGCTCCGATGAGCTGAAGCTCACCGCGGGAAAGAGCCGGTTTCAGAATGTTGGAAGCGTCAAGCGCTCCCTCCGCACCGCCTGCACCGATAATGGTATGCAGCTCATCCACAAAAAGCAGGATATCCCCGCTTTCAGTCACTTCATTGATGATCCGTTTGATGCGTTCCTCAAACTCTCCGCGGTATTTGCTGCCGGCCACCATACCTGCCATATCCAGGGTCACTACACGTTTGCCAAGCATTGGCTTCGGCACATCCCCGTTTACGATTTTCTGCGCCAGGCCTTCTACGATTGCCGTCTTGCCCACGCCGGCTTCCCCCACAAGGCAGGGATTGTTTTTCGTCTTCCGGCATAAAATCTGAATGATACGCTCTGTCTCTTTTTCGCGTCCAACCGTAATGTCCAGCCTGTGATCCGCGGCAAGATCCGTCAGGTCACGGCTGTACTGATCCAGCATCGGCGTCTGTGAGCCGCCGCCCGTATCCTGGCGGACCTGACGCACAAATTCACGGTACCGTTCCTCCGGAAGTCCGGTCACTTCCACCAGATCCTGAAACAGTTTCTGTATGCTGATCCCCATCGTATGGAGAAGGCGCGTCGCCACACATTCCACATCTTTCAGCATGGCAAGGAGCATATGTTCCGTGCCGATCTGGCTGCTGTCAAAAAAGCGCGCCAGCCCGGCACTCTCCTCCAGAATAGATTCCGCGCGGGGTGTCAGGCCTTTCGGTTCTTTGCCGACAGTGGCTCCCTCCGGAGATATCAGTCTGTCAATCAAAGAAATCAGTTTCTGCGAATCCACCTGATTTTCGCGCAGAATGACTCCAGCGGAGCCCTTCGGCTCCTGTATCAGCCCTATCAGCAGATGCTCTGAGCCGATATAACTGTGCCCACATCGTTTCGCAGCCTGTTCCGCCAGGCGCTGCGCATTGCGGGCACTTTCTGTATAATCATGCTGCATGAAGTTCCCTCCATCGTTTTATTTTTCCGCCAGCAATTCCCCATAAATCTCATCTACCATCGTGTGAACGTCGGATGCCGGGATATTTTTACAGATGCTCTTTGCCAGCATCACGCGCAGCCCCGAACGCATCTCTTCTTCAGCCAGCATCCGGTCGCCGTTCAGAGCAATCACCGCTCCTTTTCTCCGGTCAATGGAAACAAAGCCCTCCTCCCGCAGAAGGGCATAGGCTTTGTTCACTGTATGCATATTGATTCCGATCTCTCCCGCCAGCTGGCGAACAGACGGAAGCGAATCTCCTTCCTGAATCATGGAACTGGCAATCCCCAGCACAATCTGATTGCGCAGCTGCATATAAAGTGCTTCCTCACTGTGAAAATCTATCTCTATCAGCATGTTTTCTCTCTGTACTCCCTTTTACAGGTCAATGAAGTCAATGTCCACATCACCCTGTTTTTCTTTGTGCGGTTCCTGAATATCCGCCGCAGCGTATCTTACGCTCTCTTTTGGCTGCTCGTATTCCGGCATCGGTCTTGGCTGCTTCTTTGCTTTTGACGGTTTCGGTACCGTAGCGGGATCATCCGTCATCGTTGCCTGTGCGGCCGGCTCCTTTTCATAAAAGGAATCACGGCCGGTACGGTCAAATTCATCCAGTTCCTGCTCTTCTTTCGACGGCTTTCGAGGCGTTTCTTCCACAATTACCGGCTTCTGTGCCTTTTTGTCCTTCTTTTTTTTCTTTTTCGGTTTTTCTTCCCGCTCCACTTCCTGTCTTCCTTCACGGCCGCCCTGCCCTGAGGAATAATCCAGTCCCCGATATGTCTCCAGTTCGGATTTCATATCACTGCGTTTCAGCAGCAGATTGATCACGATAAACAGCAGCACCACACACAGACCGATCAGGCCATAAAGAATCTTCATAAAAAGGTTGACCCGGTCGCGGTAGCTGCTGACCTCAGCTTTCAGCGTAGTAATGGTATTATCCGCTTCTTCCAGCGTTTCTTTCGCGACACTCACATACCGTGAGTCTTCCGTCTGGGCTTCCGTCTCCGTCTGCGCCTCCGTTTCCGGCGCCACAGTCTGAGCCTCTGTCTCCGCTTCCAGTTCGCCGGAGGACTCCGCTGTAACATACAGATAATATGTGTAGGCATCGCCATTCTCCGCCACTACCACAATCGACACCGTTCCTGAGCCGTCCGTGAGCTCTGTTCCGGAGATACTGTCAATATAAGCCGCACTGTTCGACGGCACCGGATCCAGAGACAAAGAAGTGGTTCCGGCCGGAACCGTGACATCATATTCCGTCGTACCATAGGCAAAATCCGGGGAAACGACGGCTCCCTCTGTCGTGATTCCCAGCGAAGACAGTGAATTATCCGCCGAAAGGCTGTCAGCAAAAGAACTCGTGCCGCAAAGCGTCATCAGCATCGCCAGAAGCAGTATCGCTGTCATTAATTTCCTGTTCATTTGTTTTTTCATTATCTATGCTCTCCTTCTTTTGGCGGCAACACACAGGATGCCTTCTGTTGTTTTCGTCATCGTCCCCTTACGTCATGCCTCATCAATCGCTTTTCCGATATCATGGCGGTAATATTTATTGGAAAATGTAATCCAGTCTACCGCCTCATACGCATTCGCCCGGGCTGCTTTCAGATCGGAGCCGGTCGCGGTGACGCCGAGCACACGCCCGCCGTTGGTCACGATCGCGCCGTCTTTTTTCGCAGTACCCGCATGGAACACATAGTAGCCTTCTTTCCCCTTAAAATTCTCCAGGCCGTCAATGCGAATGCCCTTTTCGTAATGAACCGGGTAGCCGTCAGATGCAAGCACTACGCAAACCGCAGTGTTGTCCTCAAACTCCAGATTGATCTGATCCAGCGTCCCGTCAATGCAGGCCTCAAACACATCGATAATATCCGTCTTCATGCGTGGAAGCACCACCTGCGCTTCCGGATCGCCAAAACGTGCATTATACTCCAGCACCTTAGGGCCGTCAGCGGTCAGCATCAGGCCGAAGAAAATAATGCCCTTAAACGGCCGCCCTTCCGCCGCCATCGCGTCCACGGTCGGCTGATAGATATTTTCCCGGCAGAACGCGTCGATCTCTTTTGTATAGAACGGGCTCGGAGAAAATGTCCCCATACCGCCGGTATTCAGACCCGTATCTCCGTCTCCCGCACGCTTATGATCCTGCGCGGAGGTCATAGGTTTAATCGTTTTCCCATCTACATAGGACAGGACCGACACCTCACGCCCGGTCATAAATTCTTCAATGACCATGCAGTTCCCGGCACTGCCGAACTTCTTATCCTGCATGATCTCCTTCACACCGGCTTTCGCCTCCTCCAGTGTGTTGCAGATCAGCACTCCCTTGCCAAGCGCCAGACCGTCCGCTTTTAATACGATCGGCATCTTCGCGGTCTCCAGATAGGCAAGCGCCGCTTCCGCATCCGAAAAATTCTCATACGCAGCCGTCGGAATATGATATTTCTTCATCAGATCTTTGGAAAATGCCTTGGAGCCCTCCAGGATTGCCGCATTCTTTCTCGGTCCGAACACACGCAGTCCCTGCGCCTCAAACACATCCACGATGCCGCCGACAAGCGGATCATCCATGCCGACTACCGTCAGATCAATCTCTTTTTCTTTTGCAAACGCAGCCAGCCGGTCAAATTCCATTGCGCCGATCGCCACGCACTCTGCGTATTCTTCAATTCCGGCGTTGCCCGGCGCACAGTAAACCCTGTCCACCTTCGGGCTCTGCGCCACCTTCCATGCGATCGCGTGTTCTCTGCCGCCGCTGCCAACGATCAATACTTTCATAGGTCCCTCCTCATGTGCCATCTGTCACATCGCTCTAAGCCGTCTGACAGATATCTTCCGTCAGAGTAACTGTTCAGTACCTTCACAGTTGCCTGTCAGACAACTGTATAGTCATTGCTGTGTGATCATTACTGAGTAATCATTTCTGTGTGATCAATACTCTGCCGTCTGTTACCTGCACCCTGCCATTTGCGATCAGGTCGATGGCCTGCGGAAGAAGAATCCACTCCGCCTGTTCCATCACCCTGCGCTGCAGTATCTCCGGGGTATCGTCCTGCCGCACTTCAACAGCCTTCTGCAGAAGGATCGGACCGGTGTCTGTACCTCCGTCAACAAAATGAACGGTCGCTCCGGTCACCTTCACGCCGCGTGCAAGCACCTGCTCATGCACTTTCAGTCCATAATAGCCGGTCCCGCAAAAAGACGGGATCAGGGCCGGATGAATATTAATAATGCGGTTCGGAAACGCGTCGACCACGCACTGCGGTATCACGACAAGACAACCTGCCAGCACGACCAGATCGGCGCCGGATTCCTGCAAAAGCGCTAACAGCGCCCGGTCAAACTCCTCCGGATCCGGATACTGCTTCCTTGTAATGCAGACAGAGGGGATCCCGGCCTTCTTTGCCCGCTCCAGGGCATAAGCCTTTGTGCTGTTGCTGATAACACGCACAATCCCGGCGTTTGTGATCTTCCCGTCCGCGACTGCGTCCAGGATTGCCTGCAGGTTCGTACCGCCTCCGGACACCATCACCGCAACCTTCAGCATAAGACAACTCCTTTTTCTCCGGCTTCAATACGGCCGATCTCATAGACAGTCTCCCCCGCCGCCTCCATTGCCTGTTTCGCCGTCTGCACATCCGCGAGATCTACCACGACCGCCATACCAATACCCATGTTATAGGTATTATACATCATATGTTCGTCAATTTCACCCTTTTTCGCAAGAAGATCAAAGATTGCCGGCACCGGATAGCTGTCCCTGCGGATTACCGCCCGCATGCCTTCCGGCAGCATCCGCGGTACATTCTCATAGAAACCGCCGCCCGTGATATGGCTGCAGGCTTTCACGCGCACACCCGCTTCCTTCACGCTGCGCAGCGCCTTTACATAAATTCTGGTCGGCGTCAGAAGCGTCTCTCCGAGCGTACTGCCAAGTTCCTCATAATATGTCTCCAGCGCTTCCTTTTCCATCGGGAACACCTTGCGCACCAGAGAAAAACCGTTGCTGTGTACTCCGGATGAAGCAATACCTAAAATCGCATCTCCATCCTTCACATCCGCTCCGGTGATCAGATCCTTCTCATCAACCACGCCGACCGCAAATCCGGCCAAATCATACTCCTCTTCCGGCATCAGGCCCGGATGTTCCGCGGTCTCTCCGCCGATCAGCGCTGCTCCGGCCTGCGCACAGCCTTCTGCCACGCCGCTGACGATTGCAGCGATTTTCTCCGGATAATTTTTCCCGCAGGCAATATAATCCAGGAAAAACAGCGGTTCTCCGCCCGCGCACGCAATGTCGTTCACACACATTGCGACACAGTCGATCCCGATCGTGTCATGCCTGTCCAGAAGAAACGCCAGCTTCAGCTTCGTCCCCACGCCGTCCGTGCCGGAGACCAGTGTCGGCTTCTCCATCTTTTTGACCGCTTCCATCGAAAACGCCCCCGAAAACCCGCCGATATTCGTCAGCACCTCGGGGCGCATCGTCTTTTTGATGTGCTCCTTCATCAGCTCTACGGACCGGTATCCGGCCTCAATGTCAACGCCTGCATTCTTGTAATCCATAATGTTTCTCCCTCTATTGTCTCGTTATGTAAGGATGTACGGTCATCCTGCCTGCGGCCGGTTTTTTTGCTATGCCTGAGTGCGGCCGTACGCCTTGTATCCGACTTCCTGCAGTTTCTGATCCTTTGCTTCCACCTGGCTGCCAAGTTCTTTCGAATAGTCCTTGACCTTCTGCAGAAGCTGCGGATCGGACGTCGCCAGAATCTTTGCCGCCAGAATCGCAGCGTTTGCTCCTCCGTTGATTGCAACGGTCGCCACCGGAATCCCGGTCGGCATCTGCACAATGGAATACAGAGAATCCCTGCCGCCCAGCGACGTCGTATGCATCGGAATGCCGATCACCGGCATCGGGAAAATCGCCGCACACATTCCAGGCAGATGCGCCGCCATCCCCGCTCCGGCAATGATCACCTTAAAGCCCTTCGCTTCCGCGTTCTTCGCATATTCAAAAAACACATCCGGCTCCCGGTGCGCCGAAATAATCGTCATTTCATAGTCAATGCCAAACTTTTCCAGCATATCCGCCGCCTTGCTCATCACAGGCATATCGGAATCGCTGCCCATCACAATACCTACTTTTGCCATCTTCCCTGCTCCTTTCGTTTCATGCGTTGTATCTGATTCTAGCCATTCTGAAGTTTGTTGTCAATGATAATTATAAAGGTAAGATACGGCAGCGGATGGCTTCCCCGCTACCGCTCCGGTCGGTGCTCAGCGTCCTGAACGCATTCGGAATCCGGAATCTCTTTCTGCGTCTTCCACTTCGCAAGCTGGCTGTAGACATAATCAAAATCCGGCGTACCCATGAGGTCATAGGGTGTGGCCTGATAGACATAATAATTCAGCCAGTTTGTATAAAGATTGTTCGCGTGCGACCTCCACATCAGCAGCGGCTTTGCGGAAGGATCGTCATTCCGATAGTAATTCTCCGGGATTGCAATCGGCAGACCTTTTTCCAGATCGCGGTGATATTCGCCGTCCAGCGTCACACGGTCATATTCCGGATGCCCCATAACGAAGATCCGCCGCCCGCCGTCCGCCATGGCCAGAAATACACCGGCCTCGTCCGACTCCGCAAGAATCGTGATCTCTTTTACTTTGCGGATCTCATCAATCGGGACCTCGGTATGTCTGGAATGCGGAGCAAGGAACATATCGTCAAATCCGCGTACCAGAGGGATTTTGCGGTTCTTCACACGATGCCAGAATAGGCCGAACATTTTCTTATCCAGAAGCCTTTTCTGCAGCCCGTAATAGTGATACATTGCAGCCTGCGCCGCCCAGCAGAGATAAATCGCAGACGTCACATGCATATCCATCCAGTCCATGATCTCAACCAGTTCGTCCCAGTAATCGACCTCCTCGAATTCCATCAGCTCGACCGGCGCGCCCGTAATGATCATACCGTCAAAGCGCCGGTCGCGGATTTCAGAAAACTCCACATAAAATTTATTCAGATGACTCATAGATGTATTTTTTGCTTCATGAGAGGTCACCTTCACAAATGTAACCTCCACCTGAAGCGGTGTGTTGGAAAGGGAACGAAGAAGCTGCAGCTCCGTCTCCTCCTTTAAAGGCATCAGGTTCAGTATCGCGATATGAATGGGGCGGATATTCTGATGCACCGCAAGGTTCTCATCCATGACAAAGATATTTTCCCGTTCCAGTATTTCTTTTGCCGGAAGAGAACTCTGTACTCGAATCGGCATTGGTCTGTTTCCTCCTTCATGTATAGAAACGAAACGATCGTTTTTCCATAACAGAGCAGCCTTACAGCTGCGTTAAGCGGTCTGCCATGCATCCACAATCTTTAGGAAATCCTCCTCAGAGAGAATCGGTATCCCCAGTTCTTTCGCTTTTTTGTTCTTCGCTGAATTGGACATCGTATCATTGTTGATCAGATAATCCGTTTTTTTTGTCACGCTTCCGGTCACCTTGCCGCCGCGTTCCTCCACAAACGCTTTCAGCTCACTGCGGTTCGAAAACTGTTCTACGGTACCGGTCACAACAAAGGTTTTTCCGGCAAGGCTCTGCGAAATGCTGTTCTTTTGCGGCCTGTCGATCTGAAGCTCCAGAAGCAGCCGATCCAGCTGCCGCATATTGTCCTCATCCGCGAAATATTCCGCGACGGAACCGGCAATCACATCCCCAAGGCCTTCAATCAAGCTCAGTTCTTCCGCATCCGCCGTACGCAGCCTGTCAAGGTCATACTCAAAATAACGGCAGAGCAGCTTCGCATTCGCCACGCCGATATTCGGTATGCCAAGGCCGTAAATCAGACGCGGGAGCGTCGTAGAGCGGGCCTTTTCCGTACTCTGCATCAGATTTGCAAAGGATTTCTCCCCAAAGCCCTCCATGACGACGATCTCATCCCGATGTTCTGCAAGATGAAAGATATCGGCAAATGTATGGATAAAACCATGTCCGATGAATTTTTCAAGCGTCGCCTCGGAAAGTCCTTCGATGTTCAGGGCATCCCGGCTGACAAACAGAGTAAACAATTTGATCTTCTTCGCGCTGCACTTCTCATTCGCGCAGTACAGGGTCTCAGCCGCGTCCACTCCTCCCTGTATGGAGCTTCGGATCTCCGTCGCTTTGCCGCAGGCCGGACAGACCTTCGGAATCTCCAGTTTCCCGCTCCGCGTCAGATTCTCCGCGATCTGCGGGATGATCATATTCGCCTTATAAACCGTTATCCGATCGCCGATGCCAAGCTGCAGCGACTTCATGACACTCAAATTATGCACGCTCGCCCGGCTGACCGTACTGCCTTCCAGCTCGACGGGTTCAAAAATCGCCACCGGATTGATGAGGCCGGTGCGCGACGGGCTCCACTCGATATCCAGCAGGCGTGTTTCCCGCGTCTCATCCTTCCATTTGAACGCGATCGAGTCCCGCGGGAATTTAGCTGTGCGTCCAAGCGACTGCCCATAGGAAATATTCTCATAGAGCGCCACCAGCCCATCCGAAGGCACCTCATAATGCTGTATTTCCTCCGCAAACCACGCAACCGTATCCGCCACCTGATCCGCCGTGACCTTTTTGTACCCGACCGTCTCAAATCCCTGCCGTTTCAGCCATTCCAGCTGCTCACTTCTGGAATTCTGAAAATCCACACCGTCCGCTTTCACAAGCGCAAACGCATAAAACCGCACATGCCTTTTTGCCGTAATTTCATTGTTCAGCTGGCGAACGGAACCGCTGCAAAGGTTCCTCGGATTCTTATAACGTGCGTCCGCATCGTCAATCTCTTCATTGATTTTCTCAAACTCCGGATACGTGATGATCGCCTCACCCCGCAGAATCAGTTCTCCCTGATAAGAAATGCGCAGCGGAATGTTCTGAAACACCCTCGCGTTGTTTGTGATCACTTCGCCGATCTCGCCATTGCCGCGTGTGACCGCCTTCACAAGTTCTCCGTTCTGGTAGGTCAGAACCACCGTAAGCCCGTCCAGTTTCCACGAAAGCAGAATCTCATGTTCCCCGGCAAAAGAGGCCAGATCCTCAACCGACTTCGTCTTATCCAGAGAAAGCATCGGAGCCTCGTGGCGTTCTCTCGGCAAGGACTCCAGCGCCTCATATCCGACAGACACGGTTGGGCTGCCTGCCAGCACGGTACCGGTCTCCTTTTCCAGCTTTGTAAGTTCATCGTACAGGCGATCATATTCGAGGTTGCTCATGATCTCCGCGTCTTCCTGATAATACGCCCTGGACGCTTTTTTCAAAATGGCTGAAAGTTCCTTCATCCGTTCCAGCTTCTGATTCATACTCTGTCAAAATCCTTTCCAAGTCTGGTGCTTCGCGCCGAATCTGCAGCAGTCTCTTTTTGCGGACTGCCTCCAAAACCCAATCAGTTTCCCCGCTTTGTTCCCGGATTTTTTGATCCCTGAAGTAGTTCCGTCATCTTTATATATTCTTCCCGGCTCACCTGCCGGTATTCTCCGGGCTTTAAGCCGCCCAGTTCAATATTCATCACACGCACACGCTTCAATCCCTTCACCCGGTATCCAAGCGTCTCGCACATCCTTCGAATCTGCCGGTTCAGTCCCTGTGTCAGAATGATTCGAAACTTCTTTTTCCCCAGCGGAAACACCCTGCACGGAAGCGTACGAACCTCCAAATCACTTAAATATACGCCTTCGGACATCTGTTTTAAAAAATCCGGACACAAATCCCGGTCCACCTCGACCAGGTATTCTTTTTCATGCGCATTCCCGGGACGCATGATTTTATTTACCAGATCGCCGCGGTTCGTCAGCAAAAGCAGTCCTTCCGATGCCTTATCCAGTCTGCCGATGGAAAAAACACGCTTCGGAAAGTCGATCAGGTCATAGATCGTCGTATCGCCCCAGCGCCTGTCCGTCGTACAGACGACCCCCACCGGCTTATTGAAAGCCAGCAGAATCTGCTCCTCCCCGCGTCTTAGCAATTCCCCGTCCACGCGGACTTCCTGTCCGGGAAGAACCTTCTGTCCCATCACGGCTTTTCCCCCGTCTACGGTCACGAGGCCTGCCTCTATCATCCGATCTGCTTCCCGTCTGGAGCAGTACCCGGCATCGCTTAAAAACTTATTCAGCCGAACTTCCTCCCTGCTGTCCGCCGGCATATATCTTAACACCCTCTCACCTTTTAAAAATTCTGACTGACCAGCAAATCATATCATAATTCAAATAAGGAAACAAGGAAAAGGTAAAAGGAAAATCGAATAAACGCAAAAGAGGCAGTGAATGCATCCCCACTGCCTCTTGCCATACAATCCTCATATTCTGTTTTGATACGGCCGCTCCTGTCGCTTCGCTTCCCGGCCGGCCATGCCATCCATCAGTCTGCTGAAGTCAGGTACTGCGTCATCACATAACCTTCTACCGAGCTTCCGGAAGCATCCAGATACGTGATCTTCGACCATCCGTCATCAAGGTTCTCTGTCACTTCCACCTGAGAACCGGCAACCAGAGAACCCAGCTTCTCGCTGTCTGCCGAGGCCTCACTGCGGACATTTACGCCGGTGGTCGTCACCATTGTTCCCAGCGATGTCCCGGAGCTGTCACCGGCATCTGCGGAATCATCCTCCGAATCCGTGTCCGAATCCTCATCCGAGTCGGAAGAACTCGTCGTTGTGGTCCGAGACTCAATATAAGTCTTCAGATCCTCATCCGCCTCACAGCGCTCATCCAGCGTGTCGCTTACATCCTGAATCAGAGCCTGCACATCCGAATCCGTCTGGCGCTCCTGTATATAAGAAGAAATCTCTGTCGTATAATCCTCCGACTGAACGACCAGCAGCGTCCCGTCAGAATCCGGCTGCAGATACATCTGTCTAAGTGTAGGCGCCTCCGTCTCGATACCAGTGAGCTTCAGTTCCATATAAACATACACCACATACGAACCGTCTGTAACGCCGGACTTCGAATACGTCATAATGTCATTGTAAGACTCCACCGCCATATCCATTGCCTCGACATCCGCCTGTGCGTCTTCGTCAAAAGTCTTTCCGCAAAGCGTCTCCAGCGTATCAAAGTCCAGATCGCCAATCGCATTCCAGTATGAGGTGGCGATTGACAGCACATCCGTCTGATTCTGCACAAGAGTCTCCACCGTGATGACAGCGTCCGTCTCTTCCTCGGTCTGTGCGTCGGTTTCCTGTTCCACCGTCTTCTTCGAACTGCTGCCCGTACCAATATGAGTCACCAGCCGAACCGCAAAAAAGGCAATTATAATAAGTAAAATAATTGCCAGTCCAAGCAAAATATATCGAAGGTTATCTGAAATCCACTCTCTGATTGTATCCAACATATCTCTAAGCCCCTCCCTGATCGTGGTCATCCCCTAATACCACATAAACTATATATGAGTTTAGCATAATTGAACTGATATGTAAACAGCCATTTCTTAAGGAAATATAAATTTTGAAGAAGAAAACAGTTGAAAAAAGGAATCGAATACGGTAGAATGAAACAGATAGTTTGAGTTATAGAAAACCGCGGATGTTGTTTTCTGTATAATTAAACAGATTTTTTTCAGGAGGAGACGACAACATGATTTTAGCAGGGGATTTTAGAAATGGCATTACCATTGAGATGGATGGAGGTATTTATCAGATTATTGAATTCCAGCATGTAAAGCCGGGCAAGGGGGCCGCGTTCGTCAGGACAAAATTAAAGAATATTATCAACGGCGGTGTTGTGGAAAAATCTTTCCGCCCCACCGAGAAATTCCCGACAGCACGGATTGACCGTGTAGAGATGCAGTATCTCTACAATGACGGTGATCTTTATTACTTTATGAATACAGAAACCTACGATCAGATCGGTCTGAATCAGGATGCGATCGGAGACGCCCTTAAGTTTGTGAAAGAGAACGAGATGGTAAAGGTATGCTCCCACAACGGCAATGTATTCGCAGTGGAGCCTCCGCTCTTCGTGGAACTTGAAGTGACGGAGACGGAGCCGGGTCTCAAGGGTGATACCGCTACCGGTGCTTCAAAGCCGGCTACTGTTGAGACGGGCGCGGTCGTATATGTTCCGCTCTTTGTCAATACCGGGGACAGGCTCAAGATCGACACCCGTACAGGGGAATATCTCTCCCGCGTCTGATATGTCCGGACAGAAACACCGCCCTATCATAATTGTACGAAAACAACACCACAGGACAGCTTTTCAGGCTTCCTGTGGTGTTTTTTTACCCAATGGTATTTACATTTATTCAAAATCAAGTCTAAAACAAAATATTTTTTGTACTTGTTTTATGTGATTTATCATGTTATAATTTGTACCGCTTCCAGGCAAAACAACGGTTCCTCAGTTCACAGTCTGCGGTCTCCCACCCCGCCGCAGGCTATAACAAACAGAAAGGCGGTATTTTTGAATTACAACATCTTTTTAGAGCAGATTACGAAAGAAGTAAACGAACATACAGACAATCATGTGAGGGTTCATGTCGAACACGTTCAAAAGCTGAATTATCCGGCCACAGACAGCCTGGCCATACTTTATCCGGGTGAAAATGTCGCACCGGCCATCTACCTCGACAGCTTCTATCAGGAATTCTTAGGCGGCACGCCTCTGGCCGCCATTGCTGAGGAAATCCTTGCCTTCAGTCAGAAGCACAAAAATCCCAAATCCTTCGATTTCTCCTACTATGAGGATTTTCAGCAGGTCAAAGACCACATTGTCTGCCGTCTGGTCAATTATGAAAAAAATAAAGCAGTTTTGCAAAACATCCCGCATCAGCAATTTCTGGATCTTTCGATTGTCTATTATTACCTTATGGAAAGCAGTCCCTTTGGAAACGCAGGTGTTCTTGTTCAGAACAGTCATCTTTCGACATGGGAAATCGACCAGGAATATCTGCATATTCTGGCAATGGAAAATACCCTTTCCCTGCTTCCGCCAAAGTTCGCAACCCTTTCCCGGATCATGGAAAACTTCGGCGAAGATCCGCTTTCTCCTTCTGAAGAAGAACCTTCGATGTACATCCTGACCAACGAAACTCTGTGCAATGGCGCGGTCAGCATCTGTTTTGATGATGTCCTGCATTCTGCCGGAGAAAAGCTGGGGAGCGATTTCTATATTCTTCCAAGCAGCATCCATGAATGTCTGCTTCTTCCGGTCCAGCCATGGAACAGCAGCGAGCCCGGAAAGCTGCAGCGCATCGTATCTGAGATCAACCAAAAGTATGTCTCCCCGGAAGAAATCCTTTCTGACAGTGTCTATCGTTACAGGCGCGATCTCAGACTGCTTACCATCGCTGCGCTCGAACTGTAGAAAATGAATACCTGAGTCCGGAACAGAATCTTCCAATATAAATTCCGGTCTTCCGCAATGTCAGGACAAAAAAACGCCGGCAGGATATTTCATCCTGCCGGCGTTATCATAAGCGCACCTGAAGGGATTCGAACCCCTGGCACATGGTACCGGAAACCATTGCTCTATCCCCTGAGCTACAGGTGCATCCGCGCTTGCATTGTTTTCAGCGCAGATGCTATAGTAGCATATTTCCTGAGGATTGTAAAGTGAAAAAATCATTGAAAAATATTTGAAAAGAAGTTATTTCACTTGATTTTCTTTCTGGACAAGGGTATTTTTATAGGCAAAAAGACCTCACAGGAGAATTTCATAATGATCATCAAAAATGGTATACTGTTTTCGCCCGGCAGCAAAGAAAGCTATCGTGCGGATCTTCGAGTCACAGACGGAAAGATAGCAGAAATAGCCGTCCCCGGTTTCGCACCTGACGCACAGGATGGAGAAGAAGTGATCGACGCCTCGTCCTGCGTGGTGGCGCCCGGCCTTATCGATGTCCATGTGCACTTTCGCGATCCCGGATACACCTACAAGGAAGATCTGCACACCGGTGCACGCGCAGCAGCGGCCGGGGGATTTACCACGGTCGTATGCATGGCCAACACAAAACCGGCTGTGGACAATCCGGATACCCTCTCCGATCTGCTCTCGCGTGCCGGAAATGAAGCCATTCGGATACGCTTTACGGCTGCCGTCACGAAACATCTTCAGGGACAGGAACTGACCGATTTTGAAGCGCTTGCCGCTCTCGGTGCCTGCGGATTTACGGACGATGGAATTCCTCTCACCGACGCAAAGCTGGTGGAATCTGCCATGCGTCGGGCAGGGAGTCTGGGGCTGCCGCTCTCTTTTCACGAGGAAGACCCGGCATTTATTGAGAAAGCCGGTACAAACCGCACTGCCCCGGCAATTGCCGAGGATCTTCTGGTTGCCCGCGACTGTATGCTCGCCCACTATACAGATGCTGTCATTGATATCCAGCACATCAGCTCTGCTGCATCCGTTGCGCTTGTTCGCACCGCAAAACAGCTTAACGCTCCGGTGTTCGCTGAAGCTGCCCCGCACCACTTCTCTCTGACGGAAGATGCGGTCGGCACATACGGAACCTTCGCCAAGATGAATCCCCCGCTCCGCACGGAAGCAGACCGACAGGCTATTATTGGCGGATTGCAGGACGGCACCATTGATCTGATAGCAACTGATCACGCACCGCACAGCACAGAAGAAAAAAAACGCGAAGATTTCTTCGCGGCTCCGAGCGGCATCATCGGACTGGAAACCTCGCTGGCACTCGGTATTACCAATCTCGTGCATCCCGGATATCTCACCCTGATGCAGCTGTTGGAAAAAATGACGGTCAATCCGGCAAAACTGTACCGTATTGATGACCAGGCACAACCGGGGAGCGCGTCCGTCCCATATGCAGCGAATGTCCCGTACAAAAACGCAGGAGAACATTTAAATATCGCCATAGCATCCACGCAGGATGATACCCGCCTTTACGGCGCCATCCGTCCGGGATGCGCGGCTGACCTCGTGATATTCAATCCAGACGAGTCATTCATCGCGGGCGGCTATCAGTCAAAATCCGAGAACACACCGTTCACCGGCATGGAACTCTATGGAAAAATCCACTATACGATCTGCGGCGGAACTGTCGTATGGCAGGCTCCGTAACTGAACTGCTGTTATGATCTGTCTTCCTGCCTGGGTACGGCATCTGAAGCAGCCTGCCGTCTTTGCTTTCTCCCATAAAAATACAGTACGATCCTCTCCAGATACCGTTTCAGTACGATCTGGATCTCCTCTTTCGGATGGATCGGCTTTGTAAGTATGGAATACAGGCCCGCGCGTCTGGCGCCATAAATATCTGTAAAAATCTGGTCGCCGACAAATAGCGTCGTCGCACGGGTCGTTCCCATACATTCCATTGCCCGCTCATATCCTCTTCTGGAAGGCTTATGAGCGTCCTCAATAAAAAACGCTCCGATGTCCTTATTAAACAGATCCACACGTTCCCGCTGATTATTTGAGAGCAGGCAGCACACAAATCCAAGCGAATTCAGAAACGAAAACAGCGATCTGGCTCTTGCATCCGCCGGGGCGCCGTGCGGCACCAGCGTATTATCGATATCAAAAATAATCCCGCGGTACCCCCGCCGGTAAAACTCCGCGTAGTCAATCCCATACGCCGAATCCAGGTATTCGTCCGGGTAGAAACATTCCAACATACCATTCTGCTCCTGACAATTTATGAAACCAGATCAAAAATCGACAGCTGATTCGTCTCCGGCAGCCCGTCAAGGATCTTCAGATCAACCAGCAGATCCGTCATCGTCTTTCCGACCTTCGCGCGTGTCATGAAGTCATCCAGCGACAGGAATGGTCCGTCCTTGCAGGCGTCCACAATAGATGCCGCTGCTTTCTCACCGAGTCCGGAGATGGAGTTTAAAGAAGGCATCAGATCGTTGCCAACAATCTGGAAGCGGGTCGCCTGCGCCTTGTAAATGTCAATCGGGACAAAGCTGAGGCCGCGCGCATACATCTCCAGCACGCTCTTCATGTCTTTGTAGGTATCCTGCTCCTTTTTGCTTAAGGTATCCATGCGCTTTTCAAAATCCGCCATGTGGTAAAGCAGTTTTTCTTTGCCCAGACACATCAGTTCATAGTCAAAACCTGAGGCACGGATGCTGAAATAGGCCGAGTAATAGGCCTGCGGATAATTGATCTTGCAGTAAGCGATACGCCATGCCATCATGACATAAGCTGCCGCATGCGCTTTCGGGAACATGTATTTGATCTTCTTGCACGACCAGATGTACCAGTCCGGCACACCGTGCGCGATCATCTCTTCTTCCCATTCCGGTTTCAGTCCCTTGCCTTTTCGGACACTCTCCATGATCGTAAAAGAAAGTTCACTGTCAAGTCCTTTGCCGATCAGATAGATCATGATATCGTCACGGGTACAGATGGCGGTGGAAATCGTCGCCTTCCCTTCCTGGATCAGCGTCTGCGCGTTGCCGAGCCAGACATCTGTGCCGTGCGCCAGACCCGCGATCCGCACCAGATCAGAAAAATGCGTCGGTTTTGTCTCAATCAGCATCTGCATGGCGAATTCCGTGCCGAACTCCGGTATGCCAAGGGATCCGAGCGGTACGCCTCCGATGTCGTCCGGCGTAATGCCGAGCGCTTCTGTGCCTGTGAACAGGGACATGACGCCCGGATCATCAAGCGGGATCTCTTTCGGATCAAGCCCGGTCAGGTCCTGCAGCATACGGATCATGGTCGGATCATCGTGTCCAAGAATATCAAGTTTCAAAAGGTTGTGATCAATCGAGTGATAATCAAAATGCGTCGTCACGATATCCGTCGTCATATCGTTCGCCGGGTGCTGCACCGGAGTAAACGAATCAATCTCCTCTCCGATCGGCAGCACGATAATGCCGCCCGGATGCTGTCCGGTCGTGCGGCGCACACCGACACAGCCCTGCACCAGCCGGTCAATCTCGCAGTTTCTCTTATGGATATTGCGTTCTTCATAATAATTCTTCACATAGCCGAATGCGGTCTTATCCGCCAGCGTGCCGATTGTTCCGGCACGATAGGTCTGCCCCGCGCCGAAAATCACCTCTGTATATTTGTGTGCCTTGCTTTGGTATTCACCGGAAAAGTTGAGGTCGATATCCGGTTCCTTGTTCCCCTTAAATCCCAGAAAGGTCTCAAACGGAATGTCAAAGCCTTCCTTATGTAATTTCGTGCCGCAGTTCGGGCAGATCTTATCCGGCATATCACAGCCCGCCATGCCGGCATATTTTTTGACCTCCTCCGAATCGAAATCGCTGTAATGGCAGTTTGGACAGATGTAATGCGGACTTAAGGGATTGACCTCCGTGATTCCGGCCATTGTTGCGACAAAGGACGAGCCGACCGACCCACGCGAACCGACCAGATAGCCGTCCGCGTTGGACTTCCACACCAGCTTCTGCGCAATAATGTACATCACGGCAAAGCCATTGGAAATGATAGAATTCAGTTCACGCTCCAGGCGCTCCGATACGATCGGCGGCAGCTCCTCGCCATAGATCTCATGCGCTTTTTCATAGCAAAGATTCCGCAGGATCTGGTCGGAATTTTCGATCACAGGCGGACACTTATCCGGGCGAACCGGCTCGATCCGCTCGCACATATCCGCGATTTTATTTGTGTTCGTGACTACAACCTCATAAGCCTTGTCCTCGCCGAGATAGGCAAACTCCTGCAGCATCTCTTCCGTTGTGCGCAGATAGAGCGGCGCCTGCTGGTCCGCATCCTTGAACTTGCGCATCGCCATGATGATGCGGCGGTAGATCTCATCCTGCGGGTCAAGAAAATGAACATCACAGGTCGCTACGACCGGTTTGTGATACTGTTCGCCCAACTCCACAATCCTGCGGTTGATGTCTTTCAGATCCTCTACCGTCTTCCGGTCCTCATAGTCCTCCCGCGTCATGAACATGTTGTTGTCCAGCGGCTGGATTTCCAGGTAGTCATAAAAATCAACCAGCCGTGCAATTTCCGGCGCCGCGGCGCCGCGAAGCAGCGCCTGATACAGTTCTCCCGCTTCACAGGCGGAGCCGATCAGCAATCCTTCCCGGTATTGCTGCAGCAGGCTCTTGGGAATCCGCGGTCTGCGGTTGTAGTATTCGAGATGCGACCGGGAAACCAGCCGGTAGAGGTTCGTCCGCCCGACCTCATTTGCCGCCTGGATGATCACATGATAGGTCGGCTGCTTTTTGATCTGATCCGTTGAAGAATGTCCAAGCTGATTCAGCCCCTCCAGCGTAGTGATTCCGCGCTTTTTCAGCATGTCCAGGAACTTTTCAAAGATCTCCGCAGTACAGCCCGCATCGTCCACAGCGCGATGATGGTGTCCCAGCGGAACACCGACGGCTTTTGCCACCGTATCCAGCTTGAAGCGGTTCAGCGCCGGAAGCAGCACGCGCGCGATGGCCACGGTATCTACAGCGGTCTTGTCACACGGTATAGAAAGCCTGCGGCAGTTCTCCTCAATAAAACTCATATCAAACGAGGCGTTGTGCGCCACCATCACGCAGCCCTCACAGAATTCCATGAACTCCGGCAGAATCGTCTCGATCGTCGGTGATCCCATGACCATATTGTCATTGATGCTTGTCAATTCTTCAATGCGGAACGGGATCGGCACTTCCGGATTCACAAAGGTACTGTATTTATCGGTGATCCGGCCGCCCTGCACCTTGACCGCGCCGATCTCGATGATGCGGTTGTTCTGCGGGGAAAAACCGGTCGTCTCCAGGTCAAAAACAACAAAATCCACGTCCAGATCCTGTCCTTTTTCATTGACAGCGATCTCTTTTAAATCATCTACCAGATAGCCTTCCATGCCATAGATGATCTTGAAATCGCTGCCTTTCGGCACCGCGTGATTCGCATCCGGAAAAGCCTGCACATCCCCATGATCCGTGATCGCGATGGCCTTATGTCCCCAGCTGACGGCTCTGGCGATAATATCCTTCACATCAGACACGCCGTCCATATCACTCATCTTCGTATGGCAGTGCAGCTCGACACGCTTTCCCACCGCCATATCTTCACGTTTTTTGCGGAAATCAGCGATCCTTTTGATCCCCTGAATATTGCCGATCGTCAGCTGGCTGTCAAAACGGTCGATCGTCGTCACACCGCTTAAGCTGATAAACGCTCCTGCCCTGATTGCTGAAGCCACTTCCTCCGCCTGTTCTTTACGCAGAAACATTTTCACGGCAATCGTATCCGTAAAATCAGTGATTGTAAAAATAAAAAGCGTTTTTTCGATTCGAAGTTCCCGCTGCTCCACTGTGAGCACCTGTCCGCGCAGGATCACGCTCCCGACCTCGCCGGTGATGGTTTCAATCGGCATTGGTTCTCCCTCAAAGTCTCTGCCGTACAGAACATCCGGATTGATGGAAGCGGCAGATCGCGTCTGCCATTTTGAAATCGCTCCGCGGCTGGCAGACGCTTCCGAACGGCGAACGCTGTCGGAGGTGTTTTTGCCTGCCGCGCCGCCGCCCTTTGAACGTTTCGATTTTTCGCCCAAAGCCGCATCCGGTGCCGCTGCAGCGCGGGAATCGTCCGTCTGGCCGGAGTCTGCCGGTAATGCACCCTCTTCGCCCTGATCTGTTTTCCGGTAGTTTCGGGAAATCATCTCCACTTCCTGCTCCAGTTCAAGCTGCGACTGCGCATTTTTTCGGCTTTTGACAGGGGCAACACGCTCGGCGCTCACATGAAAGTCCAGACCGCATCGTTCACAGAAGATTTTCTCCAGAATGGAAAGCAGTTCTTCTTCCTTTCCGTCAGCCACCACCGAGTCCGGAATCAGCAGACGCAGGGTCCAGGCATCCGTGAATTCCTTTTTTGCCTGATGAAACAGACTGGCAAGCAGGGCATTGTAGTTCTTTAATTCCAGCAGAATGCTGTCCTCATAAAGCGGCATAAGTTTTTGGGGCGTGTACTGATCCGACAGATGAAACCGCTCGATCAGCTTTACAGTAAGAGCGGACTGCGGAAAAAGCTGGTCTTTGATCTTTTTTTCCAGTGTCAGAATATTCTTTTTAAAAATCAGGCGGTCACTGTCTATGTAGACATGCAGAAGATCGCGGCGATGGTTCATCGTCACGCGGTCTACGGTCACATATTCCAAAAGTCCGGCCAGGGTTCCCTCCGCCTCCAGTGAGGGGAAGACCTCTGAAAATGGCTTGCTCATACGTTTTCCTTTCAGGCTTCCCAATGGTAACGGTTCAATGCCTTTACAGTTACTTCCAGTTCTCTAACTCCTCGCGCAGCACCGGCAAAAGTTCGGATTCCGGCACCTTGCGGATCACCTCGCCTTTTTTGATCAGCAGACCCACGCCCTTGCCCCCGGCAATTCCGATATCCGCTTCCTTTGCTTCACCAGGTCCGTTTACCACACAGCCCATCACGGCCACCTTAATATCCAGAGGAATATCCTCAACCATCTTTTCAACCTGATTGGCAAGTCCGATCAGGTCGATCTGCGTACGTCCGCAGGTCGGGCATGAAACTACCTCAATGCCGCCTTTGCGAAGCCCCAGTGTGCGCAGGATCAGCTTCGCAGTCCGCACTTCTTCAAGCGGATCGCCGGTCAGAGAGACACGAATCGTATCGCCGATCCCTTCTGACAGAATGATTCCGAGGCCAACGGAGGATTTGATGTTGCCGGAGTACAGGGTCCCCGCTTCAGTAATTCCCACATGCAGCGGGTGATCCGTTTTCTGCACGAGCAGACGATGTGCCTGCACACAGAGCATCACGTCGGATGCCTTGATACTGATCACCAGATTGTCATAGCCCATATCCTCAATCACAGCCGTCTGGCGCAGGGCGCTCTCCACAATGCCCTCCGGTGTCACACCGCCGTCACGCTCGACAATCTCTTTTTCCAGAGAGCCGCTGTTTACACCGACACGGATGGGAATCCCCCGCTCTTTCGCAGCCGCAACTACGGCGCGCACCTTGTTGTCATCCCCAATGTTGCCCGGATTGATGCGGATCTTGTCCGCCCCCGCCTCAATTGCCGCGACCGCAAGACGATAGTCAAAATGAATGTCCGCCACCAGCGGTATTGTGATCTGCTTTTTGATCTCCGTAAGCGCCCGGGCCGCCTCCATCGTCGGCACCGCACAGCGGATGATATCACAGCCCGCCGCAGTCAGAGCCTGAATCTGCTTTACTGTTGCAGCCACATCCTCTGTCTTTGTATTTGTCATCGACTGAATCAGGACCGGATGTCCGCCGCCGATCACGCGGCCGCCGATCTGTACTGTTTTCGTATGATCCCTGTACATAATATAAAAACCTCTGCTTTCTCAAATCATCGGTACAATCCGAATCATGACTGCTGCTCTTCCTCCGGCTCGGCCGGCACAAAGCGCCGCATCTTTACCGGGTCAGACGCCTCCTCATGCGCGATTTTTGCTTCCCGTGCCTCACGGATGGCCTCCTCACAGAAATATTCCTGCGCGCACAGCCGTTCTTTGCCGCGGCGGTCAATTCGCTCGTAGCTGCCGTCCGGCTGTAATACCTGCGCCTTTACGTTGTCGCCAAGCTGAATCTGAAGAATGTGGCGCACTCTCTCCCGAATGTCCGGATCCTCCACCGGAAACAGGATCTCGACACGCTTATCCAGATTGCGCGGCATCCAGTCCGCGCTCGCCATATAAAATTCCTCATCCTCATCATTCAGGAAATAGAAAATGCGCGCGTGCTCCAGAAACGTTCCGACAATAGAGCGCACATGTATCGTCTCACTGACGCCCGGAATCCCGGTCTTCAGGCAGCAGATGCCGCGGACGATCAGATCGATCTGTACCCCCGCAGCTGACGCTTCATAGAGTGCGGCAATAATTTCTTTATCGCAGAGCGAATTCATCTTCGCAATGATCCTGGCAGGATGCCCGTTTTTCGCATGCTGCGTCTCACGGCCGATCAGATACAGGAAGCGGTCGCGCATCCAGATGGGGGCAAGGGTCAGGCGATTCCAGTGCTTTGGCTCCGAATAGCCGGAAAGCATATTGAATACCGCTGTTGCGTCCTCCCCGATCATCTCCGAACAGGTCATGATGCCGCAGTCCGTATACTGTTTCGCGGTCGAATCATTGTAATTGCCCGTACCGAGATGCACATATCGGCGAATGCCGTCCTCCTCGCGCCGCACTACAAGCGTGATTTTACAGTGTGTCTTTAAGCCCAGCAGACCATAGATCACATGACAGCCGGCTTTTTCCAGCATTTTCGCCCAGTTGATATTGTTTTCCTCGTCAAAACGGGCCTTCAGTTCCACAAGAACAGACACCTGCTTTCCGTTCTCCGCTGCCTGCGCAAGCGCAACCACAATCGGAGAATTGCCGCTGACACGGTAAAGCGTCTGCTTAATGGCCAGCACATCCGGATCCGTCGCCGCCTGCTTTACCAGCTGCACGACCGGGTCAAACGTCATATACGGATGATACAGGAAAATATCCCCTTTCCGGATCTGTGCGAAAATGTCGGTCTTATTTCCCGCCCTGCGTGAAATATCAGGCGTTTCCGAAGCTATCATGCCCGGTACCGGCTGCGGCTGGTAAGGCTTCTGTTTATACTGTTCAAACCCTTCCAGCGCGTACAGCTTCATCAGAAATGTCAGGTCCAGCGGGCCGCTGATCTTGTATATATCATCATTTTTGACATCCAGTTCCTGCTTCAGGATTTTCAGCAGCTTCGGTTCCATATTGTCTTCAATCTCAAGGCGGATTACTTCGCCCCACTGGCGTTTTTTCAGCTGTTTCTGAATCTCCTTCAGCAAATCCGAAGCATCGTCTTCATCAATGGTAAGATCCGCATTCCGCATAATCCGGTAAGGATGCGCGCAGACTACGTTGTAATTGGAAAACAGCTGGTCGATGTTTCGCTCGATCAGTTCCTCCAGAAGGATCACGCACTTCGTTCCGTCCTCTCTGTCCGGCAGCCGGACAATACGCGGAAGCACGGACGGCACCTGCACAGTCGCGAACTCCAGTTTGATTTTCTCGTTTTTTCCGCCTTTCTCGATCTTCCCGCTCTTATCAGGTTTCTCGTTCTTTTCCGGCTTCTCGCTTTTCTCAGATTTCTCTGCTTTTTCGCTCTTTTCTTCCTTTTTCGCGATCAATGCGCCGATATTCAGCGCCTTATTCCGGATCAGCGGAAACGGGCGCGAGGGATCCATAGCCATCGGAGTCAGCACCGGATAAACATTTTCCTCAAAATAGCGGTCCGCCGCTTCCGCCTGCTCCCCTGTCAGCTTCTCATGCTCTGTCACAACCTCCAGCCCGCACTGTTTCATCAGCGGCAGCAGCGAACGATTGTAGGTTGAATACTGCAGCTTCACCAGCTCGTGCGCTTCCTTCGAGATCATATCCAGCTGTTCCTGCGCCGTCATACCGGAAATGTCCTTTTTCGTATATTTCGCATGCACCATATCCTTGAGTGATGCCACGCGAATCATAAAAAACTCATCCAGATTCGACGCTGTAATGCTTAAAAACTTCAGCCGTTCCATAGGAGGATTCGTCTTGTCCCGCGCTTCGCCCAGCACTCGCTCATTAAAACGCAGCCAGCTCCTCTCCCTGTTCGTAAAATATTCCGGTCTGTCAAACCCCGCACCTGCCATTTTTGCACCTCTTTTCCCATACGCTCTGTTAGTTCCTGTTTCCTGATGTTCCCATATAAGATCCCGTTTCCTTTCTTTGCGGATCTTATCCGAATGATTTTTTCTGTTTCAATACCGGACGCACATTAAATACCTCCTCAAAGAAGTCGACCTTCTCCTCAAATGCGCCCCTCTCAAGCGAAAGATCCGACTGACTTGAGACGGAAATCCTCAGTTCATGTTCCCTGAGCGTCACAGTCAGGTTGCTGCATTTCTGCTGATGCGTGCGGTCCAGCGAATTCGCGATGCGCAGGATCGCCGTCAGCTTCGCCACAATCATATATTCCTTTTCATCCAGGTCGGTCTTCGTCTCCAGGTCGTCATAGTAAATAAAACGGCTTGTATTGTATTTGACGGTGTAGGCCACAATCGCCCGTTCTTCATGAGACAGGCCAATGATCTCCGTCGCAAGAATAATATTATAAGCGCACTCTGAGACATTCGTCAGACTGATAAACTTCCCGCAGCTGTGCAGGATGACCGAAATCTGCAGAAGCAGCCGCTCCCGCTGTCCCAGCCCGTGCACTTTCTTCATACGGTCAAAAATCTCCACCGCGATATCCCCGATATTCCGGTTATGCGCCTGATTGGCCTTGTAACGCTTGGAAATGCTCCGCGCGGCTGCGAGAATATCCTCGTCAAAGCTGTGCTTTCTGGTAAGCAGACCCATGCGCACACCGTAATCATAAGCAACGCCGTCGTTTAAGGAAAATCCCGGCATCCACACAACATCGACATCAAAGTTCTCAATCAGGCTCCGGCAGATCACCGCGGACGGGATAATCGCGTCCGTCATGTCAGACGGCAGATTGTACCGTTTCGCGATCTCATCCGGCGTGCGGGTGATCATATCCTTATAAATGATCTCATACTGTTCCTTCGTAAGAGAAGGAATCCGTTTCCTGTCAGCATCCTTTTCCTCGGGCTCTGCCTTTATATCCGCCGTCTCTGTTTTCAGGGCGGCTGCCTCCCTTTTCCGCAGAAGATCCCGGATTTCCTTCTGTTCCTTGATCGAGAGCATCTCACTCAAACCGCCGCCTAAAACGATCAGATTGCGGATCTTGCGGTCTTTCTGATACAGCTTGGTAAATCCGGTCAGTTCATAATCCATCAGTTCACGGAGCAGTTTTTCAAAATGCTCTCCATTCTTCGAGAGAGGGATCAGGTTCTCACGGGTCGTAATATTGCCCACACGGATATTCTGTGTCGTGATCAGCTTATCCTTATCAAACAGGGAAATCTGCGTACTGCTCCCGCTGATATCAACGATCGCGGTCGCGTTTGCAATGATTTTCTCAAACTCCGCCGAGACTGAGGCAATCGCCTGATAATCGACAAAGCGCTGTTCCGAATTCGTAAACACATCGATATCCAGACCGGTCTGCTTCTCAATATAATCGCAGAGGAACGTCTTATTGCGCGATTCCCGGAACGCGCTCGTGGCAAATACACGGTAAGACGCCACTTTATAGCCGGACATTGTGCGTTTGAAATCGTTCAGAACCGCGCAGAGTTCATCCACATGCTCCCGGCTGATACGCCCCTGTTCATACACATCAAGGCCTAAGTTGATACGGGTGGAGACGCACTCCATCTCCCGCATGACACGCTTCTGGGTAAATTCGAAAATCTTCATCTCGGTTACGGCCGAGCCAATACTGACTGCCGCGAACGTTTTAACAGCCATAGATACCTCCCTACTGCATGGCAGAAATGTAATCGACAAACTGCTGAGCCGTCCTGCCGGACAGGCCGCCGTGGCTTAATTCCCATTTATTTGCCTCGGCCAGCAGTTCTTCTTCAGGCATCGTGATACCATAGCGCTCCGCCAGTGTCCGCACAATGTTCTGGAACTGCTTTTTGTCCGGCGATCCAAAGTAAATCGTGACGCCGAACCGCGAAGAAAGCGACAGCTTCTCCTGCACAGTGTCCGAAACATGCAGGTCGCCGCCATGTGTCGCATGAATTTCGGCCGGTTTCCCGATGTCTCCCTCCATATTGTCGCCATACTGTTCCCGGATCAGGTGGCGGCGGTTCGATGTCGCGTAGATCAGGACATTCTCCGGCTTTCGCTCCAGGCCGCCCTCGATCACCGCTTTCAGGTATTTGTACTCGATCTCAAACTCTTCAAAAGACAGATCATCCATATAGATAATAAACTTGTAATTGCGGTTTTTGATCTGCGCAATCACTGCGTTCAAATCCTGAAACTGATGCTTGTAAATCTCAATCATACGCAGTCCCTGATCGTAATACCGGTTCAGGATCCCTTTGATGCTGGAGGATTTTCCGGTCCCGGCATCACCAAAAAGCAGACAATTGTTCGCCTTTTTTCCCTTCAGAAACGCCTCAGTATTATCGATCAGCTTTTTTTTCTGGATCTCGTAACCCACCAGATCATCCAGCTTCACATGAGCGATATTCGTAATTGGCAGGATCTGCACCCCGTCCTTCCCGTGCTCGACGCGGAAAGCCTTATGCAGCCCAAACTTGCCGACGCCGAACTCCCGGTAAAACCGCACCATATAGCCTGTAAACCGGTCCAAAGCAGGATCCGTCTGCATCGGTATGGCCGCGGCTCCTGAACTCACCGAAGTTCCCGGCGGCGCCTCCGTGTCTGAAGCCAATGAGACTTCCGCCAGCTGCCTGGCCAGTTCACAGATGCGGTCGCGGATGCGGCGGTTGAACACTCTGCCCTCCGCGGTTCCTCTCCGATAATGCAGGATTTCCTCAAAAAATCCGACATCCAGCTTCTCTTCCAGTCCGGAAAAATCCAGAGCGAACAGCTTCATAAAAACAGAGAAATCATGCTTTGCAAGTGTCAGCAGGCTGCCATCGGCAATTCCCCGGATCTCACATGAGGTGCTGAACACATTCTCATTGTTTACAAGCAGAAGCGCCAGATAATTGTGCCACAGGTTTCCCTCAAAGCCATACGTGCCCGCAAGGTCAATCAGTGCATGCATGCAGGAAAAAAAGCGCTCCCGAAGCTGTTCACGGGCTTCTGCGTCCGTGCCAGTAAGCGGATGTGAAACGGCACTCTCATCCCCCATCTGCTCCAGTATCCGGCACATATCCTCAATAATCTGCCCGTTTTCAAAATTCCGATACAAGATCAATTCTTCTAAAACTGTCATTTTATGCCTTCTTATTCCGGCAATCCCCGGAAAATCTTCCTCCATCGCCGTATTTCATTTATATGTGAGACTGCTTAATAGTTTCCAAGTATTTTCATATTAATTGCTTCCTCGCGAATACCGCGCAGCGCATTTTTGACAGCGCCATCTGCAAGATTGCCGTCAAAATCAATGAAGAAGCGGTACTCCCAGTTCCTTCCCGGAATCGGGCGGGATTCAATCTTATTCATATTCAGGTTGTTATAGATAAAATGCGAAAGTATGTTGTACAGAGAGCCGCTTGAATGCGGGACCTCAAAACAGATACTGATCTTCTTCGCGCCATGCCGGAATATCCGCTGATTTGTGACCACAATAAACCGGGTCGAGTTTGCTTCGTTATCATTGATTTTCTCCTGAAGCACCTCCAGTCCGAAATACTCCGCCGCGAAAATACTGCCCACAGCCGCCTGCGCCGGATCCCCGTCTTCCGCCACCTTTTTCGCAGCCCGCGCAGTATTGTCATACGGAATCAGCTGCCATTCGGGATTACGGTACAGATATCCCTCGCACTGGGAGAGCGCCTGCTCATGGGAATATACCTTCCGGATCTTTTCCTGCTTCGTACCCGGCAGGCCGAGAAGCGCATGTTCCACTTTGACGATCTGTTCTCCCACAATATAATTCTCAAAATTGACGAGAAGGTCATAGTTGTCCGCCACGATTCCGGCTGATGAGTTCTCGATCGGCAGCACCGCGTAATCCGCAGAGCCTTCAGCGATCGCCTCCATCGCGTCACGGAATGTCCGCACATGAAAGCAATTGACGTCCTTTCCGAAAAACTGCTGCATTGCCGCGTGGCTGTATGCTCCTTCCACCCCCTGATAGACGACCCGGATATTTTCCCGGTCAATGTCGTCCACCTCGATAAACGGCAGTCTGCCGGACACACCGCTTTCCTCCAGAAGCTGATACTGAAGTTTGCGGCTCATGGACATAATCTGGGAAAACAGTTCCTGCACACCGTGGCGGTTAAAATCATTATGCGCCATCGCCCCGAGCGACTCCAGCTTGCTGTGCTCACGCTCCTTGTCAAAAACCTTTCTGCCGTTCGCGATCTTATAGCGCGCGACTTCCTCACTGATCTCCATCCTCCGCTCGAACAGTTCCGTAATCTGCTGATCCACATCGTCAATCTCCAGCCGCAGTTCCTGTAAGTCCTTCATGCCGTTATCCTTTCCTGTGCACGGTAATTTCATTTATTCCTCTTTTTCTTTTCAGCTGTTTCTTTTTTGAAAAAATGATTTTTGGTAAAATCCTGTTTGTGTATCATCTTACCGCGGTTTTTTCCGTTTGTCCACAGAAAAAAGAGTATGACAAAGGCTCCGCTTTCGCGGAGCCCCTTCCCTTTCCGTCGGGAATCAGACGGAATCCTATCTACACTTCCACAGTATGATCCACACGCTTCGTCCCTGACGCATTCACCACAAAACCGGTCAATGGACTCAGATAAAGGAGCGAGCTCAGCACGCAGTAAACCGGCATCATGATCGACCACTGAACCAGTCTGCCCGGAATCAGTGCCATAAAGCTCACGACAAATTCACCGCCGTTGTAAACCGCAAGGCCGGTCGTGGTGAGTCCAAGCGTGGAGCACACGGACGCCAGAAAAACGCCGATGCAGACAAAGACAACCTTCTTTTTCTTCGTGCCATTCAAAAGCGGGCGGAATAAGGCCGGAACAATGCCCCACATCATCGCGGCAGCCGTGATAAACGGATTGACCGCATAGCCCTTTAACAGGCAGCCGAGCAGGTCCGCGACCATGCCGCAGGCTCCACCGGCAACCGGGCCAAACCAGAGTCCTGCAAGGATCGTGCATACCACGCCAACTGTGATCCGGTAAGAGCCGAGTTCAATCACCAGAAGACGGGTCAGAACGATATGCATGGCAACAAGAAGCCCAAGAAACACAAGGGTATGGGTATCCCATACCGTCTTTTTACTTTTGTGCATAATAAAACACCTCCATAATGTGCACATGGCGTCCCGGAGTCATCAAGCTCCAGAGCCGTACAGGGCAGATAACAGATTCAGCAGCATACTGCAGAAAGCTGTCAGCAGCTCTGCAGGCAGTCTCGGGTGTACTCACTCCGGACGCCTGTCAACAGGCTGCAGTCCCGGCCGCCAATAAGACAGCCTGAACCATCCATAAATAATATGCCCTCCACATTATGAGATGTTACAAATCCTCATAATTGCAGCAACGGGTGCGGAAAATATATCGTAAACCTCTTCCATACCAGATGCATCCGGGAATTGACACATCGGCGGCCGGATTTTTCGTTTCATGGCGACTCCCCATCCAATGAACACTTAACGCATAGATTCCTACTTCGCTATTATTTACTTGCACCCGATTATACCACAGTTTTCTGAGGATGCAAGTACATTCTGTACAAATACGCAGCGATATGATCAGCAATCAGATATTTTCGATCTGCCAGTCAATGGGATCGATCCCGTTCTGCTTTAAAAATTTGTTTGCTCTGGAAAAATGACGGCAGCCGAAAAAGCCGCGGTACGCGGAGAGCGGACTCGGATGCGGTGCCTCGAGGATCAGGTGCTTCGGATTGTCCAGCATGGACTTTTTCATCTGCGCCGGACGTCCCCAGAGCATAAAGACAATTGGGCGGTCAATCTGGTTCACCGCACGGATCGCCGCATCGGTAAACTCCTCCCAGCCGATGCCGCGGTGGGAATTGGCCTGATGCGCCCGTACCGTCAGTACGGTATTAAGCAAAAGGACTCCCTGATCCGCCCACTTCGTCAGATATCCGTTGTTCGGTATATAACAGCCGCAGTCCTCATGCAGTTCCCGGTAAATGTTCACCAGAGACGGCGGAATCTCCGTGCCGGGCTTTACCGAAAAGCAGAGTCCATGCGCCTGCCCTTCTTCATGATAAGGATCCTGTCCCAGAATCACGGCCTTTACCTTTGAGAGCGGCGTAAACGCAAAGGCGTTGAAAATGTCATCCGCGGGGGGATAGACCACGCGGCTTTTATATTCCTCATTGATCTGACGATACAGCTTTGCGTAATACGGTTTGGAAAATTCCGGTTTTAACGGAACCAGCCAGTCATTGGATATTGCGGCCACGATACTCGCCCCTTTCTTAAACTGTGCCTGTCGTAAGCTGCTTTCTATCTGCAAACAGTTCTGGAGAACTGCTCAAAGTCTCACGCTCACCCCGCGCTCCTTAAGGTACTGCTTCACTTCGCAGATCTCCAGCTCCTTGTAATGGAACAGGGAAGCCGCCAGCGCAGCGTCCGCTTTTCCTTCTGTCAGCGCGTCATAAAAGTGTTCCTTTGTTCCGGCACCGCCGGAAGCAATGACAGGAACGGATACGTTCTCCGCGATCGTGCGGGTCAGTTCAATGTCATACCCCGCCTTCGTGCCGTCGCAGTCCATACTGGTAAGCAGGATTTCCCCGGCGCCCAGCTGATCCGCTTTCATTGCCCACTCGACAGCGTCAATGCCCATATCAACACGGCCGCCGTTTTTATAAATATTCCAGCCGGATCCGTCTGCCCTGCGTCTTGCGTCAATCGCCACCACAACGCACTGCCGCCCAAATTTTTCCGCGGCATCAGAGATCAGCTGCGGATTCATGATCGCAGCGGAATTGATGGAAATTTTATCCGCGCCCTCCCGCAGCAGCAGCCGGAAGTCCTCAACTGTGCGGATGCCGCCGCCGACTGTGAACGGAATAAACACCTTCTTCGCCACCTCGCGCACCATGTCCACGACCGTATTGCGCGCGTCCGAGGAGGCCGTGATATCCAGAAAAACCACTTCATCCGCACCCGCCTTATCATAGGCAGCCGCGATCTCAACCGGATCGCCCGCGTCTCTCAGATTCACAAAATTCACGCCCTTGACCACGCGGCCGTTTTTTACATCCAGACAGGGGATGATACGTTTTGTAAACATAACTTTATTCTCTCTCCCGTTTTTCTTTTACAGTTCAATAAAATTTTTCAATATCGCAAGTCCCACCTGACTGCTCTTTTCCGGATGGAACTGGCAGGCAAAGACGTTGCCCTGCTCGACAGATGCGTGGATATCTGCTGAATAGTGCGTGGATGCTGTCACAATAGAAGGATCCGACGCTTTCAGGTAATAGGAATGTACGAAATAGACATAGGACTCCTCCGGTATTCCGGCAAACAGCCGTCCCGGATGGTCAAAGTTCAGAGAATTCCAGCCCATGTGGGGAATCTTTAAGCCCGCATAGTCCGGTATCCGCAAAATCTGCCCCCTGCAGATGCCAAGTCCCTCCACGCCGGGCGACTCCTCGCTGGATTCAAACAACAACTGCAGCCCAAGGCAGATGCCAAGAAATGGCGTACCCTTATTCGCCACCTCGCGGATCACGTCAGCCAGATGATACTGATGCAGCTTCCCCATCGCGTCGCCAAATGCGCCGACACCGGGCAGTATGACCTTGTCCGCACACAGGATTTCATCAGGATCGCGCGTGATGACGGTCTCCTCTCCCAAAGAGGCAAGGGCTTTCTCCACGCTCCTTAAGTTGCCAGCGTCGTAATCTATGATTGCTATCATATGTGTATTCCTCCCGGAACTCATTTTCGTATCCATAATAATATTGCTTTGATTTTTGGTCAACAAAAAAGTGTACGTTCTGTACACTTTTTTGTCTGTTACAATATGATTCGAAAGGAAATCCTTTACTTCACGATCATACCCGTCTTGCGGTCGCTGAACAGCGCCACTTCCACGAGGAAGATGATGCCGAGGATGAGCTGCTGCATCTGCGTGGAGATCATCAGCATAACCAGACCGCTGGAAAGAATCTTGTAGGTCATGACGCCGAGAATGATGTTGTAGAATTTTACCTTTGCGCCGCCGTTGACCGGCATTCCGCCAAGCACCAGCGCGATCATGATCTGTGTCTCAAGCTGGTTGCCCGCCGTGGATGTCACCGAGCCTACCTTTACGGAATTGACGAACGCCGCCAGACCGGTAATGCAGCCGGCCGTCATAAAGATCAGCATCTTTGTGCGCTCCACGCGGATACCTGCATACCGCGCAGCCGTCTCGCCTGCGCCGATCGCTTTCAGTCTGGAGCCGAGACCGGTGAAGGTAAAGACGAAAAAGGTGACTGCAAAGATGATGACCGTAAACGTCAGCATGAACGGCAGAGTATTGTATTTGGAAATATCGCTGACCGCGTACACCGGAGAACTCGTCGTTGCGTAAGCTACCACGCCGCGGAACAGGTACATCGTACAGATGGTTACGATAAAACTGGTGATCTTCCGTTTTACATTAAAGTAACCGTTGATCAGACCGATCAGTCCGCCGGTGACCACCCCGCCGATAATCGCGAGGACGATGTTGTAGTGCGACAGATAGCAAATGACGATCGAACACACACCGAGCATCGAGCCCTGTGAGAAATCCAGCCCGCCCATTGTCATGATCATGAACACGCCGATCGAGGAGATCAGCAGCATATAGGACTGGGAAAGCAGCAGCGTCAGGTTCTTCGGGCGAAACAGCTTTCCATCCGTCAGAATGGCAAAAATAACACAAATCACGACAAATCCGGCAATGGGAAGAATGGTACGCACCATCGGCCGTTCCAGAAACGGAATCTTCTCAGCCGAGTCTTTTTTTACTGTTGTATCCATTAGCTTACCCCCTTAAATCATGTTATTGATCAGATCCGTATCTTTCAGAGACTCCGAGCGGAAGAATTCGCCGTTGATCTTTCCGTCCTTCATGATCAGGATCCGGTCTGCCATACCCAACAGTTCCATGATTTCCTCCGAAATCATAATAATGGATTTTCCGCTCTTACGCATATTATCCATCATGGCGTAGATGTCCGCCTTGACCTTGACATCAATGCCGCGGGTCGGGGAGTCCAGAATGATCAGGTCAGAATCCTTGCCGATCCAGCGCGCCAGCACGACCTTCTGCTTGTTGCCGCCGGAAAGAGCGGATACAAACTGATCCACACCCGTCATCTTGGTACTCATCTGCGCCGCGTATTTCTCCGCGAATGCTTTCATGTTCTTACCCAGCAGGATTCCGTTCTTCTTCAGATCCTCCAGGGACGGAAGGCAGATGTTCTCACCGATCGTATCGTTGATAACAAGAGATTCATTATCTCTGTCCTTCGACGCGTAAGCCATGCTGTGCTTGATGGCGTCCGGGATGGAGTTGATCGGGGTGCCGTCGCCGAGTGTCACCGAGCCTTCCCTGAAATAAGAAGCGCCGAAAATCGCTTTTCCAACCTCATGCATACCGCACTCGGAAAGACCGCCGATGCCAAGGATCTCACCCTTATGCAGCTCCAGAGACAGATTCTCAATCTGGCCCTTTACCGTCACATTTTTCACGGAGATCACGACCTCGTCGGATATCTTCTCGCCATAGTCTGTGCGGTAGTAGTTCTCGCCGATCTCACGGCCAACCATCATCTGCTTCAGCTTATCTGTCGTCGCCTCAGCTTTAGAAATGGAACCGATCATCACGCCGTCACGCAGGACGCTGATGTTGTCCGCCTGCTCAATGACTTCCTCCAGATCGTGAGAGATAAAAATGACACAGTTGCCCTCGTCGCGGATCTTGTGCATGACCTTGAACAGCTCCTCACGACCTTTCTGGCCGAGCGCGGTCGTTGTCTCATCGACTACCAGCACCTTCGGATTGAAATAAGTCGATTTCACAATCTCGATCAGCTTTCTCTCCTCAAAATTGTAATCATCGATCACACGGGTCGCGTCTATGTAATTGAACCCGTAGCTGTCCAGATATTCCTGCGCCTTTTTGTTCATCGCCGAGGTATTTTTGATTCCGTGGCTGATGAAATCATTCTCATTGCCCAGGAAAATATTTTCCGCCACCGTCAGTCCGGAAAGCGTACCCATCTCCTGCACGACGATCGCCACGCCCTGATGGTTCGCCTCTACCTGGTTTTTCGCGGTGATTTCTTTTCCTTCAAGAGTAAACGTACCGGAATCCTTCTGATAAATGCCGGTCAGGCAAGACGTCAGTGTGGACTTTCCGGAACCATTCTCACCGATCAGCGCATGGATCTCTCCTTTTCCAAAGGTAAGGGAGACATGATCCAGGGCATGCGTAATTCCGAAATGCTTATCGATATTATCCGCTTTTAATAATACTTCACCCATAATTGTCCTCCTTATTTCACCACTGCACCCTTGGTCGGCTTGGTTGTCAGCGTCACGATCAGAAGCAGCGCCGCGCCGGTTACCACGTTCTGAATGGTCGTCGGAGCGCCCAGTGCCACGAAACCGTTGAACATGAGCTGAATGATCATCTCACCGACCACGATCGCGATGACCGGATGGCCGTATTTCTTGAACGCCAGACCGAAGAACGTACCCATCAGAGGCGTAAAGTTCCGGCTCATGGAGGAAAGGTTCGTCGCCGAGGTCATCGAAGTACCAAAGCTGATGGTCAGAATCGCCTGCAGGCCAAAAAACATGCCTGCCAGTGTAAACGCTACAACTTTATATTTCGCCACGTTGACACCCATATTCTTTGCCACGACCTCATTGCTGCCGATCGCGTAGGTATAGGTGCCGACCTTGGTATATTTCAGAATAAATGCGCACAGCAGGTAAGCCACCAGGGCCAGGATCAGGTTCGCCGGATAGTCGCCGAACGCCCGGTAATCCGTGGAAAGGATCACGTTTTTGCCATTGGTCGCGTACACACTCAGCGCCTCATAGATCAGAGACAGCGCAACCGTAACGATCAGGGAGGAAATATGAAGCTTGATGTACACCATTCCGTTGATAAAGCCGATGATAGTGCCGACTATGACCGGAGCGATCACCAGACCGAGATAGCCAAAGCGCTCGCTCATGTTACAGGCAATGATCGATGATAAAACAATGTTGGCGCCGACACTCATATCAAACGGTCCCATCGAGCAGATGAAATACAGGCCGCAGCCGCCGACCGCATAGATCAGCGCTGATTTCATGTACGTCATCAGCTTGTCCGGAGAGCCGAAAGTAGCCGGCGCAAGGATTTTAAAGACTGCCCAGAAAGCCACAAGCATCAGGAGCAGCAGAAGGATTCCGTAATACTGGCTTTGTTTCAGTTTTTTCATAATCCATATTCTCCTTAAAAATTAACGCAATCGGGCAGAGTGATTTTCTCCTGCCCGCTGCGCAGTCCTGCGCATCAGCAAGACAGGCACGCACAAGGCGTGCCTGTACCTCTTTATTTTCTTATAACAAGATCCTTTCAGATCTTCGCTTCTGCGATATTCCTGTCTGCATTAGTTGCTGTGGCGGGAAATCACGTCCTCGATGGAGAGCGATGTCGCTGCGGTATTCAGGTCGTCAAAGCTGTAGCCTGCCATCTCAACGATCTCTTCATCTGTGTACGGATCGTCATCTACGAAGTAGGTTACATAGTTTGCATAGTCCTCAGAGGAGGATACATACAGATACGGGAACAAGATCTCATATCCGAATGTGCCTGCTTCCTTGGTGTAGTTGCCCTGGATTGCATTGTAGGTCATCAGGAACGCAAACAGCGGGTCGCAGAAATGTCCGCCGGACTCTGCAAACATTCCGCCGGATTCCAGCTGCTCAGCCAGGTCATCCAGGAAGTCTGTGGAAACAACGTCGATCTCGCCGGTCAGGCCTTCGTTTGCCAGAGCGCCGATTGCACCAACAAGCGGGTCACCGCCGCCGCCTGCAACGATCAGAGCGTCCATATCCGGATTGGAGTTTACGAGAGAAAGTGCTACGGAAGCGCCTTCCTCAGAGGAGGTGTTCGCGTATACCGGGTCAGTCATCGTCGCCTGATCATCCGGGTTCGCCTCGTTCCACTCGTCAATTG
Organism: Clostridiales bacterium; assembly: GCA_020860715.1. Lineage (GTDB taxonomy): Bacteria > Bacillota > Clostridia > Lachnospirales > Lachnospiraceae > Choladousia. Next base: position 96,833 of record JAJBTU010000002.1, on the reverse strand, counting down.
CCTGCTGATATCCCTGCCATCTGAGCTGGAATGTCGCATCGCCTACCGTCCATGCTTCAAGACCGATGTTGCGGTCGCCGTTTTCAAGAAGAAGATTTACCAGTGTATAGCCGTTCGTTACCTCATCCTCATGAACCGCGCCAAGGTAGTACTCAGAATCACATGCGGTCTGATATACTTCCGGGCTGTTCTCCTCGGAGATGATGCGGAAGAACTGGGTCAGATAAACGCCGTACGCATCGCAGGTCTGGATCGCGGAAGTCATCTCGGAATCTGCGGAGTTGCAGATGATGATGCCGTCGCAGCCAGCCGCGCAGAGCGTCTCAACAGAAGCGGTAACTTCCTCAGATACGTGGCCCTGGTCTACATACATTACGCTTACGCCAAGAGCGTCCGCAGCCTTGTCGATGATTGCCTTGCACTGGCTTCCCAGAACGTCTGTGGAACTCCAGATCGATACGCCGATCGTGATGTCGTCTGCTGCAGATACCGTAACTGCACCGGCGCCAAGGCTGGAGCCGAGCATTGCAGCCGTTGCTGTTGCCGCAACAACTTTCTTCCATGTTTTTCTCATAATGAAAAACCTCCTTAAAATTTGTAAAACCGGATCATAGATTCACGTTCCCGGTTCGGTACTTACAGTAAATCATAATCCGGCTTTTCACAGTTAGGACATATTTGCGGAATTTACCCTTAAATTTTTGTAAACCAGTTCAGAACAGCTTTATAATGGTCTGTGGCCTGCTGTTCTGAACTTCGTTCACATCATCCGTCCCCTGTACTCGCTCGGACTGACGCCCATTTTCTTACGAAAGACGCGGCTGAAATAATTATAGTCATCATAACCGACCAGCATGGAAATCGTCTCCAGCTTCCGGTCCGGATCGCGCATCAGCTCGATGGCGTGCTCCATGCGGGTGCGGGTCAGAAACGCGGTGATCGTCTCCCCATAGGTTTTACTGAAGGTCCGCGAGAGGTAGCTGGCATCTACATGATACTGTTCCGCAAGCGATGTCAGGGTAAATGTCTCATAATACGATTTTTCTATATAGGCATGAATATGCTCCACCTGCGCCATCACAGAATCGCTGTCCTTCCGGCTGTCATTTGCCCACAGGCTGTCCAGAAAAATCCGCAGAGAGGAAATCATGGATTTCGCATCCAGACATTTCATATAATAATCAATGTTTTCCATAGATTCCTCAATCTGCGCAGTCAGTTCCGGCATCCGGTCGCGAACAAAGCCATAAAGAATATTCGTCACCCGCCCTACATACTGCTTCACATCCAGATAGGTCCAGCCATCCTCCTCACAGGTGGCAAAGCAGGATGCATCAAAGATCAGATGTTCTGCAGCCGTCTTCTGTTTTGCAGATAAAAGATGAGACAGTTCGTCCTCCAGACGAATATCAGCGCCCTTACATGCGGATATCCCGTCCTGCGTATTTCCTGCATCCGGCTGCGTCTGTTCTTTTAAAGGCGCAGCGCAGGAATCCATATAGAAAAGATCCTCGCGCTCCCCGGGCTTTTGCGGTTTCTGTATACAGTGCAGGATCGAATGCGAGCGCCCAAACGGCCTCGTCATCAGCGCCGCAATCATTTCCCGGTAAATCGTGCCGATGTCGTCAAGAGAGCTGGCCTGCTCATGCAGCACCACAGATACCGGGCCATAAGTTTCCAGAGGAAATTCGCGCAGCACGTTTGCCGCAAACCGTTCCAGCTTTCCGGCATCCGCCGCTCCTGCAAGCAAAAACTCCGACATTTTATTGCGATAGTTAAAGATCACCGTTTTCCCCGTATCCCCAAACAGTTCCCGCAGCCTGCTTTTTATATTGAAGGAAGTCATAAGCGCATCGTGATTAAAACCCGCAGCGATCTCCGTGATATCGTAGAATTTGACCATCACTGTTGCCACTTCGGAGAAGGTGCGTGTGCTGGATACATGAGGCTGCGCGTCCCCGCCTCCATACAGCTTCTTTGATAAAAGCGCTGAATATTCTCCATCTTCCAGATAAGAGGACAGACGATATTCCTGCTGGCGGATACTCTCGTCCTGCTCTTTTTTTGCCTCGCGCTCCTCCAGAATGCCCAGCGCTTTCGTAAGAACCGCAATCAGTTCTTCCTTACCGACAGGTTTTAGCAGATAATCAATGCCTCCGGAGATAAACACGCCTTTCACCTTCTGGAAATCGTCATAGCCGCTGATCGCGACCGTGATGATCTCCGGATACTCCTTATGTATGCGCTCCAGCATTTCCAGACCGTTCAGAAAAGGCATGTTGATGTCCGTCAGAATGATGTCCGGCCGTTCCTCCGGAATGCGTTCCAGCACTTCCTCCCCGTCACAGGCCGGTTCCAGAAATTCAAAAGAATATTCCTCCCACGGAAGCAGATTGCGGATATTTTCACGGCTCCAATACTCGTCGTCCGCCGCCAGCACACGGTATATCCTCGCATTCATAGCTTGTTCTCCTTATGTTCCTTTTATTCCGTTATTTTCTCTGCCGGATTCGTCCCGCTCTCCACCGCCGGAACCATCAGGATCACGGTCGTGCCCTCTCCCGGTTCGCTCTCAATGCGCAGGCCGTATATCTTTCCGAACAGCCGCTTCAAGCGCGCATTTACATTCAGAATCCCGATCGACACACCGCTCTCCACGCGTTTCGGATCGTTCGCTTCCAGCGCCCGGTTCATCTCACCGGCGTTCATGCCGATCCCGTTATCACTGATGGTCACGACCAGTTTGCCGGCTGAGCGCTTCGCACTGATCCGCAGACATTTATCTTTTCTCCTCACATTCCGCAGTCCGTGCGTGATCGCGTTCTCCACGATGGGCTGCAGGCAGATCCTGGGCAGCGAAAGATTCAGTGTATCGCTGTCAATCTGATAGTCATAGGCAATCGATGAACCGTTGCGCACATCCATCACATAGAGATAGTTTCGGACATGCGCCATTTCCTGCTGTACCGTTGAAAGCTCATCCGTCATATTCAGACTGTAACGGAAAATGGCCGACAGCGAACTGCACAGGCCGCTGACCAGCGGACAGTTCTGCGCATTTGCGATCCCGCTCATGGTATCCAGCGTATTATACAGAAAATGCGGATTGATCTGCGCCTGCAGCATTTTGTACTCCGTCCGCTCCACCATCAGCTTGTACTTATATTCTTCCTGTGCCATCGCCTGGATCTGGTCCAGCATCTCATTAAACTCTGTACCGAGGACTTCCACTTCTTCCGACCATCCTGCAGGCTGTACGCGCAGATCCGTCTCCCCGTTTTTGATCCGCTCAATACTGTTTCGCATTTCCTCCAGCGGCTTTGTCAGCCAGCCGGTAAGAACAATTACAATCAGACTGACCGCGGCAATCATCAGGATCATAATCACGATCAGGGTCCTCACCAGAGTCTGCTGCGTCGCGGTCATCAGCGACTGAGAGACAAGCGCAAACGCTGTAAGATTATACTCCTCCTGCCCCACCTGGATCAGATAGTAATTTTCGTATTCATCTCCCAGACTGACTTCCTCATAGGAGTTTTCTATGATCTCCGAGACTTCCTCTCTCATACTCACCTGTTCTTGCGAACTGTCCCCGGTCACAGCGACCGCCCGGTCTCCAAGCGGCTGCAGCCAGAGACAGACCTGCGTCACATCCACATACTTTTCCATGATTGTGACGAGCGCAGCCGCGTCAATGTCGCAGACCAGATACCCGAGATCCAGCCGTTCCTCGTCATAGGTATGCAGTTTCAGGACAAAACGCACAACATTCTTACCCACATCCGGATTGTAATATCCCGTGATCAGCAGATCACTCCGGTCGCTCTCAAGATACTCCGTGACGCTCTCTGTATTCATATCATAATCCGCATTGTAAATATTTCTGGGAAAGGTCGTACAGTTATATCGATAGGTACTGACCAGATTGTCATTGGCATCATAGAGATACATGGCAAGCAGCCGGTCGTCATTCGTAAAGCGTTTCCGTCCCAGATACCAGGTACGCCAATAAAAGGCTTTCAGGTCCGCGTCCTCATCCGACGCGGCAGCCCGCAAGCCTTCCATCAGGTCACTCTCATTGTAGGTCGTCAGCATTTCTGATTTGAAATTAAAAATAAAAGAAGCGATATCCGTCTGCATCCTTCCGAGCGCCGTCTCATTCTCCGTCACGCTTTCCGTGCGGATCTGCTGCCGGAGGGAACGCTGAAACAAAAACGTCTGCAGCAAAAGCGCGATCAGGACGCTCGCTATGCAGGATATCAGGATTGCCGACCGCATGGTCCATCTTCGGTGTTTCATAGTGTTACCCTCGTAACTGTTCCGTACCTGATAATTACTTATTCCCGATCATCATGTCCGTCTGCGGTCGATCACCCTCGAACAGAACATCCCGATCATCTGAATCAGCTGCGCCAGAATCACGAGCAGCACAACTGTTATCATCAATATCTTCGGCATCCACCGCTGGTAGCCATAGCGCAGAGCAATATCACCGAGTCCGCCGCCCGCGCAGGCGCCGGACATTGCGGAGTAGCCGAGGATCGTGTTCATGGCGATCGTCGCGTTTACAACCAGAGAGGTGCGGCCTTCCGGAAGCAGTACCTTCCAGATAATCTCCCAGACGCTTGCGCCCATACTCTGCGCCGCCTCGATCACGCCGCGGTCCACTTCCTTTAAAGAAGACTCGACCATACGGGCGATGTAAGGAGCCGCCGCGACAGTCAGCGGCACGATCGTCGCCGTTGCGCCGTAGCTCTTGCCGGCGATCAGACGGGTGAGCGGCCGGATCGTGATCATCAGGATCAGGAACGGCACGCTCCGCAGCAGGTTCGTGATCACATCCACGATTTTGTAAACAACCGGATTCTTTTTGATGCCGTCCGCCCCGGTCACCGTCAGCAGCACTCCCAGCGGGAGGCCGATGATGTAGCCAAACAGGGTCGACATACAGGTCATCCAGAGGGTCTCGCCGATGCCCTCAATTATCATCTCAATCGTACTACTGTCCAACATAATTTTCCAACTCCTCCACTGCCAGTTTTGCGTTTTTCAGCCAGACTATCATCTTCTCCGCCATCGGTTCATCCTCCGGAAGCTGCAGCACCATCTCTCCCTTCGCCACGCCGTCCAGATTGCGGGTGTTGGCGTACAGGATATTGACCGGCGTCTTAAACGCCATCACCATGTTGGCGATCACCGGCTCATACGAGGAATTCTCGGAAAACACAATGCGCACGCAGCGCTTACCTTTCATCTCCGCGACATTCTCATACCCCTGATAGATCAGGCGCTTCGCCTCTTTTGATTTGGGAGAAAGGAAAATCTCCTCCATGGTACCGTGCTCTACAAGATTGCCCTGATCAATGATCGCCACATGGCTGCAGATCTCCTGCACCACAGCCATCTCATGCGTGATCACGACGATCGTAATCCCGTACTCGCGGTTGATCTGCTTCAAAAGCTGAAGGATCGACTTCGTCGTCTGCGGGTCGAGTGCGCTCGTCGCCTCATCACAGAGCAGGATCTTCGGGTCAGAAGCCAGCACACGCGCGATCGCGACACGCTGCTTCTGCCCGCCGGAAAGCTGCACCGGGTAGGCGTTCGCCTTTTCCGTAAGGCCGACGATCTCCAGATATTCCAGCGCTTTTTTCCGCGCCTCCGATTTCTTCACACCGGCAATCTCCATCGGAAAGCATACGTTATCCAACACGCTTCGCTGCATCAGCAGGTTAAAATGCTGGAAGATCATACCGATATTTTTTCTCTTTTCCCGCAGTTCTTTATCGGAAAGCGCCGACAGATCCTCTCCGTCCACAATGACCGTTCCCGCTGTCGGGCGTTCCAGAAAATTCAGGCAGCGCACCAGCGTGCTTTTCCCCGCGCCGGACATACCGATGATGCCGTAAATATCACCCTTGTAAATGTCCAGCGAAACGCCGCGCAGGGCGTGCACCTCAGTGTTCTTCTGCCGGAACTCCTTGTCCAGATTCTGTATTTTAATAATAGGTTCCATACATGACTCCGTTCAAAAATTTTTATGTCCGCTCATTCCTTTGCCCATCATAACATATTTTTTTATGACATGCATTATATTTTTAACTTAACAGTTCAGAACAGCATCGAAATGAAAAAACAGGCGCTGAGCGCCAGTGACGCTCGTTTCATGTCCCGATTTTCGCAAAAAATCGAGGACACAGGCGCCGACCGGAGCGGAGCGTAGACCTGTGGCCTGCTGTTCTGAATCAGTTACTTTTTAACAAAAACAGAATGCCTGAGACAATGGAAAGACCGCCAGCCTGCTGCCAGGGGCGGTCTTTTTGTCCATCATCCAAACAACCTTTACTCTGTCACTGCCTCGGTCTCGGCCGCTTCTGTCTCTGCCTCAGCGTCCTCTGCCGGCTCCTCATACGGAAGCACCGCGCCGTCGTAGGTTTCGTTGATGTATTCCTTGATCTCATCGGACTGAAGTACGGCTACCAGTGCCTGTACACCTTCATTGTCCTCGTTGCCCGCCGCTACCGCAATAACATTTACATACGCTGCAGCTGTTTCAGAATCAGAACTCTCATAAGCGATCGCATCCTCTGATACGGAAAGTCCGGCTTCCAGAGCATAATTGCCGTTCAGGACTACAAGCGCCACTTCCGAAGTATACTGCGATACCTGTGCCGCCTCTACTTCAAGGATCTCTACGTCCACCGATTCCGATACAATGTCATTTTTCGTAGCAGTAAGACCGGCATCCTCGCTCAGCGTCAGAATACCATTCGCCTCAAGCAGAAGAAGGGCTCTCGCTTCATTCGTCGTGTCATTCGGTACCGCAATCACGTCACCGTCTTCGAGCTCATCCAGACTGGACTTCGTTCCCGGATAAATACCGAACGGCTCATAATGAATCCCCGCTACGCTCACAAGATCGGTGCCATATTCTTCATTAAACTCGTTCAGATAGGTGATATGCTGGAAATAATTCGCCAGAATCTCTCCCTCGGCTACGACCGTGTTCGGCTGTACATAGTCGGAGAAAATCTCCACTTCCAGCTCCCATCCTTCCGCTTCCAGCGCCTCGCGCGCCGCTTCCAGGATCTCCGCGTGCGGTGTGGAAGAAGCTGCTACGGTGATGACCTTATCCTCGTCCGCGGACGCTGTTACAGAAAGTCCCGCTACTGCGGTGACCGTCAGGCTAAGTACCAGTAATTTTGCGATTGTTCTCTTCATAATGAAATCCTCCTCTTTTCCGGCAGCGCCCCGGCGATAATCTGATCTGCTGCGAAATCGGTTCTGCTGTAAGATCTGATCTGTAATGCGGTGCAACTGCGTTTTCTGAAATCTGGACTAATCATAAACCAGATTTCCTGATTCGTCAAATTTCTTCTGACTATAGCTGGCTATAAGTAAAATTTATAGCAGCAAACGCACCACAGTCACAGAGATTCTGCTTCCCTTTTTGCATGGAGTCTGATACAATACAGTATATTTTTCTAACTGTTCCGTACCTGTCCGGTTACGAAGCATTATAGAAACAGGAAAGGCAATAATAAAATGAAAAAAATCAAACGTATCGCCGCCATGGTCGGCGTAATCTTACTTGTCGGAATGTATGCCGCAACACTGGTCCTCGCGCTGAGTTCCAGCCCGCAGGCACAGAATCTGCTGATGGCTTCCATTGTATGTACGGTCGTGGTTCCGGTTCTCATCTACGCCATGGAACTGGTCGCGCGTGTGCTCGGTCCTTTGGATAAAGAAGAACTGCCGGAGAAAGAACCGGATGCAGTACTGAAAAAGACTTCTCAAAAAAAGAATGCCTCTCCTGATAAAAAGAAGCATTCTTAAACCCTTTCAGCTATAAACCTGTTCTGCAGCGCCCATATCCGAAAGTGTCCGCACGATCACCGGATGTCATACACGCTCCGCAGGCGCAGCTTTGAAGCGTCTCCGCTCTCGATCTTCACGCGTTTTGTTCCGGCGTTCATGTCAAAGTAGTTATCAGAGAGGATCAGATCCTCGTTCTCATTGAGAATCTCCACACTCTTTGCGTAAGCAGAGGCCGTCACTTCAATCTCGTCTCCGATCACGCGGCAGGTCAGCTGCGGATTCTCGTAGCGGAAATATTTCGGATAAGAGAAGTTCACAGTGCCTTCTGATACAATCTCTCCTTCTTTTTCCAGCTCATAGCTGATGTACTCACGATAAATATCTGCATCCGGGAACTCGACTTTGTCCAGCCAGACGCTCGTAAGCGCCGGCACGAAAATCTCGTTCTCGCCGCTGCGCAGAATCTTCGCCGACGGGTCGCGCAGCGCCCAGCGGACAGTCACGGTCTCATCGTGCATTGTCTCATTCGCCACATTCAGGCGGATGGACTTCTCGAAATCAAAGTGCTCGCGCACCAGTTCTTTCCCGGAGGTCATAAGTCCCTGCTCCTCGCAGGAAATCATCAGCGGGGCAAAGAAACGCTTCGCGTAATAATGCAGTGCCTTCAGGCGGCCGCAGTAGTCGATAGAGGACCAGGAAGCCACCGGCCAGCAGTCATTGAGCTGCCAGTAGATTGCTCCCATACAGCGCCCGCGGTTCCGGCGGAAATGCTCGACGCCATAGCGGATACCGTCCGCCTGCAGCAGCTGCGACGCGTAAAGCACCGTCTTAAAGTCGGACGGATAACGGTAAGTCTGCTGCATGTAGTTCATGATCTTGCCGTTCGCGCTGCCGTTGCGCTGATGTTTCTCCATCACGTAAGAAAAAATATTGTAGTCAGCCGGATCGTCACTGATCTGCTCGATCGTCTTCATCGTCGGGAACGACTGGAAGCCAAACTCGGACAGATAGCGGAAATAATACTTCCGATATTCAGTAAATGGCTTGTCTCCGTGCCATACCTGCCAGTAATGCACATCGCCGCGGTTCGGATCCTGCGGGTTGTCAAAGCTGCCGCCTGACGACGGACTTGACGGCCAGTAAAAGGTCTGCGGGTCGTATTTCGCCAGCTCCTCCGGGAGCACGCGCTCATACATCAGCAGATAATCACGCACTTCCTGCGGCTTCGAAACCCACTCGTTGCGCTCATCGACAAAAGATTCCATCTCATTGTTGCCGCACCAGAGGCCAAGACTGGCGTGATGACGCAGTCTCTTGATGTTGTCCGCAAACTCCGCCCGGATATTCTCCTCAAATTCCGGCGTCAGATCATACACCGCGCACGCAAACATGAAGTCCTGCCATACAACCAGGCCAAGTTCATCGCAGGCATCATAAAACCAGTCTTCCGGATAATAGCCGCCGCCCCAGACACGGATCGCGTTAAAATTCGCCCACTTACATTTTTCCAGCAGCGTGCGGGTCGTCTGCGGCGTCACCCGCCCGAGCAGGTGATCCTCCGGAATATAGTCCGCACCCATCGAAAAAATGTCCACACCGTTGACCTGGCAGGCAAATGACTCGCCCCACTGGTCCTTTTCCCTGTGCATCGTCATGGTACGAAGTCCGATGCGGCGCGTCCAGGTATCCAATACGGCGCTTCCTGCAGCTGCATCCATCAGTTCTACCGTCACGGTATACAGCTTCTGATCCCCGTACCCGTTCGGCCACCAGAGCTGCGGCTGTTCAATCTCAATCTCCGCCGCCGGATCGGAAAACGCCGCGCTCAAAGTCCTGCCGTCCGGGTCCGTCACGGTCACGCGGTATTCAAATACAGGAGCAGCTGTTCCTGTAATACTTGCAGCGCCTTTTGCATCTGACGCACTGCCCGAATCCACCGCAATGTCCAGATGCAGCCGTACCTTCTCCACCGTTTCCGGGCTTCGCACGGCATTTTTCGCATAGCCGATATGTTCTGTCCCGCAGATATGCTCCTGAGTCACATACACACTGTCAATTCTGGCCGCATCCATGCCGAGCAGCAATACCGGGCGAAACAGCCCTGCGTCCGGTAAATGTGCGCCCCAGTCCCAGCCAAACATATAGTGCGCCTTCCGGATATGTACAAAGCCATCCATGGCGTCCGCGCTCCCTTTGGTCGGACGGTCAGCATACTTTTCCGCGATATATTTCGTCGGAGAAGAAAAAACAACGCGCAGTTCGTTGCTCTCTTTTCTCAAAATATCTCCGTTCCTGCCTTTCAGTTCATACTCCCAGATACGATGCATATTGCACGGCGAACCAAGAAGCATTCCGTTCAAATAAACGTCAGCAATCGTATCTGCGCCGTCAAAATGCAGAAGCACTCTCTTACAGGAGAGCAGTTCTTCCGGGCAGTCAAATTCCGTCACATATTCATAATCCTGATCCATCAGGCGAAGAGCCTTATCCTCATTATCCTTCCAGAACGGATCTTCCATCTTTCCTTCCCGCAGAAGATCCGTATACACCGAGCCCGGCACCACCGCAGGAATATATTCCTCCTCCCGGGCAGAAGAAATGGACGTTTCCGTTTCAGGCAGCGCCCGCATCTTCCAGTTCTCATTCAGTTCAAGTCGTATCATCATGTCCTCCCAATTTTCTTTCGAGTTTCGTTATTATCTTTTTAACACAGAATCCATAAATTGTCTTGTACTTTTTTCGTGTTTTTATCTGTTTTGACAATTGAATCACTAAAAAAGGTCTCAGACCCCGGAGCGGTTCCTTTCCGGAGGCCATTGACTGTCTCTGTATTTATAAATTGTCAGGAAAGCAAAAAACTTCCGGTACAAACATGTACCGGAAGCCTTCTTATCCGTAGAACCTTTCTGCAGTCATCCGGAAAGAATGTTTCAAAAGAATCTTTCCGGAGTCATTCGCATAGAATGTTTCAAAAATGGGCAGATCAATTAGTTGTTTCCCATCTGCTTTGCCACTTCCGCCGCAAAGTCCTCCTGCTTCTTTTCGATGCCTTCACCGGTCTCATAGCGAACAAAGCCTTTGATCGTGACATTCGCTCCATTAGCCTTCGCTACCTGAGCCACATACTGGCCAACCGACTGCTTGCCATCCTCCGCCTTGACGTAAACCTGATCCAGCAGACAGATCTCTTTGAGTTCCTTCTTGATACGGCCCTGAATCATACCCATGATAACCTTCTCCGGCTTCTGGGATTCCTTCGGATCGTTCTTGATCTGCGCAAGAAGAATCTCTTTCTCGTGCTCAATATAATCCGCACTCACCTCTGCATCGGAAGTATACAGCGGCTTGAGCGCCGCCACCTGCATCGCGACATTCTTCGCCATCTCTCTGATCTCGTCGTTCACTACATCCGTCACTACATCTACGAGAACGCCGATCTTGCCGCCCATATGTGTGTAGGAAGCGATAAATCCTGCATCCTCTTTTACCTGAGCAAATCTGCGGATGTTCATATTCTCTCCGATGACCGCGATCTGGCCTGCCAGCGCCTCATTCACCGTCTTGGTCGTATCGAATTTCCACGGCTCCGCGAGGAACGCTTCGATATCCGCGGCTTTCGTCTCCATCGCCTGCTCTGCCACCTGAGCCACATAACCCTGGAACTTCTCATTCTTTGCTACAAAATCGGTCTCAGAATTCACTTCCACCGCTACCGCACTCTTGCCGTCCTCCGATACGAGCACCATGGCAAGACCCTCAGCCGCGATTCTGCCTGCTTTCTTCTGCGCGGTCGCAAGGCCTTTCTCTCTCAGCCATTCTACCGCCTTGTCCATATCTCCCTCAGTCGCCGTCAGAGCTTTTTTGCAGTCCATCATGCCGGCACCGGTCATCTCACGCAACTCTTTTACCATTCCTGCTGTTACAGCCATTATCTTCTCCTCCTGAAATCAGAATGTTACTATTCACAGCTACGCTGTGAATGTAACGATTTCGCCCCATTTTAAATGCATCTTCGTGGAAGCGCCGCCTCACTGCGTTTGGCGGCAGGACGGTTCGCTTATAATAATTCGCTTCGCGAAGAGCGAACCTGATGCATGGGGCGAAATCACACTTCCGAAACGTGTTCTGGCGCAGCCTAACAGCAAGTGTCAGGCTCGCCATGAATAGTAACATTAGAATGCCTCTACAGGCGCTTCCTCGTATGATTCCTGTGCTTCCTCCGGAGTATATTCCTCCTCGCCCTGTCTTGCCTCAATGATCGCGTCCGCCATCTTGGAAACAATCAGCTTCACCGCACGGATAGCATCATCGTTGCCCGGGATCACATAATCCAGTTCTTCCGGATCACAGTTCGTATCGCAGATACCGATCAGCGGAATGCCAAGGGTATGCGCTTCCTGTACACAGATGTGCTCTTTCTTCGGATCTACTACAAAGATCGCATCCGGAATGCGCTTCATTTCCTTGATACCGCCAAGGTTCTTATTCAGCTTCTCCATCTTCTTCTTCAGTGCGATGACTTCCTTCTTCGGCAGACGGTCAAAGGTGCCGTCCTGCTCCTGTCTCTCCAGTTCCTTCAGATATTTGATTCTGGACTGGATCGTCTTGAAGTTCGTCAGCATACCGCCAAGCCATCTCTCATTAACGTAGAACATCCCGCATCTTTCCGCCTCGAACTGTACTGCGTCCTGTGCCTGCTTCTTTGTGCCGACAAAGAGGATCGTGCCGCCGTTCGCCGCAATATCCGCCACTGCTCTGCAGGCCTCGTCCACCTTTACCACTGACTTCTGAAGGTCAATGATATAGATGCCGTTGCGCTCGGTGTAGATGTACTCCGCCATCTTCGGGTTCCATCTTCTGGTCTGATGGCCAAAATGAACACCCGCTTCCAGTAACTGCTTCATTGAAATTACGCTCATGTCTTTTCTCCTTCTGGTTAGATTCTTCCGCATGCTTCCTCTCCCGGAAAAACCTCTGCCTTTGATACCGCGGTTCCCCCGTACGGGCAGACACCGATATCCTCCGGCTAAGGCACCATTCCCGAAATCAACACACGTGTTTGATCGTCAACTGCAACAGTATAACATAAGGGCCTGCCATAAGGCAAGCCCCTTTCTTAAAAAAATTCCAATAAACCTCGCCCGCCATTCAGAGCGTATTACTCCCGTCTCAGAGCCTCGATCGGATCCAGATTTGCCGCTTTCATCGAAGGCATCAGGCCGAAAATAATGCCGATCAGCATGGAGAACAGCACTGCGATCGCAGAAGCAGGTATACTGATCGCGACCGCCACCCCGGATATTTTATTTATTATATATGCCATACCGATACCGGCTCCCACACCGAGCGCTCCGCCGGTGCTGGTCAGTACAACGGCCTCTGTCAGGAACTGGCCAAGGATAGCTCCTTTTCTCGCGCCAATTGCCTTTTTCAGACCGATCTCACTGGTTCGCTCTGTGACAGACACCATCATAATATTCATAACGCCGATACCGCCGACTAAAAGGGAAATGCTCGCGATCCAGATCAGCTGGATGTTTGTCGAACTGGTAAGCTGCTCGATCTGTCTGGCCTGGTCGACCAGATTCTCAGCGTCATACTGCACATCCGTCTGCGTGGTGGAAATGGCCGCATTCAAAATATCTTCCGCTTTCGCCCCGGCTTTCTCCATATCGTCCGTACTGACTGCCTTTACAATCACGTTCTCCGGCTCATCAAAACAGTACAGCATGGGCCAGGCCGCGCTTGTGATAAACACCTTGCCCGCTTCAGGACTCGCATATGTATAATAATCGTCAACCGTTTCAATGGAAGCCTCATACGAGTCTGTCTCCACAGCTACTCCGATAATCGTAAACGGCGTACCGTCGATCTCCAGGGTCAGGCCGACCGGATCCTCATTCGGAAAATAATTGTCCGCTATAATGGTATCAATGATGATCACCGTACGGAATTCCGTGTAATCGTCCTCCACAAAGCCCCTCCCTGAGCGAATTGTATAGCCGGCCGTGGCAAAATAGCTGGTATCTATGCCCAGAATCGTGGGATAAGAGATCTGCTCATTCAGATAATAGACACCGTCGACGCCTGTGCGGCTGGTAAAGCAGGTCACGTTCTCCACCGTGTCCAGTGCCAGTATCTGCTCCCGGACAGAATCCGACACCTGCGGCACACCATACGGAATGTCAGAGGATGTATAAATGGAAAGACTGTTCCCATTCTCTTTCAGATTGATATTCACCGTATTGCTGCCGGAACCGATCAGTTCGTTTTTCAGTTCGTCGTTTGTACCCTTGATCGTCGACACAATCGCAATGATTGCCGCGATACCGATAATAATACCCAGCATCGTCAGAAAGGAACGCATTTTATGCGCCCAGATACTCTGAAAGGATAATCTCAGATTTTCAAGCAAAATGACACCTCCGATTGTATATCCAGATTCGCCCCGCAGATCCGTGGTGCAGACAATATCCCGGGTTCAAAAGAAATCAGGGACACACCGCCGCATTCTGCGCAGGCTGTCAGCATATCAGCTTTCATACGCATCCGTCAGTTCATCGACTTCCTCGGTCGGAGCGCCTTCATAGACATTGTCTCCATAGGGAAACGCTATGTAATCCGACATGCTTAAGCCGCTCTTAATCTCAACAAAATATTCCGAAGACGACTGTCCGGTTGTCACATACCGCATTTCCAGAGTTCCGTCATCTCCTTCTACATATACGTAGCTGTTGCCTGTGCTGTCCTTCCTGACGAACCAGGCTTCCAGATAAATGCTGTCGGATGTATCCGCGTAGGCGTCGGAAAGCGTCAGTTCCGCATACCCTTCCTCAATCCCCTCCGAGTCTTCAATCAGCGCATAGAACGCATAATAAGACGCATTTGAATTTCCTGAAAAAACATAACCTGAGCCGCTCGGATCCGGATATTCGGAAATCTCCTTGATCACCGCGGTAAATGTGTCTCCATAATCCGAAACTCCGGAAATCGTATCTCCTACATTGACGGTGTCAAGAGCAAGTTCACTGATCCATCCCTTTGCGTAAAGTCCCGTCGTATTGGTAATCGTGGCAAAATAATCTTCCTCAGAATTGCCGTCTTCATCTCCGATACTGACGACGGTCCCGTCCAGTGTCGCTTTTACTACTTTCTTATCGACCTCACGCTGCGTCTTTTCAACATTCAGTTCTGCTTCCCGGATATCCAGTTCACATTCCTTAATCGCCTGTTCCAGCGTCGCGATCGCTTCCTGCCGTTCTTCAGATGTCATGCTTTCCTCGGAATCTCCATAGGAATCATAGCTGTCGTCCCAGAGTAATTCCGTCTCCGTCTCTGTCTCTGTCTCAGCTTCTGTCTCTGCAGTGAGGAACCCATACTGTTCCAGCAATTCCACCAGAGTGTCAAGATTCCAGATCAGCTCCTTCTGGGTATCCGTCAGAGCAAGGTAGTCCGTGTAAAGAGCAGACAGCTGCGTTGTAAAGTCTTCCGAGGCCGGATCCAGTGCCTGCGTCCGCAAAATCATATCATAAGCAATCAGGCAGTCCGATACAGAAGGAGTCTCGTCGTCTACAAGTATCTGCCAGGCCGTGCCCAGCTGATCATATGCAGCCTGTGCGGCAGACAATTCTTCCGCGGTCATTCTCTGAGAATCCAGAGCAGCCACCAGAGCCTTCACATAGGTCAGGCACAGGTTCTGATACTCGGAAGCAAGTTCGGCAGCCGTCATCGCCCCTTCTGTGCCGAGGCCATCCAGATAAGCCGTCGTTTCCGCGCTGAGCGTATACCCTTCCATCGTCGGATCCACTCCTTCAATCTCCGCCTGCGCTGCTGCCAGATACATCTGATAAAAGGCAATGGCATTCTGATAATCAGCCGCGGTCGGCGCGGCAGACTCTGAAAAAATCTCATCCGCCATCAAAAGGAAGGCGCTGATTCGCGCCGCGATATCCACATCCTCCGCTTCCGTCTCGGATTCCGTCTGTGACTCACTCTCAGACTCGGATTCCGTCTCGGCTGTCAGCTGTCCTTCGAGCAGCTTTAATACGGATAATAAAGTAACCTGGCTTTGCGCACCTGTGCTTAAACTGTCGTATGCAGTCCTGGCCGCTGTCACCGCGTTTTGAAGCGCAGCCTCATCCTGGCTCTCCGCCAGATCCGCCGCTGCCTGAATCAGAGAATCCACGTTCTGTGCCTCATAACTTTCCAGTACAGAAAGCTGCGTCACCTGTTTCATGGCATTGCCGCTTAAATACTCATAAGCCGTCCTCGCCTCCTCCACGGCTGCGGTCGTATCGCCGTCCGATACCGTAAGCGCATGGATCAGCAGGTCTACATACAGAGCATGGTATGTGTCCAGCAAATCCGCCGCAGACTGCAACGCTGTAAGCTGATCTGCCGAAAGGAGTGCTGTCACTTCCTCCAGCAGCGGATAATCCGTCACCTCTATCGTTTCACCGTAAGAATTTGTCATATAGGATGTGGTGCTGCCGGCTAAATTGCTGCGATAATAAGAGATCGCCGGATAGCTCACAGTATCACTGCCAAACAGATACTCCTCAATGATGGCAATATCCCCGGAGGTATATCCTGAAAGATTGGAAAGATCCCCGTCGCACGAACTGATATAATCCTGAAGCGCCGTCATTACCGACTCGAAATTCGATACATAGGAGAGACGCATTTCATCTGTCACTTCTTCTATACCTTCTATAAAGCCAGTACTCTCTGAACCGGTATTGTCAGTCTTTGCTGCTCCTGAAGCATCGGAAGAATCTCCCTCCGTCCCGGTACTCCCCGTCGCATCTCCATCCAGTATTTCATCATTTTCTGTTCCGGAATCAGATCCTGCTGCGGATCCATCCTCTGAAACTGCAGCTGTATTTTCTGTTCCCGTCTCCGACTCATCCGAAACGATATCTGCTGAGGACGTCAGCACGGTCGATGTGTTCTCCAAAGATGCGGTGGCCGTGGTTCCCGTATATTTGGCCAGATCTTTCTGATTTTTCTTCAGCTGAAGTTCCAGACTCTGCAATTCGATCTCATATGATTCCAGTTCGATTTCCTTGCTGGTCATATCATAGGAAAAAAGCGGTGTCCCTTCCGTCACTTCATCTCCTGCGGATACATAGATTTCCTCAATCGAATAATCCGATTCGAGCGTGATGTTCTGGGCAACCCTTGATGTCACAGTCCCATACATGGAATCCTCATCATAATAATACCCGATGTCCGAATAGACATAGCGAACCGGAACAACCTGAACCGAAGATTTCTTTCCAAGTCCCACCGTATAATATGCCGCATAAATAACGCCGCCGATCAGTGCTCCCGACACGACCACACTGATCAAAGCTGTTCGGATCTTCATTCTGTCACCTCCTGGCTTTCGGAACTGAAATCCCCCGTTGCTTCCTGTCCTTCCTGTTTTTCCTGCTCTTTTTTATCGCCGGCTGCATCAGGATCATGAAACACAGGCGGCTGACCGAAGCTGTCCACATGCGGCTTCAGTTCTCCGTCAAAAATATCGACAATCCGTTTCGCGTGCGCCGCAATGTTTCTGTCATGCGTGATCATGATCACGGTCACGCCCTCATCATTCAGCTTCTGAAACAGTTCCATGATCTGCTCGCCGGATTTCGAATCCAGCGCCCCGGTCGGCTCATCAGCAAGCAGGATGGACGGCTGATTTACCATTGCGCGCGCAATCGCCACCCTCTGCTTCTGGCCGCCGGACAGCTGTGTCGGCCGAAAGGAAACACGATCCTCCAGCCCGACCCGCTCCAGCGCCTCTCTGGCTCTCTGACGCCGCACTTTTTTGCGCACACCGGCGTAGACCAGAGGGAGGGCGACATTATCCAGAGCTGTCATACGGGGAAGCAGCTGGAAATTCTGAAATACAAAGCCCAGACTTCTCAGGCGCAGATCTGCCAGCTGCGCGTCACTTAAACCCATGACGTTCTCTCCCGACAGTTCATAATTCCCGGAGGTCGGGCGATCCAGGCACCCGATGATATTCATCAGTGTGGACTTCCCGGAACCGGAAGGCCCCATAACCGCCAGATATTCTCCCTTTTCCACGTTCAGCGAGACATCCTTCAGCGCAGGAACCGTCAGCTTTCCAAGTATATAATCCTTATAAATATGCTCCAGTCTCAATATCATAAGGTCCGCACACTGCCTCCTTCTGTCCATTCTCCGCCCCGCATACGGGAAGTGATTCCACGGAAAAGCCGCCTGAGGCTGATTCCGTTATCTGCGCATCCGGCGTCTATTCTTCATAAACTGCTTCGCCGTCTATATATTCCACATCATCCTCGTCGTAGAGTTCGTCATCCTTTTCATAATACTCGTCGTCTTCATAATAATACTCGTCATCCCCGTCGTAGTACACGTCATCCTCTTCATCGTCCATATCGTAATACTCGCCGGCTTCAACATCGTAATACATGTCGTCCAGATCCTCGTCCGCATCCTCATAATCGTCATCAAAGTCACTGTCATCATCCTCCGAGTCACTGTCATCGCCCACCACGGCGATATCAAAATAATAGACAGGATCTCCCTCGGAGATGGTATCCAGCGGATATGCAATATAGTCATCCGCCTCAAGGCCGTCCAGAATCTCATATTCAGAGAGTTCCTCATCGTAATCGCCCAGCGTGACCTCATGCTTTTCGATGGCATTGGAAGTGTTCGCCAGCCACACATACGCACCGTCGTCCTCAATCATAATATAGAACTCTTCCAGCCACAGGCCTGACTTTTCTTCCGACTGTCCTGCATCCTCTTCCATATAAACGTGCTGACCCAGAAGGAGGCCTTCCGAACTTTCCAGTTCTACATAATAGGTGTATGTGGATGATTCGGAAGAAGAGGAGGAATAGTAATATTCGCTGTCGTCCTCGTCCTGCTCCGTGCTGATCTCCGTGATGCTTCCTTTCCAGGTCTGTGAAGAATCCACACGGGAATACACAATCATCTGCATCCCCTCATAGATATTCTGAACATTCAGTTCATTTACCGTTCCTTTAATCCGGAAATCTCCCTCCGCAAGAATCGTTATGTAAGCAGAAGACTCTGATGTGGAATATGTCTCTGATTCCGTAGACGGATCATTGATCGACTGAATGATCCCGCCCATCTCAGCCGTCACGACCGCATCTGAAATAGATGCCTTCAGACTGCTGATTTCCTTTTCCTTTGTCTCTATCTCGTACTCCAGCTGACGGATCTGATTCTGCAGTGTCAGGATTTCCAGATAGGCCTCCGTCTTTTCATCCTCATCCGTGGCGCTGTTCATCAGCTTTTCCTGCTGCGTGATCTGCGTCTCATAAGACTCGATGTCCATCTCGTTTTTCTCAATGTCGATCTCATCCTGCGCAATCTGATCCTCATCATCCTGCGTACTGTAGGAAAACAGCTTCGCTCCTTCTTTTACGACATCTCCCTCTTCCACATAACATTCATCCAGTGTACGGTCCGAGTCCAATGTGATCTCCAGCGTCGCCTGCGCTTCTACCTCGCCGGCGTAGCGCTCCACCACACCCGAACCGCTGCCGTAGCCGGTAATGGAAGAAACTGTCTCCACGTATACCGCGTCCTCGCTTAAGGAGGAAACACGTGTCTGCTTCCCCTGTGTACTCCCGTAAAAATAATAATACGCGCCATACCCGCCGCCGCCAAGCAGAGCCAGCACGATCAGCGTAATCATCACTTTCTTCATAAAACAGTTTCCCTCCGGACAAAATTGATTGTAGCTTAACTATAGCACATTCAAATCGAAATAACATTCTATTTTTCTTAATTCTTACTGAACTTCACAAAAAAGTCACAGGGTTCTCCGGTGTCTTCCCTCGAGCAGAGGACGGCTTGTCGGCTTTAGCCGCAAACGGGTCCTGCGCATAAAAACTGCCGCCGGTATTCTCTTCCGGCGGCAGTATTGTGCTTTCTGTAAAACCCGGTCAGTTCAGCGCGTATTTGTCCGTGAGGGATTTCACCAGTCCCCGCGCTTTCTCGTCACACCCCGGCTCAGCATTCAGCATGGAAGCGATCGCCTCCGCAATAATGTCCATATCCTGCTCGTTCATGCCGCGGGACGTCACAGCCGGCGTACCAAGGCGCACACCGCTTGTCACAAATGCAGACTGCGGATCATTCGGGATTGTATTTTTATTGCAGGTGATATTCACAGAGTCCAGAAGGTTCTCCACTTCCTTGCCCGTCCTGCCAACACTTGTCAGATCCACCAGCATCAAGTGATTGTCCGTGCCGCCGGATACAATGCGAATCCCCCGCTTCATCAGGCCGGCGCAGAGTGCTTTCGCGTTCTTCACAACGTTCTGCTGGTATACTTTGAATTCCGGCTGCAGCGCCTCCTTAAAGCAGACTGCTTTCGCCGCGATCACATGCATCAGCGGACCGCCCTGTGTTCCCGGGAAGACAGCTTTGTTAAAATTCGCTTTTTTGGCAAACTCCGCATCGGAGAGGATCAGTCCGCCGCGCGGGCCGCGAAGCGTCTTATGCGTCGTAGTCGTCGTCACATGCGCGTATGGAATCGGGCTCGGATGCTCGCCGGCTGCCACCAGACCCGCGATATGAGCAATATCTACCATCAGATACGCTCCCACCTCGTCCGCGATCTCCCGAAAACGTTTGAAATCTATCGTGCGCGCGTATGCACTCGCGCCCGCAACGATCAGCTTCGGACGGCACTCAAGCGCGATTCTTCTGACCTCATCATAATCAATAAATCCATCGTCATTCACGCCATAAGGTGTCACGTCAAAATAGGCTCCGGAAAAATTGGCAGGGCTTCCGTGAGACAGATGTCCGCCCTGTGAAAGGTTCATGCCCATCACCTTATCCCCCGGCTTAAGCAGAGCGAAGAACACCGCCATATTTGCCTGTGCGCCTGAGTGCGGCTGTACATTCGCGTAGGTACATCCAAACAGCTCCATCGCACGCTCTCTCGCAAGATTCTCAACTACATCCACACACTCACATCCGCCATAATAACGTTTTCCCGGATATCCTTCCGCGTATTTATTCGTAAGGGGGCTTCCCATTGCAGCCATTACGGCTTTCGAAACCCAGTTTTCAGAAGCAATCAGCTCGATATGGCTGTTCTGTCTTTCCTGCTCCGCGACAATTGCATCGGCGATCTCGCCGTCCACGCGCCGCACCTCATCCAGTGAATACATTCCGTTCTCTCCTTATTATCCCATGTTTTCATCTGATGTCCATCATGATTTGCACACCTCGGTTATCATACTTTGCATTCCGATAAAAGTCAAGACTGTTCGTCTCATTTTTTCAAATGTCCGTGTTGGGCGGTCAGTCTTCGGTCTGAAGTTCGATTTTGTCGGTTTTTAGCGATTATTGTCCCTTTTTGTCGCATACGGTTGAAATGAAACGTTTTTAAAAAGAAACGGGGGATTCTTTTAAAAGTAATATTTGACAAACCCTTTTAATTCAAGTAAAATCTTTTTCACACAGATACTTATTGATGGAGGTTGAAATGAAAGTTATCCTCATTACCTATATCATAGTGATAAATCTGATCGGGCTGGTTCTCATGGGGGCAGACAAGCTGCGGGCAAAGCGTAAAAAAAACCGTGTTCCGGAGCGCACGCTGTTTCTCGTAGCGATCCTGTTCGGCAGTATCGGCATATTTATCGGTATGTATCTGTTTCACCACAAGACCAGAAAGCTGAAATTTTCCATCGGCATCCCGGTAGTCCTTGTGGTTCAGCTGCTTCTCGTTACGCTGCTTTTTCTCTGGAACAGGCAGGAAATGGCGCGTCCTTCGCAGGCCGTCCAACAGGAGCTTTCTCTGATACAGCAGCTTGACGAGGCCACAATCACTTCCTTCGTCTCTTACGAAAGTCTGATGAACTCCAGTCTGGCAACAGGAAAGATCAGTTCTTACGCTACAGAAGCCGTTGATCTTTTCTTCGAAAATTTCACTTACAGCATTCACAATGAAGAAATCACCGGAGATCAGGCGACTGTCACGGTGCAGATCTCAAATATTGACGCGCAGGCCCTTGCACGGGATCTCTGTACGGAAATACTGAAAAATTCTGTGGAAATCTATCCGGATGACGCAAAAGAAGAGACAACCGGGGACTATTACCGGCTTCTGCGTGATACGCTCTCTTCCAATACGTATGATATTGTGGTCTCCACTGCCGTTTTTCATCTGAAAAAAGCGGACGACGTCTGGACGATCCTCTCAGACTCCGATCTGGAGAATGATCTGGTCGGAGGATTCATTTCCTATATGAATGATCCTTACATCCTGTCCGCCTCCGAAGTGCTCGCCATTCATCTGGACGCGCTTCTGGATCTGAACGCAGATGAATGGATGGATTATCTGAATATTGAAGATATCTTTGCCACCTACAATACGGAGTATTATTCTCTGATCGATGAAGAATATGTCCGTCAGCTGACAGACGCATTTGACTATGAGATCCTGCGGTGTACCGAGAATGGCGATCAGGCTGAAGCCGTCGTACGTGTGACCAGCGTCAACATGACCAGTGTGCTTGCCGCCTACAAACAGTCTCTTCTTGAGTATGCCGCGACAACGCAGTCCATCCGCGACAATTCAGTAACATTCTCTAATGAGACCTCGCGGATGCTTCTGGAAGCGCTGCAGGAAAATACCGATACATGCTCCACAGATGTCACTCTTACATTTTCTAACAACGGTTCTACCTGGGAGGTTTACTTCAGTTCTGATTTCACGGACGCACTGATGGGAGATATGAGTGAAGCCATCGAGGCCTTCGCCTCCTCAAATGAGGAAGCCACGCAGGAGGTAGCGCCGACAGAATGATATGCGTGCAATCTGAAGAAACGTCATCCGGTTCCAACGCGGCTGCGTTTTAACCGGATGACGTTTTATTATGCCAGCACTTCCGCAATCCGGTCAAGTGCGACTTCCGTCTGTTCTCCTGTTTCCATATCTTTCAGATTTGCTTTATTCTCCTCCAGTTCCTGAGAACCGATGATCAGTGTTTTTCGTGCGCCCAGCTTGTTCGCGTACTTCATCTGCGCCTTGACGCTGCGCTCCATATAATCCGTCTCAACGATGTGCCCCTGTCTGCGAAGGCTGCTTACAATCTGATAGGCGCGGGCACGGGCCTCCTTTCCGAGAATCCCGACATACAGTTCCACCGGCTCCTCCTCCGGAAATGCAGCGCCTTCGTTGTTCATAAAATACAGAATCCGCTCAATTCCCATGCCGAAGCCGACCGAGGGAATATCCTGCTTTTCTTCGATTTCGTGAATCAGCCCGTCATAACGGCCGCCGCCGCAGAGCGTAAAACCATCAGAATTCACAAATTCAAATACCGTCTTTGTGTAATAATCCAGGCCGCGTACAATGCCGGTATCGATTTCATACGGGATCGCCAGATCACTGAGCAAAGACTTCAGTTCCTCAAAATGCGTCCTGCAGCCGTCATCCAGGAAATCAATTGTCCGGGGTGCGTCTGCAACAATTTTTTTGCAGGTATCTGCCTTGCAGTCCAGCACACGGAGAGGATTCTTCTCCATGCGTTCCCGGCAGGTCGGGCAAAGATCGTTCTCATACTTCTTCAGGTAGGAAAGCAGCGCGTCATTGTAGGATTTCCGGCAGTTTTTGCAGCCGATGCTGTTGATGTGCAGCTTTACGTCCTTCAGGCCAAATTTGCCGAGCAGTTCGTTCACAAAGGAGATGATCTCCAGTTCCGCGAGCGGACTTGCAGAGCCGACCATTTCCACGCCAAACTGATGGTGCTGGCGCAGTCTTCCTTTCTGCGGTTTCTCATAGCGAAATGCCGGGGTGACATAAAACAGTTTCTTCGGAGCCGGCTGAGCATACATGGCGTGCTCCACATACGCGCGCATCACACCGGCCGTACCCTCCGGCTTCAGAGTGATGCTGCGATTCCCCTTATCCTGAAACGTATACATCTCCTTTTGCACTACATCGGTATCCGTTCCCACACTGCGCTGAAACAGTTCCGTGTGTTCAAAAACCGGCGTGATAATTTCTTCCATATGATAAGCGCGCGCCGTCTCGCGAGCCAGTTTCTCCACATATGCGCGTTTGCGCATTTCTTCTCCGTACCAGTCCTGCACGCCTCTCGGTGCCTGTGTAATCATTGCGTCTCCTCCTCCATTTGCTGTTCGCTGCGGTCATTCACCGGAATTCAAAAATCCTGCATCCACATCCCGCATATACCGGTTCAGCTGTTCTTCCAGTCCGGCAGTATCCAGCAGTTCCATAAGATCCTGTGTGTGGACGACCCGCAGAAAAGCGAGAAACACTTCGACGTCATAATTCTTTGACTCCTCAATCATCAGTTCCACCGCAGTGTCCACGTCAAATGCCCTGCGGTACGGACGGTCTGATGTCAGCGCCGCAAACACATCGCAGACGCGCAGAATCCGGGCGCCAATCGGAATATCCTCGCGGGTCAGATTCATTGGATATCCCGTCCCATCACAGTTCTCATGGTGAAATTTTACCATATCCACAATCTTCTGTGAATACCCGTTTTTGATCAGAATTTCAGCGCCTAAAGCCGAATGACTGCGGACATACCGCATTTCCTCAATAACAAGCGTCTCCTCCTCATGTCCCCGCACATACTTTGCCAGCTCCAGCTTTCCGATATCATGCATAAACCCGGCGACAGCCAGTTCATGGCATTCCTCACCGGAAAAATCCATCTCCTTCCCCACACGAAAAGCCAGATTGCTCACCGTACAGGCATGCGCCAGCTCTTTTGTTACGCTCGGGCGAAGAATCGCGTATTGTTTTCTGTAAACGGGCGCACTTTCACTCATATAGTCCGCACCTCTTTCTTTCTATCATCTCATCGATCCGGTCAATATAATTCCGGATGTCTTTGACGTTCTCAATCCGCTCAATCCGCTTTTCCGATGAAAAAGCTGTGCTCTCTCTGTTTTCCCCTTCCGGCATCCTCTGCGCACGGTCATGCGGAGAATGTGCGGCGGCATTTTGTATGGATCTCTTCTGTATCTGTGCGGCGCCGTCCCGAACCAGCTTTGTGGACGCTCCCGCTCCGAGCGCTATAATTGACTGAATCTCTTCCATGATCAGAATGTTGTACAGTCCCTCGCAGCCCTCACGCGCGTAACCCACATTTTCAAAGTTGCCGGCCATATTTTTCTGACGGTACAGATAATACGGAAAAAGGCCGGATTCCCTGGCATAACGGGCTGTCATATCCATGATCTCACTGCTGTTTTCAAAGTTCAGTTCCTGATGCTCCTCCTTGAAGAGGCGCAGGCGAGCCGCCCGCTTCACCGCAAGAGAATGCACCGTAATGCTGTCCGGATCCATACCTCGCAGCACCTGCATGGTGTGCTCCACTTCAGGAGCCCCTTCTCCCGGCAATCCGACGATCAGATCCATATTGATATTGTCAAATCCCATCTCACGCGCCAGCACATAGGCTTCGGCCGTCTGTTCCGTCGTATGCCTTCTTCCGATAAAATCCAGCGTCTTCTGGTTCATCGTCTGCGGATTGATGGAAATGCGTGTCACCCCAAATTCCTTCATGACCTGCAGTTTTTCCCGCGTAATGGAGTCCGGACGCCCCGCCTCAACGGTAAATTCAAGGGCGCCGCGGATATCAAAATGCTCCTCCAGCTTTGCAAACAGCCTTCTCATCTGATCCGGTTCCAGAGTCGTCGGCGTACCGCCGCCGATATAGACCGTATCCGGACTCCGGTGCGGCAGCATGGCCGCTACGGAATCAATCTCATGCATCAGCGCGTCCAGATAGTCCTCCACCTTATTCTTCCAGAGCGCAATCGGGCTGGAACTGAAGGAACAGTACAGACAGATGCTCGGACAAAACGGTATGCCAACGTAAAGACTATAGCCGCTGTAAAATGCTTTCCGGTCTTTGGACAGCAGAGCCTTTTTCTCCGGCTGTATCTGTTTCAAAAGATGATGCTCCCGGTTTGCGATCTCGATGGCCAGCGCGGTCTTTTCCCTGCTCGTATAATAAGTGTTCCGCATATATTCCGCAATCTCACTGTTTTTCCACCCCTGATTGAGAAGTGCCATCGGAATCTTAGTCGGGCGGATGCCGGTCAGATTGCCCCAGGGCAGAGTCCGGCCGGAATATTGGGAAAGCAGCCGATACAGCAGACGCTTGAGTTCATTTTTTGTCTCATGCCGGTCGTCTTCGCAGCAGGTGCTTTCCATATGCAGCTTCCTGGCGGCTCCCTCATACAGGCATAAAACAATGCGGTGCGTGTCTGCGGCACTTTCCGGAACAAAAAAAACATCCAGCGAAAACACTGGTTTTATCTGCTCCGATGTCCGCTCCATACCGCTTTCGGAACCATTCGTCACAGGGGGAAGGCAATCCACCTTTACCTCGTGCTCCGGATAGAACGCGTGCACCAGCGAATGGACGTCATATTGAAAACTTTGTCTGTTTAATCTAACTGTAATCATATTCTTATATCGTCAATCCCAAATCGGTATCCGTTCCATTTTTGCAGCGGCAGCCCCTTTAAACGCTCCGTTCCCGTCCATCAGTATGGATTAAACTGCTTTTCATAGTGTATTGTTGTCGCCGCGTCATGCCCCGGAAACACCTCCGTATCATCCGGAAGCATAAAGAGTTTCTCATGAAGGGAGCAGTGTATCTCACGCATGCTGCCGGTCGGAAAATCTGTCCGTCCCACGCTGCCGCAAAACAGGGTGTCCCCGGAAAAAAGCACATGTTCCTGTGCCAGATAGTAACAGGCGCTGCCAATCGTATGCCCCGGTGTGTGCAGGACCTGAATCGAAAAACCGGCGAGGCTGATAATCTCGCCGCCAGAAAAGTACCTGTCCGCAGAAAGCGTATAGCCGCCTCCATTCCAGGCAGTCAGATTCTTCTGCGCGTCGGTAAGCACTTCTTCTTCTTTATCCAGCGCGCAGATCGGTATATTATAATTCTCTTTCAGCACCAGAGCCGCACCGATATGGTCAAAATGTCCGTGTGTCAGAAGGATCGCCGCGGGCTTCCCGCCCATGGCGGCAATTTTCTGCATAATGCGCTCCGACCCGGCTCCCGGATCAAGGATCAGGATCTCCCCTGTCTGTTTGTTTTTCGCCAGATAACAGTTCGTAGACAGCATGCCAAGTACAAGTGATTCCAGCTGCAGATTTTTCAAAACAATGCCCCCCCTCAATTCTTCCAGACCCCGTCTGATTCAGGCCGGGGCAGGTCATCCTGTTGTCCGCTCAATATCGACCACGCTATCGATCTGTCGAATCCGATCGATCAGATAATTCAGCGTGTCCTTGCCGGGCACCTCGAAGGACATGGCAATCGTGGCGATCCCCTGCTTGCTTGTACGGGAATTTACAGACTGCACATCGATCTTCCTCTCGGTGAATACCTTTGTAATGTCCACCAGAAGTCCGGTGCGGTTGTTGCAGTAGATCACGATCTCCGCAAGATACAGGCCGTGATCATCGGATGTCTCCTCCCGCTGCCATTCCGCGTCAATCAGGCGTACCCGCTCGCTCTCCGGCAGGTTGACCATATTGATACAGTCCGTCCGATGCACTGTCACGCCTCTGCCCCGCGTCACAAAGCCGATAATCTCATCCCCCGGAATCGGGCTGCAGCACTTTGCGAAACGGACGCTGACATCATTGATGCCCTGCACCGTAATCCCGCCCTTGGACTTTTTGACACGGACAGGAGCCCCCTCTTTCGCGCTCTGTACCGCATCGATAATCTGTTCGTCCGTAACTTCCTTCCTGTGATCCTGATCATAGCCTTCCAGCAGCTTATTGACAATCTGCCCTTCCTTCAGGCCACCGTGACCAAGCGCTGCCATCACGGAATCCCAGTCGCGGAAACCGTATTTCGTCATCACGCGGTCCATATAGGCAGGCTTCATAAGATCGGATTGTACCAGACCCTTCGTCTTACAATAGGCAGCAAGCATTTCCTTGCCTTTTACGATATTGTCTTCCTTCCGCTCCTGCCGGAACCACTGGTTGATCTTATTTCTCGCCTGTGAACTCTTTACAATCTTAAGCCAGTCACGGCTGGGGCCGCGAGAATTCTGTGAAGTGATGATTTCGATCCGATCGCCGTTCTGAATCACATAATCGATCGTCACCAGCTTGCCGTTGACGCGCGCACCGATCATCCGGTTCCCGACCGCGCTGTGAATGCTGTATGCGAAATCAATGGGCGTAGAGCCATTCGGAAGGTTTTTTACATCTCCTGCCGGCGTGAAACAATAAACGCTCTCCGCGAACAGGTCAAAATCACTCTTTAAGAGGCTCATAAACTCACGGTTATCCGACATCTGCCAGTCAAGCACCTGCCGCAGCCAGCTCAGCTTCGCCTCTTCGCTCGCCGAGTCACTCTTTTTGCCGTCCGCAGCCTCCTTGTAGCGCCAGTGCGCCGCGATACCGTATTCCGCGGTGCGATGCATCTCAAAAGTACGGATCTGAATTTCAAACGGCATGCCGTTCGGCCCGATCAGGGTCGTATGCAGAGACTGATACATGTTCTGCTTCGGCATCGCAATATAATCCTTAAACCGACCCGGAATCGGCTTATACATCTCATGGATCACACCGAGCGCCGCATAACAGTCCTTTACCGTGTCAACGATAATCCGCACAGCAAAGAGGTCATAAATCTGATCCAGCGTCTTATGCTGGTTTACCATTTTTTTGTAAATACTGAAAAAATGCTTGATCCGGCCGTCAATCTGTGCCTTGATGCCCGCTTTGTCGATCTGCCCACGCACCTGTGCGACAATGCCGTCCACATATGCCTGTCTCTCATCTTTTTTCAGTGCGATCTTATCGACCAGGTCATAATAAATCTCCGGCTCCAGATATTTCAGCGACAGGTCATCCAGTTCGACCTTAATCTTTGAAATTCCCAGACGGTGCGCGATGGGTGCGTAAATATCCATCGTCTCCCGCGCTTTCTTTTTCTGCGTCTCCGGCGACCAGTACTGCGCTGTGCGCATATTGTGAAGACGGTCTGCCAGTTTGACCAGTATGACGCGGATATCCTTCGCCATCGCAAGAAACATTTTGCGCAGATTTTCCGCCTGCACATCGATCTTGTCCGCCGGATAACTCAGCTTGCCAAGTTTTGTCACGCCGTCAACCAGAAGTTCCACTTCCTCCCCAAACTGTTCGCGCAGTTCTTCTGAGGTCATGGCGGTATCCTCTACCACATCGTGCAGCAGTCCGGCAACAATCGTCTCCTTGTCGAGTTCCAGATCCGCCAGGATAATCGCCACACAGAGCGGATGGATGATGTACGGTTCCCCGGAACGGCGTTTCTGCTCCTTATGTGCTTCATAGGCTACATGGTAAGCCTTTTCGATCATGGAAATATCGTCAGAAGGATGGTACTTCTGCACACTCGCGATCAGTTCCTTATACAGATCCTCCGGATTCGTGAAATCTTCCATCTTCTTCACGCCCGCGTCAGCCTTTTTGATCTGATCCGCCTTATTTTGAGAACCCCTCTCCTGAAGCTGCACCGCCTCCGGGAGCTGTTCTGCATGGATCGACTGCTTCGTCTCATTCCTATTCTCCTGCAGTTCGTTTGCCATCTCTTCTCACCGCCTTTCCGGTTTCCCCTGTGCGGCTGCCGCGCCGCACCCTTATACTGCTGTCAGGCTCTTATTTCCCTTCGTAGCAGATAACCGAATCTACGTCGTATTTCGCCAGTCTTTCCCGGCCCTTAAGTCCGGCCAGTTCCATCAGGAACAGTACCTTGACGACCTCACCGCCCAGCTCCTCAATCAGCTGGATGGCCGCCTCGATCGTACCTCCGGTCGCGATCAGATCATCAATCACTACGACCTTCTGTCCCGGACGAATCGAATCTTTGTGCATCTCGATCGTCGCTGTGCCATACTCCAGTTCATATTCTTTCGAAATCGTTTCACATGGAAGTTTTCCCTTTTTGCGAACCGGAATAAACGGCTTATGCAGATTATATGCCACCGGTACGCCGAAAATAAATCCTCTGGATTCCGTGCCGACAACCACGTCAAAATCCACACCCTCCAGCTTCTCCTGCAGCAGATCGATCGAAAGTTTCAGGCCGTCCGCGTCCTGCAGAATACTGGTGACATCGCGGAAGATGATTCCCTCCTCCGGGAAATCCGGAATGCTTCTTACATAGTCTTCTAATTTTTTCATATCCTTATCCCCTTTACGAAAACCTTTTCGTGCCGATTTCGTGCATTTCCTGTGATACACGGATTGCCGTGTTCTTCGCAAGACCCGGAACAGATGCGCAAACATTCCGCTCCTGCCCTTTGGTATCTTGTATCATATCATTATCCGCCATTTTTCGCAACCAGTAGTAATTGCAAATTCATTTTGAAAAAATTTACCGCCGCCGGAATGCCCCGGCAGCGGTAGTCTTATCTGATTTTATCCGTCAGGCAGAATCTGACTGCTCTTCCTGTACGGAAAAAAGTCTTATTTCTTCTTTGCCTTAGCCTGTGCAGCGAAGGTCTGAATACCCTGAACCACAAGGATGATCGCCAGAACCGCCATAGCCGCCGCAAAGATAAACTGGAACCAGTCGCCCCACGCAGCACCGCCTGCGCCGATGAGGACGATCTTCTTCTGCACCGTCATAACCAGGTAGGTCAGAGTAGCCGCAAGCATGAACACCATCGGCACGAAGAACATCTTGTTGTTCTTACCAACCTCACCGAGCCATGCAGCGATCGCCATCAGAGCGATACCTGCGAGCAGCTGATTTGCCGCGCCGAACAGAGACCAGATCTGAGAAAGGCTCAGTCCGCCGAGGATACATCCAACTACTACCATGAACACGGTACCGAACAGCGGATGAGCAAGCAGCTTACGGATGCCCTTCACATCCTTGTAGGAAGCCTCACCCTCTTTCAGGAACAGTTCTGAGAACATGAAACGGCTCAGACGTGTACCCGTATCCAGAGAAGTCAGAGTGAACACGGAAACCGCGAGGGTCAGGAGCGCTTTGATCACACTATTGACCGCCGTGCCGTCCGTACCGAACATCAGAGCGATACCGGAAGCGAACGCGACTGACGGTGAGCCAAAACCGCCGCTTGTGTAGGTCTCATATACCATACCTACCGCGATCAGCGCAATAATACCAAGAGCAGACTCGATCAGCATGGAACCATAACCGATCGGCTTCGCATCCGCCTCGTTGGAGAGCTGCTTGGAAGTCGTACCGGTCGCGATCAGGCTGTGGAAACCGGAACAGGCGCCGCAGGCTACCGTGATGAACAGTACCGGGAACATCGTACCAAGACTCGTGCTCCAGCCAGTGAACGCCGGCATATTGAACGTTGCAGCGCCGCCGCCAAACGCGGAGAAGATAATACCAATGAGTGCCACCGCCATCATCGCATAAAGCAGGAAGCTGGACAGATAATCACGCGGCTGCAGCAGAATCCATACTGGAACCAGTGATGCGATTGTGATGTAAGCGCCGATAAATACGATCCATGCAACACGGCTCATAGCAAAACCAACATTCAGACCAAATGCAACCATCAGGCAGATGCAGATGATGCCGCCGATCGTAGCCGGTGTCGTCTTTACGCCAAAGCGGTTTGTCACGATACCATAGATGATAGCCAGAACGATGAACAGCAGAGAAATCATAGCTGTCGTCTGATTGCCCGTCGGGTTCGTCACAAAGCCAACGCCGCCGCCTGCTGCTGTGTAGAATGTACCAGCCACAACGTTTACGAAGGAAGCGATAACCAGAAGCAGAACCAGCAGCGCAAAGATGGTGAAAAGCCTCTGTGCTCTTTTGCCCATGGAATCCTTGATGATCTCGCCTACGGACTTGCCGTCATGACGAATGGAAGCAAACAGAGAACCGAAGTCCTGTACGCCGCCAAAGAAAATACCGCCGATTACACACCACAGAAATACCGGTACCCAGCCGAATACAGAAGCCTGAATTGGGCCGTTGATCGGGCCTGCGCCCGCGATGGACGAATAATGATGTCCCATCAGCACCTGCGGTTTTGCCGCACAGTAATCGACGCCATCCTCCAGCGTATAGGCCGGTGTCTTTCTTTTCGGGTCAATGCCCCACTGCTTCGCGAGCCATGAGCCATAGTAAACATACCCTATGACCAGCAGAATAATGGCTACAAGAATGATTAATAATGCTGTCATTTGTTCCTCTCTCCTTTTTGGCTTTATTCCTGAACAGATACGCTGCAGGCTATATGCTGCTGGCGCATCATATGCCTGAGGCTAATGGGCGGTCTTCGCTCCGCTTCGGTCGGCGCTAAACGGACGTCCACTGGACGTCCAGCGCCCGCCCATTCCAAAATGTAGCTTCAGCACTCAGCAGATAAATCTGCACGTGCTGTATCTTCATTTTGATACTGTTCAGGATTATTAAAATATATCGCTTACGAGCTTCTTCAGGTCCCTGCCCTGGCGGTTACAGACAATCCGGCCTGTGGAAGACTCAACAGCAATCAAACGGTACTGGCTCCATCCCTGGAGCGAAAAATGGTAACTCTTATAATGACGAAGCTGCGGGATCACAGCCGCAGCGCCATCCGTGATCTCATTGGCAAGAATGATCAGGGAAACATCACTGTTCCTGTGATTCTTGTGCGGTTTCACATGCGAAATGCCTGCCTCCCAGGCTTTCTCATCCATGCTGCGCAGAGTGTCCACATCCAAAGTCCCGCGCTGCGCAAAGTAAACGTATTCGTGAGACTCCGCCTCCGAAATCGTAGCGCTGCGCACAAGGAAAAACTGTTCGTCATGTGAATGAAATTCCGCTTCCGCATCGAACGGAGGGGTCACATTCTCCCTTTTCACATCATAATATGTCTCAAATCGTCCAAGCAGCTTCTCAAACGGCTGTGTCAGATCCATGCTGTCTCCTTTCAGGCCGATACCTGCTTCGGACATCCGAACTCCGCATCCGGCACTCTGGATTTCATTTCTTCCAGCAGAGCCTTCCCCGCCCTTTCTCCGGGAAGCTGAATCTGAGCCAGTTCTCCCTCAGCAGAGCAGATGACAAAATTTTCTACCGGCAGATCTCCCTGCCCGCAGCACAGCCTTGCAGGGACCAGCTGCACCCGGCGAAAACAGCGGCGGATGTTCTCATACGGTACATAATAGATCTTGCGCTGTCTTCGAAAGAAAAACGTCTTCTCCCCAAGCCGGACCACTCCGATCTCTCTTGCCAGACGATACTCCGATTCCAGTATGTCATTCGGCTGTTCACTCGCCATCAGCGGATAAAAACGCATAATATCAATCGCCTTTCCTCTCATCCGAAAACAGAAGAGTTCCTGTTGCAAAACAAAAACCCGCACGGTGAAAACCAGCCGTGCAGGTCCTGCCATGGCTTTGTCATCCGTGTATTCTTCAAAGAGAATCCTAAATTTTTTCTAAAAAAATCATTAAGATTCTATCACCAATATACGGAAATTGCAAGCCTGTATTCTCTGAAATTTGACGAATTCTGTCGTCGTTTTCCGCGCATTTTTATCATCTCTGCGCGTATTTTTTATAAAAATAATCCAGCAGCGGCTGTGCGGAAAGTTCCTTCCCGCAGACCCTCTGCAGGACCTCGGCCGAAGTATATCGGCTGCCGTAGCGGTGAATCTTCCTGTTCAGCCACGCGGTAATCTCACGGATGCGTCCTTCTTCCAGTATCGTATCTACGCTGCCCATCTCTTTTTCCAGTGCTTCCAGAAACATACCGTCATACATCGAGCCAAGCAGATACGACGGAAAATAACCGAAAGAGCCGTCCGACCAGTGCATATCCTGCAGGATTCCCTCAGCGTCATTTTGCGGACGCACGCCGAGCAGTTCCTCCATCTTATCATTCCAGAGCTGCGACAACTTGTCTACCGGAACATCGTCACGGAAAATGGCTTTCTCCAGCTCATAGCGCAGAATGATGTGCAGACAGTATGTCACCTCATCCGCCTCGGTCCGGATCATGCTTGGATGGACATCATTGACTGCACAGCAGAACGTATCAAGCGGGATCTCCTTAAACTGTGGCAGCAGTTCTCCGAGTTTTTCATAGATCGGCACCCAGAAGCTGCGGCGGCGTCCCAGAATGTTCTCATAAAACCGGGACTGGCTCTCGTGAAGCCCCATCATATTTACCTGCTCCAGCGCGGTATCCCGGTATGCCGGATCAATGTTCTGTCCAAAGATCGCGTGGCCGCCCTCATGGATGGCGCTGAACATCGCGCTGATCGGATCGCTCTCGTTGTAATGGTTGGTCAGACGAACATCCCCGATACAAAGATCCGTGGTAAACGGATGCTCGCTCTCAGCCGTCGCCCCGGCGTCCTTATCAAATCCGATATAGGAAAGCAGCATGTCCTGTGCCTTTTTCTGTGCTTCGATATCATAGGTCCCCTCCAGTGCGGAGAGATCCGGACGCCCGCTCTCCTCAATCTTTTTCAAAAGCGGCAGCAGTCCTTCTTTCAGTTCACCGAATACCCGGTCAATCGTCGCACTGTCGATCCCTTCCTCGTACATATCAAGGAGCACATCGTAGGAGTCCCGGCGTGAAGCGTTCTCTGATGAACCGGTGCCTTCCGCCGCACAGTTTTTGCCGGAGAGGTTTCCTGATTCCGGCTCCATATAGTGCACATACTCCTTTGTCATGGAAATCACTTTCTCAAGATGCGGCGCGAACTGCGAAAAGTCCGCCGCACGTTTTGCCTTCTCCCATGCCCTCTCTGAGCGCGTTTTAACTTCCGTGTAGGACGCATAGAACTCTTCCGGAACACGTTTAAACCGTTCATAGTCGCGCAGATACCGTTTTACGGTCAGCTGCATGGGCTCGTCCAGTGTATGAAACTGTTCCGGTTCTGAAAGAGTCTTTAGCATTTCCCCATATTCGTCCGCTGTAGAAAGCCGGAATGCCTCCGTAGAAAAAAATTTGATGACACTCATCCGCGTCTCGACGCCCTTTTCCGGCGTCAGCGTAGACAAATCCCAGGAAAGAAGTGTCAGAACATGATCGTACTGACGCATTTTGTGAAGATATTCTTTCAATTGTTCCAGTGTTTGATTCATGTAAACCATCCTTCCGCTGTCAGAAACAGCTGTTTTCTAAAAACTGTCCGGTTCCTTTCCGATATCTGATTCTGTTATGCCGCATAGTATTCCTGTATCACGCCTGTTTTATACATCAAAATACGGCTGCGCCGCAAAAACGCAGAGCACTGCACTGCTGAGCGGTTAAAACAGAAACGCTTCCGTCAGTTCCCGCAGACAGTACAGATAAGTCCGTTCTTTCACAGCCTCAGCCGTCACGACAGAGGCAGCGGCATACTCAATTCCGTCGACCAGATAATGCACAAGTCCGACCTGCTCTCCCGCCTGTACAGGGGCTTCCAGCGTCTGAAACTGTTCCACACGGATTTCCACCTCCTCATTCGTACACATGAGCACCCAAACAGTGTCCGCATACAGCGAGAGGTTTTCCTCCGGATCTGACTGCCATCCCGCAGCATCTTCTGCCCGGAAGACAGACTGCTGCTCCACCGCTGTCGCCACATGATCCTGTTGTCCGTTCGTCACCGGGATATCTGCTGTTGTCACGGTGCTTTCTGTAATATCGCGCAGTTCAAATTCCGACAGTCCATAATTCATCAGCTTCTTCGTATCCGCCCATTTGTAGCCCCTGTTATTGGGCCAGCCGCAGGCAAGAAGCGCCACGATCAGCAGCTTTCCGTCCTGTTCCAGCGCGCCGACATAACAGTATCCTGCTTTGGACGTGAACCCGGTCTTGCCGGAAAGCGCGCCGGCCATCAGGTTCAGAAACACGTTATGATTGGTACAGCTGTAGCTGCGTGTCCCAGAAAGGTCTGTAAAAGAATAGGAAGCCATCCGTGTTACCGTCAGGAAGTTCTCCGCTTCAGATGATTCCGTAAGACAGTAACGCATGACAAGCGCCAGATCCCGCGCAGTCGTGTGATGGATTCCATTTTCATCCTCCGCATCGAGGCCGTTCGGCGTAATGTAATAGGTCTGGGTACAGCCAATTTCTTCCGCCTTCGCATTCATCATGGCTGCAAAATTCTCCACACTTCCGGCCACCGTCTCCGCGATACAGACAGCCGTATCATTGTGCGATTCCAGCATCAGAGAATAGAGAAGGTCCTTCATATAGAATTCCTCACCCTGAACCATCCCCAGCTTTACCTGTGGCTGTGCGGAAGCGTTCGCGGAGGCCGTGCAGACGGCATCGGCATTGTCCTCCATCCATTCCAGAGCAAGAATACAGGTCATAATTTTCGTCGTGCTCGCCATCGGAAGCGGAGTATCCCCCTCCTTGTCGTAGAGAATACGCCCGCTGCCCCCATCCATCAGAACCGCACTCGCCGCGTACAGTTCCAGCTCATCCGCCGTCAAAGAGGTGGCAGCATCCGCAGTCTGCCCTCCGGTGTACTGTATGGCGGGAAAAGACGATGCCGCCGAAAAAAGCCGAAAACAGCAGGCGGCAATGACGACCGCCAGCAGTACAGCCGTTCTTTTCTTTTTCTTCCCCATACTGCGCAAAATCCCCGCCCGCATTCATTCTTCATCATTCTATGCAATGCGGCGGGGATTCATTCTTTTGTCAGATCACAGCTGAATCAGTAACTGATCACCTTTGTCTTATTCGGAATATTCGTATAGATCCACTTCGCGTGTGCAAGAGAAAGACGCACACAACCGTGGGACGCGTTCGTTCCAAGCCCGGACTCTACCACCTTCGACATGCTGCCCGGAGAATACAGGATGGAATGGAACAGATAATTCCCGTAAAACTGCGTGTAATACCAACAGGTATACCTGCTCGTTCCGAACGACTTTCCTCTGCCGGTGACCGTATAGGAACCCTTCACTGTCGGAGAAGAAGCCTTGCCGGTCGCGCAGGTCCAATAATATTTCAGAGTCCAGCTGCCCTTCTTGCCGGTAAAAATTCCGACCCTGTTCGTCTTGGAATTCACCAGAATCAGATATTTCGTACTGCTCTTATAGGACTGCGCCTTTTTGACCATCGACGCCGCGTTCTTATCCGTCGTCGTCGTCCGGCGGCCCAGGCTGTTCACATAACCATACCCCTTGGAACTGGAGCCGGTCACACAGCTGGTCTGCATCACACCGTTTTCATTGACATAATAGTAGTATTTTCCAACCTTGATCCAGCTGTTGGTCTTCATGCGGTAATTCGAGCCAAAGTAATACTTTTTCTTGCTGATCGTTACCCAGCTGTTCCTCTTCGCCCTTCCGTTTGAAATAAAATAATATTTATAATTGCCGATCTTTACCAGTCCGGTCGCTGCCGCGCCCTTCACCTGTTTGGAACTGGAGCTTTTATAAAAATAATATCTGTATTTCCCGATCGTCTGCCAGCCGGTCTGCATCACGCCTTTCGTCGAGAAATAATACCTGTAATCGCCGATCTTCACCAGTCCGGTAACCGCGGAACCCGCCGGAAGACTTGTAGAAGAAGGAATAAAATAATAGGTGTCTGCCCCGACTGTCTGCCAGCCGGTCTGCATCACGCCATCCTCTGAGAAATAATACCAGTATCCGC
>JAJBTU010000002.1:0-59288 GCA_020860715.1 Clostridiales bacterium | reverse complement strand
GTCTGCCAGCCGGTCTGCATCACGCCATCCTCTGAGAAATAATACCAGTATCCGCCAATCTTTGTCAGGCCGACCGCTGCCGAACCAAGCGGCACGTCAGATGAACTTCTCGCAAAATAATACGTATCGCCGTCCGCCGATATCACCCAGCCTGCGAGCTTCTCTCCATTCACAGTGCCGTAGAGATAGCCGTTCGCATCCGTCGTCCATGTAATCTCTTCCTGCACCTGCGTAGCGGAAGCGGACGTGTCCGCCGCAGACGCCGTCACTGTGCCAAGTCCCATCGCGAGGCTGACAAGCATCATCATCGTGAAAAACACAAACAGTTTCTTTTTCATTGTTTCTCTCTCCTTCATATGCTCTTTTCCCATGGCGGACTATGTACTATGGTTTGCCACGGTTTTTCACAGCTGGATTATTTTACCATTTATTTGGTCCTCTGTCCACACCTTCAAAAATTTTAATATTTCTGTATTCGAATCTTTTAAATTCCTTAGGATTTATCCCAGAATTCGGCTGTTTTCTCTCCCACATTTCCCAGAGTACACAGACCAGGCCGTTCCCACTCCTTCGGAAACATGCTGCGGTAACGGGCAGCGGCGAAACGCTCGTCAAGCAGGAGTATGACGCCCCGGTCCGATTCTGTACGTATCACACGCCCGGCAGACTGAAGCACACGATTCATGCCCGGACAGAGATAGGCATAGAAAAAGCCGTCTTCCCCTCTCTCATCATAAAACCTCTTAAGGATCTCACGCTCGGTGCAGACCTGCGGCAGCCCCGCCCCGACAATAATCGCTCCGATCAGGCGATCCTCCCGCAGGTCAATGCCTTCCCCGAAAATACCGCCCATCACGCAAAAACCGGCCAGCCCCTGCGGATGCGGCTGTTCGAATTTCCGCAAAAAATCCTCCCGCTCCTGCTCGCTCATCCGATGCATCTGCCGGACCGTCTCTATCGGTTCGCCCGCCTCCGCACAGACCGCATCAAAGCAGTCCGCCACATCATCCATCATCTGATAAGAAGAAAAAAACGCCATGTAATTTCCCCGCCGTGCCTGCATGACCTGAAAAATATATTCTGCCATCCTGCGGTACTCCCGGGGCGACCGGTTTTTATAGCGGCTGCTTGTATCCGTGCCGATCAGAACAAGACGCTTCGCCGGATCAAAGACCGGCTGCGCGTAGATCGCATAATTGTCCTTTTCCGAACTAAGCAGGCTTTTATAATACTGAATCGGCAGAAGCGTCGCCGAAAAATAAATCGTACTTTTCCCTTTGTCCAGACATTCCTGAAGATTTTCTGAGATATCAACGCAGTACAGGCGCAGCAAAAACTGCCCGCTGGCCGTGTTTTCCGTGTAAATCACATAATTCTCATTGAGGCGGTCGCAGGTGTCCAGAAAACGCCGGACCTGAAAATACAGTTCCAGAGTCTTTGTGTTCAGCTCCGCACACAGAGAATCTTCCAGAAAGTCCTCAATCAAACCGCACAGATTCATCAGAAGGACCGGCAGCGTGTCAAGGCCTCCGTTTTCCGTACCGGCTTTCAGTATCCTGACGGGTTCCTCCGCGATTTCCGCACTGGATTCCCGTTTTTTATCCAAAAACCATTTGTTGCAGCGGCCAAGCGCCCTTGCCGCGGCACGCGCAAGACGGAGGAGTTCCCCCGGCTGCCGGCGGCGGGAAATCGAC
Source organism: Clostridiales bacterium (assembly GCA_020860715.1). GTDB lineage: Bacteria > Bacillota > Clostridia > Lachnospirales > Lachnospiraceae > Choladousia. Next base: position 57,594 of record JAJBTU010000002.1, on the reverse strand, counting down.
GGCCCGTGATCTCTTCCTTCCGCCTCATTGCCGCCGTCCGGTATGATTCCACCGGTGGAAGGCATTCTCCTCTCCGCCGTTTCTTCCGCCGCAAAGTTCTGAAATTCTTTCTTCAGAGCCAGGAACTCTTCCTTGTACAGGGAAGCAGAAAACATTTCCCGTCCGCGGTCAACCAGATTATGTGCCTCATCAATCAGAAACAGATAGTCTCCCTTCGCTCCTTCGCCAAAAAAACGTTTCAGCCGGGCGCGCGGGTCAAAAATATAATTATAATCGCAGATTACGGCATCCGTCCAAAGCGCCGCGTCAAGTCCCATCTCAAACGGGCAGACATGCCATTTCTCCGCCTGTTCTTCCAGGGTCTTTCGATTCATTGACTCGCAGCTGGTAATCAGTTCATATACTGCGTCATTCACCCGGTCATAGTGTCCCTTCGCATAAGGGCAGGCGTCCGGGTTGCATTCCGTCTCCTCCATGAAGCAGATCTTTTCCTTCGCAGTCAGCGTGACGGTCTTCATATGCAGTCCGTGCTCCCGCAGAACAGAAAAAGCCTCTTCCGCCACTGTTCTGGTGATGGTCTTGGCTGTCGCATAAAAAATACGGTCCGCCTTCCCTTCCCCTACCGCTTTTACAGCGGGAAATACCGTTGAAAGCGTCTTTCCGGTGCCGGTCGGCGCCTGTATAAAAAGTTTTTTCCGGCGGATAATGGTCCGATAGACAGAGGAAGCAACTTCTTTTTGCCCGGGTCTCCAGGCATAAGGAAATTCCAGCCCCCGGATGGATGCCTGACGGGTTCGTCTCCAGTCCGTCTCCAGCTGTGCCCACTTGCGGTACCGGCCCGCTACATTCATAAACCAGTCTTTCAGCTGCGGCATTTCATACACCTGACGAAACCGGTGGATCTGGAGCGGCTGCGATTCTGCCGATTCCAGATTACAGTAAGTCATCTGCACGCCGACGAGTGAAAGCTGATGCTGTGTGCCGTAAATATACGCGTAGCATTTGGCCTGCGCCAGATGTACAGAAAACGGGCACTCCAGAGTCATCACATTCCGATAGATGCCTTTGATCTCGTCAATGTATGTGAGTTCAGGCTGGGCATCTTTCTCCGTAAATATTCCGTCCGCGCGGCCCTCTACAGTCAGGATCAGAGCAGGACCCTTCCGCGGTTCCTGCTCCGCCCGGGATTCCGCATCTGCATGTTCCGCAGCCTGTTCCGGGCAGGCGGGCGAATCCGAATCCCAACTCACATCTATGGACAGCGGTACCTCCGCCCGGTAGCCGCTGCCCATCTCTTTTTGTATTTTTCGATGGATGCGGCTGCCCTCCTGCATCGCTTCCTTTTCGCTGAAAGAGCCTCTCCGGTTATCAATATCACCCTCGCGGAGAATAAATTCTACGAGATTCCGGACCGATATCCGGACATTCTGTGTTTCTTCCATATATTATTCGCTCGCAAACCGTTCCAGCACACGCTCAAGATCCGCGTCTTCTCCCTCGCAGATCACAACCAGCGCGCGCGTGAGATCCAGACTCATCACACCCATGATTGACTTTGCGTCAATCTTCGTCTCGCCGTTCTGAATATCCACATCAAAGCTGCAGCGGTCTGCCGTCTGCACAAACTCCCGCACATCCTCCACCGTTTTTAAACGGATCTTTCTTTTAAGCATAAACTCTTCCCCCCATTCTGTCACAGGCCGGCTTTCGCCAAAAAGCCAAAAGCAAAGCCTTTTCCCGGTTGTCAAAAGCCGCGGCAAAGCAGATTCTCATCTCCTGCTCCGTCGCGGCCTGACGCTTCTCAGTTCAAAAAGTCCTTCAGTCTCTTACTTCTGGAAGGATGGCGCAGCTTACGCAGAGCCTTGGCCTCAATCTGCCGGATACGCTCCCGCGTGACATTGAATTCCTTTCCTACCTCTTCCAGCGTTCTCGCACGTCCGTCCTCCAGTCCGAATCGCAGCTTTATCACCTGCCGTTCCCGATCAGTCAGGGATTCCAAAGCGGTCGAGAGTTCTTCGCGCAGCATCGAAAACGCAGCGGAATCCGCAGGTGAGAGTGCCGTATCATCCTCTATGAAATCGCCGAGATGAGAATCGTCCTCCTCTCCGATCGGCGTATCGAGCGAAACCGGATCTCTGGAAATCTTCAGAACTTCCCGCACACGGCTGACGGGAACGCCGAGCCGGTCTGCAACTTCCTCCGGCGTCGGTTCACGCCCGAGTTCCTGCAGAAGCGTGCGCGTCATGCGCAGTGTCTTGTTGATCGTCTCCACCATATGTACCGGGACACGGATCGTGCGTCCTGTATCCGCGATACCGCGGGTGATCGCCTGACGTATCCACCAGGTTGCATACGTACTGAACTTATAGCCCTTGGTGTAGTCAAATTTATCCACGGCCTTCATCAGGCCCATGTTGCCTTCCTGGATCAGATCCAAAAACGGCATACCTCTTCCGACATATTTTTTGGCAATGCTCACTACGAGACGGAGATTCGCTTCGGTCAGCTTTTTCTTGGCTTCTTCATCGCCCTGCTCTACTCTTTTGGCCAGCTCAATCTCTTCCTCCCCCGTGAGAAGAGGGACATTGCCGATTTCCTTCAGATACATGCGGACCGGGTCCTCTGTACTGACGCCCTCAAGCACATCCACGTCGCTTAAATTTTCGACTTCCTCGTGTTCAGACATAAGAATGTCGTCATCCGGCTCCAGCAGAATATCGTCCGCGTTGTCTTCCGGGAGCTCAGCAGCTTCATCAGGAGATTTGCCCTGTACAACATCGATGTGATTTTTCTCCAGATAATCAAGGATCACATCCATCTTGCTTTCGGTGAGCTCTATCCCCGGAAACGCTCCTATAATCTCATCGTACATAAGCGTATTTTTCCGGGACGCGGCGAGTGTTTTCAGGCTTTCAAGTGCTTTCAGAAACTGTTCCTGTGCTTCATTCATAAACAATCTCCTTTCGCCTTTTACAATACCATTTTTGTCAATTCGTGTCAATGAAACTCGAAAAAATGGATTTCAATTCCAGATATTCTTCTACTGGGCCGCATTCCGCAGCGAAATCACCGGCCCACCGGTATGCTCAATATATTCCCTCGTAATCCGCACAGTGCCGATCGAATCATCTTTTGGAATTTCATACATGATATCCAGCATAAATTCCTCAATAATAGCCCGCAGAGCCCGCGCTCCGGTCTTCCTTTTGATCGCCTTTTCCGCAATCGCCTCCAGGGCTCCATCGTCAAACTGCAGTTCCACCTCATCAAGTGCCAGCAGTTTCTGATACTGGCGAACGATTGCGTTGCGCGGCTCCTTCAGAATGCGCACCAGCATTTCCTTCGTCAGAGACTGAAGAGAACAGATGATCGGCAGGCGTCCCAGAAATTCCGGTATCATGCCAAACTGCCGCAAATCTTCCACTTCAACTTTCATAAGTAGATCCGGATCATCGTCATATTTATCCTTCAGATCGGAGAAAAATCCGATGGAAGCCTGCCTGTTCAGACGTTCCTTAATGATTTCCTCCAGCCCCGGAAACGCGCCGCCGCAGATAAATAGAATGTTGCTGGTGTCCACCGTCGCCATCGGCACCATCGCATTCTTGCTCGCCGAGCCGACCGGCACCTCGATCTCGCTGCCCTCGAGCAGTTTCAGCATCCCCTGCTGGACTGCCTCGCCGCTGACATCGCGCTGATGGGCATTTTCCCTGCGGGCGATCTTGTCAATCTCATCTATAAAAATAATCCCCTGCTCCGCGCGCGCGACATCATTGTCTGCCGCGGTCAGAAGGCGTGTCACTACGCTCTCAATGTCATCGCCGATATAGCCCGCCTCCGTCAGTGAAGTCGCGTCCGCAATTGCGAGCGGCACATCCAGAAGACGCGCAAGCGTCTTTACCAGATAGGTCTTGCCGCATCCGGTCGGTCCAAGCAGCAGCATATTGGATTTTTCAATCTCGACGTCGTCAAACAGCACCGAAGAGCGTTCCGAAAGCTGCGTATCTGTCAGCATGTTGCCTTCGTCATCCCTGTTGTCCTTCTGGTTTTTCCGTTCTTCCTGCTCACGAAAATCAGTGATCCGTTTGTAATGATTGTACACCGCCACAGAAATCACTTTTTTTGCGTGTTCCTGTCCCACCACATACTCATCCAGGCTCTCTTTGATTTTATGAGGAGCCGGGATATGGGCGATGTCCAGTTCTTTCTGCGGCTGTTTTTCTTTCGGTTTTTTCCTGATCTGCTGCTGTGCGCGAGGCATACCGAAGTTTCCGAACAGGTCTCCGAGATTAATCAGGCTGATGGAAGGAATATGAAAATTCCGGCGGCCGGAATCGTCCGTGGAGTTCTCATCCTCCGCTCCGGTATTTTCATCTGCCGTTTCGGCATTCCCGTCGTCCACCGTCAAATCAGCGTTTTCGGAAGATCCGCCGGCATTTTCATTTTCATTTTTGTTTTCATTTTTATTTTCGTCACCGCCGCCGGAAACAGAGGAGGCGGCATCCTTTACGAACTGTTCTGCCATTCTCTGCGCATCCGCCTGCGAAAGCCCGGTCGAACTCAAGGTATCAAACGCCTTCTGAATGCAGTCCCGGCAGACACAAATGCCGCCGGGAATCTCTATCATTTTTCCTGCAGTGTCTTCGGAACGGCCGCAGAACATACAAAATTTTTCATATTCATTCTTATCATCCATAGAACTGTTCATTTTTCTCCTTTGTATTCTCCTTATTTCCGTTGTTTCTGACTATCCGATATGGTTCTGCCTTATCTCATAAACGGTCCCGCACTTTCAAAGGGACTGGTATTTCGTGCGGCCTGATCGTCATCCTCTTCCGGCTTATCGCCGAATGTCACATCCAGTGTCTGCGAGGTGTAGCTTCCTTTATCAGACCAAAAAATCTCAACCGTCACCGTATCACCCGCACGGTAGTATTCCAAAAGGTTCTCAAAACCGCTCGCAGAGGAAACGGTGATGTCATCCAGCTTACTGATGATATCGCCGCTTTGTATCCCCGCATTTTCCGCCGGAGAATCGGGCGCAACATAGGTAACATATGCGCCGCTCGGAATATCATACAGGCTTCTTGCCTCCGTGGAAACGTCCTGTGTATAGATGCCCAGGTACCCCTGCTCATCCTCATCCGCCTTTTCCCGGGTCTCCTGCTCCATCAGCGTATAAAGTACCGGTTTCGCTTCATCAATCGGAATCGCATATCCCATTCCCTCAACGCCGGACGCAGAAACCTTAGCCGAATTGATGCCGATCACTTCCCCATCCGCATTCAAAAGCGCGCCGCCGCTGTTTCCCGCATTGATGGCGGCGTCGGTCTGAATATAGTTTCTGATCTCACCGTCGATCTCGACAGAACGGTTCAGTGCGCTGACGATTCCAAGAGTCACGCTCTGTCCGTATCCGAGTGCGTTGCCAATTGCAATCGCCGCCTCACCGATCACGAGTTCCTCCGAGGAACCAAGTACCGCACTGTCCAGCTGCTCCATGACTTCATCCGAAATTGTTTCCAGCTTCACAGCGATCACAGCAAGATCATATTCCTCATCACTGCCCTTCTCCACTGCTTCTGCAATCGCATCCTCCCCATTTTCCACGTCCACGGAAAAGCAGACTGTCAGGACTGAAGCGTTTTCTATTACGTGATAATTTGTGGCAATCAGAAGCTCCGTGTCATTCTGCCCGATGATGATGCCGGAGCCGGTGCTCTCACTCTCCATCTCGACAGTGCCGCGAAACATATAGGTAACTTCCTGCACCGATTTATTTGTGATGGCTACCACCGTCGGCATCGCCTTTTTTACCACAGCCACAACATTGACTGCATCATCCGAAGCGGCGCCGTCTGAAACGGTTTCCCCGTCCTCATCGTCATCAGAGAGTTCTTCCTCCGTCCCGGTCTCCGACAAACGGGCGGCCGTCTGATCTGATTGCAGTCCCGTCAGTTTCGCCCCCATGGAAACGCCGCCGGCAATCACAAGGATCGTCAGTAAAAGCAGTGCGAAGAACTGCATATTCTGATTTCCGTTTCTCCGATATCTGTCATTCATCAAGTATTCCCCCGCACACGATCCCCGCACACGGAATCCGGATTTCTGATGTCATCCGCTGCTCCTTCTGCGGTAACCTGTAATTTCGGAGACAGTTTATCAGAGAAATGTGTCGAATGTGTGTCATCAGTCCTCAACAACAGCAAAAGGAAAAGCCAGCCCCGGCAGGTTCATCTGCCATGGGGAATATTCCAGTAATCCTTATTCAGAGAACACGCACGCACAATCCCGGCCGGCAAACGCCGGAAATTCTTTCCGAGGCGATATCCCAGATATTTACAGCCGCTCTGCCAGATCAGGGGAACCAGAAACCACGGCTTTCTTTTTTTTAACAGGTATCCGGCCGTCTTCTGAATCAGCCGTACGCCTTCCCTTTCCGAGCTTGCAGCGGCAAAAATCTCCGGGTGTTCCGCCTGGGAAACGCCCAGATCAAAATTTCGGTGAAACTGTGTTCTCCCACTGTAATTGTGCGAATGAATGACTTCCGCATCCGCGCAATATGCCACCGCTTTCCCGGCCAGGATCAGCTTCCCTGCAAAAATCATATCCTCATTAAAAATCGTATGCCGCTCAAATCCGCCGTACTCTTCATAGGCACTCCTGCGGTACATCGCACAGACGTTGGAGCAGAACGCAGTCTTGATCCCCAGTTCATCCAGGTCTTTCGCTGTCTTAACGCGGCTTTGAGCCGGATAATTAAAACTCCGTGTATAACTCTCCAGCAGCGTACAGTCCTTTCCGGGAAGCTGGCGCGCGTAAGATACGCATACCTGCGGATCCTCAAAAGGTCTCAGCAGACATTCAATTAAATGGCTGTTCTCCGGCATCGCGTCCTGCGTCATGAAGAGGATCATGTCTCCGTCCAGCATTTTGGCTGCCATGTGACGGGTTCCGCCATGATCAAATTCCATCTTTCGAATGTGCACGACCCGAATCTCAGGTCGTGCATCGCAGATGCACGACGCAGGCTCCGCATCATTCAGACCTTCCAGCAGCTTCTCATCAAACATCTCTTTTTCCGTGTTGATCAGCAGAATCTGACGGGGCGGCCTGCTCTGGCGCATCAGCTTTTGAAGCACTTCCCGAAAGTGTTCATCCGGCCTGTAGGTCGGAATCACCACATCGATCGTCGGGCTCATGATGCCTCCTTTAATATACCCCCCGTCACGGAGGAAATGTAGTCACTGATCTCCTGCACTGTCGAAGAAACGGTATAATCCGTATCGTCATACAGCAGCTCATGCAGTTCCGTTACATTGCTCGCCAGAGTCTGCGGAACCACGCAGTCCGCGGATGAGATGATCGCCGTCGTATTCTCAAACGGGAAGCCCTGGGAATCGACGATATTGTATTTTGCAATGCCGGTTGCCAGAGAGATCAGTTCAGTATTGTCCAGACTCGTGTAAATATAAGGCAGCATGTTATTTACCACGGAGATCACTCCCGTGACACCCTTTTGCTGCGCTTTCACCAGAATCTGCGACAGCACCGTTCTCTGCCGCTCGGTTCTCTTATAATCCCAGCCGGTTGTGTAACGGATCCTGCAGTACGCCATCGCCTGAATGCCGGTCAGCGTCTGGGTCCCCGCCGATGTCACTTCCGTATAAGAACGGCCGGTCACTTCCGAAGTTTCCACCAGATACGCATTCAGCCAGTATACTTCCTCATCGTCCAGCGTTACTTCCACGCCGCCGAGCTCATCCACCACTTCAATTACAGCTTCAAAATCCACCGTGACATAATCCTCGATATCAAGATCGAGATTCTTATTCAGCATATTGACGGACAGACTTGCCCCGCCGTTGGCGTATGCCTCCGTCGCCTTGCGGTATACGCCGTCTGTATTATCCAGATACGTATCCCGGTATACCGAGACCAGTTTTATATCCCCTGACTTTTTGTTGATGCTCGCAATGATGATCGTATCGGTCCGGGTACCGCTCTCCAGCTCACCCTCGCGGGAATCCACGCCAAAGATAGCGATATTCCGGTAGCCGTCCTCCGACACCCCGCTGTTAATCAGAATATCCGACAGTTTCTGCCGGTCCAGTTTCCCAAGCATCGCCGCGCCAAAAATCCCAACCGCCGCGATCAGCAAAATCAATATAGCCGGTATCCACAAAAGTTTCTTCTTTTTCTTCTTCTTTGCCATCGCTCCCTGGCGGCTCCTTTCCTGCCGGTCATCTCCCGGAGCGCCGTAATATCCGCCTCCGTAGCTGCCCTGAAAATTATCCTGCTGGTTGTAGTAATTCCCCTGCTGGCCATAACCATTCCCCTGCGGCCCGTAATAACTCGGACCTTCCTGCGCATCCGGCTGCCCATAGCCATAGCTGCCGTTTTGGTCGTATCCCTGTTGTCCGTAATATGAATTTCCGTCCATGCTGCTTCCCTGACCCCCGCGGTTTCGGGTTCCGTTTGTATTCTTTGCCAAAATCCTGCTCCCCTTTCTTCTTCATTCATGCTGGTATTTTCAGTATGCGTTTTTATTTACAAAGCCCCGGAATACCGTCATTACCAAAATCTTGATATCGAGGCTCATGGTCCAGTTCTCAATATAATACAGATCATAATCAATCCTCTTTCGAATGGATGTATTGCCGCGGTAGCCATGCACCTGCGCCCATCCGGTCATACCCGGCCGTACCTGATGCTTGACCATGTACCGCGGAATCTCCTCCCGGAATTTCTCTACAAACTGCGGGCGCTCCGGGCGCGGCCCGACCAGAGACATGTCCCCTTTCAGGACATTGAAAAACTGAGGCATTTCGTCAATGCTGGTCCGCCGGATGAATTTCCCGACCGTGGTCACTCTCGGATCATTTCTCGTGGTCCAGCCTTTCTGTTCGTCTTCTTCCGACTGCTGCTCCATCGAGCGGAATTTGTACATCCGGAACGGCTTATTGTGGCGTCCGACCCTCTCCTGTGAAAAAATCAGCGGTCCTTTTGACGTCGTTTTGATCAGAAATGCCGTAACCAGCATGACCGGTGAAAAAAGCAGAATGCAGAAGATGGAACCGACGATATCGACCATCCGTTTCATTGAAGAATTAAATGTATTGGAAAGAGGGACGTGACGGATGTTGATCACAGGAAGTCCCAGAATGTCTTCCGTATAGGGTTTTGTAGGAATGATATTGCTGTAGTCCGGAATGAATTTAATGTGGACGCCGGATTTTTCACACATCGCAACGATGCGTTCCAGTTTGTAATACTCACTTAATCCCACTGTGATCGCGATCTCATCGGGCGTATGATTTTGTAAAAGTTCCGTCAGAGAGCTGATCGGCCCCAGGATCTCCGCCCCCTTATAAAGCGTGCCCGGCTTTGTGTCGTCGCTTAAGATCCCCAGCACATGATAGCCCCACTGCGGATTCGCCACAATGCGGTCAATGTATTCCTCCGCAGCATGGCTGTATCCGACCAGAAGAATGTGTCTCTGGTTCAGGCCCAGCTTGCGTGCACGCATCAAAAGCAGCCGGATAATATTGCGCTCCAGAATCGTCAGCGTCACATTCAGCGTCAGAAATACGCCAAGCAGCATACGGGAAATATCCATCTGGCGAATCAGGAAGAGCACCGCCATCAGAAGCAGCCCGCCCACCGCATTGGCCTTTAAGATATTGCTGCCTTCCCGGCGTCTGCCTTCAAGGCGGTTGGGTTCATAAAGACTGAACGCATAATAGAGCAGCAAAAAAACAGGCACAATCGCGACAAGTGCCATAATATAAATTTCACGCGGCAGTACGCCCACTCCGCCTTTTCTGGTGCTTAAGATCATGACATACCAGCCCACCAGATAGGAGAAGATAATCACAATCGCATCCAGTATCACCTGAAGGCGGTTGAAATATTTTTCATTTTCCTTCAAAAAAACGCCTCCTGTACCAGACACCGCCCCGCGCGCAGCGCATCAGAATGAACAGCGCGCATTCGAACGGCGGTGCTGCTCCCCTGCCGGCATCCGCTCAGAAATCCGCAAGCCGGCGGAACAGATTCACCCACAGCAGAAGCTGTATCCGGACATAGGATCCGAAATGCCTCCACTGAAATCTCATTTTTTTATCACGGCGGCAGCAGGACACTCCTTCTTTCAGCCCCGTGACATACTCCCTCAAAAACCCCTTTGCCGCAAAAAAGAACATTTTTATCAAAAATCCGGGCAGCAGAAACGGCAAATTCAGAACAATCTGCACCCAGGGCATATTTTTATAGATCAGATATAGATTATTTCTGGCCGAACAGCGGGTCTTAAACGCATTGTACACGGAACCGCTGGTCGCGCTGCCGACATGCCGGACGACCGCTTTCGGCTCGTAATAATTGCGGTATCCCGCTATCTGCGCCCGATATCCGATATCGGTGTCCTCCAGATACGCAAAATGCGTCTCATCAAACAGGCCGATCTCGTCAAATACCTCGCGGCGGTAAATCGCGGCAGCCGCACAGGAAGAAAAGATTTCTCTTCTCCGGTCATAATCCGCAGCCGGCTTTCCTTTCCCAACGGCATAGGCCCAGCCAAGCGCGCAATAGTAATCCCCGGCATTGTCCATCCGGTCCGGCGCATCCATCTGCACCATCTTCGCCGCGCAGGAAAAAACTTCCGGCCTTCCCATACCGGCCGGGCGGCGCATACCACGGCTGCGTACTGCCGCCGAAGCAGCATGAGACGGCGTCTCCATGGCGCGCACCAGTTCTTCAACAAAGTCCTCTTCACAGACTGTGTCATTGTTCAAAAGAATCACATACGGCGTATCAGAGCGGCGGATCCCCTCATTCACCGCGGCGCAGAAACCTCTATTTTCATCAAAGCAGCACACCGTCACTTCCGGATACTGCTTTCTGACAAAATCTACACTTTCATCCTGCGAGCCATTGTCGATCAGAATTACCGAAAAGTCTTTCCGGGTCTGCCGTGTCAGGGAATCCAGGCACGGGCCTAAGTAGCGCATCCCGTTCAGATTCGGTATTACTATCGTTGCAGTCTGCATATCGTTCAGCTCCCGTGGAACCGCCTCTGTCCGATGTCCCGCCGCATGGCTGAACCACAGTCCGTCCGCATCGGCTTCCGCGCCCTCAGGACGCATCCCCCCGCAGGGAATAATTCCATTTGGTCAGGGAAAGGTTCCTGTTATAATAGGGATCGCCTTCCTTCAGAATCCGGATCCAGCGGGTCCTCATATATTCCAGTTCGCGCTGGAAGCGTCTGGCCTTTACATCTGTATCCTCCGCTCCCCGCGTTTTTGATTCGCAGTGATACAGTTCCGCGTAAGGGTCGTAGACAACCAGATATCCGGCCTCTCTCACTTTCAGGCAGAAATCCACATCATTAAATGCCACGGCCAGCTTTTCCTCAAAGCCTCCCACCGCGTCATACGCTTCCCGGCGGAACATCATACAGGCCGCCGTCACAGCGCTTAAATCCTGCTGCAGGGATTCCCGGTGCATATATCCGGTATGCCCGCGCTTCAGGCCGACAAACACATTTCCCGCCACGCCGCTTACCCCGCCGATACCGATCACGATCCCAGCATGCTGTATCGTGTCGTCCGGATAATACAGCCTGGCTCCCACAACGCCCGTGTCCGGACGTGTGCAATGCCCCAGAAGTTCCGTCATCCAGTCCGGGGAAATGACCTCCATGTCATTGTTCATGCACAGGATGTAATCCCCCTTCGCATGGCGGATCCCGAAATTATTGACCGCGGAATAATTAAATCCCCCGCCAGATTCCGGAGCGTTCGGCGAATCAGTCTTCTCATAATATACAACATGAATACCGTTTCGTCCATCTATTTCTTTATAATAATCAAAAATTTCCTTTGTTTCGCTGTTGTTTTCGACAATGATGATCTCAAAATTCTTCCAGGCTGTTTTCTCGAAAATCGAATTCAGGCATGTTTTCAGGGTCTCCGTCTCATCTTTGTTGGGTATAACAACGGAGACAAGCGGCTCCCCGGTCACTTCATATTTAATGCGGTAAAAGCCAAAATCCTTTTTTCGGGTGACCTCACCCTTCAGGCCGCAGCGTTCAAGATGCGCCTCCACCGCGCGCACCCCCGCCTCGTAGGCGTATTCCTTGCTTGTCGGGTTGTCCGCCGTGGACTTTGCCGAAACCCGCCAGTGATAAAGGATACGTGGAATGTGGCAGATACCGTCCGCCTTTTCCGTGCACCGCAGGATGAAATCATGATCCTGCGCCCCATCGTACCGGCTGTCGAAGCCGCCGACTTTTTCGTATAATGTGCGGGCAAATACCAGAAAATGACAGATGTAGTTGTTCGAGCGAAGCAGATCCGGTGAAAAATCCGGCTTCAGGTTCGGCTGAAAATGCCGGCTTAAATCAGACTCCACTTTATCCTCATCCGTATAAATCAGCTCCGGGATGCCTCCATGACCCGCCGATTTGTTCGCCCTCTCTGCTCCCTGCTTCGTGCCCGCCTCGCCTTTGCCGCACCGCGTGATCGCGTCCGCCACCTCATAAAGCGCATCCGGTGCAAGCAGGTCATCGTGGTCAAGCAGGCCGATGTAATCGCCTTTTGCCATCTCTATCGCCGCGTTTGTGTTGCCGGCGATTCCCAGATTTTCCGTCAGTGTCTGTACACGGATCTGCGGCTCCGATTCATACCGGGCAAGAGCCGCCGTGAGCGCCTCATCCTCCGGACTGCCGTTTGCAAGACACAGTTCCCAGTACGGGTAAGACTGTGCTTTCACAGAATCGATCATCTGTTCCAGAAAGACCGGCGGGGTCCGATAAAGCGGCACCGCAATGCTGATGAGCACCGGATCCTTCCACTTTCTCATGCTCTGCCTTTTGAGTTCCTCCTCATTCGCCCGGTGTTTCTCATACCAGGGTCCGTAGGGCACCTCATCCGGCTCCACACGGTCAGACAGACGGATCAGAAATTCCTTTACGCCAAAATGGCGCAGGTACTTCAAGCCTTTGCTGATGTTGTAAAAATTCAGTTTTTTTATAAACCGGATCACAGTACCCAATCTGACAGCCTCCCGCTATACCTTTCTGCACAATTATCCTGTCTTAAGTTAAATTCTTCTTTCCACGTAAAAATCTGCGCGGTCCAGAGAAAAATACGGGCTGTAATAAGGATCGCCCTTCTGAATCACTTCCGCCCATTTTTCTTTAAACAAAGCCGCCTCCTGCTGAAAGCGCCTCTTTCTCTCCCCGCCTTCCTCATATCCTCTGGAGCGGGATTCATAGTGATACAGCTCACTAAACGGTGTAAACACATTCAGATACCCTTTTTCACGCGCCTTCAGACAGAAATCAACGTCATTATAGGCCACGGCAAACCTCTCGTCCAGGCCTCCGAGATCCTCATAAATACTCTTTTTGACCAGCATGCATGCTCCGGTCACGGCGGAGACATCCTGTGCGTAGCACAGACGTCCCATATAACCGACCTCCTCACGCCTCATGCCATAATGGCTGTGCCCGGCCGCGCGGTCCGCCCCCAGGCCGATCACAATGCCGGCATGCTGCACCGTGTCGTCACCATAGTAAAGTTTCGCTCCCACCGCGGCCACATCCGGCCGCTGTCCATACATCAGAAGTTCCTCCATCCACGCGGGCGTGATAACCTCTGTATCGTTATTCAAAAGCAGCAGAAACTCTCCCGCCGCCTCTTTTGCCGCAAAATTATTGAGTCTTGCAAAATTGAACTCCCAGGCAGCAACGGGGTCTGTATTCTGATCCAGCGGATTCCGGCGGACAGCTGCTTCCCTGTATTCCAGAACGCGCACCTGTTTCTCTTTTTCAAGCTGCCGGTAGCAGGCAAACGTCTCCTTTGATGCGCTGTTGTTCTCTATAATAAGGATCTCATAATTGTCATAAGTTGATTTTTCCAGAATCGAGCGGACGCAGGTCCGCAGATCACCGCTGTGATCCCTGTTCGGTATGAGAATAGAAATCTTCGGGTGAGCATTCAGTGCGTAACGGATGCGGAAAATCGCCGGAAAGGCGTCGGTGCGCGTCACTCTGGCATCCATATGGCACCTCGCAAGGTGTGCCTCTGCCGCCCTTCTCGCCGCGTCAGCCGCATAGGGCTTGGCGCTGATGTCCGACGCCACGGAAGCCGGATGAGAACGCCAGAAATACAGGATCTTCCGCACATGGAATACCTTTTTTGCCTGTTCGGTCAGGCGCAGGATCAGGTCAAAATCCTGGCTGCCGTCAAACTCCGTCCGGAAACCTCCTGTTTTCTTAAGAAGCTGCGCGGAAAACACGGAAAAATGACAGATGTAATTGTTCGCGCGCAGATTATCAATGGCATAATCCGGCTTGCAGTGTCTGAGGCTGATATCGAATATATTGCCGTCCAGAAATGCCGCCTCGTCCGTATAGACATAATCTGCATTCTGCTCACAGATTGCTTTTACCGCTTCAAACAGCGCGGAGGGATGCAGAAAATCATCGTGATCAAGCAGCGCAATGTATTCGCCCGAAGCCATGTCAAGGCAGGCATTTGTATTTCCGGAAATACCGCGGTTTTCGGACAGCTTTTTGTAGCGGATCCGTCCGTCCGACGCCATGCACTTTTCACAGACAGCCTGTACCTCACCATGCTGCTCATCGCTGCCGTCCGCCAGAATCAGTTCCCAGTTTTCATAAGACTGCAGCTGCACGGAAGTGATCATCTCTTTTAAATAATCCACCGGCGTATTATAAAGCGGCACAGCGATGCTGACAAGGATCCTGCGCGGGAATTCTGTATTCCTCTGCTTTTGGAACTCCTTTGCAGGACAGAGGATCGCCGCCGCTTTCTGAGGAGATTTTTTCCACAGACAGTGCCGCTCCCCCTTTCGAAAGGCATTCAGCCGCCTGCCCCACCGCTCCGTCGCCGTATTTCTGGCAAGCAGCTTTTTCAGCATGGCCTTGCCATCTGCCCGCCGGCTCTTATTGATTGACTGGTTTGTCGGATTCTTCATTCTCTTCTTACCTTAATCGATTCTTCAGTCGGCACCCCGTGCGAAATGCCTTAAAATGGGCGATGTGATCTTCCCCAGAGTCCTGCGAAAGGGCGTTTTCCTGAATTCTCCGCTCTCCATCAACGCTCTCATATCAACAGCCGGCTTTCCCATCACCGGATAAAGCAGATGGATCGGAACATGCGAACCGTTGATGTACTGCTGAAAATGGTTCTCCATCTGCCGGAACGTCTGCTCATCCTCTTTTGACAGTTCCAGATAATCTCTGTCTTTCAGAACCTGACGGCTTCCCGCTGTCTCAAAATAATAGTGCAACATCCGGTAAATAATAAATTCAGTAGGCACCGGAAAATCGAATGTCCACTCATAATCGATCAGAGTCCATTCCGGAGAGGTGTCCGCAGTATTCACTATGATATTCCCCAGTACCATATCAATATCGCTGACGCTGCCGGCATGCATGTTTCCCGTGAACGCCGCCGGGCCGAACACCCCGGCAAACGCCTCCGTCATCCGGAACGGCTGATCCGCGTTTCGTTCCCAGATCAGCGCAATGAGCCTGCGGATTATGGTCTCCGTCTTTTCATACTGTCCGGTCTCAATCCCCTCATCCGCAATCTCCTCCAGCGTTCTTCCGCTCACAAACGGACTTATCACAGTCCCTTCCTTTTCTGTGCTCGGACAGATGACAAGCTGTGAACCCGCATATTGCTTACGCAGCGCCTCTCCTTTTTGCGGCAGGCTGCGGATGTGCCCGATCGCTTCCGGGAACGCTGCCTCTTTGCGGATAACCTGCTCCCCGTTTTCCATGCAAAGCTGCGTACAGATGGAGAACTCCCGTGCTCGGTCATTGGAATATTTTTTGTAAATAACCGGATTCTGATTCTCATCCGCAGCTGCCGAATCCTCCTGATGGGGCGCTTCTTTGATTTCCAAAAGATAAGAATTAGAAAAAAACGGGAACATTCCCTCCCGTATCACATTGTCAAACGCTTTTTTTTCATCAAAAAGGAGCATCCGTTCCCGATCAAAATTACGCAGATTCGTCGTCAGTTCCCCCACTTTGGGCAGCCGCTCATCCGAAAAAACCTGAAACGGGAGTTTATAATCCGGATACGGATAATAGAAGTTTACCTGATCAAGACCGGCCCCGGCGCACATCTTCTCCAGTTCTTTCCGGGAAAATGTCTTCACACCGGCAGTCGTTGTATAGCCTTCGATACTTTCAAAATATTTGCCGAAATGATCCTCCTGACAGCCTGCAAAGTATTTCATGCCAAACCGGTTCTCGATTGCCATGACGATCTTCCCGCCCGGAGCCAGATGCTTTCTGATGATCCGCAAAAATTCCACATACGGATCCGCCGCCTGAATATAGGAGGCGCCGTATTCAAACACGCCGATCAGCGTGATGCAGTCATACTGTCCCAGGCTGTTTTCAATGTCCTGAAAGTTGCCGACCAGAATCTCGATGTTGTCCCGCTCCCGGTTCCGGTAAGCATTGATGCGGCTTCTTTGCAGAGACAGATCCACGCAGGTGACACTTCCCGCCTGCATGGAGAGAGCGCCCGTGACCGCGCCGCAGCCGGAGCCGATCTCCAGCACTCTGGCATCCGGATTCAGGCTCAGTCCGCCGACAATGTTCTGCCGGATATGAGAAAGATGATACAGAACCGCCCAGTCAGCCTCCTCGCGAATGACCTGGTCAAGTTCTTCTTCCGTATGATCCTTCACAAGCTGCAGCAGCTTCTTCTCAATCTCGCCGTCGCTGTAAAGATCCTCCCCCGGATAGAAATCAAGATTTAATTTTACCCTGCCGATCATTTCCGATGTCATTTTCCAGTGCTCCACATCCATATTTCCGGTCACTCTGCCATAGCTGTCTGCCTCAACATCCACCGCAGACACGCGCAGACATTCACTCCCGCTCGACTGTAATCTCCGAGTTCATATCGTAAAAGCCGACCGTATTTTTCGCGGACACTACTGCCAGACCGCACACATCGTACAATCGGTGATAGACGACAAAATCGCATCCGTCATAGCCGGTCAGTCCAAAAGAGATCAGATATTCGCCCCCCTGCAGGTCCGCTTTCTGCGTAAAAGAGACAACGTCCACATCCCCCTTTTTCGGGGGCAAAATTGCGGTTCTCTCATACATGGTATTGGTACCGGTGATCTCGGTTCCGCGCGTGTCCTTGATCGTATACGCGAAAATCGGATCGATGATATCTTCATTATACCGGGCCCGTATCTTCATGGTAAAGGTGGAGCCTTTCTCGATCGTTGTCGTCGGCAGGCCGTTTTCATCCAGCACCATAAAACCGATCATCTCCGCACGGCGGTCGCCGTATTCCAGCGCGTTCGGGTTCATATCCTGCAGTCCCAGCCAGTGCGGTTCTCCGTCCGCGCTCTCACCGCCGTCCAAAAGGGAGGCTTTCTGTACTGTGTCAGGTCCCTGATGCACGAGAAGCTGCTTATAGAGGTCAATCATGTCCTTGGAGGAGCCAATCCCCGCGACATCGCCGTGATCCAGTAATACCACACGGTCACAGTATTTGCTGACGCTGCCCAGATCATGACTGACAAAAAGAATCGTCTTCCCCGCCTTTTTAAAGTCCTCGAATTTTCGGTAGCATTTTGACTGGAAAAAGACATCCCCGACCGAGAGCGCTTCATCCACGATCAGAATTTCGGGATCCACATTGATCGCCACAGCAAAGGCCAGGCGCACAAACATGCCGCTTGAATAAGTGCGGACCGGCTGATTCGCAAATTCTCCGATGTCGGCAAATTCCAGAATGGCCGGCAGCCGTTCTTCAATCTCCTGATCAGAAAGCCCGGCAATCGTCCCCTGCAGATAAACATTTTCAATCCCGGTATACTCTTTATTAAATCCGGCGCCCAGTTCCAGCAGCGCCGAAATCCGGCCATTCACCGTTACCTTTCCGGATGTCGGGCTCGATATGCCGGTAATGATCTTCAGAATCGTTGATTTTCCGGCGCCGTTCGTACCGATGATGCCGATGGTCTCGCCCTTTTCCACGGTAAAGCTGACATCCCGGAGCGCATAGTGCTCCCGATAGCGTTTCTTCCGCGCAAGCCCCAGCGTATCAAACAGCCGGTCGGTGATCTTATCATACAGCCGGTATATTTTTGTTACATGATCCAAACAGATCGCAGCCTGATTCTCCAAAATAATCTCCTTTTACAGTACGTCCGCAAAGAGCGCGCGCATCTTGCGGAAAAACCAGAGTCCGACCAGCAGTACCACAATCGTGAAACACCAGAAGTACAGCGTCCAGAGCGGCCGCTCCCAGAACCAGTGATGATAGATGAACGCATCCCGATATCCGGCTACCGCATAATAGATCGGATTCAGCTTCAGGATCTTCGCGAGCAGCGGATAATTTACCAGCCGTTCCTCCGCCACCCACATGATCGGCGTCATCCACACGCCTACCTGCAGGATAATATTGATGACCTGCGTCAGATCCCGGACAAAAACAGCCGCAGCGCTTGTCATATAGACCAGGCCGAGCGTGAGCAAAGACAATCCAAACGTATAATAAATCAGCTGCAGATAATAAACCGTCGGATAATGTCCGTAAAAACAGTAAAGCACAATGATAAAGATGACAAAAAACAGATGCACAAACAGAGCGGACACCATCTTCACGATCGGAAGCACACTGATATTGAAGACGACCTTTTTCACCAGATAGTCGTAGTCGATCAGGGAGTTCGTCCCGCCGTTCCAGGCATCCTGAAAAAAGAACCACGGCACGATACCGGCTACCAGATAAAGCAAAAACGGTACCGGAAGGGAGGTGTCTGAGGAGCGGAATCCCACCTCGAACACAAACCAGTAGACCAGGACCGTAATCACAGGCTGCACAAATGCCCATACAAAGCCAAAATAGGAGCCGGCGAATTTTTTTCGAAAATCATTTTTCGCAAGCTTTAAAATCATGCGGCGGCTATGAACCACATCCGTCGCCAGTGTCAGTATATCCTTCATAAAGTCAAGTCCCCTAATCGCGCTCTATCGTAACTGTGCGGTACCTTCACGGTTACGATCTGTCCTGCTGTTTTCCATATTCAGCCAGCGTTCCCCAGCAGCGGTCTTTCTCTGTCATGATCAATTCCATTCCCTCCGGAATCGGCCATGCTACGCCAATTTCCGGATCATCATAGCGAAGGCCGCCCTCATCGTCCGGATGGTAGAAATCCGTACATTTATAAGTAAACTCCGCATGATCCGAGAGGACCAGAAATCCGTGAGCGAAATTTTTCGGAATAAAAAGCTGCTTTTTATTCTCCGCGGAAAGTTCCACGCCGAACCATTTTCCAAACGTCGGTGAACCTTTCCTCAGATCGACCGCCACATCAAACACCCTGCCGCTCACCACGCGCACCAGCTTGTCCTGCGGAAACTGCTTCTGAAAATGAAGGCCGCGCAGCACGCCTTTCCTGGAAGCGGACTGATTGTCCTGCACAAAGGTCTGGTCGATCCCCGCCAGCTTAAAATCGTTATAGTTGTAAGTCTCCATGAAATAACCGCGCGCATCCCCGAACACGGTCGGTGTGATAACCTTCAGGCCCTCGATCTCGACTCCGTCGGTCCCGTAAGCCACGCAGGTCTCCACGGTCAGTTTTCCCGCTTTTATCGTACTCAATTACACATTCCTCCGTCTGTTCTTTTCTCATTCAAATCCATTTCCCACTGTTGCCGGACGCATTGCGTTCTGCCTTTCTCAGCGGTTCTTATACATCTCGTCGTAATAATTCTGGTAATCGCCGCTGGTCACGTTCGCCATCCAGTCCTCGTGTTCAAAAAACCAGCGGATAGTAAGCCGAATGCCGTCCTCAAACTTCGTCTCCGGCTCCCAGCCAACCTCAGCACGGATCTTGTCCGGCGCGATCGCGTAGCGGCGGTCATGTCCCTTGCGATCCGTCACATAGGTGATCAGGTCTTCATTGATGTGCGCTTTCCGCGGATCATCATCCGGCAGCATCTCCTTAAGGGTATCCAGAATGATATGGATGATCTGGATGTTCTGCTTCTCATTATGTCCGCCGATGTTGTAGGTCTCAAACAGACGGCCTTTCTCCTGCACCATGTCGATGCCTTTCGCGTGATCCTCCACATAGAGCCAGTCACGGACATTTTTTCCGTCGCCGTATACCGGGAGCGGCTTGCCCTGCAGCGCATTGTTGATGATCAGCGGGATCAGCTTTTCCGGGAACTGGTACGGGCCGTAGTTGTTGCTGCAGTTGGTGATATTTGCCGGGAAATGATAGGTATCCATATAGGCTTTTACCAGCATATCCGAAGACGCTTTGCTTGCAGAATACGGACTGTGGGGCGCATAAGGCGTCGTCTCATAAAAATATTCCCCTTCGTTCTCCAGCGAGCCGTACACCTCATCCGTCGAGACATGAAGAAATTTTTTATCTTCCTTAAATGAGCCGTCCGGCAGCTCCCAGGCAGCCTTCGCCGCATTCAGCATCACGAGTGTACCGAGCACATTCGTTTTCACAAATATCTCCGGATCACGGATGCTCCGGTCCACATGGCTTTCCGCGGCAAAATGCACGACACGATCAATGTCGTTCTCTTCAAAAACGCGGTTGATCGCTGCCGAATCGCAGATATCCGCACGGATAAATGTATAATTCGGCCGGTTCTCCACATCCCGCAGATTCTCCAGATTGCCCGCGTAGGTCAGCTTGTCCACATTGATGATGCGGATCTCTTCTCCGTATTTGCGGAACATATAGTGAATATAATTGGAACCGATGAACCCGGCTCCCCCTGTTACCAGATACGTTCTCATACCATTCCTCCGTCTGTTTTTTATCCTGTCCGGCACAGCAGGCCCCGGTGTCCGGCCCATGCCGTATTTCCATATCCGTCACGCTTTCAGGAAACGGTTTCTTCTGTTTCTGAAGACGGCTCTTCAGCATCAGCCGCCGAATCCGCGGATTCGGAATCTGAACTGCCGGAGTTCGACGTGTACTCTGAGCTCATGGTTCCGGCGTATTCGGAGAGCTCCGCCACCGTATCCGGGCGCAGGGAATCCCACACATCACTGACATTGAACAGATCTGAAAGCAAATCCGCATTGTAATACATACGATAGCCGTCGATATCCCTGCGGCCCATACGCATGGAAGTACCATTAAACTGCACCCAGTACCGGGTCGAATCCACACAGCAGAAAATATGATATCCCTGCTCTTTCAGATAAATATAATACTCATTGTCCTCGGAATACTCCGTCCAGTCGCTGATATCCGCGCCAAAGGCAAAGACAATGATATCCGTCTCCCCGACGATCGTCTCAACATTGTTCTTCCAGCGCTCCGTGTCCGTCTGCAGGCCTTCCAGTCCTTTCGCGATCGGATCGATATGCCCCCAGGTATGGCTTGCGAACTCCCATCCGTCCGCTTTCAGCGCTTCCGCGACAGCCGCAGCAGAATCCACCTCATTCTGCCAGGCTTCCTCATCAAAATCCGGATTTTCCTCCAGATATTCTTTCTGCCAGCTCGTCAGACGGTCTTCATCCCGCGTCAGATAGACTTCATCCGTCCGATAACCCAGAACTCCCTCGTAACCGGTCAGGGCAATCGTACCTTTGTGCCCATGGTAGGTAAAATCAGGATGCAGATCCACAAAGGTATCAATCCACGGGACCAGATCGTAATCCCCCACTGATACCGTACCGTCATCTTCCAGGTACTCCGCCTTGACATCGCCGTTTTCGTCAAGGACCAGCCGCGATGCAAATCCGTCTCCATCCATATAATGGTAATAATTCACATCATCCTGTGAAAGCACAAACGGTGTCTTCCCTTCCGGCAGCAGGATCTCCTTACGCGTCACCGTGCCGTCCTCGTTCACCTCACACATGTCGTGCATGCTGACCATCACATAGCCTTCGTCGTACATGGTCTGCATGATAGCCGAGAACTCGTCCATCGTCACCATATACTGGTTGTATCCTTCTGCGTAGAGGTCTCCGTCAAATGCTTTCGCCGCGTCCCAGATAATCATATGGAAAAAGATGTGCGTCACCTCATCCGGCGACCAGGAAACGCAGTCCGCTTTTGTCTTCTCGTAGCTGGCCGCCGCCTGCTGGAGCAGCTCACTTGTCTCATAATACTCGGAAGCCTGCACACACGCAACTGCTTCGTCATAGTCATACATGGCCGCAAGCGTCTCCGCCTCCATCAGCACCGCGTCAATCTCCATCTCTTCCGCCGAAGAAACCGTATCGGAATCCCCGCCGGAGTCCTCCGTACTGCCTTCGGCGGCGGTGGCTGTATTCTCCGCATCCTCCCCGGCTGTGCCATCCGCGTTCCCGGTCAGAGTTTCTGTCTCTGCCCCGTCTTTATCTTCCGTCTCAGATAAAAGAATGCCTGCATCCGCTGTTTCATTCAGAGAGGAGCTGTTCTTCTCATGAGCCGTCAGCTTCACAATCTCCGGAATCGCCACTTCCTTCACCAGCAAAGCCAGCATAACAACCACAGCAAGTACCAGTACGGAAATGACGCATTTCATAATCAGCTCATGCTTCCGCCGTTGTGCGCGCCGCTCCTGCGGGTTATAATCCCGATCTCCCATCAGTCCCTCCTTCGTCTTTCCCAGTCTTTCCCAGTCTTTCTCAGTCTTTCCCAGTCTTTCCCATTACAGCCAGACAGTACCGTTCTTCCCCGGCCATGCCCGGATTTTCTCATTTTGTCAGTCGTTCAGCCCCGCAAGCGTGCTGCTGTCGGAGACAGATATAACATCCGCATCCGCGGTACTTCCGTCTTCCCCATTGGAATCCGAATCCGCGGAAGTCTCCTCCTCACTCTCCGCCTCACCGGTCTGTTCCGTCTCTTTGGGCTGTTCCGTCTCCTTGGGCTGTTCCGTCTCCTCTGAAACCTGATTCATGCGCTGCGACCCGGTCTCCACATTCGCATGTCCCAATACGATCTCATATATAATCGCGGCAACAAGGATGACAACCAACACACCGAAAAGCGCCCACAGTTTGCGCATCTTCGCATCAGTCTCCATATCCTTCCGTCTGCGCCCCGATTCTTCCGCCAGATGCTCTTTCGGCCTTGTCCCGATGGGTTCCGCGCGCCGGCTGCGCCTGTCGCCCGCCGCCGCATGATCCGTGCCGCCCTCAGCCGCCGTTTTGACGGACGTACCGCTGGCCGCTGAGCCGTCGGCGCCTCTGCCGGAAGATCCCCTTCCGGAAGAAGTTCTGTCGGAAGTTGTTCTGCCAGATGATGTTCTGTCGGATATTTTGGGATCCGCCGTCTGCCGGGCGTCCGTGCCGGACTGCGTCCGGCTGATTCCCTGATTCTCCGTCTCTCCCGTATATATCTTTGCACGCCCTAGCGTTTTCTTTTCTTCATCCATATCTTAATCCCCGTTTTCTCCCCTGATGTGGTCAATACGGCTGCCCTCAGGGAGCCATGACCGCTCTGTCGTTCAACCAAGACATAAGTATAGCATGACATTTCCGAGGTTTCAACTTTTCTATCTTATTTTTTCTCTAAAGTTTCCCTCTATGCGCAGACACAGCGCAAATACCGCCGATATTGTCACTTTACGAAATTCTTTTCCGATGATATACTGGAAACATACCAAAAGGTTCCAATCCTGTAACATACAGCTGGAAAGGAGTACACCAATGTCTGAACCGGTTTCACTTTATAAACTGATCGTCCTGTATATGCTTGATAAAACGGATTTTCCGCTGACAAAAGCACAGATCTCGGACTTTATCCTGGAGAAAGGCTACACCAACTATTTTACTCTTCAGTCCGTGTTCGCCGATCTGGAAGAAGGACAGATGGTGCGCGTCGAGACGGTGCGCAACTGCTCCTATTATCACATTACAGAGGCCGGCGCCGAGGCGCTGAAGTATTTCCACTCACGCATCGCCTCTTCCATCCGCGAGGAGATCGACCAGTATATGCAGGAAAACAAAATCCAGATGCACGATGAAGTCTCGGTGCTTGCGGATTACTATAAAAACACGACCGGAGACTATTCCGTGCGCTGTGTGGTAAAGGATAAATATTCCAACCCCATCGACCTGACCATCACCGTGCCGAATGAAGAGCACGCAAAAAAAGCCTGCCGCAGCTGGCGGGAACACAGCCAGAGTATCTACGAGTTTATCCTGAAAGAACTGCTGTGACCACGTTCCCCATAAGCAGCGTGCAGCGCACAGTATTTTCCGGATCACAGCTGCGATCTGCCGCCAGACTTTCGCGAGAGAAACTTTCCCAACAGATTTTTTTAACCGCAAGGATATCAGAAGAGGGACAGCATGAGACTCCTGTTAGCAGAGGATGAGCGGGATCTGAACCGCATCATTACAAAAAAACTCACATCAGAAGGCTACAGTATCGACAGCTGTTTTGCCGGAAACGAGGCGCTGGATTTTCTTACCTGCGCGGAATACGATGCTGCCATCCTCGACATTATGATGCCGGACATGGATGGCCTGTCTGTACTGCGTACTCTCCGAGGCGCGGGCAACGCAACACCGGTTTTATTCCTTACCGCCCGCGATTCCATTGCCGACCGGGTAAAAGGGCTCGATCTCGGCGCAAATGATTATCTGGTCAAGCCTTTTTCATTTGAAGAACTGACGGCACGTATACGCGCCATGATCCGTACCTCACACGGCAATGCACGCAGCGAACTGATCGTCGGGGATCTGAAAATGGACTGCCCGCTCGGGCGGGTCACGCGAAGCGGACAGGAGATCATTCTCTCCGCCAAAGAATACGCTCTGCTGGAATATCTGATGCTAAATGCAAATCTGGTGCTTTCCCGCGAGAAAATAGAGAACCACATCTGGAATTTTGATTACGAGGGCGGTACCAACGTCGTTGACGTCTACATCAGCTATCTACGGCGGAAGATCGACGACGGACACGAGCATAAGCTGATCCACACAGTCCGCGGCCGCGGGTATGTGCTGCGGGACGACTCTTCGCCTTTGCGCTGACAGAGTCCTGAGTTCCGGCTGTTTCTGATGTTTTGCCGCAGTTGATTCAGATTGGTAACTGTTCAGTACCTTCACAGTTAACGGAAACCAGACCTGGAAAGGAATTCCATCCAATGAAAAAACTCTCTATCCGCTCAAAAATAACACTCTGGTTTTCTGCGATTCTCATCGTGAACGTGGCGCTCACATTTTTCGTCATTTTGTCAGTCAGCCGCCAGACCATTCAGAAAACCATCCGCGACTCCCTGATCTCTGCTGTGGAAGACAATGTGGATGAAGTCGAATATTACACTTCTCTGAATTCCGTTCTGACCGGTCAGGACATTGATTATTATGTAAAATATCAGGACGGCTATATCGAGATTGACGATGATTTTCTGGATGAGGTAAATGGCATCTATACAGCTTTGTATCAGTCAGACGGCACACTCATCTACGGAGAAAACCCGATTGCCTCTTCTGTCTCCTTCCTCTCCTTTCTGGATTCCGAAGTGCAGCGTGTCACGGTGGACGAGACGCTCTATTACGTGTTTGACCGGCAGCTTACATCAGATGGTTCGGATGATTCTAACGCATCCGCAGATGGCCTTGACGGGCTCTGGCTTCGCGGCATTGTCTCTGAAGAGCAGGGGGAAGTAGAGATGTCGGCAATTTCCCGCACTTCGCTGTTCCTTCTCCCGGGGCTGGTGCTTCTCGCTGTCATTGGCGGCTGGGTCATCGCCCGCCGCGCGCTTGCTCCCATTCAGGACATCTCAGACACTGCTGCACGCATCCGGCAGGGCGATGATCTGAAAGAACGCATCGAACTGGGCGAAGGGAAAGATGAACTGCACCGGCTTGCGGAACAGTTCAACGAAATGTTTATCCGGTTGGAGGACTCCTTCCAGGAACAGCAGCAGTTCGTCTCTGACGCCTCCCACGAGCTGCGCACTCCTGTCGCGGTCATCCGCGCCCAGTGTGAACTGGTCCTCGACGAGGAACACTGCGCCCCTGAGGAATATCGGGAAGCTCTGGAGACAATTGCCCGACAGAGCAAAAAGATGAACCGCATGATCAGCGATATGCTGGACGTCACCCGTCTGAAGCTGCAGCCGGAACGCTACGGCAGGGAAGACCTCAACCTGTCCATGCTGACCGAAAGTGTCTGCCGTGATATGGCGTTGATCCGTGAAAACAATATTACGCTCACCTGCAGTGTCAAACAGGGGCTTCACATCCCGGGCAACCGGGAACTTTTGACCCGTCTTCTCACCAACCTGATCAGCAATGCTTACCGCTACGGAAATCCGGACGGACATATTTACGTAAGTCTGACAGCAGCTCAGGCCGACAGACAGACTCACGCTGCCAGTATCGATTCTCTCTCCGGAAATGATCAGAAAGCCATTCGAAATGCCTCCTCGATCTTTCTCACCGTGCAGGACGACGGCATCGGCATCTCCGAAGACGACCAGCCAAACATTTTCCGCCGCTTCTATCAGGCAGACACATCCCGCGCCGGAAGCGGCAGCGGTCTTGGGCTGGCTATAGTGAAAGAAATCGCCGCTTTGCACAATGGAACCGTATCGGTAAAAAGCAGACCCGGGTGCGGAAGCACGTTTACGGTGGAGTTCGTAACAGTTCCGTAATCTCACAGACAGCTGCCGAGGATCCCTCTAATGTATTCTTAATGCAATTCTAATTTTCCTCTAATCTTTGCCTGCTATAGTATAGCCATAAAAAAGAAACAGGAGGACACCCCTATGAAGAACAATACACAGAATTTATCAAAGGTCACCCGGAAATCCATATTCTCCATCCTATGCTCGTTTGCCCTGCTTGCCGCTTCCGGCGCCGGCACTGCATACGCCGCGGAAAGCACTGCGGATACAGCTTCCGAAAGCTCAGCCAGTTCTGTCATCGGCTCTGAGGCCGCACAGAATTTTGCTTTTGCAGACGCGGGCGTTGACCCGTTATCGGCGACAGCTGTGTTCACGGAATATGATTATGAGAACGGGCAGTTTGTCTATGAAGTAGACTTTACCGCAGACGGTGCAGCGTATGAATATCAGATTCAGGCCTGCGACGGCAGCGTGCTGAAGAAATCCATGGAATACACTTCCCTGATCGTGTCCCTGAATACGGCCGCAGACTCCGGAACTTCTCTCTCACTGGAGGAAGCAAAAGTTCTTGCGCAAAGCGATGCGGAGTTGCTGGAACAAGAAGAGAAAAATACGGTGAACGATACTGCAGAAAACACAACAGAAAGCGCATCTGAAAATGCAGTTGACAGCACTGCAGAGGACACCTTCTCTGTCACATTCACAGAAGAAAAACTCGACAATGAAGATGGACTCTCCGTATACGATATTGAGTTTTACACAGATACCGCACAGTATGAATACGAGATTAGCGTAACAAGCGGAGACATTTTAAGCGTCTCTATGGAGCTGCTGCAGAACACCCTCTCCGGGACAACCGACACAACGGTCCCGGCAGCTGAAATTGCCGAGACTGCCAAAACTGCCGAAACTACCGAAACTGCCGAAACTGCCGGTGCCGACAATTCAGCCGGCACCTCCGGGACAACCGGCTCCGGCGATACAACAGACGCTTCCGGCAGCTCCTGCATCAGTCTGGACGACGCAAAATCCATTGCCCTTGAAAAAGCCGGAGTTTCCGCGTCCACTGTAACTTTCAAAAAAGCAAAGCTGGATAAGGAAGACGGCGTGATGGTATACGAAATCGAATTTTATCAGGGGCAGATGGAATACGAATGCACGATCAATGCTTCCACCGGAGCCATCGTAGAATTCGAAAGTGAATGGGATGACTAAAGCAGGCAAGCTGTTTTTCCATCAGGCAGGGAATATTCTCCGACAGAGTATTCACCTGCTTTTTTCGTTTACACATCACGTATGCTTATGTTAAAATCAATATGCACAAAATCATGTAAAGCTCTGTCGCGAGAGACGTATACAGAAGCCGTTCTCCGCGAAAACAAAGCAGCAGAAAGGAAGTACTACGAAATGAGCGCAATTGTGATACCAGACAATTATCGTTCCTGCCTCAACAGTTACGAGACGCAGGAAGCCATCGGACTGATCAAAAATCTGATGCAGAGCAAACTCTGCATGGCGCTGAAGCTAAAGCGGGTAACTGCTCCGCTTTTTGTCGACCCCTCCTCCGGTCTGAATGACGATCTGAACGGCGTCGAGCGGCCGGTATCATTCGAGATCCCGGATGCCCAAATGGAAGTACAGGTCGTTCACTCTCTCGCCAAATGGAAACGAATGGCGCTTTACCGCTATGATTTTCATGTGGGAAACGGCCTTCTCTGCGATATGAACGCGATTCGCCGGGATGAAGAGCTGGATAATCTTCACTCCGCTTATGTCGATCAGTGGGACTGGGAAAAAATTATCACTTCTGAGGAAAGAAATACGGAATATCTGAAAATGATAGTAAAACGGATCGTAGAATCGATCTGCAACACGCTGGACGAAGTCAAATATCGCTATGAGCAGCTGGATACAGAGCTGTGCCGGGATATTTCTTTTATCACCACACAGGAGCTGGAAGATCTCTATCCGGATCTCACGCCAAAGGAGCGGGAGAATGTCTATGCAAAAGAAAAAAAGACCATCTTTATCATGCAGATCGGGGATCTGCTGAAATCCGGGCAGCGCCATGACGGCCGTGCGCCGGACTACGACGACTGGAAACTCAATGGCGACCTGATTTTCTGGCACGAGCCGCTGCAGTGTGCTCTGGAGGTATCCTCCATGGGGATTCGCGTAGACGCAAAATCTCTGGATGAGCAGCTTACCAAAGCCGGCTGTGATGAAAGAAGAAATCTTCCGTTTCATCAGATGCTTCTGGAAAACCGGCTTCCGCTGACCATCGGCGGCGGCATCGGCCAGTCCCGGATCTGTATGCTTTTGCTGCAGAAAGCACACATCGGCGAAGTGCAGGCCGGTATCTGGGATGAGAAAACACTTGCTTCCTGCCGGGAAGCAGGGATTGAAATTCTGTAACGTTTTCGCGAAACCATCTCTTTTTGCCAAAAGCAGCTGCCGAAACATACGGCGCACGGTATCCCCACTGTATCACGTAAAAAAGGAGGCTGAAAATCAGCCTCCTTTTATTATTTTTATGATCCGCAATTATGCCAGCTTTGCTGTGTTCAGCTTCACGCCCGGCCCCATAGTCGGCGCGATCGTCACGCTCTTTAAGAACTGACCTTTCAGAGCGGAAGGTCTTGCCTTGATAATTGCTTCCATAAGCGTCTGGAAGTTGTCCGTGAGCTGCTCCTCTGTGAAAGAAGCCTTCCCAATCGGCACATGGATGATGTTGGTCTTGTCGAGTCTGTATTCAATCTTACCTGCTTTGATGTCGTTGATGGCTTTCGTCACATCCATCGTTACCGTACCGGCCTTCGGGTTCGGCATAAGGCCCTTCGGTCCAAGAATACGGCCAAGGCGTCCAACCACGCCCATCATGTCCGGCGTAGCTACCACTACGTCAAAATCCAGCCAGCCTTCCTTCTGAATCTTCGGAACGAGTTCCTCTGCTCCGACAAAATCAGCTCCTGCTGCAGTCGCCTCGTCCGCCTTCGCATTCTTTGCAAACACAAGTACGCGAACGGTCTTGCCGGTGCCGTGCGGAAGGACTACCGCACCGCGGATCTGCTGATCGGCATGACGTCCGTCGCAGCCGGTGCGGATATGAACTTCAATCGTCTCATCAAACTTTGCGACCGCTGACTTTTTAGCCAGAGCAATCGCCTCATCGACATCATAGAGAGCGGAGCGATCAATCGCTTTCGCAGCCTCTTTATATTTTTTTCCTCTTTTCATATTAAATAACCTCCTGGTGGTAATTACGGGGAATGCCCTCCCACTTTTTGTCATAGATTCGCATCGCGAATCTGTGACGCAGGCCGCCGCAATATGTCATAGATTCGCATCGCGAATCTGTGATGCAGGCCGCCGCAATATGTCATAGATTCGCTTTGCGAATCTGTGATGCAGGCCGCCGCATCGCCCTCTGGGCGATTCTGCATGCGGTGGCTTCTTTGTCGCCCTCTGGGCGATTCTGCATGCGGTGGCTTCTTTGTCGCCCTCTGGGCGATTCTGCATGCGGTGGCTCTCCATTGGCTTACTCTTCTACCGTGATACCCATGCTGCGCGCGGTACCGGCGATCATGCTCATGGCCGCCTCAACGCTGCCCGCGTTCAGATCCGGCATCTTCATCTCCGCGATCTCACGAATCTTGTCTTTGGAGATTGTTGCAACCTTCGTCTTATTCGGCGTTCCGGAACCCGACTTGATGTTGCATGCTTTCTTGAGAAGGACTGCCGCCGGCGGAGTCTTAGTAACAAAGCTGAAACTACGATCCGCATAAACCGTGATCACTACCGGGATGATCAGATCCCCCTTATCCGCGGTTCTTGCGTTGAACTCCTTGGTAAACTGGACAATGTTCACGCCATGCTGTCCAAGTGCCGGACCAACAGGCGGAGCCGGCGTCGCCTTGCCGGCAGGAATCTGTAATTTAATATAACCTGTTACTTTTTTTGCCATTTTCAGGAACCTCCTATGTGGTAATGTCGGGAGATGTCTGCCCGGCTCTTTCTGAATCAGCCATGGCCGAAACCGCGGCAGGATGCGCACGGCTTCTCTTTCCCTCCCACTTTGCGGCTCTGCCGCTTTTGCTCTCTGGCATGGATCCGATCCGCGGATCCGTAACCTTTCTTGCTTTACATTTTGCGGATCTCCGCAAAATTAATCTCGACCGGTGTCTCCCGGCCAAACAACTCGACATTGATTGTAACGCTCTGCTTCGCCTGATTCATCGACTGGATCACTCCAACCGTATCTTTCCAGACGCCGCCGACGACGGTCACTGTGTCGCCCACCTCGAAATCCACCGTAATACCATTGGACTGGATTCCGAGATTGTACATCTCCGCATCCGTCAGCGGAACCGGCTTGGATCCCGGACCGACAAAACCTGTCACGCCTCTTGTATTCCGTACGACATACCAGGTATCATCGTTCATCACCATATTGAGAAGCACATAGCCCGGAAACATCTTCTTCTGCACGGTCCTCTGGACGCCGTTCTTCATCTCCACAACATCCTGAAGCGGTACCCGCACCTCCAGAATCTGCTCCTCAAGATGGCGATTTTCAATCGTCTTCTCAATGTTAGCTTTTACCTTGTTCTCATACCCGGAATAAGTATGAACTACATACCAGCTCGCCTCTGCCATACAATCACCCTTTGCCCTTACTTCACTCAGAAACTAACGTTCACCAGAATGTCTATGCCATACTGGAAAACGAAATCCAGCATTGCAATGATCACTCCAAGTATGATAGAAACGACAATGACGGTACCGGTCTGTTTTGCCAATGTGGTCTTATCCGGCCAGATGATCTTCTTGAACTCGGCTTTCAGGCCGTTAAACCAGTTCTTGACCTTTGAGTCTTTTACAGCTTTCTCTTCCTTAGCCATATCATCACTTCCTTTGCTCGTTCTATCGTTTACTTTGTCTCTTTATGCAGCGTGTGCGACCTGCAGAAACGGCAGTATTTCTTCGTCTCCATGCGGTCCGGATGGGTCTTTTTATCCTTTGTCATGTTGTAATTACGCTGTTTGCATTCCGTACATGCCAATGTGATACGTACACGCACAACTTCCACCTCGCTTCCATAAATGCATTTTAGGCATAAAAAAAAAGCCTTCTTCCATACGCTTGTCCAGTGTATCATACATACTAAAGGGAAGTCAAGCCTTTTTTTTACTCTCAAGCGTGTTCACGCCTTCTCCAGAAAGCGGAGGTGATATACGGGCTTTTTCCCCGCCGCCGTCTCCATCACAATGTAACTCGGCATACGCCCTTCCTGCCGTGGAAAAGACAGGCTTCCTGGGTTTAAAATTGTCAGTTCCGGATCGCTCTCATCAATAAAAGGACGGTGAGTGTGCCCAAACATGGCCACATTACAGCCGTTTGTCCTCGCCTCCTCCGCGAGATCCCGCACGCCGACGGACACATAGTAATAGTGCCCGTGCGTCATAAATATCCGGTTCCCGTCCAGTTCCGCAATCTTTGAAACAGGCAGTCTTGTAAAATAATCACAGTTGCCCGACACCATATGAACGGGGCAGTTTGCCAGTGCTCTTATATGATCCTCAGATTCCTCGGAATCACCCAGATGAATCAGGCAGTCCGGCTGCCCGATCTTCTCCAGTACCCGAATCAGGTTCTCATCATAGCCGTGCGTATCACTCACAATCAGTATTTTCATAACCGTTCTCCTCATCCCTCCCGGCAGCTTTTTCTGTCTTCTCTCCTTCCGCGAATCAAAAATAGCGTAACCCCGGCCAGACCTGGTTCAGGCAGGCGGCTCTTCTCTATTTCTCAAAGGATATGTGCTTCCTTTAAAATATCGCGCATGCCGCGCAGTGCCTTGCCGCGATGGCTAATTTCATTCTTCTTCTCCGGCGAAAGTTCAGCCGAATAGCAGCCGTATTCCGGCAGATAAAAAATCGGGTCATAGCCAAAGCCATTCCCACCGCGGATTTCGCAGCCAATCCTTCCTTCCATTGTCCTGCGGCAGGTAAAGAGCCGCCCGTCCGGAAGCGCGCAGACGACCGCGCATACAAACCGCGCCGTGCGCTTCTCATCCGGCACACCGGACAGTTTTTCAAGTATCGCCGCATTTTTGATGTCATAAGAAGTGTCTTTCCCCATAAAGCGTGCGGAATGCACACCGGGGGCTCCGTCCAGAGCATCGATCTCCAGCCCGGAATCGTCTGACAGCACGGTCTCTCCTGAAATCTCCATGACCGTCCTCGCTTTAATCGCGGCATTCTCCTCAAACGTTGCTCCATTTTCTACAATATCCGCATGAATCCCCGCCTCCCTCATGGATACGACCTCCACGCCGGTATCCTGCAGAATCATGCGAATTTCTTTTAATTTGTCCTCATTGCCGGTGGCAAACAATATTCTGTTCATACGTTCTCCTGCTTCTTTAGCTTTGATCCCTTGTATAGACCTTCAGGCAGACATTCGTCCCAAACTTTTCCTGCGTATTTTCCCAGGCAGTCCCGTATCGGCTCAGATAGCTTTCCTTCCCTTCGGTCGTCACATTCTGTGTATATTCATCCGACTGATATTCAACCGCAACCGGATTGGTCTCATCCGGAACATGTATTTTGACCACCACAGCAAACCGTTCCCCGGCGGTAAGCTGCTGCTCCGCGTTCAGGTCCACGGTATAGTATCCCATATCTTCAAAGCTGCCGCTTTGCAGATATTCCATCTGGTCAAAAGAATCTGTCCCGTCAAAGTCATGCACCAGATAAATCTCATAGGAAGTGTTCTCTCCCGATGCATAAAATCCGACCGCCGAGAGCAGTTCCTCTCCGTCCGCGGTATAGACATTCGAAAAGAAACAGTCTTCGGATTCATACCCCTGCTGCCCCTGCCATCCGCACGGATCATACTGATACAGATGATCGTAGTTGTCCGTATCCTCTATCCGCGTATAAGCTACGGCCACGGCGCCAATATTCGGGTCGGCGTAGGACACATAGAAAATTCCATCCTCGCCGAAATCACTTCCCCAGGTATTCAGGCAGATAAAAGCGCCGTTTTGATCCGGCGCGGCCGCGAACTGATCCGCCCCCCAGGAATCGTCCCAGCCCAGGATCAGGACGTCGTGATTCTGCGTCATCTTTTCTGTATAATAATAGGAAGAAGTCGACGCATTGTAATATCCTGCTCCGTCAGCGGCTGTGTCATGATCCATATAGAGAGAGGTCTGTACAGAGCCATAAGTATACACAGTTTCCTTGATTTTTTCAATAGAGGAATCCAAAAAAACACGAACCTCCTGCACATGCACCGCCGCTGTAAGGCCTTCCGGCGAATACTCGTCTCCATACGGATCCTCTTCCTCGGTCACCGGACCCTGCCAGCCGCACAGATAGGCCATCAGCATCAGGTAATCGCCGCCGTCATTGACATCTGCCGTAAAGGAGTTCCGGCGCGTCAGATGATCCGCCGAAAACACCAGCTGCTGCGCCGGCAGCAAAGCTGCTTCCAGTGCCGAGGTCGCCGTGATTGCCCAGCAGGTGCCGTAGGAACCCTGATCTTTGACCGTTGGTTTTTTCCCGACATCACCCGCATACCAGTATGAGGGAAGAGAGACAGCTGTTTCGCCTGTCGCTGCAGACCCGGACGTCTCCTGCTCATCCACAGTGCAGAGCGAAAGAGAACACGGAATGCAGGACAGCAGAACTGCCGCCAGTATCCCGGCGGCGAGCAGTTTCACAATCCTTTTTCGGGCAAACCGTCCCCTCTGATTTTTTCTCTGAATTCTTTCCCACATCTGTTTTGTCATGATTTAGCCGTTTCCTGCTGTTTTCATCCGAATTGTCCTTACATCTCGTCCATTTTCTATCAATCCGTTCTTTGCGGCCCATTCCTTTTCGGCGGGCGCGGCCCCGGGAACTGATAATAATATGCCCTGATCATGCCATTGTAAATCTTCCGGTTCTTCGCAGCTTTTTTTCCAATGTATTTCTCCGCGTCCTCATAGGACGTGATCACATACTCTGACCAGGAATCCAGTCTGGTAAAAGCCTCCCCCATCTCACGATACAGAGCGGGCAGCGCCGCCTTGTCTTCCAGGCGCTCCCCATAAGGTGGATTCGTAATAATAAAGCCATATTTTTTGGGATGCCGCAGTTCGCTGACCGGCCGCTGCTGAAAATGAATCAGCTGTTCCACACCGGCGCGCCGGGCGTTTTCCCGCGCCGCCTTTATGACTTCCCCGTCAATATCATAGCCCTGAATATCACATTCCGCCGGCATCTGAATCAGATCCTGCGCCTCCTCGACCGCATCATACCAGTGTTTTTTCGCAATCAGATTCTGCCAGTGCTCCGCCGTAAACGAGCGCTCCATCCCTGGTGCAATGTTTGCGGCCATCATAGCCGCCTCAATCGGAAATGTACCGCTCCCGCAGAACGGATCCACAAGTATCCGGTCCGCCTTCCAGGGCGTCAGAGCAATCAGAGCGGCGGCCAGCGTTTCAGAGATCGGCGCCTTCGCGGTAAGTTTCCGGTAACCCCTTTTGTGCAGGGATTCTCCGGTCGTATCCAGCGCAAGCACAGCCTCATCCTTCATAAAAAACACACGGATCGGATAGGACGCCCCATCCTCCGGGAACCAGTCGATCTTATAGACGCTTTTTAATCGTTCCACTACCGCTTTCTTTACGATCGACTGAATGTCCGAAGGGCTGAACAGCTTACTTTTCACTGTGGTCGCCTTGGTCACCTGAAACTTTGCGTCCCGCGGGAGGTACTCCTCCCACGGGATTGCCTTCGTACCTTCAAATAATTCATCATATGTCTCGGCATGCACACTGCCTGCTTTCAGAAGAATCCGCTCCGCCGTGCGAAGGAAGATATTTGCCGTCGCGATTGCCTCCGCGTCCCCCAGAAATGTAACGCGGCCGTCTTCTACAGAGCTGATCTCATAGCCGAGATCCAGAATTTCTCTTTTCAGCACCGCTTCCAGGCCAAAATGGCAGGGAGCCATCAGTTCCATCATTTTTCTCATATGTTTTACCCATCTTTTTTTCTATAATTCTAATGGCTGACACGCTCTCTGTCAATGAAAAAGAATGCGAACCAGATTCTCTCCGCGGTAAGCCCGGATTCCCCCAACCACCGTTTTGGTCTTCCAGCCCTGTTTTTCAAGCATCCGCGCCACAGACATGCTCATTGCGCCGCGGTCGCAGTATAAAATCAGCGTTTCCTTTTCTCCGCCTTTTCGCAGCCACGCCCCAAATTTTCCTTCCGGTGCGCTGACCGCACTCCGGATATGACTTCTGGCAAACTCCTCATATGGACGCAGGTCCACAATCAGATATCCCTTTTTATCCACATACCAGTCCAGCTCTTTTGCCGGAATTGTCTCCATCTTTCCCCGCCTCCTCTCCTTAAACTGTCCCGGACGGCTTTGCCGTCTTTTGGGCTTCCGACAATCCTGCTTCGTTTTATCTATACAGTATTATAGTATGCGAAATACCGGGAAACGCCAAAAAGGGATGGCGATATGCCATCCCTTTCTGCTTGTGCGCCGGAAGATAACCCGGGGTATCCCGTGAAGAAAGGTCTCCCTGTTGCCCCGGCGCCTGTTTTAATGTCCGCCTCTTTAGTATCTGGAGTCACAGTCCTTTTCGTAGCTGTCCCGCTCGGACGCGCTGTTGGAGCCGCAGTCTTTCGAGGAATTCTTTGATTTATTCTGCTGCTGATTCTGCTGCTGGCTCGAATTCTGCGCTCTATTCTGCTGGTTCTCCGTGTTTGAAGTCGTGTTTTCTGTTGTGTTCTTAGCCATTGCTAATACCTCCTGGTGTTATTTTGTATTACGCTTGTAGTATTCCAATAATTTTTGAAAATATGTATTGCTTTTTTTGGGAAACTATATTATAATCATGCTCGTAAAAAGAATTTACCCTTCAAACAATTTTTTTTACAAAACCCCTTATTAATTATTTATACTCCCCTCGAAACACCCGGTAGCTCCCCTACCGGGTGTTTCACTTTCCCTTCAAAGATCAGCGGAGCTGACAAAGATTCTTCAGCGCCTCCCTGTCCAGTACATATACCTTTCGATAAGCGCACCGGGTCCATCCGTTCCGCTCAAAAGATTTCAGTACCTGACTTACAGTCGGCCGGGCGATTCCAAGGCACATGGCAATTTCCTCATGGGAGTACGGCAGACACTGCTCTGTAATTTCTTTGTCCGGATTATCCGTTTCCGTTTCTTCCAGCAGAAAGGAAGCAACCCGTTGGTAACGATCCAGAAAGCGCCAGGAATGAAGCGCATAGGAAAGGTGGTTCATAGTGGCGGAACAATGCTGCAGCACTTTTGTCAGAATCTCCGGATTCCGGCACAGGCAGGGAATCAGCTGTTCAATCGTACAGCAGATCAGATCAACCTCTGTGACCGCTCTGACTGTAGTCGGCCGTACACTTTTGCTCAAAAAGGACGATTCACCAAAGAGCCTCCCTTTCTCAACAATCTCTATCGTCAGTTCCTCTCCATCCGGCGTGTCAGCCAGGACCCGCACACGCCCGCTGCGAATCACGCACAGGATGTTCGCAGCGTCGCCTTCCAGATAGATGATGGCATCACACGCATAGTGGCGCTGATATCCCACCTTCGAAAGCACATCCATTTCCTCATTGGAAAATTTTACTGTTTCCATCTTTTTTCTCCAAAATGTCATCTAAATTACATTCAAAATACCATATCCGAGGATATAATACAAGAAAAAAACTTTTTCAGGAGGCATCACATGAAACTGTTTGCTTATGAAGTACGGGAAGATGAAAAAGAACATTTTGATCGTTTTTCCAGAGAGCTGGGAGTTGATCTGACTTTTACGGATGAGATTCCAACCCTGGAAAGCGCTTCGAAAGCGGCCGGATATGACGGCATCACCATGCTTGGGCAGGGGACGATCGATCAGCCGCTTCTGGATGAGTACAAGCGGATGGGAATCCGCTGCATCAGTACCCGCACGATCGGATATGATCATATTGATGTGGCTTACGCCAAAAAGATCGGCCTGCCTGTATGCAACGCGTTTTACGACCCGAATGGCGTGGCCGAATATACGGTCATGCTGATGCTTCTGTGCATCCGTCATTATAAAGCGGCGCTCTGGCGCGCACAGGTGAACGATTACTCTCTTCAGGGGCTGTATGGCCGTGAAATCAGGAATCTCACCATCGGCATTCTCGGTACAGGACGGATCGGAACGCAGGTGGCAGAGATCCTTTCCGGCTTCGGCTGCCGCGTCCTCGGATATGACCTGAATCCCGGAAAGGCCTCCCGCTGGCTGACTTACACAGATCTGAAAACCATTTACCGTGAAAGCGACATCATCACCATCCATCTGAACTTAAACGACCAGAGCCGCCACATGATAAATCGCGAAACCCTCGCCAGAATGAAGGACGGCGTGATCCTGGTCAACTGCGCGCGCGGCGGCCTGATGGATACCGAAGCCCTGATTGCCGGTATCGAGCAGAAGAAAATCGGTGCTCTCGGTCTTGACTGTTTTGAGAATGAAGAAGGCATTTACCATCTGGACCGCCGCGACGATATCATCAGCAACCGTTCCATGGCCTATCTGCGTCAGTTCCCAAACGTAGTCATGACCCAGCATATGGCGTTCTATACCGATGCAGCTGTTTCCAACATGGTTCGATGCGGCATAGAATCCATTTGTTCCGTGATCACCACCGGAGCGTATCAGACCCTATTGTGATTTTTATAGCCATACGATGCGGTCACAGCCAGATTGCCCTGACAATGAGCCAGATTACCAAAAGCCAGAAAAGAACGATCGGAATCGCATAATACCATTTCTCTGGTTTTCCATCTTTCCAGAGATTTACGGATTTTTCCTGGCTTCGTTTCCATACATCGGCGGGAATCAGCCGGATCGTCAGCGCGACAAGCGCCGGCAGCAAAATCATATCATCCAGATACCCAAGGACAGGGATAAAGTCAGGAATCAAATCAACGGGAGATAACGCATCTCCCACTGTGACTCCCGCGAACACTCTGGCTATCACCGGAGTATCCCTGTCTTTCAGCGCAATGAAGACTGCCGGTATATCTGCTTTCAGCTTTTTTGCTCTGCCTTTTAAATCCATTTCTTCACCCGTATAATGCCTGCAGAGGTACAAACACCATGTTCCTTTTCTTTATGAAACCTTTCTGTCCGGTTCTTCCGGACCGTGGTTCATGATCAGCATCTGCAGCCGGTTCTCCACATTCGCGTAGCTGGTGTCGGGATCAAGGTCGAGCGGCAGGATCGAGATGTCCGGATACTCTTCCTTCAGCCGTTTGATGACTCCGCGCCCGCAGACGTGGTTCGGCAGACAGCCGAACGGCTGCAGGATGATAAACGACTTTACTCCCTCTTTTGCGTTGTGCGCGATCTCCGCCGCCATCAGCCAGCCCTCCCCGCAGCTTAAGGTCTCGGGGATGATGCTGCTGACTTCCTGGTACAGTTCCTTCGGCTTTTTTGCGCATTCATAAAGCTGATGGCGGACGGCGACCTTCTCCAGCTGCTTCTGAACATAGTCGAACAGCCCCTCCACAAGCTGCGGATAGGGCGGGATGCTGGCATGGTAATCTTTGATCTCACATTCGGTAGCACGGAAATCCTTCCGCAGCTGATCGGTAATTCTGGGAAATGCCGTCTCCATGCCATTGGCCTCCAGATATCGTTCAATATTGAAGTTGGAACCGGGATGATAGGTCACCAGCAATTCTCCGGTGACAAACACTTTCGGTTTCAAATGGCTCCGGTCATAGGGAATCTTCCCCATCCGGTCAATGCAGATCTCAAAGACCCCTCTGGCGTTTTTGACGCCTTTGCGAATGCCTGCGGCCAGCTGATTCACACAGTCATTGTAAACCTCGTCCGTCTCCCCGGGATGCAGTTCATAAGGGCGGATTTTCCGGCAGATGTCCGTGAGCATATCCAGCATCATAAAGGTCCATACCGCCTCCCAGACGGCAGAGATTCCAAGAATCATCACACCCGGATGCATATCCTTTGTGTCATTCGCATCGGTTGTCACGATGGGCACCTCGGTAAAACCGGCCCGGTCCAGTCCCTTCCGCAGCAACCCCGCATAATGCGACATCCGGCAGTCACACTGGAATTTCACCATGGCCACAGCCACCTCATCCTGCCGGTAGTTTCCTCTCTGCAATTCACTGATCAGCTCCCCGATCACCATCTGGCACGGGAAACAGATATCATTATGGACATACTTCTTCCCCAGGGCAATCTGCTCCGGCCCGCCTATAGGCAGTGTTTTCACGGTGTAATTTTCCTTTTCCATAATGGCAGAGAGCAG
This sequence comes from Clostridiales bacterium, assembly GCA_020860715.1. Classification (GTDB taxonomy): domain Bacteria; phylum Bacillota; class Clostridia; order Lachnospirales; family Lachnospiraceae; genus Choladousia. The sequence goes on along the minus strand of JAJBTU010000002.1, from coordinate 17,607 downwards.
CACGGATACCTCTTTGGAGATATTCGGCACCAGAATTGTGCGCCGTTTCCGGTCGTCCCTGCGGAATTTTGCAGGACTCGGCTCTGATAGTTTTCCCTGAAAATTGCCGGCCATACACGCAGCGTTTTCTGCATGTCCGGTACCATTTTCCGCCGTCCGCAACGAAGTGGAGAGCATTTCCGTATGTTCTGTGCATTCCCGGATGCACACATTCCTGCGCTTAATCGCTATCGTCTCCAGGAACGACTGAATGCGAATGCCAAGAGATCCTGCGGCATCGCTCTCGTCCACCTTGAGGATCAGCGGAGATTTATTTCCGCACTCCGCCAGAATCCGGGTGATTTCATCGGACAGGATGGCGTCATGTCCGCAGCCAAAGCTGACAATCTGCACATACTCCAGCGCCGGATCTTTTGCCGCTGCCATCGCGCCCTCCAGCATCCGCGTATGAAAGTCATTGGTAATCTCGATTCTGGTATTTTTCAGATCCTGCTTACTAAGATCGGGCAGACTGTCCACCGTCAGCACCGGAACACCACGCTCGGTGAAGCGCCGGGACAGATCGTGGCAGATAAAAGGGTCGGTGTGATAAGGCCGTCCGGCCAACACGATCGCATATGTACCGGCCTCATGCGCCTGTTGAATGATCTCACTGCCCCGCCGCGTCAGCGTTTCCCGGAAAGACAGCAGCGCCTGCTCTCCGTCCGCAAAGGCCGACGCCGCCTCTGCTTTCGTCACGCCCAGCGTCTCCACCGCATAGCGGCAGATCTGCTTTTTCCGGTCTTTCTCTTCAAACCAGTGAAATACCGGCGTGTCAAATACGACTTTTCCTTCTTTCTCCGGATTCTGCGAATTGCGCACGACCATCGGGTATCCCTGCAGGACAGAACAGACATAAGGGCTGAGCTTGTCCACGCCCTCCGGAGGCATGTGCATCACATAAGGGAAAAAGATGCGGTCGACACCCAGCCCGGCAAGATCCATGACATGACCATGCACCAGCTTTGCCGGAAAGCAGACCGTATCCGACGCAACGTACTGCAGCCCCTGCTCATAAAGTCTCCGCGAGCTTTTGTGGGAAAACTTCGTCTGATACCCCAGTGCCCGGAAAAAGGTGTTCCAGAACGGCATACTGTCCCAGAATTCCAGCACCCTGGGCAGACCGACCACTTCTCCTTTATCCGGTGCTGCCTGATGGAAGGGGTAGTCTGCAAAAAGAAGTTTTTCGCGTTCTGCAAATAAATCCGCAGGTCTCTCTTTTGATTTTGCTGCCGGTTTTTCTGTCAGCTTCTCTTTTGATTTTGCAGCCGTATTTTTTTCTTCAACCACCGCCCCTTTCTCACACCGGTTTCCGGACACCCAGTTCTTCCCGGTAGAAAAGTTGACGATCGTGCGGCTGCACCGGTTTCCGCAGCCGGTACACTGTACACCGCTGCGCGTCTCATAGGAAAACTTCTCCAATGCGTCAAAGCCAATAAAAGAAGATTCTTTTCCGTTCGGATAGCCCGCTTCTGTTATCTGACGTTTCACCTCCAGAGCCGCGCCGATGGCCCCCATCTCGCCCGGATAAGGTGCCAGCTTTACCTCAATTCCCAGATATTCCTCCAGAGCGCGCAGCACCGCCTGATTGCGGAACGTACCGCCCTGCACAACCACATGATTTCCCAACTGGGCTGTATCAGAAATACGAATGACCTTTGTAAAAACATTCTCGATCACGGAACGGCAGAGTCCGGCCATGATATCATCCGGACCCTTTCCGTTTCGCTGCTCCGTAATGATCGTACTGTTCATAAACACCGTGCAGCGGCTGCCGAGTTTTGCCGGAGATTCGGATCGAAAGGCTGTCTTTGCAATCTCATCCACCGGTATCTGCAGACTGGAGGCAAAATTTTCCAGAAAAGAGCCGCACCCGGACGAGCAGGCCTCGTTCAGCATGATGTTCGTGATAATGCCATCTTCCAGCCAGATTGCTTTCATATCCTGACCGCCGATGTCCAGCAAAAAGGTAGTATCCGGATAGTAATGGGTACACCCCAAGGCATGCGCCACCGTCTCAACCGTATGATAGTCCGCGCCAAATGCCCGCGCCAGCAGATTCTCTCCATAGCCCGTCGTGCCAAGCCCCAGAATATGCAGCCGGATGCCCTGCGCGTCATAGTTTCGTTTCATTTCAAGCAGGCCGTCCCGCACCACCAGCAGGGCTTCTCCCCTGTTGGGCGCATAAAAGCGGTCAACCACCCGGCCTTCCTCATCCAGCAGAACAAACTTTGATGTCGTACTGCCGGAGTCAATGCCCAGCCAGACCCGCAGCTCCCCATTTACCGGTTTCGGGGTACATAACGCCTGCAGTTCCCCGGCATGTCTTTCCCAAAACCGGTCCTTTTCTTCCGGTGAGCAAAAGAAAGGCTTTGCCTTGTCCTCTGTCTCCAGAGAAGATTTTTCCGGAACGGCAAGTCTCTTCGCCAGTTCACGTAAAGTGACTGTATCCGCTTCTTCCTCAGTCTCCGGAAAGATCTGGTCTATGGCGATAGCCGTCCCATAAGCTACAATCGTTTCCGGATGTTCCGGACGCACAATATCTCCTTCTTTTAATCCGAGCCTTTTCGCAAAGGTCTCGATCAATGTCGGATTAAAGGTCAGCGGCCCTCCCTCAAAAATGATAGGCGGCGCCAGTTCCAGCCCCTGCGCCAGACCGCCAATGGTCTGTTTTGCGATGGCATGAAACGTGGAAAGTGCTATATCCTCCTTCTTTGCCCCGGAAAGCAGAAGAGGCTGGATATCCGTCTTTGCGAACACGCCGCAGCGGCCGGAGATGTCATAGACGGTCTGACCCTTCGACGCCAGAGTTTCAAACTGCTCCGTCTCCACATTCAGAAGTGCCGCCACCTCATCAATAAACGCGCCGGTACCGCCGGCACAGCTTCCATTCATCCGCATGTCAGAGGTCTGCAGCTGCTTTTTTTGTTTATCATAGTAAAAAAATATGACCTTCGCGTCCTGACCGCCAAGTTCAATCGCTGTTTTTACCTGTGGGTACAATGCCCGGACCGCTGCCGAGTTGGCTACCACTTCCTGTATGTAATGAACACCCAGCTTTTGGGCAATCGTCCGGCCTCCGGAGCCGCAGACTGCCGCCCGGAACCGCTGATCCGGGTATTGCTTTTCCGCCTCCGCAAGCAGGTTGCCAACCGTTTCCTTCTGTCTCGCGTTATGCCGTACATATCGTGCGTACAGCATCTCCTGTGTCCCGGCATCCGTAATCACCGCCTTCACTGTTGTGGAACCCACATCAATTCCTATTCGGAGTTCTCTGTTTGTACTTCCCACTCAAAGACTTCCTTTCTTCTTTTGTTATAGGCGTGTTATAGCGTATGTTCCTCTTCGTGTCAAGTCCGAACAAGGCAACAGCCTGAGATTGAGGACAGCAGACCTGACAGGAAGATTCTCCTGGAATTTTGGGGTTGTCTTTTTCTGTTTGCGTGTTATAATACATATGCAACAAAACAAAGCTACAGATCTTATCATATCCGTTTTTTTATAGCAAACAGCTGCTTTCGCTGTTCACTATAACAGCATGACAAGTCTGCAAACAATCAGCCAGAAGAAAGGAAGAGATAATATGGATACTTTAAAAGCTGAGAAAAGAGACATGTCGGTAAAAGCAAAGAAACTTCGTCGGGAAGGCTACGTGACCGGCAACATATTTGGCCGCGGGATCGACGGTTCCATTCCCATTCAGATCGGCAAGCAGGAAGCGGAACGTGTATTCAGAGAAAAGAAAAAGGGCAGTCAGCTGAATCTGGAGGTCGATGGAAAAACAATGGATGTGCTGATTAAGGAGATCCATTACAATTCCATGAAAAACCAATATGAAGAAGTGGATTTTCAGGCACTTGTGAGCAGCGAAAAGGTGCATTCTGTTGCAGAAATAGTCCTTCTGAACCATGATAAAATTCAGGAGGGAATCCTCCAGCTGACGCTTGAGGAGATTTCATATAAAGCGCTGCCATCCGCACTGGTAGAAAAGGTGGAGATCGATGTCGGTGAAATGCGGCCGGGAGATTCTGTCAAAGTTGGCGACCTCGCCATCGCCTCCAACCCTGATATTGAGCTGAGTACAAGTCCGGATACGGTAGTGGTCCTTGTTTCTGAGCCGCATGCGTCTGCAGTAAAAGAGGACGAAACCGCTTCCGAGGAAGCATAAAAAGGCTGATCCGTATCAAAAAATACAGGGCATCCACAAAACGGCTGCGAACCGGATTGTCCGGCTCGCAGCCAATATTTTTGTATCAAATCTTTTCCCCTCGTCTTCGCTAAATCAGGGGAATCATTCATCTAATAAAACTTGTAGACTTTTGTTCGGTTTCTTTCTCCGGAAGACCATAGGCTTCCTTTCCAAGCGCAATGCTCTTCATCAGGAATGTCATATTGCGAGCCAATGTCCGCATCGTCTGCAAGCCTTCCTCATCCTGCTCTGCTTCCCCCGGCAGCCGGCCATGTACACTATTCCAATACTGACTGGATGCGACCGGCATACCGCTGATCGTAAAATATTTATTCAGTTCATCAAACGTCGCGCTTGTGCCGCCTCTCCGCGCAACGGCCACGCTGGCGCCGACTTTCATCGTCTTATCAAAATGTGTACTGTAAAACAGCCGGTCAAGCAATGCAATGAGCGTTGCATTTGCAGAAGCATAATAGACCGGGCTGGCCACGACCAGTCCGCTGCAGGCCTCAAATCTGGGCGCGATCTGATTCACTTCATCGTCAAATACACAACTCCCTTTTTTTGCACAGGTACCACAGGCAATGCAGCCGCGGATGTCTTTCCCGCCGACCTGAATGATTTCCGTTTCCACACCTTCTTCTGCGAAAACCTTCTCCATCTCCCGCAGTGCTGCCGACGTATTGCCATTTTTACGCGGACTTCCGTTTAACATTAAAACTTTCATGTGATTTGCTCCTCCTTTATTTGATCACCAGATTGCCTCCCGCCTTTCACAGGCGAATCTTTTTTGCAAAATCCATACACCGGGCGGGTAACGTAAAAAAAATCAGGTCAGTTTTCAAATACTTTCGCTGTCTTTTTCAGCCAGTCCATCACCGGCAGATGCTGCGGACATACACTCTCACACTGGCCGCACTCCACGCAGTCGGAAGCCCTGCCATGCTCTTTGGAGAGCTCCGCATATCGTTCCTTATGCGCCGGATCTCCCTTGTCTTCCTGTTCCGCGTTGTAAAGCGCGAAATAATCCGGAATTGCGATGTTCATCGGGCAGCCTTCTACACAGTAACGGCAGGCTGTGCACGGAATCTTTGCCGCCTCATGAATAATATCCACTACGTCATGCAGAAGCAGCTGCTTCTCTTCTTCGGTGAGCGGCGCCATATCCTGCATATAGCCGCTGTTGTCCTCCATCTGTTCCATAGACGACATTCCGCTTAAGACAATCATCACGTTTTTCAGACTTGCTGCAAAGCGGATGGCCCAGGACGCATTCGACCAGTCCGGATGAACGTTTCTTAACAGTTCTTCCGCTTTCGCAGGCAGCTTTGCAAGCGTGCCGCCCTTGACCGGCTCCATGACAACGACTTTCTTCCCATGCTTTACCGCAGTCTCGTAGCATTTGCGGGACTGCACGTCCTTGCTCTCCCAGTCGAGATAGTTCAGCTGCAGCTGCACAAATTCCACTTCCGGATGATCGGTCAGGATCCGGTCCAGCACCTCCGCTTTGTCATGGAAGGAAAATCCGATATGCCGCACTCTGCCTTCCGCCTTTTTCTGCGCGATAAAACCAAAACAGTCCATCTGCTGCACGCTTTCATAGCGGTCTCCGCCCAGCGCATGCAGAAGATAGTAGTCAAAATATTCCTCACCGGTCTTCTCCAGCTGCTCATTGAAGATGCGCTCCATATCCTCCGCTTTTTCCAGCTGAAACAGCGGCAGCTTGGTTGCCAGCGTATAGCTGTCCCGTGGATAGCGCTTTGTGATCACATCCTTCACCGCACGCTCGCTCTCGTGATCGTGATACATATACGCGGTATCAAAATATGTAAAGCCGCGCTCCAGAAACAGGTCGGCCATCCGACAGACCTGCTCCTTATCGATACTCTTTGGGTCGTCCGCATTAAGCTGCGGAAGCCGCATCAGACCAAAACCTAATTTTCCCATTTTCTGTTCCTCCTGTTTCATGTTTTTTAATCGTTTCCTGTGATTGATATAAGGCATCCCGGCAATAACCGGATAACTGATCCTATACCATGATAATTTGTCTGAGAAAGCTGCTAAGATACCAAACAATCATATTTACAGAAGAAATTCCGCCATCACAGGATTGCTGATATCCATCCCTCGCGGAGTAAGAAAAATGCGTCCGTTCTCCCGTCTTATCAGCTGCAGCGAAAGCAGACGTTCAAGGGGGGCCCTGTACACTGCTTCGACCGGTCGGCAAAAGCGGTCATAAAAGTCCTGCTCGGATACACCGGAAAGCATGCGAAGCCCGAGAAACATAAATTCTGACATTTCGTCTTCAACGGAAAGTATCTCATATTCCGGTGTGTGTTGTATCAGCACCTTCTTCCTGTATTCCTCATGCGTTTCCGGATTCTTACAGCGAATACTTACCAGTCGGTTCCGGCCGTCTGCTGTCCCGCACAGCTTCCGCTGATCCGCATACTCATCCGCGAAGTCATCGTCCGAAAGCGCCGCATACCGCAGCAGAGATGCCGCTCCAAGTCCGAATCCCATATATTCCGTTCCCCGCCAGTAGCCGATGTTGTGACGGCACGCATAACCGGGGCGGGCATAATTAGAGATCTCATAATGCTCATATCCCGCTTCCTGCAGCATCTGTTCTGTCAGTTCATACATCCGGCGTTCTTCCTCTTCTGACGGAAGAACGCGGGGCATATCCCCATTCGCACGCCGCTCATCGTCCTCATGGTATTTGTCATAAAACGGCGTTCCTTCCTCGATAATTAAACTATACGCCGAAATGTGTTCCGGCGCAAGTTTTAAAATTTTCTGCAGGGTCCGCTCCCACGAGGCAGCCGTCTGTCCGGGCAGCGCGGACATCAGATCCACGTTGATATTGGAAAAACCTGCTTTCCGCGCTGCCGCATAAGAGCGCAAAAAGGTCTCCCAGGTATGAATCCGCCCCAGTTCGGCCAACTCCGCGTCATCCGCGGACTGTACGCCAATGCTGAGGCGATTGACCCCGCAGGCACGGTACTCTTTCCATTTCGTCTGTTCATCCACTGTTCCCGGATTGCATTCCATAGTGATTTCCGCATCTTCAGAAAACCGAAACCGTGCACGAAGTTCCTCCAGAATCGCGGCAATCTGCTCTCCTGAAAGCAGTGAAGGCGTACCGCCGCCGATGAATACGCTGGTAACTAAATATTCTTCATCATGCAGATCTCCTGGTGCTGTCATTTTCTGTGGCACCCCATTTTTCAAAACAGTTCCGTCCGGCGCGCTCACCGGCAGCCCATGATGAATCTCCTCTGTCAGCGTCCGCACATAAAGATCCCGCTGCTCCTCTTTCGCCGGTGCGGAGAGGAAATCACAGTAGGCGCATTTTTTCACGCAGAACGGAATATGGATGTAAATCTCAAGTTCCCGCAAGACAGATTTCCCCCTTTCTTTCGTAACCGTTCCATACTTTCGCATTACGATCATTTTTATTAATTCAAAACACGGTGCCAAAGTCAGAAAAGAGTTTTACAGCTTTATACAGTTTTCTGTTCTATTGTTTTACTTCCAAACTTCTCGCGGAATATCAAAAACAGTGCCACACAAATCAGTGCAGACACCGCAGAACCCGCGGGCGCCGCCAGCCCCATCGGGAACAGAGTATCCGGGAAAAGTTTTGTCGCAAAGTACGCTCCGGGAATCCGCACCAGCAATACGGAGATCAGATTGTGGGCAAAGGAAAAACCGGACACTCCGTAAGCACAGAAAAATCCGCTGAAGCAAAAATGGATGCTGGCGACGATGCAGTCTACGGAATAGGAACGCAGATACTGTCCTCCAAGTACACGCACCGTCTCCTCGCCCGAAAACAGCCCCACAAACTGTTCCGGCAAAATCTGGCACAGTACAAAGCAGATAAAGCCAAATGATACAGATATCAGCATCGCGTAATACAGGGTCTTTCTCGCGCGGTCATGCTGACCGGCTCCCCGGTTCTGCGCCGCGATTGCGGAGACAGAGGAAAGCATCGCAGACGGCACCAGAAACAGGAAGCTAATGATCTTCTCGACAATGCCGACGCTGGCCGCCACATCGACGCCGCGCCGGTTGGCGATCATGGTGATTACCAGAAAGGAAATCTGTATAAAGCCATCCTGAAAGGCAACCGGGACGCCCACATTCAGAATATCTGAAATGACAGATTTTTCCGGCAGAAAGTCCTTTTTGGTAAATCGAAGCACGTTACCTGCAGCACCGCCGCCAACATTTTTGCCAGTATGCTTCATTGATTCATGCTGTGTCTCGCCGGAGGATATTCGCTTCAGGAAAAACAGCGCGAACACTACGCTCGCCGCCTGTGAGATCACCGTGCCGCAGGCTGCGCCCGCCGCGCCCATCCCCAATCCGCCGATAAACAGAAAGTCCAGCGCGATGTTGAGCACGCACGCCACTCCGACAAAATACATCGGACTCCTTGAATCGCCCATGCCTCTGTAAATACTGCTGACTACATTGTAAGCTGTGATAAACGGGATACCGGCAAAGCAGATCGTCAGATACTCCCTTGTCTGTGCGACGGCTTCTGTCGGAACGGACATTACAGAAATAATCCCGTCCCTTGCGAACATCAGCACCGCTACAAGGATCACGGATCCCGCCGCAAACAGTGTCACCGTGTTCCCGATGATCCGCGACGCCCGCTCCGTGTGTTTACTGCCGGTTGCCACGCCCAGACCGACCGTTGATCCCATCGCCAGCCCGACGATCATCACCGTCAGCATATGCATGACCTGACTGCCGATCGATACAGCCGAGATGGCCGCCGCACCGTTGAACTGTCCTGTCACATACAGGTCAGCCATCCCATAAAACGTCTGTAAAAAGCTGGAAAGAAGGTACGGCAGCGAAAACCGCAGCAACACCTTCCCTACACTTCCCTGTGTTAAGTCCTTCTCCATTGTAAATCCGACTCCTGTTTCTATCTTATCCTGCTTTTCTTTGCTTCCATTTTCTGTCAGGATTCCCCTTCATACGTATCCAGAAAATGATGCCGCACGCCGTCCTGTTTCCAGCCGATCACGGTATTCAGATTGACATTTTCGACACTTCGGAAAATATTGCTCTCCACCTCCGGATCACGCTCGGCAAGTTTTGCGATCAGCTGCTTCACCTCTGCCCGTTTCGAAGTCATCTCCGTCTCGTCACTGGAAGCGCAGGCTTCTGTAAAGCGGCACGCGCAGCGGATAAAATGCAGGTCGTTGTAGTCCGCCCAGCGAATAATATCCTTCTCCCGGATCAGATACATTGGCCGGATCAGCTCCATGCCCTCAAAATGAATGCTGTGCAGCTTCGGCATCATCGTCTGCACCTGGCCGCCGTACAGCATCCCCATCAGAATGGTCTCGATCACATCGTCATAATGGTGTCCAAGCGCAATCTTATTGCAGCCCAGTTCTTTTGCTTTACTGTAAAGGTAGCCGCGGCGCATCCGGGCACACAGATAGCACGGCGAGCCCTTCTCTGAATTTACGATATCAAAAATCTCCGTCTGAAATACGGTGAGCGGCACATTTAAAAGACGCGCGTTATCAAGAATCCTCTGATAATTCGCGTCATTGTAGCCGGGATTCATCACCAGAAAAACCAGCTCGAAATTTCTCCGTCCATGCCGGTAAAGTTCCTGAAACAGCTTCGCCATCAGCATGGAGTCCTTGCCGCCGGAAATGCAGACCGCAATCCGGTCGCCATCCTGAATCAGTTCGTACTCCTGCACCGCTTTCGTGAAGCGGCACCAGAGTTCGCGGCGAAATTTTTTGATGATGCTCCGCTCTGCCGTGTTGGCTTTTTCGTTCATCGCATTGACCGGAGAAGAGATATTTATGATTTGTTCCATTTAGAAAACTCCGATTTTATTTTATATTCCCGTTCGCAGTCGTTTTGTATCTTCGCGGCTGCACGATTTTCTGAAACCCATCCCTGTCAAAGAGCCATGCCCTTCTTTATCGAAACGATACCGTGCGGATATGATGTGCCGCCGCAATCTCCCGATACCTTTCCAGCAATTCCTCTGAGGGGATTTCCATACGCTCTGCCAGAAAAAATCCTGTTTGCAGTTCAATCTGCTCTTCTTCTATCTGCTTTCTCAACACCGCATAGCGTGCATCCGGATCTGGTATGCCAAGCGCGGCGTACTTATCCATCCCATATCGATGATAAGGAAGAAACTCCAGTGAAATGTCCGCAGCACCGGATTCCTGTCCATCCGCCACAGAAGAATCCGCCGGATGGGAAGCCTGCACCTCTTCCAGAAACGCGCAGGCTGCTTCTATATTTTCCTCAAATGCGTTGACTCCCACGATCACCGGATTCGTTGCATCCAGGCCTTCCCGTGTCCTGCCGCCGACCGTCAGGTTCTGGAACTGGTTGTAGCCGACAAAATAATCCGCCGTATTCGCGGAGATCGTCCATACCCATTCAGAATATTTCAGCCACAGCGCGTCAATCAGTTCCTGCGCCTCATCCGGCGTGATCGTTCCCGCGGCAAGATCTTTTTCATAATAAGGATCCATATACTGATCAAACCGTCCCGGATTGAGGGACAGTGGATTTTCAGACAGAATCCCGCCGATCTGTGTAAACCACACAAACTGAATCGCCTCGTAAAAACTCTCCGGCGGATATTCCGGTACCCTGCGGCAGACAGCCTCGATCCGCAGAAGCTCCTCTTTCCGGGTCATGTCTTTCTCGGCTGCTGCAAGGCGCTCCGCCTCATCGGCATAGCGGTTCGCGTAGAGGATATGTGAGGATGCAGACCGGCTGTCCCTCCGTCCTTTTGTGCGAATCCGTCCAGATCCGTGCCCGGTCTGTGGAAATGCAGGGTTTGCTGTTTACATAATTCTGTCTGATTGCTTCAATTCTTTCCGTCAGCATCGCTTTTCATCCTCACTGCTCACTAAAACAATTTTCTTATCAATATGCCTTACCCGCCAGAATCTCCTTATAATCCTGCAGGTTCTTCGCCAGCAGAGTTGGAGTATCCAGGTGATACGGGCACTTAGATTTGCACTTGTTGCAGTGCAGACATTCCTCAATCTTCATCATCTTCGCCTGCATTTCCGGTGTCAGCTGAGCCGCGGACGGCGCCCGACGGATCATCAGGGACATACGCGCACAGTTGTTGATCTCAATCCCGGCCGGACACGGCATGCAGTAGCCGCAGCCGCGGCAGAACTCGCCCATCAGTTCTTTGCGGTCCTTTTCGATCAATGCGCGGATCTCATCCGTCATCACAGGCGGACAGACAACATAGGAAAGGAACTCTTCGAGTTCACTCATCCGCTGCACACCCCAGATGGGAAGCACGTTGTCATACTGCGCCTCAAAGGCGTAAGCCGCAGCCGAATTGGTAATCAGTCCGCCGGAGAGCGCTTTCATCGCGATAAAGCCCATGTCTGCCGCCCTGCAGTCCGCCACCAGCTTCTCATCCTCCTCCGTCGCCAGATAGCAGAACGGAAACTGCAGCGTCTCATAAAGTCCGGACTCAATGGCCTCATTTGCCACCTTCAGCCGATGATTCGTGATACCGATATGTAAAATCTTGCCCTGTTCCTTCGCTTTTAACATACACTCATAAACGCCGCTTTCATCCCCCGGCTTCGGACAGAAAGACGGATTGTGGAACTGATAAATGTCCAGGTGATCCGTCTTCAGATTCTTAAGCGTCGTCTCCAGATCCTTCCAGAAATCCTCAGGAGTCACCGCCGCCGTCTTCGAGGAAATAAACACATGGTTCCTCACCTCATGGAGCGCCAGCCCCAGCTTGTGTTCGCTGTCCGTATAGAACCTTGCCGTATCAAAAAAAGTAACCCCGCCGTCATAAGCCCTGCGGATGATCTTCACCGCTTCCTCATCGCTTACCCGCTGGATCGGCAGAGCGCCAAATCCATTTTTATTTGTCACAATCTCTGTTTTTCCGAGTCTTACTGTATCCATAGGCCTCTGTTCTCCTCCTTCGCCATGATTATCAACGGTTGACCCACTTCGACCATTATAATTTACACAGCGGAAAGAATCAATCGGAAATCTGCAAAAATTCAGAAAACCGCTTGCGCCCGCCCGATTCTTTTGCTACAATAAAGCTGTTGTGCAGAACGGCAGATATTCATGGTCTGTAGTTTCCGGCACACTCTATCTGAATTATAAAAATCATTGAGAGGCAGGTGAACAGAATGGACGCTGGTGACGGTCGAAGTCGAAGTAGCGACACAGGGTGGAAATGCAGCAGTGGTCTGTTCTGTTTCTCTTAACCGCAATTCTGCTTCCTGTCCTGTTTTCAACCGACTCAACGTTTGAATTTTTGAAGAATACATATTCTTCATTATTTTTGTGCGCGCTATTTAGAGAGGAGGGAGAACGATATGGAGCCGAAAATTCAGGATTACACATCAGAAATCGTCGCGATCATCCGGAGTGATATCTCCCCGGGTGTACTGCGCAGCAAGCTGGACGATTACCACGAAAATGATCTGGCTGAGGCTCTTCTGGAACTTTCAAGTGTTGAGCAGAAAAAGCTGTTCCGCATTCTGGGACAGGATATGCTCTCTGATATTTTTGAACATACCGATGAGGAAGAAACACTCAAATACCTGAGTGAGATGGATGTAAAGAAGGCCGCCGGCATTCTTTCAAAGATGGAGACCGATACGGTCGTGGAAATCCTCAAATCCATCTCCCGTGAGAAGCGGCAGCTGTTCGTCGGTCTCATGGATGAGGATGCCCGGAATGACATCTCGATCATCTCTGTTTTTGACGAGGATGAGATCGGCAGCCGTATGACGACCAACTATATCAGTTTCCGTGAAAACCTGACCATCAAGCAGGCCATGAGTGCACTGATCGAACAGGCGGAAAAAAACGACAACATCACGACACTGTTTACTGTGGCGGAGGACGGCACCTTCTACGGTGCGATCGATCTGAAGGATCTGATCATCGCCCGGCGGGACACCCCGCTGGAGAATCTGATCGCCACCTCGTACCCTTATGTATACGGCCATACCTCCATCGACGACTGTATCGAAAAGCTGAAGGACTATTCCGAGGACTCGATCCCCGTGCTCAGCGATGAGAATCGGCTTCTGGGAATCATCACTTCACAGAGCATTGTAGAACTGGTCGACAGCGAGATGGGCGAGGATTATGCAAAGCTGGCAGGTCTGTCCGCAGAAGAAGATCTGAATGAGCCGCTCAGAGAAAGTATGAAAAAGCGTCTTCCCTGGCTGTCGATTCTCCTGGTGCTTGGCATGCTCGTCTCCTCTGTCGTCGGAGCATTCGAAGCCGTGGTAAGCCAGCTGACGATCATCATGGCGTTCCAGTCCCTGATCCTCGACATGGCAGGTAATGTCGGCACCCAGTCTCTTGCTGTGACCATCCGGGTGCTGATGGATGAAAATCTGACCGGGCGTCAAAAGTTTTCCCTGGTCTGGAAAGAGATGAAAGTCGGGCTTTGCAACGGTCTTCTTCTGGGATCCATATCCGTCATTGTTGTCGGGCTTTATATCTTTTTCTTTAAAGGAGCAACGGCCAGTTTCGCCTTTGCCGTGTCGGGCTGCGTCGGTTTCTCATTGATGGTAGCCATGTTGATCTCCGGAATGGTCGGCACCTGCATTCCTTTGTTTTTCAACAGGATCCACGTCGATCCGGCAGTTGCTTCCGGTCCGCTGATCACCACCATCAACGACCTGGTTGCGGTCGTCACCTATTACAGCTTAAGCTGGCTGCTGCTGATACAGATCATGCATCTGGGGTGACTGCCGCTGATGCATGCGAATCAAATTCATCCGTGTCCCACAGAAAATCACCGGTTCCCGACCGGTGATTTTCTGTATTCATAAAGATTCCGCGCATTCCCTGCCGCAATTAAATCAGCTTTGCTTCGCTGAGCATATCCATCTGCTCTTCGTCCTGTGCTTCCGTTTTTTCAGATATCCTCGCAGGCATACGTTCCAGCTTTAGCAGATATTCCTTTGCATGGATTCCACAGCCAAAGCCGGTCATACTTCCATCCTTTCCAATGACACGATGACAGGGAATCATGATGAGAATCCGGTTCTTATTGTTCGCACCGCCAACCGCACGGCAGGCATGCGGCTGACCGATCCGCCCGGCGATATCCGCGTAGCTCCTTGTCTCTCCGAAAGGGATTTCCCGCAGCGCGTTCCACACTTTTTTCTGAAAATCAGTCCCCTGCGGATGCAGCGGAATATCAAATAATTCCCGTGTGCCGGAAAAATATTCTTCCAGTTCTCTGCAGGCATGCTGCAATAATTCAGATTCCCGGCACGCTGCCGGCTCCTGATTATGCTGTAACGCCCCGGCCGGATATAACGCGGTCAGGGCTTCCCCATCGTCCTCCAGGCAAAGTTTCCCGATCGGCGAATTGTAATACATTCTATGCAAAGTCCTGCACTTTTTTCCCTGCGCAGCTTCTTCTTTTATCTTCCCCATGATCTTCCCCCTGCACTTATAAAGTGAAAAAGAAAAACCGCAAATCCTGTCAAAGATCTGCGGTCCTGCTATACAGCGTGTGCAAGAGGATTCGAACCCCCGGCCTTTTGGTCCGTAGCCAAACGCTCTATCCAGCTGAGCTATGCACACATGCCTCATCAGCACCGCTTATTATATACTTGCGATTTTGATTTGTCAAACACTTTTTTATGTTTTTACAGCTTCCTTTCATTCCCGGTTCGTGCTATATTTATATGCACACAACCACATACCGCAGGGCTGCCCTGCGGCTGGCAAAGAGGGAAGCGGAAGTTCCGTAAGGAACTGCCGATAAAAGGGGCGACAGCCCTGTCAATCTGATTACAGGGTTCTGCGCAGCAGGTTCCTATAATATAGCAGATACAATCACAATGGCTTACAGAAAAGAGATCAGCTATGAGTATAATCTATGACGAACAGGCACGCGGTCTGGCTTTCACGGAAATCGCGCAGGATATTCTGCACGGTGCACAGACAGAATTATACATGAATATGCGTTTTCTGGACGTGGCGCTCTCCTCGCTCTCGCTGCTTGCAGACGGGCAGATTCGAACAGCAGGTACGGACGGCACGATTTATTATTTTCAGCCTGACAAGATAGCGGATGTCTTCCGTAAGGGACGTGAAGCAGTCAACCGCCTGTATCTTCACAGCATCCTGCATTGTCTTTTTGCGCATATCTGGACGCGTGAAAACCGTGATGCGGAATACTGGAATCTTGCCTGTGACATCGCCGCTGAACATGTGATCGACGGGCTGTATATCCGTGCGCTGCACCGTCCCATGTCTGCGTTTCGGCGGGAGGTATATCGGTCTGTGACCGATATTTCCGCCACATCCGGACGTTCTTCCGCCGCTGTGTCTGCCTCCGGCAGGGAATCCGCTTCCGGTGTTTTATCTGCTTCTGGAAGACAGGCTCCCTCCCGCAGCAGCTCCGATAACGGAACTCCTCTGACTGCCCAGCGCATTTACCGCCAGCTGATCCGGATTCATCCGGTCCAGGCCAGGCTCGACCAGCTGAAACGGGAATTTGCCGTTGATGATCACAGTCGTTGGGAGACTGACTCTTCCTCGCCGATGCCGCCACAGAAGCCCTCCTCCGGACTCGACAGCAGCGGCTCCAAAAACGAGCCGCAGCCCAACGCCCCGTCCGATTCCGCCCCTTCTGATTCTAAGAAAAAGTGGGATGATATCCGTGACCGCATGCAGACAGAGATGGAAACATTCGGAAAAGACGCCTCCGACGATGCAAAAGTTCTGGAAGAACAGGTCTGCGCTGTAAATCGCAAGCGCTATGATTACCGGGATTTTCTCCGGAAATTTTCGGTATTAAAAGAGGAAATGCAGGTTGACATGGATTCGTTTGACTATATTTATTATAATTACGGCATGGAACTCTACGGCTCCATCCCGCTGATCGAACCGCTTGAGACAAAAGAAGTCAAAAAAATAGAAGATTTTGTGATAGTACTGGACACCTCCATGTCCTGCCAGGGGGAGCTGCTCCTTGCTTTCCTTGAAGAAACCTGCAGCATATTAAGCGAGTCCGAAAGTTTTTTCCGAAAGATTCACATCCACATCCTGCAGTGCGACGACCAGGTACAGGAAGATGTGCTGATCACGAACCAGGACGAGATGCGTGACTATCTGGAGCATTTCACGATCCGCGGATACGGCGGCACGGACTTTCGTCCGCCGTTTTCCCGCGTACAGGAGCTGATGTGCCGCGGCTGCTTCACGAAGCTGCGCGGACTGATCTATTTCACCGACGGCTACGGGACTTTCCCGGTCAAAAAGCCTCCCTATGATACCGCATTTGTCTTTTTGCGCGAGGATTACCGGGACGTCGATGTGCCGCCATGGGCAATCAAACTGATTGTAGACCGAGAAGACCTCGAGCACGCCGTGCCGCCTCAGCGGATGTGATAAGCACATTTCAATGAACCCTCACATCCCCCACAAAGAACAGCGCGACCGTTCCAGGTCCGGTATGGCTGCCGATGGTCGTGCCGATATCATTGATCTGCACCGGCCCGTCCAGTTTCGGAAAAGCCGCCTCGACCAGATCCGCTACTGTCCTCGCGTCCTCATGGCAGGCAGAATTACACATATAGCATTTCCCGCTGTAATTCTGGCCGTCTGCCGCGTGTTCTTTCATCTGTTCTACCAGCTTTTTGATGACCGCACGCTTACCGCGAATCTTGCTTCTGGGGATCAGTTTGCCCTCATCATTCACATTCATGAGCGGGCAGATATTCAGCACGTTCCCGATAAAACCGGATGTTTTTGAAATCCGCCCGCCTTTGATAAAGAAAGTCAGATCCGTGGAGAAAAACCAGTGATGAATCGTCAGTCGGTTTTTCAGCGTCCAGTCGTACAGTTCTTCCAGAGTGCTTCCGGCATCCCGCATATCCGCGAGCAGTTCCATGAGCAGCCCGTAGCCTGAGGAAGCAGCCAGAGAATCTACAACCAGAAGTTCCCGCTCCGGAAACTCTTCTTTCAGCATGTCCCGCGCTATGCAGGCGGAATTGTATGTCCCGGAAATCCCGCTGGAAAGACTGACATGCAAAACATCCAGCCCCTGTTCCAGAAACGGGCGAAAATACTTCACGAACTCCTCCGCATTGATCTGTGATGTCTTTGTCTCGGCGCCTTCCTGCATCTTTCTGTAAAATTCATCAAATGGCATCGTCTGTCCCAGATCGTCCAGATACTCTTTGCCGTCCAGAGAATAGTGCATGTAAGTGTAATGAATCTCTCTCCCGTCCAGATGTTCCTTTGTCAGATCCACGGTCGAGCAGCAGCTCAAAATCCTTAACTTCCAGAAAAATTATTTCTCAAATTTGAAAACGCAGTGAAAAAAG
>JAJBTU010000022.1 GCA_020860715.1 Clostridiales bacterium | reverse complement strand
CCGCATAGAACCCGTTCTTCGCCAGCAGTTCCTCATGGTTGCCCTGCTCGACGATATCGCCGTCGCGCATCACAAGGATAATGTCGGCGT
The DNA here is from genome assembly GCA_020860715.1 of Clostridiales bacterium. Taxonomy (GTDB): domain Bacteria; phylum Bacillota; class Clostridia; order Lachnospirales; family Lachnospiraceae; genus Choladousia. The sequence continues at coordinate 14,820 of JAJBTU010000022.1, read as the reverse complement.
TCTTGATCGTGGACAGACGGTGCGCGATCACGAAGCTGGTACGCTTGTCGGTCAGCTTATCCATCGCCTGCTGCGTGACCATCTCGGTCTTCGTATCGACGCTGGAGGTTGCCTCATCGAGGATCAGCAGCGGGCTGTTCTGGATCATTGCCCTCGCGATGGTCATCAGCTGCTTCTGGCCGGCAGAGATTGCAGTGTTGTCGCTTAATACGGAATCATAGCCGTGCGGCAGCGCCGAAATGAAATTATGGATACCGCAGGCCTTGCACGCCTCGATCATCTGTGCTTCCGTGACACCCTCTGTATTATACAGGAGGTTCTCCCTCACGGTGCCCTCAAACAGCCAGGTATCCTGCAGCACCATGCCAAACTGGCTGTGTACGTCCTCCCTCGGGATGTCCGTCGTCGGGACGCCGTCGATCAGGATCTCGCCCCCGGTCAGTTCGTAGAAACGCATCAGCAGGTTGACCAGGGTGGTCTTGCCTGCGCCGGTCGGCCCGACGATGGCGGCTTTCTGGCCAGGCTTTATCTTTACGCTGAAATCATGGATGATCTCTTTTTCCGGTGCGCTCGGGTATGCGAATTTCACATGTTTAAATTCCACCTCGCCGCGCACATGGTCGATGCGCTTTGTCTTCGCAGATTCATCTTCCATCTCTTCCTCACCAAGGAATTCAAAGACTCGCTCGGATGCTGCCGCGCAGGACTGCAGCTGTGTCATGGCCTGTGAGATCTGGCGCAGCGGCGACTCGAACAGACGGGTGTAGATCAGGAATGCCGTGATCACGCCGAAGGTTATGTTGCCGTTAATGATCTGCGACGCGCCCACGATGCAGACAGCCACATACCCCAAGTTCCCGACAAAGGCCATCAGCGGCTGCATTAAGCCGGATAAGAACTGGGAACTGAAGTTCGCGTTTTTCACTTTCTGGTTCAGGGAGGTAAACGTATCCTTTACCTCATCCTCCGCGTTCAGGATGCGGATCACATCATGCCCGCTGTACATTTCCTCAATGTAACCGTTCAGGTTGCCGAGGCTTTCCTGGCGGGCGGTAAAGTATTTCTGCGAACGGCTCATGATCACGACCATCAGGATGAGCCCGATGAGGGTCGCAAGGACGGTCGTCGTCGCCATGATCCAGTTGGTATAGTACATCATGATCAGGCAGCCGATAAACTGCGCGATCGCAGTCACCAGGTTCGACAGGCTGTTGGACATCGCCTGGCCGATCATATCCACATCGTTCGTCATACGGGAGAGCACGTCACCGGCAGCATTGCCCGAATAGTATTTCAGCGGCAGACGGTTGATCTTCGTGCTGATATCCCCACGCAGCCGTTTCGCCGTCCGCTGGGTCACGGTCTGCATGATGTAATGCTGGACGAAGTTGCACAGGGCGCTGGCAAGATAGATCCCGATCAGCAGGAGTGCCACGCCAACGATCCCGTCCATGTCGATATCCTCGTCCGCATGGGCTTCCTGATATTCCTCGCTTAAGGTGATATTCTCAAGGATTGCCTGGGTCAGCTCATTGTCTGTATCAGTCAGATCCAGACTTTCCATATCGAATTCCGACAGGTCTGTCCCTTCGGGCAGATAGTCCATGATGTTGATTTCCCCGCTCATGATCTGTTCCTGGATATCCTCAGCCATGTCCTCCGAGGAAACTCCCCCATAAAGCCCGTCATAAATATAATCCGTCAGCCTGGACAGCTGATCCGGTCCGATGATCGTAAAGACCGCGCCAGCCGCTGCAAGCACCAGTGCCAGGGCAATGATCCCCGCCTGGCTCCTGCAGTAGGAAAGAAGGCTTAACAGGGCGCCTTTCATATCTTTTGCTTTTCCGCCGCCCATGCCGCCGCCCATCGGGCCGCGGCCTCCCGGGCCTCGTCTCATCGGGGCGCCGCTTTGTGTTGATCTGTTCATTGTATTTGATTCTGCCATAATAGACACATCTCCTTTACATATCCCGCATCGGTTTTAAGATGCGGGATGTAGGCCGCGCCTTCGTGCTTCTGCACGAATTCTTAATGGCGCGGCTCTCCATTACGCGTTCGCCGCGAGTTCATCCGCGGAAAGCTGTGACAGCGCGATCTGCTGGTAGACCTCGCAGTTCTTCATCAGTTCCTCATGGGTGCCGATCCCGGCTACCGCGCCGTTATCCAGCACCACGATGCGGTCCGCATGGCGGATCGTACCGATCCTCTGTGCCACGATCAGGCAGGTCGTGCCTTTCAGGTCGGTCTTAATCCTCTGGCGCAGAATGCGGTCCGTCTTATAATCCAGTGCCGAGAACGAATCATCAAAGATCAGGATCTCCGGCTTCCTCGCAATCGTACGCGCAATGGCAAGACGCTGCTTCTGTCCGCCGGACACGTTGGAGCCGCTCTGGGAAATATGGCTCTGCAGGCCGTCATCCATCGCATGGACAAAATCCGAAGCCTGCGCAATATCCAGAGCCTTCTCAACATCGTCCGTCGTCACCTTCTGCGCACTCTTGCCGAAGGAGATATTCCCTTCTACCGTATCAGCGAACAGGGTCGCTTTCTGCGGGATATAGCCGATCTTATTATAAAGGGTCTCAAAGCTGTAGTCAGATACTTCCTTCCCATCGACAAGGACTTTTCCCGATGTGGCATCGTAAAGCCTTGCGACAAGGCTGGCCAGCGTCGATTTTCCGGAACCGGTTGCCCCGATAAAGGCCACCGTCTCGCCCTTCTTTGCCTGGAAAGAAACATGCTTCAGGCAGTCCTCCGAGGCATCCGGATAACGGAACGACACATCCTTAAATTCAACCGTACCGATTTCACTTGCTTTCGTCTCCTGCCCTTCCTGTACCGCGATGTCACAGTCAATGACTTCGTTGATACGGTTCGCGGATACCTGTGCACGCGGCAGCATCATGAAAATCATCAGCAGCATGACAAACGACATGATTACATACAGGGCATAGGAGCTGAACGATACCACATCGCCCAGCATCGTCGCACGGTCTGACACCGCCAGCATCATTTCCGACACCGTGCCATTTAAAGGAACATTAATATTGTTGATCAGGCGTGCGCCCACGTAATAAATGCCGACACTCACACAGCTCTGGACAAACATCATGATCGGGGAGAGGATTGCCATCCCCCGGCCGGTAAAGAGCTGTGTCTTCATCAGGCTGGTATTCGCGCCGTCAAATTTTTCTTCCTGGTATTTCTCTGCGTTGAATGCACGCACCACGCGGATGCCGTTCAGGTTTTCCTGCGTGATCCGGTTCACATCATCGACCTGCTTCTGGACAATGCGGAATTTCGGGATCATGACCGCCAGCAGGATGACCAGGGAAGTTACCACGATGACAACTGCCGCAGCCACAACAACAGACAGCTGCCAGCTCTTCCCTATGATCTTGATGATCGCCCAGATCGCCATGATCGGTGCTCGGAGCATCATCTGCAGCCCCATCGCGATCAGCATCTGGATCTGTGTGATATCGTTCGTAGTACGGGTGATCAGGCTGGCCGTTGAAAATTTCTTAATCTCGCCGGCTCCCAATGCCGATACCTTGTTAAACAGCTTCGCCCGGACATCAAAGGAAAAGTCCGAAGCGATCCTTGCCGCAAAGTAACCGACGATCACGGTCATGACCGCACTGCACAGCGCGCAGCCGAGCATCTTCGCTCCCGCCGAATAATATTCTGAAAGCTCCGTGACCTCGCTGCTGATCAGCACCGTGATCTCCGCCGTATAATCCGGCAGACGCAGGTCAAAATATACCTGTCCGCAGACCAGCAGCAGACAGACGAGCGCCAGCCACCGGTCTCTCGGTTTCATGTTTCTTAAAATATGAAGCATAAGAATCTCCTCCTAACGTTGTTTTTCATCTGTCCGTAACAGACATCCCTTTCGCTCCTCATTTTTTTCATAACCATCCAGCTATTCATGTCGTCCGTAATACATAGAACATATGGAACAGCAAAACGAACGACGCCCCACCTGTAAAGGTTCAGTTCCCTGTGCATTTACGTTTCAGCTGCTTCCCTGCCATGTTATGGAAACGCCCCCTCCCATTGGTCGGCGGCAGGACGCCCCGTCATTAAAAACGCTTCGCGTGGACGGGGCTGAAACAACTGATTCATAATGCAGGGAGTATCCGTGCAAACGCGAACAACATTTGTAGCAGGATGTATACTAACACCCTGAGCCCGAATATTCAAGCAACAATTTCCCATATTTGTTGCATTTTCGAAATTTTCTCTTGTTTTTTTGTAACACAGGTTGTACACTGTGTCCCGAAAAAGGAAAGAAAGGAAAGCCTGCAATGAAGGAGAAAACCGAAAATACAAATATAAAAGAAAAAAAGTATATCGCAGCCACAAACGCTACCCGTGATTCCTTTATCAATGCATTTTTTATGCTGGCCCACCAGGAAAAAATCTATCAGATTTCCATCCATGAGATCACGGATATCGCCGGATATAACCGCGCCACCTTCTATCGGTATTTTGCGGATATTTATGGTCTCATTGAATATGCTGAGGATGAATTCCTGCGAGATATGCGCAAAGCCATCGAGGAAAAATGCGGGGAAAGTCAGGTTGGAGAACGCCAGTTTTTTAAGATCATGATCCAGTGTTTCCGCAAGAATAAATACCGGGTATCCGTCCTGCTCTCCGAAGAGAACCGGTCCCACTTTTTAAGAAGGATCAATGAAAACATTGCGAAAAATCTCAACCGCCCGGATCTGAATACCCCGCAAAAAAAGACAATCCGAGATATCTACTTCTTTGGGATTTTCTATGCAATCTCCATCAACCTGCAGAGCCGGGATGCCCTGAGTGATGAAGACCTGCTAGACATCATCCAGGATCTGTTCGATAAGTGGTACCGGCCGGAAATGGGATTTAACGAATAGCAAAGCTCAATACGTTATTCTGTTGCGTGATTTCCAGGCTGTGCGCAGACAAAACGATTAGGGGAGATAAATAATAATGAAAGAAAAGAAAGAGACAGAGGAAGAAAAAGAATCAAAAATGATTACGATACCGAATATCATGTCTTTATTCCGTATCATTCTGATATCATTTATTGTTTACATTTTACTTTCACTTTCCATCGCTATTCTTGCAGGGATTATGATGACCCGTGTGTTTAAGCCTTTCAAGCGCAATCCATGCGGCATCAAAAGGGAACGGCGACTATCCGGCCAGGCTGCATAGGACCGCAGTTCCTGATATGATCGGGATCGGATAGGGGAACGCCTTTCTCCCCTATCCGCCTGCGCGGGGTGCGGACAGCACAGCTGTCATATTCCTTACGCACCCCTGCGCATAAATAAAGCAGCCGTGAAAGACTGCTTTCGTATTGAATATTTTTAGAAATTATATGATACCATGGATTTCTACGCGCTCTGCGCTCCCGAATCTCCGCTGCCGCTCCGGTCGGCGAATATCCCATCCTTTGGATGGGATGCCACCCGGCGAGGGCTAAACGAGCGCCACTGGTATCATCCCATATTTGCGAAGCGTTCTACGGCTTTCGTGAAATCAGCGATCGTTTTGTCTGCGTCTCCGTGTTCAATCCCGTCACGCACACAATGCTGAATGTGTCCTTCAAGGACAACTTTCCCGCATCCATGAAGGGCGGATTTCGCCGCATTGATCTGAGCCAGAATATCTTCACAGGGAATGTCCTCATCTATCATACGGTCAATAGCCTGCACCTGCCCGATTATTTTTTCAGTCTGCGATGCAGATTTTCTGCGTCCATACACTGTTTCATGTTCGTTCCTCCTCGTATACGTAAGGGTGTATGTGTACATGATATAGCATTTAGGATCGTTTGTCAATCGACCGTCAAAAAGCCAAACCTTCATCTTCTCAGATATTTTCCGCAGAAATTCTTAAAATACTACTTCAAAAGAAACCTCATCAGGCTGTAATTTCTTCCATTGTAATCGCGTAGATTACATCCACTCAAAATTGTCTTTACCGGCACCGAGTTCAAAATGATATTTGCCGATTCCCAGATCAGCACCGGAATAAGAACCATTATTGCAGGTCATACTTACCTTATTGCCCTTACCTTTGATGGTAAATGCCTGTTTATTCATGGCCGTCGGAGCTAACAATGCCGCCTTAACGCCATCGTTGAACCATTTCGGAGCGGTTCCTTCATAGGACGATATGTCCGATGCCGCCTTAGACTTGTGCGCGACGCCCTGATTTTCACCGTAACCGACCACGACAATTCCGATAATTTTCGTGTTATCCCCGGCATTTACATTCTTTTTCGCGTTCTTACGGCTGAACATTCCGCCAATCCACCAGGTATTCAGTCCAAGTGTTTGCGCATAAAGCATCAGGTCGGCACTGCTGTATCCCAGTTTTTCATCAATGCCCGTCGTGTCGGGACCCGCCAAAATGATATAGTTTTTGACGCCCTTCGACATCAACGCCGCTATAATCCCCGGCATCGCATCCTTGCTTTCTGTGACAAGTTTCATATTCAGACCATATTTCTGATTCTGAGCCTTGATCCTGTCATTGAGCTGCCGAACATCATTTGCTGACAGTGGCTTATCCGTGTATTTGCTCACTTTATGTCGTGCACTCATTGCTTCCTGTAATGTCATAATGACCTCCTTTTTTGCTGTGGTTTCCCGCATCTGGACATAACTGTTCATGCTCAGTACCTTCGCAGTTACATCAGTTTTTCTTTTTCCTTACAAAAAACGGCAGAACCGCTTTTGCTCCTTTAAATAACGGACCTTCAAATTCTTTTGCTACCGCCTTCAGGTTTTGCCGGATTGGCAGGGACTGCGGGCAATGCTGCTCGCATTTTCCACATTCCTTGCACAGGCTGGCGTAGCTGGGCTTATCATTCATCAGGGTTCCCATATAATACTGGATCAGTCCCTGGCTTTTGCTGATGGAGTAACGGGTATTGTAAGCAGTAAAGCAGGCCGGGATATCCACTCCGGCCGGACATGGCGTGCAATAATGACAGCCTGTACAGTGAACCTTATAGGACTCTTTAAAAATTTCGCGGACATCCCGGATGGCCTCCTGCTCCGTCTCTGTCAGCATTCCGGACGCGGCAGTATCCGCAACCCGGACATTATCATCCAGCTGTTCCTGCTCATTCATGCCGCTTAAGACTACTGTGACCTCCGGCTGGTTGTACAGCCAGCGGAATCCCCAGGCAGCCGGAGAAATGTCCGGATTCGTCTGCCGGAATCGTTCCACAGCCTTTTTCGGCAGGTTTTTCGCCAGCTTGCCGCCCAGAAGCGGCTCCATGATCATGACCGGCATTCCCTTCGCCGCAGCTGCTTTTAATCCAGTAACGCCTGCCTGATAGTTTTCGTCCGAATAATTGTACTGAATCTGGCAGAAATCCCAGTCATACGCATCCAGCAAAGCAAGAAATTCACTCTGCGCTCCGTGGAAGGAAAAGCCGAAGTTCCGGATCTGTCCGGATTTCTTCTTCTCCTCCGCCCACTCACGGATGCCCCAGCTGCAGAGCGTTTCCCACGTTTTCATATCCGTCAGCATATGCAGCAGATAATAGTCGATATGATCCGTCTGCAGATGTTCTAAATGCTTATCAAAAAACTTATCCAGATCCTCTGCCTTGTGGCACATAATCAGCGGCATTTTGGTCGCAATGAAAACCTGATCCCGCAGATTGTGCTTTTTCAGGACACTTCCCAGGATCTCCTCGCTCCCGGTATACACATAAGCCGTGTCAAAATAATTGATTCCCTGCTCCACTGCAGAGACGATCAGCTTTTCCACCTTTTTCTCGTCAAAGCGGCCGGTGAACGACGTCACGATGCTGTCCCCGGCAAACCGCATACAGCCATAGCCAAGGACGGAAAGTTTGTCGCCATTTCTGGGATTGATCTTATATTTCACGAGTCGCCCTCCTGTTCCTGTCGACTTTACTGCCAGCTTTCGTGTTATCTGTGTTTTCAACTACGCAGTTCTTATCAGACATCACTTCTCATTTTCTTCTTCATTTCCGTCGCCGCCAACATGGAACCTGGAATGCGTCATATCTTTCAGCCGGATATTCGGGTTCTGGTAGCGCCTGCGTTTTTCCGGCACATTGGGATGGCGGATGGCATGATTCGGACACCACATGATGCAGGCCATGCACTGCTGGCAATCATGTCCCCAGACCACGCCGTCTTCCGTCAGAAGGATGTTTCCATTCTTGCACAGCTTCTCACAGGTGCCGCATTTGGTACAGGCCTCCGTTGTATAAAATCCGCCTTCTGTCGAATCACGGTCAACGCCCAGCCAGCCGTTAAAGGTTTTCGATGCCCAGGAAAGTGCCCTGCGATTGAGCCCTTTCCGGTTCTTTGTCGGCTGATCCGTTTTTATCTTCTCTGCTATTTTCGCAGATGCCTTTTTCTCATGCCGCAGATAAATGCGGACGATCCAGTCCGGCATCGGTGAAAAACCTACGATATGGTTGGGCGGCATCGGCAGCATGAATGTCTGAACCGGGAAATCCGTTTTGGGCTGCAGAATCGCTTTCAGGTCAATACAGACATAGCCATCGTAGCCGCCGCAGGTAGCGATGATAAATACCTTCTGTGACCGGGAGAGCATAATCTTTTCGCAGACCTCCCTCACAATCCGCGGCGGGCGGACGAACCATGTGGCAGTCACGATGCCAACCAGCGCGTATTCCGCAGGAACCTCCGGCTTATCACGCAGCTTATAAACTGACACAATGTCGGTGTTTCCCAGCTTCCTGCCGACATGCTTTGCCACGGAGAGACTGTTGCCGGAACCGGAATAATAGTAAATAATATTTTTATCCGCCATGCTGTTTCCTCCATCCTACTTCTTCCAGAACGAGGGATACTTTTCGTAATACTTGGCATCCGCGAACGCAAAAGCGCCTTTTTCCTGTTTCGCAACCCATTTTTTCAGCGGCGTTTCTGTCAGGACAATGCAGATCATCATCATGATCACAAACAGAACCAGCGCCCAGAGCCAGTCCTTCCCGGTCACATCTTCCAGATGAGCGGCGACGTAAACGCCAGCCGGAAGGAACATCATCCAGGAAGTCGCAAATCCGGGGTGATAGATCGTCTTTTTTCCGTCCTTCCTCAGCCAGAAATACGTGAGGATACCGCCGCCGGTGTGCGCGCACACCTCAATAAAGCTCAGCAGCATCATGCTCAGAGCCACCGCATTTGACAATCCGGTGAAGATGGTGCACAGGAAAAGATAGATCAGCGGAATCCACTGCAGGCCAACGTTTGTAATCATATCCGTCAGGCGGCTCATGGGGAACCGGTCAAGCTGCTGTTTGCTCTTTTCCTTTGGTCCCAGCAGGACATTATAAAAAATGTGCAGCCCTCCTGGAAATTTCCATTCTTCCAGAACATGGAACGGCATAATGAGTGCAACAAAGACCGCTCCCTGCGCCCCCAGAGGCATACTGTCCCAGAAAATTGCGGACAATACCGCAGTAACCACACCGGTCGCGCAAATGAAAATAATCCAGTTGATATCACACCACTTATCCAGCTTCTTTACCATAGTCATTTGCCCTCCTTCACAGCCTTCGCAGCTTTCTCGGCCTTTCTTTTCTCCCATAGCTCCATGACGTGTTCTTTATCATAGCCGTACAACTCCCGGTCTTCGAACGGATACGGTGATTCTTTATCTTTCATGACCAGAATCGGAACGATAAAGGTAAGAAGCAGCATCAGGATCGATCCCGGGATTCCCCACCAGAGCTGCCCGGCTTTTTCCGGCATATTGGTGCAGACATACCAGATATAATAGATTGCCACCGGGGTCTGTAAAAATGCCGTAGACGCCAGCCCCGGATTGTACTTGCTGCCCAGCCGCACATTCATGGCGATCCCGTGCCCCGGAAGCTGCCAGACCCCGGCCAGAACCTGACACGCGCCCATCCAGATCAAATTCGGGAAACAGATCGGAATGAGGTAACTCAGATAACAGAAAATAACATTACTCAGAAAACTTTGCATGGCATTCAGCGGATAACGCTCCGGATGCTCCGTCTCGCCCAGCCCCGCCATGTTGGAAATCATGGGGAACCCTCCGGGAAACGCATATTCCTCAAACTGATGCATCAGCATCCCCATCCAGCTGAAAATCAGGATAATCCGCAGCTTGTCCATGTGGTCACAGCCCCACAGTCCCATCACAAACGCAAGCAGCACAAAAAGGATGCCGCCGATATAATACCAGTTTCGCCTCCAAAATCTCATTGCAGACCCTCCCTCGTCAACAGGTTCCTGCCCGATTCAAAACAATCCGGAATCAAAGCAGCTTCCAAAATCTGTTGACAAATTTTTATGTTCTCATTATAATAAGCAGCATCTTAAAAAGTCAACAGACTGTTTATGTTAAAATGTTTTGTAGTCAACTATTCAGTGCGTATCTGTTTTAAAACCAACAAAATTCAAAAATTTGTCGAGGAGTAATGCAATGGAAAATCAGAGAATCCGCATCAGTAAATCCATGCTCAAATCCGGCATGATCCAACTGCTGAAAGAAAAACCACTAAGTCAGATTACAGTCTATGAGTTATGTAAGGTATCGCAGATCAACCGCACGACTTTTTATAAATACTATGGCAGCCCTGAAGAGCTTCTAAATGAAATCGAAGCGGATTTTCTAAAACAGCTGGACGACGAAATAAAGCCTGTCCGTACGCAGGCAGAAACGTTTTCTCAAAATAATCGCCAGCAGGATCATTTACCCGCACAAAACAGCAGCGAAAAAAGCGAAACCAGCGCAAACTCACTCCTGCCAGTCCTGCATCATTTATATGAACAGCGTGAATTGTTCTGTCTTTTGGTGCGTACCCTTCCCATGCAGGATTTTGCGTCACACATGTTTTCCATTCCAAGCATCCGTGCGATCTTTCAAAACATGACGGAAGAAAGCAGTTATTCGGAAACCGAAGAAAAATACATCCGCCAGTTTATCTTTCAGGGTACCTTTGCCATACTCTATGACTGGCTGGACAGTGAAAATCCTGAACCGGCGGAAAGAATTACAGAGATTCTGGAAACATTAAAAGAAAAGTTACTATAGCGAGCGCCTTATCTTTCGCAATATCTCATGATTGACATTGCTGCTGGTCTTTTCATATACATCAGATTTATTTCGTGGGTTTAAATTTTGCGCTAACGCTGCTATTTTATAATCTTCGTAGCAATGACCAGATTCCCATCATGATTTCACTCGGAATAAATTTTGCTGCGATTCGGTGAACCGTGCATACCAGTCCTGGCGTAGACACAGGCAACCCCAATTCTGAGTCGATCAGAGCATGACGAACGACGTTCTTTTCACGGGACGCAAGCGGGAAATGCCGAATATAGGTGCTGTTTCCTGTATTTTGGGCTGTGCCAATAAATTCCGTATCCTTCACCCAGTAAGGGCAGACCGCCGTCACATGGATACCCGCTCCAAGCAATTCCACGCGTAAGGCGCGACTGTAACGGTAAAGGAAAGCCTTGGATGCAGAATAAACATTCAGATATGGAAAAGGCTGGAAACCTGCAGTTGAACAGATTTCCAGCACATTTGCTCCCCTGCTCATAAAGGGAAGCACCAGTTGTGTCATATTTACTGCCGCACGGCAGTTCAGGTCTATCATATTGTTACAGTCATTCATCGAAATGTCTTTCCATGAACCTATCTTTCCGAATCCAGCCGAGTTAATGAGAAAGCGCACATTCGGTTGTTCTGTTTCCAACAAATTATGGATCACCTGAAATGAATCCATTTTTGTCAGATCAAGAGAAATCGGCCGAAGCGCCGTACTAATCTGACTGCACAGTTCATTCAGGCGTTCTTCCCTGCGGGCGATGATCCACATCTCATCCAGTCTCTCTTTTTGATCGAGTTGTCTGACAAATTCTTTTCCCAGTCCGCTAGATGCACCGGTTATAATTGCAATTTTCTTTTTCGACATTGAAGCCTTTTACCGCCCTTTCATCTGTTCACTATATCCATTACTCTACTTCTTATTCAGTTTTTCCGCAGGTCTTCTGCTGCAGTTGTATGTCCTTCATTTCCGACTGTTTTCTCTGTTTTTCATGCAGTTTGTCCAGAACGGAAGGTCTGTGTTCGCTGTCTGCCCGTCTTTCCAAAATTCTGTTGACATTCTCACTGTTCAACACGCCTGGATAGGATTTCTGGAATGCCTGCAGGTGATCCTTTGCCAGCTTTTCACTTTCAGCGACTTTTTCAAAAAGAATATTATAATCTTCCGCTTCCAGAGCCTCATTAATAAAAGAAACAGCTGTTTCCGGGAAGCAGTCCCACCCTCCATAGAGATTCTTTACCGCGGTATCAATCATTCCCATGCTGATCGGTTTTCCCATCATTTCATATTCTTTAAGAATCCCTGCTATGTCCGAAATATCCTTTCAATAACAGCCGCGCCGCCGATCAGGACAATCTCCACCGGGGCATTCTTTCCCCCATGCTTTTTGTAATCCCTGGCAACTTCATTCAGGTAAAGGTCAATATTTTTTTTTGTAAATACTATACTATTATCAGCAGACATTCCGTACCTCGTTTTCCACAATATTAAACCGTAAAAATTCAGGGATAGCGTTTGCGTATGCTTCCTCTTTTATCCCCTCATCCCCAAGCACCTCTGATAACATCAGCAGACTTGTTGGGTAAACGGTTTCCTCGAGTGTCAGTCCACGCAGGTCATCATAATCCTCACAAAGTTCAACATCATTCAGCCGGCTGATATAGTCCACCATGGCCAGCAGATACAGACATTCCGGATACCAGCCCCACGAAAAGTATTCGAAGATATCATCACCTTCTATTGTTACAATCAGGAAATCAATATCGCCCAGATTCTTAAGCCTGTGGCAGAAATTGCTTTTAAATGTTTCAAATGAACATCGTTTGGGGCATGCGCTTTCCACCAATGTTTCCATTGGAACCTGCAACTCCTTTGCTATCCTGTACAGCGTCCCGGCGCTGCACTTTTCGATACTGGTTCTGCCCGAGCAGAGGTCTTTCAATGTGTTATATGGGATATTTCCACTTTTTGCCAGGGCATATCTTGTCATGCCGCGCTCAGCTAATAATTCGTCAATGATCATTATCAAATTTCTCCGCCTTTTATAATAAATATATAGCGGTATATTGCAATAATGTCAAGGGCTGCCGAAAAGTTTCCCGCTTCCAAATGCAACATAAGAAACGATTCCGAACCTGCTCAAAAATGAGCAAGTTCGGATGTTTCTTTTTTATTATGTGGTTACGCTCATCCCGTTATCCGCATCAATATTTGATGAAGTCCCACAAGATAGCCTTCAGTACCGCGATCTTCCCGATCAGCCACCCGGAGGCAAATGGGAGAACAAAGGACACGAACCCTGTCGTCAACTTCATCCCCATAGAAAGTCCGTAGTAAAAATGTTCTTCCTGTGCATAGTTCTGGCTGTCATACATCGCGTCCCGGATTTTTTCAAGCAGTTGTTAGCCGGAATAATTCCTTATGCGGCTGTGCGCATTAAAAAAGGACTTTCTCGGTCATCAAGAAGTTCCGATTAAGTCCTACCTTAAGTTCCATGCTCGGATTATCATTTGTGCAGGTGTTTGACCGGGAAATATTTTTAATGTTGCTCTCACTGTTTCCAATTACTACATGCCTGGCATATGATGACATTCATTCTCTATCTCTCGTAACAAATATTGAAAACGCGGAAAACTTATACAAAATACATAATGTAATTCACAATAATGTTGTTCACATCCTTCCATATGATGCGCGCTATGATATTTTTCAAAAATATTTAAATCACATAGCGAGCAGGACAATATTCGGTGCAAGTGATAATCAGATTATAATACTGTATAAACATCTGATTCAGTTGATTATAGATAATGAATTCAATCTTCAAATAAACGACACGGAACTATTGCTGGACATTTTCTTTACAATAAAGCAAACTCAGGTTGTGATAATGCCTGTTGATATCAGTGAATTTTCCAAATATGAACCGCTCAAAGATATTTACTGGTTAACTAAAGCAATTTCGGAGGAACGAGCTGATACAAAAGTAAGAGTATCCTATCTTGAGAAGATTGACAGCAGTAACAATTATCTGGGCAAACATAATAAGTCACTACAAATAATTAGCGGATACCTTAACCAGTGGCTTGGAGACGATACAATACTTGTTTCGAATCTGCAAAATATCATTCCGACATTAAAATCTACGGAAATTCGCGAATGGTATTTTGCCCAGGCATTGATTTTCATGGCGGACCATCATACGATAATTGGCAATTTTAAGCAAGCGATAGCAATACTTGAACCGTTTCAGAAAGATATAAGGAACTATCCAGAACAGGAAAACAGTATCTTCCAGTCATTAAGGCATATGGGGCATATATATCGCTTCAACCTATGTTTTGATGATGCAAAGAGCTTTTATCTGGCAACGCAAGACAATAATCACAAATATAAAAATTCAATACAGGAAGTATATATCCGCACAAATCTATGTGAAACGGACTGTTATCTGTTGCCTGAGCTTTTATATAAAGAGAACTGTTTTCCCGGGTTAAAGCTGGCAAAAGCATTGGATGATGCAAAAAGTATTGCTAAAATCTATTACTCCATGGCTATTGCCTGTATTCATTTCAAAAAATATAAACTGGTACGTAAATATATTCATAAAAGCCTGTATTACAACAAAAAAGATGGATATGAACTGGGACTCCTATCGCCAATGCTAGTACAATGTTTCCGAAAACCTTGTGCAAATAATTCATCTATGATATAATGAA
>JAJBTU010000030.1 GCA_020860715.1 Clostridiales bacterium | reverse complement strand
GATATACCGCGCCAAGCGATACCAGTCTGGCGATCCGGTCTGAACTCTGCGGATGGCTGCTGGAAAGGCTTGCGAACAGGCCCTTCGCCTTAGAATCCCCGAAGGATGCCAGCACGGTGCACAGCTCGCTGCCGTAACCGAGATTCTATGATAACTCATCCGCCTGATACTCGTTGCCTCTGCTGGTCTTCATGCAGAGTGCCACACCAAAGGCCGTCCAGAGTTTCATCAGTCCTTTCAGTACGATGAGCGATAAGAACGTAACCAGCGCGTTGAAGATGGCGATCAGGAATCCGTGTTTAGAGAAGATGCTCGCGATCGACACGCATACATTTGCAATAATAATGCAGATCTGGATGATCATAAAAATAATGGAAATGATCGTATTGCCCACAGATACCACCAGAATACGGTCTGTATCCTTATGCGCCAGATGGCCGAATTCGTGGCCCATGGTCGCTTTGATCTGCTCATCGGAATAGGAGAGAAGGCCGCGCGTCACGCACATGGTCTTTCTGCCGGTTGCAAAAGCATTCGGCGCCGCATCCTCGCTGATAAACAGATGGACATCACTGGAGATGGGCGGGTTGGCTTTCTTTGCCTTATAGTATACTTCCCGAAACAGCGGCTCCAGACGATTGATATCATCTACACTGGTAATCTTCTTGCAGCCGGTCTGAACACGAAGGATAAATTCTCCGATCGGTGAAAGCGCCACAATTACGGATGCTATGTAGACAATCAGACCGGTCAGAATCCCCCATCCGAACGGCAGCATAAACAATGCTGTAAATACGGCGCCGATGATCAGAACATTGATCGCCAGGTAAATCAGCACCGGAATGTTTTCCTTTTCTGTCATACGGATCAGAAAATCAAACACATGGATGCTGCGGATGCCCGTCGGCTTTTCCGTAACCAGACTGCGGTAATCATAATCATCCTCACTGGCTGACACCTGCACGACATCCTGAGACTGTCCGGCCGGCACAACTATCTGCTGCGGCTCCGCCCCTGTAATTTCCTTTACCTGAACCGGCTGCTCCGTCTGAAAACCTGCAGCATTGTGCGGCTGACCGCCCATGTTTACCGGTTCCGGCCGCGTCATCCTTACCGGCTCCGGTTCTACTCTTCTTACCTGTTCATACTCGTTCTGACTCGCCTTCTTCGGTTCTGTCATCTGACCCGGGTCAATCTGAATCACCGGATGTCCGCAGTTTGCACAGAACTTTGCGTCGCCGTCAATCTGGTTACCACATCGGGAACAAAACATCTCAAATCCTCCTATAGTTTTTTAACTGAAAAATGCTCTGGCTTTTCTTCGTTTTCTCTTGTTAAAGGTACTGTCGACAAACATCTCCAACGATGCACTGGCCGAACCTTCTTTCGCACGGCAGGTCAATGTACACTCCCCGATTCCCACCGCACGGATGCGAAACTCTCCGAGAGACGTCGTCTCCACGACAGCTACCCGCTGGTCGCTGGTCCACCATCCGACTTCTTTATTATATGCGTCCAGAGGGCCGACACTGACTTCAATCGGCACCGTCTCCCCGACAAAACAGGCGACCTGCTCCGCGGAAAGACTGATCTGCTGAAGCTGCGGAAGCACGGTAATCTGTATGGAAGCCGATGCTTTCTTCGCTGCCGCCGTGATCACACACACGCCCGGCCGGTAGGTGATTACCTTACCGGTTGCATCCACTGATGCAACGTCCGGCTCACTGCTCTTCCATATTACATCACAAATATCGCATGCATCCGAGGGGGAAAAACTGCTTTCACCGTCTGCGCGTAATTAATTCCCATCTTTTCCGAATATACAGAAAGACGGATGGATTCTATGAATACGTCCCGGCGGGGCGCCGCCGGCTGTTTGGACTTCTGAGTCTTTCTGTCTGCGCGGAGAGCATCCGGCACCTTTGCCGCTCCGGAACCCGCATGACAGATATTAATTCCCTGCGCCACAAACAGTTTCTCATAAAAGCTCTTCGCCTTATCATAGCGAAACCGGAACAGAGACTGAATCCGGTTCAAACGCATTGCCATACCATCCGGAAGCGAAACTTCCTCAAGATATACCAGCAAAAGCGATTTTTTCAGATCACGCGCAAAATTCAGTTCATCCTTACAGTCCTCACTGTTCAGATAATTCTCGCTGACGAATGCGATAAAATAGCCGCATTCTCTGACATGGGTCGCAATCGTCAGGTCCCACTCCGTTCCCGGATCAATACCTTCGTCATACCATACGCGGTAACCGGCTTCCTGCATGTTCTCCACAATCGGCCACACCCGGTCGGAATCCTTATGCGCATAGCTGATAAAAATAAAACTGTCCTGCCCTCTGTAGGGGATAGGTTTCATCCTGCTCTCACATCCTGTTCATTAATAGTTTCTTCATATAAACTTTATAAAATATTTAATGTTTTGTCAATGGGAAAGAGATGCTTGGGCGCTACTTTTCACAGACTATCCAGCTTGTGCACACCACACACGGCTCAATACAAATCAAACTGGAACACAAAAGGTTCATATTCCGGGAATCGTATGATTGCCTGCCCAATCTTCAGATTTGTGACATCCCAGTCTTCCACGACATATGCTTCGCGTCGTTCTTCCACCATTCCCTTGCTCTGCACCGCAGTCGCATAGACCTCAATCTTGCGGTTTTTTCCAAACTGCTCCTTGATATAATCGCGCGACTTCGGATCATTCACTCTGAAATTGAG
>JAJBTU010000028.1 GCA_020860715.1 Clostridiales bacterium | reverse complement strand
GGTGATTTTTGTATAAATTTACTTCTTGACAAAAGTCATTACATATCAGCGTTGTCTCATCCACATTTCTGTGTTAGAATGTGTTTTAAATTACACGAAGGAGCCGTACATTTATGAATATAAAAACGACAGCATCTGCAGAACCGGACAGACTTCACTCTCCCGGTGACCACGAAGAAGCGGCGCTTCCGCAATACGGCCGGGTATCCGGCATTCTGGCTCATCCGACCTCTTTCCCGTCACCGTACGGGATCGGCGATCTGGGACCTGCCGCTTATGATTTTATTGACTTTCTGGAGGCTTCCGGGCAGCATCTCTGGCAGGTGCTGCCCCTCGGCCCCACCGGATACGGAGATTCGCCGTATCAGGGTCCGTCCGCCTTTGCGGGGCAGCCGCTTCTGATCAGCCCGGACAAGCTGATCGAGCAGCATCTGCTCACCAAAGAGGACGTAGCAGACTGCCCCAAATGGGACGAAGATAAGGTGGATTACGGTCCGGCGATCGAATATAAGACCTCTCTTCTGCAAAAGGCATGGCATTCGTTTCTGCACACGCCGGACAAGACGATGATTGAAAATTTCGAGGCATTCTGTGAGGAACAAAAGAGCTGGCTCGACGATTTCGCGCTCTTCATGGCGTGCAAGGACGCGCAGAAGGGCGTCTCCTGGCTGGAATGGGATCCGGAGTACCGCGATCCCACCGAAAAAGAGAAAAAAGCGCTCCGCGCGCAGCTTGCGGATGTGATTCAGTATTACTGCTTCCTGCAGTTCCTGTTTCAGGAGCAATGGGACCAGCTTCGCGCCTATGCGCACGAAAAACATGTGCGGATCATCGGCGACATCCCGATCTTTGTCTCCACAGACAGCGCCGACGTCTGGAGCAACAAAAAACTGTTCCAGCTGGACGCGGACGGATACCCCAGCCACGTGGCAGGAGTGCCGCCCGATTATTTCAGCGAAACAGGACAGCTCTGGGGCAATCCGCTCTATGACTGGGACTACCATGAGACCACCGGCTACCGCTGGTGGATCAGCCGTGTACGCCGCCAGCTTTCGCTGACCGACTATCTGCGCATCGACCATTTCCGCGGCTTTGAGGCTTACTGGGCCGTACCGGCAAAGGAAGAGACAGCCGTCAACGGTCAATGGGTCAAGGGGCCCTGCGAAAAGCTGTTCCGGGCGATTGAAAAAGAGTTGGGCGAGGGGCTTCCGATCTGGGCGGAGGATCTCGGCGTCATCACGCCCGAAGTAGAGCATCTGCGCGATTCGTTCGGATTTCCCGGCATGAAAGTGCTGCAGTTTGGCTTCGGCGACATGAATGACACCACCTACATACCGTTTTACTATACGACAACCAACTGCATCTGCTACACCGGCACACATGACAATGACACCACCATGGGCTGGTACAAAGTGCAGCCGGACATCATTCAGGACCGCATCCGCCGTATGAGAAATACGGACGGCAGCAACGCCGGCCATGATTTTATCTGCATCGCCATGAACAGCATCGCCAGATACGTGATCTTCCCGGTACAGGATCTGCTGCAGCTCGGGAGTGAAGCGCGCATGAACACGCCGGGCGTCGCGATGGCGAACTGGGCGTTCCGTTTTAAAGAAGGGGACCTTCACGAGGGGCTGGCGAAGTGGCTGCTGGAGACGACAAAGTTGTACGGAAGATAACTGTTCAGTACCTTCACAGTTATAAGGGATAAGCCCATTTAAAATCGCTGCGCGATGGGGCTTTTCCCCGTATATTAAACGTTTTCATACGGTCTTCGCAGCAAGTGCGAAGGCCTGACTGAATAGTTACTATAGATAAGAAAAAGGCGATATGGCATGATACGTTTTTTTGCGATACTCATTTTTTTGATCTGCTTTCATATTGTATCCATTCCGATCTTTCTTGTGGAATGGATACTCGGAAAAGTCAGGCCTTCCGCACGTGAGATCAGTTCCCTTCGCATCGTCCAGTGGACGCTGAAGGTCATCACCTGGCTTGCCGGAATTGACCTCACTGTGATCGGCGAGGAGAATGTTCCGAAAGATGTTCCGGTCCTGTATATCGGAAATCACCGCAGTTACTTCGACATTGTGATCACCTACGCGCGGTGTCCGCGGCCGACCGGCTATGTGGCGAAAAAGGAGATGCTGAAGATTCCGCTGCTCTCCCGCTGGATGAAGATCCTGCACTGTCAGTTCCTTGACCGTTCCGATCTGCGTGCCGGGATGAAAACCATCCTCACCTGTATCGATCTGGTGAAAAGCGGTGTTTCAATCACGATTTTCCCGGAGGGAACCCGCGGGAAAGGGGAAAGCGAGTCTGACATGCTGCCGTTCCATGAAGGGTCTTTTAAGATCGCATCCAAATCCGGCTGTCCCATCATCCCGATGGCAATCACCGGTTCCTCCGCGGTCTTCGAGGATCATATGCCGTATGTCCGAAAAAAAACATGTCACGCTGGAATACGGTACCCCGATCTTCCTGTCCGGGCTCTCAAAAGAAGAACAGAAAGCACCCGGAAAATACGTACAGGGAGTCATTGCGGACATGCTGAAATCACATACAGACTAAATCGAGCAGGGGAGATTCCCCTGCTCGTCTTCTTTACTCCTCCGGTTCCGCTTCCGCCGCCTTCTCATACGCATCCAGAATGATCTGCTGGATCCGTTCGCGTGTAGCGGAATTGATCGGGTGAGCGATGTCCCTGTATTCGCCGTCTGCGGCTTTGCGGCTCGGCATGGCGATAAACAGGCCCCGCTCTCCCTCAATCACCTTGATGTCGTGCACGACAAACTCTTCATCCAGCGTAATGGACACGATGGCTTTCATCTTGCCCTCTTTTGCTACTTTTCTTACTCTTACGTCGGTTATCGTCATTGCAAATACCTCTTATCTTTCCAAATTACTGCAAAACATATCGGTTATCCGACTCAATCACGATCTCAGGCTCCGATTCTCCCACGATGTGAGCATCCGCACGGATGGTGCCGCGGCTCTCCACAATGCAGTTCTCCAGATACACATTGTCGCCAAGGTACACGTCATTGAGTACGATTGAGTTTTTGATAGTACAATTATTCCCGACAAACACATTTTTAAAGATCACGGAATTTTCAACAGTGCCGTTGATGATGCAGCCGTTCGCCACCAGGCTGTTTCTTACGTTACTGCCCGGATTGTACTTGGCCGGCGGGTTGTCATCCACCTTCGAATGCACATCCGGATGTTCGCGGAAGAAATAATCCCGCACATCTTTTTTCAGGAAATCCATATTCGTCCGGTAGTAGGATTCTACGGATGCGATGTTGCTCCAGTAGCCTTCCATCCGGTATCCGCAGATCCGCTTCACGTCCTTATAACGGATCAGTACATCTCTTACAAAATCATGCCTGCCCTCATATACGGCCTGCTCAATCAGTTCGATCAGCAGTCTGCGCCGGATCACGTAAATCCCGCACGATACGATATTGGACGCCGCCGCCATCGGCTTCTCATCAAACTGGACGATCCGGCTGTCCTCATCCATCTGCACCAGACCGAACCGCGTGATGTCCTCGTCTGCCGGAAGTTCTTTGCAGACAACCGTGATGTCCGCCTTCTTTGCAATATGATATTCCAGCACCTTCGTGTAATCCAGCTTGTATATCCCGTCGCCGGAAGCGATCACGGCATAGGGTTCATGGCACTGCTTCAGGAAATCCAGATTCTGGTGAATCGCGTCCGCCGTCCCGCGGTACCAGTGGCTGTTATCCGTAGTCAGCATCGGCGGAAAAATAAACAGGCCGCCCTGCTTTCTTCCAAAATCCCACCATTTTGAAGAACTCAGATGCTGATCCAGTGATCTGGAATTAAACTGCGTCAGCACCGCAACCTTCTGTATGCCCGAATTTGACATGCTGCTCAAAGCAAAATCAATTGCACGGAAACTCCCGGCCATCGGCATGGCCGCGATCGCACGTCTGTTTGAAAGCTGTTTCATCCTGTAGCTGTTGCCGCCTGCCAGGATCATTCCCACCGCCCTCATAGTACATCACCTGCCTTTTCCTGTCCGGCATCGTTCTTCATACCGGGCGTAGATACTGTCCCGATCTCATCCGGACGCCGGGGATAGCGCAGCCCCATCGCATCTGAGCGATCTTCCACATCCAGCGTCTCTCCGCCGCCAAGATAACCGTCCGGATAATCCTCCGGCACGGTAATGCCGCTAATCGCCGTATTTTTGCCGATGCTGACATTTGCGGGAATCACAGAATTCTCCCCGACCACGACCAGCCCGAACGCATACACCGACGGTTTTAAACGGTTCGGCACTTCTTCGCCGACACCCATTTTTACATTTTCTCCCACGACCGTATTCTCAGCGATAATGGCCTTATAAATATCGGCCCCCGCTTTGATGACGGTATTCTGCATGATGATGGAGTCTCTCACCACCGCGCCTTCTTCAATCACCACACCGCAGCCAATGATAGAATTGTACGCTCTCCCGTAAATCTCAGACCCGTCGCCGATCAGGCAGCGTTCAATCACGGAATCGGACGACACATACTGTGGAGGAAGAATATCATTTTTCGTATAGATCTTCCAGAATTCCTCGTAAAGATTAAACTCCGGAATAATATCGATCAGCTCCATATTGGCTTCCCAGTAGGAGCCGAGTGTGCCGACATCCTTCCAGTAGCCGTTGAACTGGTACGCCACCAGTGTCTCACCTTTCTCATGGCAATACGGAATCACGTGCTTGCCAAAATCGCACCCGCTCTGTCCGGAAAGAGCCAGAAGCGCGTCCTTTAAGGCATTCCATGAGAATATGTAGATACCCATAGACGCAAGATTACTCTTTGGTTCGGCAGGCTTTTCCTGAAACTCCTGAATCCGCCCGTTCTCATCCGTCACCACAACGCCGAAACGGCTGGCTTCCTCCATCGGAACCGGCATCACCGCAATGCTGACATCCGCATTGTGCGCCTTATGGAAATCCAGCATCACTTCATAGTCCATCTTGTAGATATGATCTCCTGATAAGATCAGAACATAATCCGGGTGGAATGATTCCATATACGTCAGGTTCTGGTAAATCGCGTTCGCGGTACCGGTGTACCACTCGGTATTCTCCACCTTTTCATATGGCGGAAGAACCGTGACGCCGCCCTCATTGCGGTCGAGATCCCAGGGAATCCCGATGCCGATATGGGAATTCAGCCGCAGAGGCTGATACTGCGTCAGCACACCTACCGTATCGATTCCTGAATTGATGCAGTTGCTCAGGGGAAAATCGATAATACGGTATTTCCCGCCAAAAGCGACCGCCGGTTTGGCCACCTTCGAAGTCAGGACACCAAGTCTGCTTCCCTGTCCGCCCGCAAGCAGCATTGCTATCATTTCTTTTTTAATCACGTTATCACCTCTGCGATGTCTCTCTTTTGCCGTATTATATCACACCTTTTCTAAATAGTGAACATTTTTTACAATAATTTCTATGTTTTTTATCAATTCTTATTCTAAATAACGGACGGAAGAAATATAGATATTTTATTTTTGCCTCGAAGCAGGGCATTTTCGACGGTATTTTAAAAATTCTTTTGTCTATTATTATATGCAGCGTTCCTCTCCATTTATCATGGACTTTTGGGAAAAAAATGAGTATAATCGGATAGTGCAGGGGGCAAAAGATCAGGGATGGAGCGCATGCGTTCCGATTCATGACCTTTGGGATTGCGAAACTGCAAGGCACGCAGCAATCCGTAATACATAAAAGAATACAAGAAAAGGAGCATTCTCAGATATGGTTCAGATTGATTTTAGCCGGCCGGTTCATGTACACTTTATCGGCATCGGCGGTATCAGCATGAGCGGACTGGCCGCAGTGCTTTTGGACCGCGGTTTCACGGTCACCGGGTCGGATTCCCGGAAAAGTGAGCAAACTTCCTGGCTGGAAGGGCTGGGTGCGCAGATCAGCATTCCGCAAAGCGCCGCAAATATCAAAGGAGACATTGATCTTGTCGTCTATACGGCTGCCATCCACCCGGACAACCCCGAGTATGCAGCGGCTGCGGCAGCCGGGCTTCCGATGATGTCACGGGCGGAGCTTCTCGGTCAGCTGATGGCGCAGTATCCGACTTCGATCGCTGTCGCCGGCACCCATGGCAAGACAACTACGACATCCATGATCGCCCAGATCATGATGGCGCATCAAATGGATCCTACCATCTCGGTCGGCGGCATTCTCCCCTCTATCGGCGGAAATGTACGCGTCGGAAGTTCCGGTTCTTTCCTGACGGAAGCCTGTGAGTACACGAACAGTTTTCTTCATCTGACGCCGCAGATCGGGATCATTCTGAATATAGACGCAGACCATCTGGACTTCTTTAAAGATCTGGACGACATCCGCCATTCGTTCCGCCTCTTTGCAGAAAAGATTCCGGCCGAAGGGACGCTGATCATCAGCGCGCAGGTTCCGGAACTCGATGCCTTTGTTCTGGGGCTTTCCTGTCATATTGTGACATTTGGAGCCGGCTGCGGTGATTATCATGCGGAACAGATTACCTGGGACAGTCTCGGATGCGCCTCATTTGACCTCTGCAGGAAAGACACCCTGCTCGGCCGCTTCACATTAAACGTACCCGGCGAGCACAATATCACAAATGCCGCCGCCGCGATCGCCTGCGCGGATCTGCTCGGCGCATCTGTTTCCTCCATGAGCGCAGGAATTTCAGGCTTTACCGGCACAGACCGCCGTTTCCAGAAAAAAGGAGAGATCGGCGGCGTCACAATCATTGACGACTACGCTCATCACCCGACAGAAATCCGTGCGACACTGCGCGCGGCGCAGAAGTATCCCGCAAAACGTATCTGGTGCGTTTTCCAGCCGCATACGTATTCCCGCACAAAGGCTCTGTTTGATGAATTTGTCGATGCGCTCTCCCTCGCTGATCAGGTCGTGCTCGCCGATATTTACGCGGCCAGAGAGACGGACACGCTTGGCGTCAGTTCCGAGCAGCTCTGCCAGAAGCTCAAAGAAAAAGGCCGTGAAGCATGGTACTTCCCGACCTTTGATGAAATCGAAACCTTTTTACTTGAACACTGCACCGCAGGCGATCTGCTGATCACCATGGGCGCAGGGGATGTCTTCCACATCGGAGAACGGCTGCTTGGATTCTGAGCAGCCCATTTCAGAGTCCCGGCCAGACACGCAGCGTTTCTGCGGGGCTCTGTTATTTCCCATGTTCTGCCAGGAACTTATTGATCCGGCCGGTCGGCGTCAGCAGGTCGCTGACCGAACCGTCATGATTCAGAGTGTCGATGAGCAGGGCAATATATTTGCTCAGATCGCAGCCGGTATAATAAGGCCTCGAGAGTAATTCCGGCGGCTGATAGACCAGATTGGTCGTCACCAGCGCGTCAAACACGCCCTCCTCATAAGCCTTGTCAAACCGGTCCAGACTCTTTGTAAACAGGCCGAACGTTGCGCAGATCAGCACCCGTCCTGCCTTTCTCTTTTTCAGCTGCTTCGCCGCAGCCAGCATACTCTTCCCGCTGACAATCATATCATCCAGCAGGACAACGTCTTTCCCATTCAGATCTCTGCCCAGAAATTCATGGGCAACGACAGGATGTTTTCCATTCACCACACGGGCATAATCCCGCCGCTTATAAAACATTCCCATATCAACGCCCAGAAGGTTCGCCATGTAGATCGCGCGGCCGGCCGCCCCCTCATCCGGACTGATAATCATCAAACGTTCGGGGTCAATTTCCAGATCCGGCACCGCACGGAACAGGCCCTTGATAAACTGATAGACCGGAAGAATGTTTTCAAACCCATGAAGCGGGATGGCGTTCTGCACACGGGGATCGTGCGCATCAAACGTAATGATGTTTTCCACTCCCATCTTCACCAGCTCCTGCAGCGTCAGGCCGCAGTCGAGCGATTCCCGGCCCGTACGTGTAAACTGACGGCTCTCGTAAAGAAACGGCATAATCACATTGACCCGTCTGGCCTTGCCGCCAATCGCGGCTATGATGCGCTTCAGGTCCTGATAGTGGTCATCCGGAGACATGCGGTTCGTATAACCGTTCAGCGAATAGGTGAGACTGTAATTGCAGACGTCAACGAGAATATAGATGTCTTTTCCACGCACGGAATCGTTGATCTGCCCTTTCCCTTCGCCGGAACCAAAGCGCGGAAGATCTGTGCTGACAAGATAGGAATCCTTGTCGTATCCCTCCAGCAGAGGGCTGCCCTGATGTTCATGCACGCGTTCCGAACGCCAGTTCACAATATGATCATTGATCTTTCTTCCCAGATCTTCACAGCTTTTCAGAGCGATGATCCCCAGATCCCCGACCGGAATCGACTCCAGATTCCGTTCATAGCCGGTTTGAAACTCCATACCCTCTTCCTCCTCATCCTGCATGGCTTATCAAATATTTCAGTCATTCCGCATTCTTCAGGGATTCTGCTAGCTTCCTGATCTCTGCGCTCCCTGCGGCAGCCGCTGAAGCTCATGCGGAACAGTCTCCGTATTTTTTCTGTATCCGTATGTCCTCGCCTGTCAGCTTCAGCATCTGATAGCTGCCGGTAATCCGGGAGACGACGCGCTCCGAATAGCGCCCGGCCAGCTGCTCCAAAGACAAGTTAGTTGAAATCAAAGTGCTCTTCTGTCGCAGGTTCCGTTCATTCAGCACATGAAACAGCTGTGACGCCACAAACGAATTGGTCTGCTCCGTACCAAGATCATCGATGATCAGAAGATCACACTCAAATATGTGCCGTTCCAGTTCCCCGGCTTCCGCCTCCCCCGTCCGTCCGAAGGAAGAATCCGCCAACAGTTCAAAAAGATCATAAGCGGAAAAATATATCACGGAATGCGTGGTCTCAAGCAGGGCGTTCGCAACGCAGTGGGACAGAAATGTTTTTCCAAGTCCGGTGCCGCCGGAAAGGAACAGGTTCTCCGCGCTTTTGTCAAAATCCCGTACAAACCGCCTGCACTCTTCCAGCGCATGAGCCGCCATCTGCGCGGCGGTAAGCCCCGTAGCGGAATCTGTCAGCTTTTTCGAGTAATATTCCAGTGAAAAGGCCGGAAATGTCTCAGCTTTGTAGCTCTCGCGCAGGTTTGACTGCGTATAAAGCAGATCGATCTCGGCCCTGCGGAAGCAATGGCATTTCTCCTGCCCGATATAGCCGGTGTCCCGGCAGTCCGGACACTGATACTTCATCTGAAGATAATCCGCCGGATAGCCCGCTTCTTTGAGCAGCTGCTCCTTTTGAGCGCTGATGCGGTCAATCCCCTCCTGCAGAGCGCAAAGGCCGGCCGATGCCTCCGCATCGTTCGCCGACAGCATGACCCGCGCACATGCAACTCCCGCAGATGCAATCTGCGCATCCAGATCCGCAAACTCCGGAAGGCGCTCCCGCACTTCCTCTTCCCGCAGGGACAATTCCCGTCTGGCCTGATTCTGGCGGCGCTGATAGTCCCGCATAATTTCATCATATTGCGAATTTGTCAGTCCCATGCCGCTGCAGCTCCTTTATATCGCTGTTGTTGTTTCCTGTCAATAGGTTCTCTGTCTCTTTCCAGATATTTTCCTGCTATTTCTGTCCAAAGACTTTCTTCTCCAGACGGTCGTAATCATAGCTTCTCTGCGTAAAGCTGTTAAACCGGTTTGGTTTTCCCTGCGTCCGTCCCGTCCGGGCCGACTGTGCCGGCTCCTGTCCCGTCTTCTGTCCATCCGCCGTTTTCTGCGCATTTTTCTTCAGAGCCTGTCCCTGTTCCCATTTCCGGTCTGCAGCCTCAACTTCCTCTATGGTATGAATGTTATCGTTATGCCATTGTCCGAGAATGCCGTCCGCATAGCGGAAACTCGGCTCATGTGTCTGGTCAATGGTGCGGCGGCAGGCTTCCAGAATCAGATCCATCGGAAAGCCATACTCATCCATCCATTTTGACATCCATTCCTGTTCCGACGGCGCCGGATGCCGGTTCCGAATGCCAAACGCTTTCAGGATCTGATAATAATTTTTATTGTACAGACCTGATTCCTGCTTGGCCTCCTGTACCGTCGTTATACCGGCTTCCGCCCAGGAAAGCGCTACTTTTCTCATATAATGCCGGCTGGTCGTCCCATGTGTAAGACAGTAATCCAGCAGATATTCAATCAGATCTGCAGAGAATCCCAGTGTCTGATAGTAATACACAAAATCACTCTGCTCCGAAGCAGAGAGCGGCCGGCGCAGATACTGCTCCGCCACCGGAAACAGTTCTCGTAATTCCTTCTGCGCGGATGCGGAGAGCGCAGACAGTGCCGGGCTGTCCATCTCTGAATCCTCCGGCTCCCGCACCTGTGTCTCATCCGGCGCCGGTGAGCGCTGCTCTGTCTGCCCCGTACTGCAGCCTGCGATTCCGTCGCTGTAAAGATCGGAACGGCCGGCCCAGCAGGCCCCGGTACCCCGGGCGGCAGAATTGTTCCCGTTTTCTTCCGTGGGGATATCCGCCGGAAGCTCCTCCGCGTAAATCACCGGTGTAGAATAGCAGCCCGGATCTGTAAACGTCACAGATACAATCTCTCCTTCCCCGGTGCATTTTGTCCGGATCAGGTTTTGCCTCTCCCAATAAGTCAGCGCGCGCAGAACGTCCTTCTCCGTATGTTCAAAGACATCTGCCACCGAGGAGACAGAAAATTCACGTCCGCTGTTCGCACAGCGCAGCAAATACAGATATACCTTGACAAACTCCCCGTTTGCCTGCGGCATATACTGGTCGATAAACGTATTCTGTACGACAGTCGCCCCCTCCGGGGTATCTGTATAGATCTTCATGGCTGCGCCTTTCTGTATATGATACCGGACGATATAGGATACAGCCTGCTGCCTGCTGCCGCGGCGCGTCTGTCTTTTCGCGCTCCGCATTCTTCCGCACGGCTTGTATCTTACCCACATTGTAGCATAATTCCGCCGGAATGAGAACCGTTACTTTTCCACAACTGCCCGCCCATTTTCACCAGGGTCTCCCTGTGAATCGTGTGGATAATGTGGATAAGTGGTTGACAATAATACGAAATCTGATGATTTATGCCGAAAAATGGCGATTCCTGTCGATACAGTATGTAAACCAGATTATCCACAAGAAATCCCCCCTCCTGTCTTTTTAAACCGGAGCGTGCGAATGTGAACCCTGTGAATAACCCGGAGGAAAGCTGGAAATAAGCCTTCCTCCGGGTGTGAAAAAAATGTTTATAAATTTATTCTCTCGTCAGTTCCACACAAAGCCTTCCGCAACCTTCTGCCCGATCTCGCGGGGCGTATCCACTTCCTGCGCCTCATCCTGCTCCGCCTCGTCACGATACTCCGTCACCTGTACGCAGAAGCACTGGTAGTCGCCAACCACGTAATGGTAAACATCCCGGTATTCCTCAGAAGAATCATCCACCAGTACAATATACAGATAATCCATCGCCAGCGTATAGACCGCGCTGGTCGTAATCTGCGCATTGACATTGCTGTAAAGAAGATTGTTCGTGAGCATGTCGCGCAGCTGCTCATATTCCTGTCTGGAATAATTGGTCTCCAGATAACTGCAGGAAATCAAAGATGTCTCAGAGGTATCCTCCCCCGCATATGCATCCCGGACATACACCGTAACATCATCCGTGCTCCGCAGTTCGTCCTCAGTCCATCCGTCTTCCATCGTATAAGTCCCGGGAGCGGCCTCCGTCTCCGCCTCATCCTCCAAACCGGGCGAAGAAGAATCCCAGGCGGCTCCATCCGAGACGCCATCGTTCTCCAAAGACAGTTCTTCAGAGCCTTCGTTTCCGGAATACACATCCTGCCAGAACGACTCCTGCGTACCTCCCATGTCGGCAGAAAGTCCGGATTCCTCCGCCCGCACTGTGCTCATATTTATCCGGCCAATGCAGGCCATTGCCAGAAAAAGGAAAGCGGTGCGGATCCCCACCGTCCATATCTTTATGAATTGGTTCTTTCTCATTCCCGCATATCTCCTCGTTTACCATACGTATTTACTGACAGTATAATATCATACCTGCACTTTGTCACGGAAAGGTTTTCTTAAGATTTTTGCAAAGCAGTCTGCTGCCTGCTGTTCAGAATGTATTCCTGCTTCACACTCCTCCTTCTCACCTCATATTCTAAAGAAAGATTTCTCCCAAAAAGGAGACACCTCCATGCAGGAACCGCTTCCTCCTTTTCCTTCCCCCATCCGCTACTGCATCCTGCGTCAGAAGGATGTCATCAATATCTGCACCTGCCGGACGCTCGGCTGTGTGAGCGACCTCGAAATTGATCCGCAGACCGGCTGTATCCGATCCCTGATCGTACCCGGAGCCGGCCGTTTCTGCTGGTTTCTCGGAAGAGAATTCGAATACGTCATTCCGTGGCACTGCATCGTCCGGATCGGCACGGACATCGTGCTTGTTGAAGTCTGCGAGGAAGATGTCCGCAGAAAATGTGACTGACCGGACGGGCGGCTTTCCTCCGCGCGGCCTTACGGTCTGTAAAAGGAATGGCGTCATGCATTTAAATAGCTTCGCATCGTTTTGAGCGCATTTTTTTCCAGCCGGCTGACCTGTGCCTGCGAAATCCCAATCTCTGCCGCCACCTCTGTCTGCGTTTTGCCGTCATAAAAACGCAGCTCAATGATATGTTTTTCTCGTTCCGGCAGATGTTCCAGCGCTTCACGCAGGGAAATAGATTCGACCCAGTTCTCCTCACGGTTCTTGCGGTCACTGATCTGGTCCATCACATAGAGCGTATCCCCTCCGTCTGAATAAACCGGATCATATAGGCTCACCGGGCTCTGAATCGCGTCCAGCGCATTGACGATCTCCTCCTTCGGAATACCGATTTCCTCCGCAATCTCATTGACGGTCGGCTCCCGAAGATTTTGTTTGGCGTAGTTTTCTTTTGCGTAGATAGCCTTGTACGCCGTATCCCGGAGAGAGCGGCTGACGCGAATCGAATTGTTGTCACGCAGATAACGCCGGATCTCCCCGATGATCATGGGAACGATAGTAGGTAGTTGAGAAAATGGGATTTATTTGCCTTCATTCAGGGCTTTGATCTGATTTACGAGCATATTTTACCTGACATGAAAGAAATAATTAACCCTGTTTTTTCGATTAGTCAACTATGTTCGGGGGCTGCTGCAAGATGTTGAAACGCAGATTCCAGACCGAATGCATAATGTATATCTACCGTTTCTTCGTTCACGACAATTTTATTTATAAACATTCGTAAAGCCTGACGTTTCTGGTCTATGTTCATAGATGGCCACTTCGACCTGAGGTTTTTCGCCATAGTTCTCTTTTCATCTAGTTTTTTCTCATCTGCCAGTTTTTGTTCTTCCCGCTGAATATGTTTCTTCGTTTTGTCCAGGGCGCTCTGATTTTCCTGAATCGTTTCGAGTAAGATCTGATTATCGGTTTCGGCATAAAGATTATACAGCCTCTTTATTTTGGTGGAAATCGAATTGTAACGCTGCCGCAATGTTTCCAGCGCAGAGACTTCCTGAAACATTGTTGGTTTACCTGTCGCTGTCAGTTCATCTGTCATTCTAAACAGATCTTCCAGAACAATCTTTTCAATATCTTCCGCTTCAAATTTCTTATTATTACAGTTCGGATCTCTTACCAGATGTTTTGCTGATGTCTGTTGAGAATAGCAATAAATAATCACTCTTTTCTTGCCCCACTTCTGGTAACGCATCGCTGCTCCACATTTTCCACAGCGAAGTAACCCGGTAAGCAGGTAATCAGATGTTTTCACCTTTTTCGTTGAACGCTTTGCACGTTCCTCCTGCACTTTATCGAACAGTTCCTGATCAATCAATGGTTCATGTAGTCCCTGATAAATTACACCATTGTAATAAATTTTCCCCAGATAGGTAACGCGGCTGAGGATATGCATGATCTGGCCATCACTACAAACCTCATACATATTTGCAAGCCGCGTAGTCGAATATCCTTTCATGTACAATTCGTATATTTCCTGAACTTCCTTCGCGTGGCTGTTTGGAACAAGAATTCCTTTGTTTTTGTCATAATCGTATCCAAACGGAACACTGTCGCCACCCGGCCACAGTCCCGTTTTTATCCTCTCAAGTTTACCCATATAAGTACGTTCCCGGATATTTTCCCGCTCTAACTGTGCAAATACAGAGAGGATGCCTATCATCGCTTTCCCATAGGGCGTAGTTGTATCAAAATTTTCATTAAGAGAAATAAAACTGACATTATGGGGATTAAAGACATCTTCCAGCAGAAAAATCGTGTCTTTCTGTGAACGGGATAATCGATCCAGCTTATATACCAATACAGTATCAATTTTTCCCTGCTCAATTTCTGAGATCATTCGCTGCATTTCCGGACGGTTGATATTTGATCCACTCCAACCGCCATCAACAAATTTTTCATAGTTGGTGTAATCTTTTAATTTGCAATATTGTTCCAATTTTTCAAGCTGCGCATCGACTGAATAACCTTCTTCATACTGCGCATCTGTCGAAACCCGGACATATAATGCTGTTTTTTTCATCGTGACCCCTTCCTTACTGATAAATACGGAACCAAAACCATGTGACCATTCCAAATTTACCACACTCGAAGTCTACGGTTCAATGATGTCACCCACCGTCTCTCATTGGGGATGACTCGGTCTCCGGCTTACTTCTCCAAAGAGAATTCATAAAATCAATAAACTCCTCTGTGATTTCCATCTTAAAAGAATTCACATCTATCTTTTTTTCGTCTTTGTCATATCTGTCTTTTATATACATTTGCGTACTCCTCCATCAATGGAAGTATTCCCTTCTGTTTTCAAATTAATCAATGTATCATTTCAGCTTTCGTTAATCTTCATTTCGTCTTCCAAAACCTCATATTTAAATTTCTTATCCGTTGTAAAAAACGGATAGCCCTGAAACGCTTCAATGCATTTCCACAGATTATCCAGACTGCTTTCCTCAGCCAGACGTTCACACGCTGCTTTCCGCTCCCGGTACTTCCTGAGTCTTTCTGCATTAGCAGATAATTCCGGCGCTTTATACAGAGCCTTCTTATAAGGCAGATAGGAATTGACGGAAGCTCTGGACAGATTCAGCGTTTCCCCAATTTCCGTTTCTTCCTTTCCCGCCGCTCTGAGTTCTTTTACTTTGTCTGCTATATGTGATTTGTTCAACTATCATGATGGTAAAGAAAAGCCCCCAGCTTGTTAGCGGCTGGCAGCCTTTCATCAGATCATTATGTAATTTTCATTTTCTCTTTACAGCGACGCTCAGAAAAATATATTTTATTATGGAAAATCATGTCGAACTATGATAAGAAATCTGGCAAGAGCTACCAGGATGGTAGAAGGAGGGCTAAGCCAATGAGTATCGCAGACTTCATTGCAGTGCTGAGCTTCGGCATCAGCTGTTTTTGTGCCGGATATGCATTCGGCAAAGATATTCATAAAACGCAGAAATAACCGCCCAAGTCCGTCAAACACGAGCGGTTATTTCAACAACTAATCTAATTGAAGCTCCTCCAGTTCCTGATCCAGTGTCTCAGTCACATAATCTCCGATTGCCCTCTTTGTGGAAATCTCGATACAGGTCTTATAATCGGGCTTTGCTTTTCCTTCCAGAATACCCGGAATTTCCTTAAACTGGCTGCGGACTTCATGCCAAGCGCGAGTCCCTGTCAGACATTGTCCGGATGTCCATTAAGCGCCACCCTGATCTGTTATCTCCTTTTTTACGATGCCTCGGGAAACGCCCCCTCATTGCATCTCCGCTTCCGCTCCGGTCGGTGCTAAACGCCTGCCACTGGCAGGCAGCACCGGCGGCATGTCGCAGCGCCCATTTTTCATAATGCTGCGCATTGGGCGCTGCTCTCAAACTGGCTGTTATACAGTTCCGCATAGAACCCGTTCTTCGCCAGCAGT
>JAJBTU010000039.1 GCA_020860715.1 Clostridiales bacterium | reverse complement strand
CCGTATTTCAAAAACGATGCCGATTTTTCTTGTATCGCCGGGATAAACATTAGCGAGATATGGCTGCTCCTCAAAGATGATGTCTGTCCATTTTTGCTGCTCCTCCTGGGGAACGGGAATTGCCCGTCCGGAAAGACGGATCATTTCTTTGTAACGGGTGTAGCCCAGCACCTGTACCCGCCCATCGGATAACAGTTCCCGGCAGAAATTCTTTCCCCTCGCCGTAAAAAAGTACATTGCGTCAGGCTCATAGTGAATGGCGCTGATATTTCTGATCTGCGGGCTTCCATCGGAATCCACTGTCGAGAACGCCAGCACACCAACATATTGTAATTTCTTCAAACAGGTCTGTGCATCCATAAAAAGCCTCCATCTAAAAACGCAATACACGGTCATTCGCCCGTGGTTTCCCTGTGGGATGCGCGTCGCCCTCACGGGGATAGCCCAACAGAAGCTGCATGACTGCATAATAATCCGTGCGGATGTTCCATTTTTTCAGGATTTCCTGCCCATATGGGTCAGCAAACGCCGGCCAGCCCTGACCAAGATAGCAGGAGCCGATGCCCAGCGAATCAGCCACCAGCATCATGTTTTCGGCAGCTACCGCGCAATCCTCCGCAGAAAAGAGGAAGTTCTTCGGCGCAAACATGGTGATGACCGTCGGCGCATCATAAAAAGCGTTTTTGATATTCGGGTCGTCAGCGATGCTGGGCTGCTCCTTTGAAACATAGCTTGTGGCAGTCGCCATATGCGGATTGGAGTTCGCCCGCTTGATGCGTCCCAGCCGTTCGTTGACCTCTTTGTCCTGGCAGACGACAAGAATCACCCCCTGTTTTCCTCCGGCGCTGGGAGCATACAAACCGGCCTTTAAGATTTCCTGCAATGCCGCTTCTTCAATCTGCCTTGTGTCAAAGCGGCGAATCGCTCTGCGGTGCATGATCGTTTCCATCAGTTCACCCATTTTCAGATAACCTCCTTTTCTGGTATTTCATGCCAGCACTGCGGGTCAGCGGCGTAGAAATTCCCGTCCTTCCCACTGGCTACAGCTGGACAGCCCCGGCAGAATGCCAGCAACTCACATTTGGAGCATTTCTCAAATTTCGTGTATTCCCGGTAACGCTCCATCTCGCAAACCCAGACATCCGCCAGACGGTCGAGGAATACATTGCCGACCTTGCTGTTTTGGACACGGCGGCAGGCATACACATCACCGGTGGGCAGGATGGTCAGGTGACAGTTGCCGCAGTTGCAGCCGCCATAAATCATTCCATCCTCCACGGTTTCAGGGATTTCGAACGCACCTGTCTCGTACTCGTAGAGCGTCCAGAGGTGATCTTTCTTATTAAAGTAGGTCTGACACCCGGCGGCTTCATACTCTTTGAATTTCCTGTCGCATTCTGCCAGCAGTTTCCGATAGCGGAGCGGTTCGATGTCGGTATCCTTTTCCTCCGATGTCGGGCAGTAGCGGGCAAAGGCGAACACATTCGCCCCAGCCGCAACCACTGCGTCAATGATGTCAGGTACTTCATCAATGTTTGTGCCGGAAACTGTGGTCATGATCACGCTGCGGATGCCTGCCCGGTTGATGCAGCCGATCTTTTCGAGCGTAATGTCAAAGGAGCCTGGCTTGCGGAACCAGTCGTGCGTTTCTCGCATTCCGTCAATGGAGAGCTGGTACTTCTGGCAGCCATACTCCTTCAGACGGCGGCACACCTCATCCGTCAGATGAAACGGATTGCCGAGAATGGTAAAGGGAATGCCATGCTCCTTCATCAGCCCCAGCAGCTTCCAGAAATCCGGGTGCAGAATGGGATCGCCGCCAGTGATATAAAAATACGGCAGACGGTGATACACCTCGCAGAAGTCCAGACAGTTGTAAAACGTGTCCTGCATCTGCTCCCAGTTCATAGCGTCCAGCTTTTTGCAGACATTTTCAGAAAAGATGTAACAGTGCTTGCACCGCTGATCGCATTCGTCTGTAATATGCCATTGAAAAGAAAAATACTGTTTCATAAAGCATGGTCTCCTTTTAGTTTATATCGTAAAATCCGATGAACGGATAATATTTCGTGGGTGCCCGATGAACCGGTATTTGTTATAAGGCTACCGGTTCATCAGGCGATTGGCTCGCGGACAGAATTACTTGTCGGACGCACCGCAAGCGGAACCGCAGGCAGCGGGAGTCTCAGCCGGTTTGTCCGCCGCACCACAGGCAGAACCGCAAGCTGCAGGAGCTTCGGCGGGCTTGTCCGCCGCGCCACAAGCAGAGCCACAAGCCGCAGGCGTTTCGGCAGACTTGTCACCAGCGCCGCAAGCGGAACCACAGGCTGCGGGTTTTTCTTCCGGCGTATCTGATGCTCCACAGGCTGTACCACAGGAAGCAGCAGATGTTTCGTTCTTCCATCCAGACAGATTAGAAAGTGCCATTGTTGATTACCTCCATATTTGTATTCAGGAGCTGTCTTGCTCTCTGTAATTATGATTATACTTAAGCATTTTAGGGCAAACAAGTACGCACCTTTTTATTACATAGTCACAAAAAGGTGACCTTTGGATTTTCCGGGAATTTTCCTGTAGAAACTTCGTATTCTTTCTATTGATTTTGATAGCATATTGCATTATAATTCGAGTGTAATACTCAAATTTAATGTTAGAAGAAAATAGAATGCGTGGTGTTTTTATGAAGACAAAAGACGAGCTTCCGGCTTGCCCGGTAGCAACGACGGTTTCTCTGATTGGAAGTAAGTGGAAATTATTGATTATAAGAAATCTGCTTGCACGTCCCTGGCGGTTCAATGAACTGCGGCGTGACCTGGAAGGAATCAGCCAAAAAGTGTTGACGGACAGTCTACGCTCTATGGAGGAGGATGGAATCATCACACGCACAGTCTACCCAGAAGTGCCACCACGGGTGGAATACGCACTCAGCGAATTGGGAGAATCCATGCGACCGGTAATTAAAGCTATGGAAGATTGGGGAACTGACTATAAAAAAGGACTAGAAGAAAAAACAGATTAATCTGAGTGCAAATTGATAAAAGAACTGGTTTTTCACGCCTCTTTTATTTTCACTATGACATAATTATATGGACGGCTCAAGCAGAGAACCGTCCATATATAAAACGCAATATAAAGTATCATTCAATCATCTTGAACCATCGCAGCGCTTCCGTAATTGCCGCCTCTTTCTCCGGCGGACACTGTGGCTGCCTTGCATTCTCAGACTTCGGTTTATTGTAATTCTCCCGCTCGATAATCCCATACTTCTGCTTTATCTGTGCAATGTACAGAGAGGACACAGACAGTCCTGTATGCTCTTTCACATACTCCTTAATCTGTCCGTAGGTAGCACCTTTCTGGAATCCCGACATATCCATATCCTCCAGAGAGAACTCTACACGCACTTTCTTGGAGTTGATTTCTCCCTTGGAAAGTTGAACAACCGTCTCGATATGTTCATCATTGTCCAAACTTATATTCATATCTTCCTCAATGATCGGCAGCTTGAATTTAATGGATTTCAGCCACTGTCCGTTCGCCTGACGCTCCTCATATACCTGTACCTCTGCGATCAATGCCTCCATAACCTGACGCTTTTCCACTTCATTCATCACTGCGTACAGTTTATCAAAGTAGATCAGCACTTTGTAAATATTATCTCCGGTCAGTTTCTCCGCTTCAATGGTCTGTTTCTTTGCCCGTGCTTCTACCAGTTTTGACTCCAAATCCTCAATTTTATCATACATGCGATAGAGCCTGTCATCCAGATCTGCCTTTACTCTTATGTAATGCCTGTCATCCGGATCGAGAGAATCTATTTCCTCCATCAGCCGGGATTTCGTGCTATAACTTTGTCGAAGCTGCTTCTCATAACTGGCAATCTCCTGATCAATGGCGGTGGTATCCACTTTCGTATTGATCTTATCCTGCATCATCGCCGCGAATTTCGGATTACTGACCAGCTTCGCGATAACCTCTGCTACCGCATCGTCCAACAGTTCCTCATGAATCTGTTTTTTGTAGTCACACTTATGCCCATAAAGCATCTTCCGATGTTTACAGCCATAATAATAAAAATCCTTATACTTTGTACCGTCCTTTTTATGTTTGATGCTCTTATTTCCATACATACCGGCGCCGCATACCGGGCATTTCACAATTCCGGATAGCAGATGAGTTCGTTCATCTTTTACTTTATTTACATGCTCATATTTCTTTGCCTGGGAAAGCAGCTTTACCTGGGCAGACTGCCACACATTCTCTGACACGATCGGTTCATGCTGCCCATCCACCAGAAGATAATTATCCTGCTCAATCAAGCGGTAGTCATTTCTTGTTCCATGTACCTTTTCCGTCTTTCTGCGCCCATACGCAATTTTCCCGCAATAAACAGGATTTTTCAGAATCAAACGAATCAAATGCGAATCAAAGAGCGGATTTTTCCCGTTTTGACGTGGGATCTTATGAACACCATGATTTTCCAGATACTTTGCAATCCCATTTGCCCCCATATCCGTATTCACATACTGATCAAAAATAATTCGTATCGCAGGAGCTTCCTCCTCATTGATTTCAAGTTTTCCATCGACAAGCTGATATCCATAAGGAGCGAAGCCTCCGTTCCATCGTCCTTCTCTGGCTTTCTGGATGCGCCCTTCCATGGTCTGAACACGAATGTTTTCCCTCTCGATTTCCGCGACCGCCGAAAGGACGGAAATCATCAGTTTTCCCGCGTCCTTTGAAGAATCAATCCCATCCTCCACGCAGATCAGATTTACACCAAAATCCTGCATAACCTGTAAGGTACTGAGCACATCCGCTGCGTTTCTCCCAAAACGGGACAGTTTAAACACCAGCACAAAAGAAACATGGTCTTTTCCTGATTTGATATCCTCCATCATCTGCGAGAACTGAAGCCTGCCCTCAATGGACTTTCCGGATTTACCCGCATCTTCATACTCATGAACGATTTCATAATCATTATAGTCCGCATACGCTTTCATGCGATTCTTCTGTGCGTCCAGAGAATATCCGTCGATCTGCATGGTTGTAGATACCCTCGTATAAGTGTAAACTTTGATTTTTTCTTTAGCCATCATTCTTCCCCTCAATCAACTACCCGTCAACGAAATTTTTCTTAAAAATCAGCGGGTTTTCAAGGTTTTTCCGTAAAAAACAGGCCGACAATCAACTACCCATCAACGAAATTTTATGCCCAATACGGTATATACTTTCTTAACTTCACAGCCGCCGTCGGATCTGCGATCTTAATCAGCTCCGCATTCAGCGTTTCTTTTATAATTCTGGACATCAATGCCTTATTCTTCTCGTCTATTCCAAAGCGTCCCCTCAGCACAGAATTGGAAACATCTATTTCATTCACGTAATAGTAACAAGTTGCCAGATAGCATGTCCGCATCCGATCTTCTTTTTTCCAGTCTTTCAGATTCGGATACCAATACAGCTTCGTTCGGGTAAAATCATCGCCGGTCTCTACCTTCGGCGCTGGAATTTTCAGATCACTCATGCCTTCTTCCATGCGGTCAAATCCACTTCCGCGCTCCTCACAGATCCTTGCCATCCGCAGGAAGGACGCCATAGATTCATTCCTTGCATGCGGCGCAGTGTCAATGATCCGGTTTACATCCACCAATAATCCGCCCGGATTCGACGCCTCTACTTTCGTATCAAAAATTTCCATCATCGGACCGGCTCCGCGCACATCCAGCTGCTGATGAATAATCAAATTACTGACCATTTCGCGGATTGCTTTCTCTGGAAACATCCGGTGTTCAATTCTTGAACCGGATTCGATTTCCTCGCTCTGCGGTACAAGCGTATTGATATAATCGCAGATGTCATCGAACTCCACGGCATATCCTTTGGTAAATACTTTTTCGCGGAGTGCATGGGTTCTTCCATTCCCTTTGTACTGGATAACACGGATTGCCTTCCGCTTCAGATTTCTGAAATCATTCAGATTCTTT
Organism: Clostridiales bacterium; assembly: GCA_020860715.1. Taxonomy (GTDB): domain Bacteria; phylum Bacillota; class Clostridia; order Lachnospirales; family Lachnospiraceae; genus Choladousia. The sequence goes on along the minus strand of JAJBTU010000039.1, from coordinate 54,906 downwards.
GCCAGAAGTAATGCTCCCATATTTGTGATTTCATAATTTCCATTATCCATCTCACGAATAAATTCTTCATCCAGCATGTTATGGATAATGCCGGATCGGTTTGTCGGCAGTGGCAACTTCAATAATGTATAATAAGCGGCACAGTCAAGGAGCGCCGTCACATCTTCCTCTGTAACATTCGATACCGCCGTGCGAAGTTCATATGCCGTATTTTCAAACGATCTCCAGAGTGCACGTTCTTTCTCCGGAAATTCTTTCAATTTTTTCTTATAAGACCCGATCCGGATATATTCCGTGCCGCCAAAGCTTACCGGCCTTATCGTTGCTTTCGGTATTTCAAGGACAACCACCTTCTTATCTTCCATCATAACTTCTGTAAAAGCGAAATCCAGATTAGGAGAAGTCAAACCTGCCAGCCAGTTTTCCAGTTCCTGATTACCTTTCTTTGTTTTCGCCGGGGAAAACTCCGTTCCGATCACTTCATGCGTGGCATCGTCAATACCCCATAAAACATATGCCGTCTCTTTCCCGTTCAGCGCGGCAGAATTGCTCAGAGCTGAAATATATTCTCCAATCATCTGAACATTCTCGTTATTACACTTAAACTCCACCCATTCCATCTCTGTGGGAAGCTTTCTTAATCTTTCCACCAGGCTTTTATAATAATCTTCCGAAGCTCGAATCATGATCTTCCTCCTGATATAATACAGTTTTTAGAAATCTCCCAAACTCAACTTTGAATACATCTTCATTGTTGAGTTTGGACACCTTTCTCACGAAAATTATATCATGCTGCTTTATCCTTTGCAACCACTGCTCTTTTAGAATCGGCATTATTTTTTCTTTCTTTCGTCTTGTCACATATACCCAAACCTTCCTCCGGATCGGGCAAGGCATCAATGCCTATTTCCGATGCATATTTGGCAATGAGATTTGCCAACAGATCAGCAAAACCGCTCCACTCATCTCTCACAGGCATTCTCCTTTCTCCGCGCCGGTACACGCGTATAAACATCCAGAACTTCTTTCGGAATGCGATCCAGTACCGCAATCGCCTCCTCATAATCGCTTCTAAGCCTGGCGTCGGCAATCTTCTTCAGTGTGCTTTCCTCCGTGGCCTTATCGAGCGACTGCGCAAGCTGCGCGTTTTTCTTCTTCAGCTTCTTATTCTCCGTCACTGTCGCCGTGCTGTATTTATTCAACTGCGTCTGCATTTTCTCCACGCCGGGGATATAGGAATCCAACAGCTTGCAGATTTCTTCTGTCCTGACTTTCATATTCAGACGCGTCATCCCCGTCAGAAGTCCGTCGAGCCTCTCCCGCTGTTTATTGAGCCTGGTCATTTCCTTGAATACCCGCGGCGGGATATGGTCGCGCCCGGTCTGGCTGGCGCTCTCACCGCGCTCCAGTTCCGGATACTTTTTTACCATGTGTTTCCAGAACTCATCCTGCCACCAGGTCAGCTTCTTTTTATTGCCGACGATATCCTTTGCCGACAGCCTGCCATCCTCTGTCAGCGGGACAAAAGAGAGGTGCATGTGGGGCGATTTCTCGTCCATATGCACCACGGCAGACAGGATGGTATCCGGATTCTGATGCGCCCTGATAAAGTCCAGCGCTGTCTGAAAATATTCTTTTATCTCCGCTTTCTTCTTCCCTTTAAAAAACTCCGGACTTGCGGTAATCAGCGTCTCCACCACACGGACGCTGTCCTTTCTGGTGCGGCATCCGGCCTCCGCGATCTGGCGCTCAGCCTCCGCCCGGTACTTCCCCTTCGGCTCCACCAGATGAAAGTTCTGGTTGCTCCTGCTCACATCCACATCCGGATTGCTGGCGTATTTCTCCTTGGTACGTTCATTATGGGCCTCGATATTCCCGATCTCCGGCCCTTTGTATTTTGCGAAACGCATAATCCCATACTGTGCCTTTTCCATCAGCCATCCCTCCTCTTTTTCCATACAATGTCGTAGCCCATCACATCGGCAAGCTGCACAGCCTCCCGATAGCGCAGCGACTCCCTTTGCAGCTTCGCGGACAGGTTGGAGACGGAATCGCTCCATCCATACTCGTCAGCCAGCAGGTCAACCACCTCCTGCATCGTCATACCCTCGCGCACGATCTGCGCCTTAATCTCATTTCTGATATTTGTGTTCATAAAAACCTCCCAAACTTTCTTACCCATAAAAAGAACCGGCTCCACGTTTCCGTGAACCGGCTTTGCTACATCGTTTCATTTTTAAAATACCTGTTTCGCGTTCTCAGGATTTCACACAGGCAACTGCCCATATGCCGGATTTTCCGTGTTTACAAAAGTGTGTGCTTTTTCATTTTTCCGCACAATTTCCCACCAATCCGAAGACTTCATTCGCTCTTCCGGAAAGATGATTTCCGTGAAATCCGTTCCGGAATATGCTAAATAATTTACGGTTTCCATTATCCCGAAATCCCCGCCGCCGAAAATACCGCTGCTTCAGGCTCAACGAGTGAAAGCGTATAATTTCCGGAAATATAATACGGGTAAACGCGGTCATTCGCTGCGTACATACGTACCGAAACGGAAACGGGATTTTAATCCCGCCATTCTTCCGGTACGTACGTACATGGCGATACGCCAATAAACCCGTTCATATCGGGCCTTGCTACTGCTTCGATCCCCCGAAAGCCCCATACCCGCCGTCCGGCCGCATTGGTGACTGTATTGCAATGCTCCAGATGATATTTCTCCTGACTTGCTACCACACTGTCACTGAAGCTGCGTGATTTCAGCGGCGTCAGGGAGTTTTCTTCACACCACATCCGGTAAATCTCATACAATTCTTTGGAGCTGATTGAGGCACCTTCTTTCAACCGGATATAACCCTCCGATTCCATAAAGTCGAAGATATTGTTGTTATCCCGCTTGACGGCTTCCCTGTTTTCCTTTGTCCTCTGGCTCTCGGTGAACTTATAGTTGTTGGCGACAAGACGGCGCAGACCTTCAAACGCCCAGAGGAAGATGCCTTCCTCCTCTGCCTTCATCTTTTCAGCAAGATCAGGATCGTCCATCCGATCAGCGGGGCGCTCCTTTGTCGTCAACACAAGCTGCCTGCGGTAAAACCCGTCGCTCCGGTCATAGAGTGCCTGTAGGTCGCCGTTACTGAATGCCAGAAGCCTTGCAAACATATATCCCTGGTAGCTCTGCTTCCCTTTCCGCTCCAGATCCATCTTTCCCTGTGCGGTCACGATGGATTTGACATAGTTGGTCTGGCGGAGCGCTTCCATCCGCATATCATCATCTACACACAGAAGAATGTGCTCCAGATCAGCGCGGGCAAAACGGTTCTCCGAAATCTTTCCGATGCTGCCGTCCTTCATGTTATTGCCGAACAATGCTCCGAGCACGGTTCCGATCTGGGACTTTCCCTCGCCGCCGCTCCCCTTGATCACCATCATTCTCTGGCCTTTGTTGCTGGGAATCAGGCAGTAACCAATGAACTCCTGCAAGGTAGGAATGTCCTCCGGATAAAGCAGGCCCTCCAGGAAACGCAGCCAGAGTACCGGCTCTGACGCGTCCGGCCTGTATGCCACCGGCAGGCGACTCCTGACGATGTCCGGCTTTCCTTCCGTAAACGTGCCGTCCAGCTTGAGCGTCCCATTCGCCACATGAATCCGGTCAGCCTCCGGCGGGAAGTCGTCCACCTGTGCGTCCAGCTTCATCACTTCCAGGATGTTATTGATCTTCCGGGGGATGTTGTTGACCGCACAGCAACGAAGCTCCTCAAAGATTTCTCCGCGCAGCGGCAGATTGTCCGTCACCCTGCCTTCCGGTGTAAAGAAGGCTCCGTTCGCAAAGATAATCTTATGCCTGCTAAGGAAATCATCACAGAACAGGGCTTCGTTGATACTCTTCCCATCGAACCAGATCGGCAGGTTCATATCATACTGCTTTCCGGATTTCTCCATGTTCCTCTCCTTCATGCGTTTCAGGCGCGCTTCCAGAGCGGGAAGCGTCCCTTCCTTAAGCAGCGACTGCACCACTTTCACCCTTTCCTCCAGTTCCCCCACCGCAAGAATGTCTGCCAGATTTTCTACATAATCCATCATCTGACATGCCTCCACGAAGCGGTCGTCGTATTCCTCCCCCGGCGCGGAAGGCGCATAGCGAACCTTCCATTCCTCCAACACACGCAGATAATCACACAGCACCCTCTGGCAGTACACCTCGTCCTGCCGGAAGGCCCTCACCGCGGGGCGCCGTTTGTTTACGGGAGCCGCCGCGACGGGCGGTTTGTCCGGATCAAGTCCGAAATCAGCCACCAGCTTCCGCGCCGCTTCATAAGCGGACAGGTTAAAGAGCCTGGCCACCAGTTCGATCACATCCCCGGTTGCCCCGCAGCCGAAACAGTAAAAATAATCTTGATTCAGCTTCAGGCTTGGATGCCGGTCATCATGGAACGGACAGCAGGCCATACCGTTTCTTCCCGCTTTGAAACCATAATGCCTTGCTGCCTCCCTCACCGTGACCGCCGATTTAACCGTTGCAAATAAATCCATCTTCTTTTCCTCCTTCTGATTTTTGACGGGTTTTTCCCCATCTGCCTGAATATACGGAGGAAAAGGCTAATAGACGAAAAATCAGGCGGAAATGCAAAAACCGGAGAACGAGGCACGATAATTTTGCAAAAATACAAAACATTTTTTATTCTATGTATTGCTTTTCACTGCGGAATAAAATATAATAGAAATCGAACATACGTTTGCTTTTGGAGGGAGTGTTTTCATGGAAACAGCATTTTTACCTGGGACAGTACGGGAACGGATACAGGATTTAATGAAAGAATATAAGGTCACACAGACAGCGCTTGCAACAAAGATCGGCTGTACAGACAGTATGCTCAGCCGCTTCTTAAGCGGAAAGACGGACAAGCTCAGTGATGAAAATATCATCCGCATCGCAAGAGCATTTAACGTCTCCACCGATTTCCTTCTGGGCGTTACGGATGTTCCAGACCGGAAAAATTATGAGATCAGCGAACTGGGGCTTTCTGCGCAGGCCGCGCGAAATCTCTATACAGAGAAAGTAAACGCCGAAGTCGTCAACCGTTTACTGGAAAGCCCGCGCTTCGCGGAACTGACCTATATGATCAGGCAGTATTTCGACGATACGCTGGCCGTTGGATTTGCCGCGCAGAATACAATGATCTCGTCTGTCAGCTCCTTCCTTCGTGGAAGCGTCGCAACAGACGCAGCCGTCCATGCTGCAAGGGACATGAACCGTCTGAAGGTGCCTGTCTACCAGGCAGACCTCAGTTCCATACAAAATCAGTTTATGGTAACGATAAAGGAAGTGAAAAAAGAGATCGGCAGCGACCTTGCCGCCGCGCAGAATAAGACAGAAGAAATCACAAAGAAAATATTTGCAGAACTGACAAAGGGACAGGATATGAGGCATCCGTCCATCACGCCGGAACAGCTTGCGGACGCGATCACCGGCACTGTATCCGGCATGGAAGGTGTGAATGAAGAAGCACTAAAACAACTCAATCACGCACTGGTAGATTTGGTGCAGTCCACGATGCAGCCACCGCCGCGGGAGAATAGCCATGCAGACCAATGAGCAGCTCTGCCGCCGCGCGCAGGAAGGCGATCCTTCCGCCCTTGCCACTTTGGTTGAGAACAACTGGGGGTTTATCCGGAAAACCGCGATTGAAATCTATCAGAATCATAACCTTGAAGAAAGCGATATGGATATCGAAGTGGACGATCTTTTGCAGGAGGGAAGCCTCGGCCTCCTGAAAGCAGTTCCGCTCTTTGACGGCGAACGCGGCATGAAATTCCTGACCTACGCAGCGCCGGCGATCCGGAATTCCATGACCGACCTGATACGGAAAGCCAGGCAGCAGTTCGAGCAGCAGATAACCGACCCGGAATCAGAAATCTATTATCAGCGCGTCTATCTCGATGATGTTTTAAATGGGGAGGAACGGCTTCTTCGGATCGAAGCGATTGCCGACCCTTATGCGAAACTTCCGGAGCAGATCGTGGTCAGCAGAGAAGAATTGCAGGAATTATATTCCGCCCTGGATAAGCTGAGCGCCAGAGAGCAGACCTATCTTCTCTACCGATACGGCTTTACCGACGACATCGAGCACACGCTGATCGGCACGGCGATCCATTTCCATCTGAGTGACAGCCGGGCAAAACGGACAGAAGAAACCGCCTTGGAACATCTCCGCGGGGAATTTTCTCAATAGAAAGTCATAAGGGTATCCCTTTGTTTCGACGCTGTTACGGCACGCAGTCCAGACAAATGTCTGTCCTTCGCGCCTCTTTCTGCCGGTCATTGCAGCCGCCCAAAGGCGGCTACCTTTCCCGTCAGAAAAAACGAAAACGGACTACGCATCAAAGGGGCGTATTCCATTTTCGTTTAACACCGTCTCCGCAAAGGTATAACACACTAGACTTTCCGAGAGAAAGTCGTGTGCCAAAGGGCTGCTTGCCCCTGTGGAACCCCAGCCATTGGAGGCTCCGCCTCCTCTGGACACCACCGCCAAGGGGTTGCGCCCCTTTGGAATCCCGCAGTTTTCGTGAACCCGTGCCTGGTTTGAAAGCTCCACGCTTTTCAAATCGGTCCTCTTTCCCGAAAACGGCACAGGCTGCAATCTGCCTCTTTCCACACGATGCAGACCGAGCCTGTGCATTACATACATTCACAGAAAGGATACCGTATGAACGATTTTATTTTAAGCGAGGGTCTGAAAGCGATGCAGAAAAAAGATTGGAAAGAATTTGAAAAGGTAGCCAGCTACGACGCAGAAAACGCGGTCATGTTACTTTACCTCCATGAACAGAATTTGCCAAAGGAAGTAAAATGCAGAATCGCACTCCACCACTATGTCCATCATGGGGATCTGTCCTCGATCATCCGCAAGTATGTGCGTATGGCTCTGCCTTATCGCCCGGAAGACTGGCGTGATGCTCTGCCGGAAACTGTCCGAAATCTGGACAGCTTTGTCGTCTATCGTGCAGGCAGCGAGCCTATTGAAAAAGCCAAATATTCCATTTCATGGACGCTTCTTTTAGATACCGCCGAATGGTTTGCCGCCCGCCATAAACATTACCGTCCCCAGGAGAAACAGCATCTTTATCGCGCGACCATTTCGGCTGACAAAGTCATCGCATATCTTGATGATTGCGGCGAATTTGAGATTGTCCAGTATCGAAATGTAAAGGATGTCGAGGAACTCCCCATCTGCGGAGCAAGTCCTGAGTACATGGACATTTGCGAACAGGAGCGGAATTTGCGTCAGGTTTATGAACCACATCATAGTCCGAAGGAACTGTATTTTAACCGATGGTATCGGAACAAATCTGGGATATATGAGACTCCTATAACGGATGAAACTTTGGATTCATGTGTTCAAACGTACAGATTTGTTTGAATCCCATGCCTTTCAGTTCGTTCATCGTTTCCGGTATATAAACACCAAGGTGTTCCCGTTTATGGCTGTCGCTGCCAATCGTCAGAATCTCACCTCCGAGGTCACGATACATTCCCAGAATTTCTCTGCATGGCGTCATGTCCAGTCCATACCGATAACAAGATGTGTTGACCTCAATCCCCTTGCCGTCTGCAATCACCCTTTTTAAAATCTGCTCAATGATATGTTCTACTTGAGAGAACGGGAAATCGCCGATCGGGTCATACCGCGAAATCAAATCCATGTGCCCCAGAACGCTGTAGTTATGGTAATTCTCAACCAGAGACAGCAGTTCCCAATAGTATCGCAAATAAAACTCACGCTGGGTATGGCCCCGCTGGAAGTCGCCTGTCCAAAACTCTTTGTCCTCGACCTGGTGGACGGAAAGCAGAATAAAATCAAAGGGATAGCACCGGAACAACGCTTCATATTGCGGGATGGTGTGCTGCTGTATGCCAAATTCCATTCCCAGCCGAATCGTGATCTTATTATTATATCGCTCTTGCAGCATATGGATTTTATTCACATAATGGGGATAATCTACATTAGCAAGAGGTATTCTTTCCGGTTCTCCGGCGCCGCCTTTTCGATAGAGGATTCCTCGTGGGTCATCCCAGTCCCGTTTGACGCCATAGTCCACATGGTCCGTGAAGCAAAGTTCGTTCATTCCCATTTCCAATGCTTCCTCTACAATATCTTCCATCCGATAGTCCGAATCATCACTGAATTCAGAATGTACATGATAATCTGCAAACATCATTTATGACCTCCTTTCAGCTTTCCGAACATCACCTTCATCAAAAACAGAATGACCAGGAGATACAACGGCAAAATACCGATGCCGATATTATTGGCGATTGTCCCGAACAAAGGCGGCATAAGACAGGTTCCCACGTAGGCACTGGCCATTTCCACACCGATGATCGCCTGAGATCGTTCTGCGCCAAATTGTTCCGGCGTAGCGTGAAGCATACAGGGATAAACCGGCGCGCAGCCCAGGCCGATTAAAATGAACCCGGCCAGTGCAAATCCACTTGAAAATGGGATTAGCAGTACCAGACATCCAAAAGCTATGATTCCCTGTCCGAGCCGAACCATCTGCCGGTCATTCCACCGCATAGTCAAAAATCCGCTGAATGCTCTGCCGATGGTGATACCAAGATAAAACATAGAGGCAAAGCTGGCGGCCTGCTCCGCCGAAAAGCCCTTTTGCAGCGTCAGGTAACTGGCTGCCCACAGCCCTGTCGTCTGTTCAATCGCGCAGTAGCAGAAAAAAGACACCATGACAGCTTTTGCGCCGGGTACAGAAAGAATTTCCGAAAAACGCATTGCCTTTCGCGGCGTACCAGACGACACGGTTTCCACGTCCCTTTTAAGAGATTTCCATAGCGGCAGACTCAGCACAAGGATGATTGTCAGACCAATCTGTAAAATCGAAATGATGCGGTATCCACTGTTCCAACGCAGGCCTCTCGTCAGAACAAATCCCATCATATAAGGACCAATGCTGGCACCAATTCCCCACATACAATGAAGCCAACTCATATGTCTGCTTTTATAATGAAGTGCCACATAATTATTCAGACTGGCATCCACACTGCCTGCTCCCAAACCATAGGGAATTGCCCAAAGGCAGAGGGCCGAAAATGAATGGGAAGCAGAAAAGCCAAACAGGGCAAGCGCAGTCATACCTACACTGACAGCCGTGACTTTTCCGGTTCCGAACCGAATCGTCAGTTTGTCGCTTTGCAGGCTGGAAATAACAGTTCCCAGAGCAATAATCATGGAGATGATCCCCGCATAGGAGATCGGGACTGAAAACTCAGGATAAATGGATGGCCATGCGGAGCCAAGCAATGCATCGGGCAATCCTAAACTGATAAAAGCAAGGTAAATAATAAACAAAAGCAAGTGAGTCATGTTGCATTCTTCCTCCTTCGGTGATATGATGATACCATCAAATTTAAAATGAATGTGTAAGGATACATTCGTAAAAATAGGATAAAACATTCATTTATGCGGAGGTGAATCTCATGGGGCTTTCTGTCTGCAATACCGTCACCGACCTGCACGATCAGGAACTTTCCAGGCATGGCGATGCAGCGTTTCCCATCGCCTGTTACGCCGATGATCTGCGCCAGGGAAACGTCCCTTGGCACTGGCATGAGGAATGGGAGATCGTGCTGGTTACAGAAGGATGTCTGCGCGTTGACGTGGAAAATGCCCGCCAAACACTCGCCAGCGGAAACGGCATTTTCATCAATGCAAAAGCCATGCACACCATTCAAAATAGATCCCAGTCTTCTGGAAAGCTCCACTCTGCTGTGTTTCATCCCCGTCTCATCGGAGGCAGTATGGATAGTGTGTTCTGGAAAAGCCTGGTGCAACCATTCTATTCCAATCCCGCAACGCGGTTCCTTCTTTTGAAACAGGAAATCCCCTGGCAAAAGGAGGTTCTCCGTTGTTTTCAAATTGCATGGGAATCCATCGCTGGGGAACAGGATGATTTTGAAAACCTTGCCCGCTTTTATTTGTCCAAAACGATTCGCGGCATCTTACGGAATACAGATTTTTCAGAATCCAATCTTTCAGAACAGGAATTGGCGAAAATCAGCCGGATACGTTCTATGATGGAGTTTATTGAGTTGCACTACATGGAGGAACTGACCGTGGAACAGATCGCAAAAAGCGTTTCCGTCAGTAACAGCGCATGTCTGCGCTGCTTCCATGAAATGCTGAACACAACACCCATGCGATATGTCATGGAAACACGGCTCAAAAAGGCAGCGGCACAGCTTCGCGCAACGAACAAATCTGCAAAAGATATTGCGTTGGACTGTGGTTTTAATGATACCAGTTATTTCACAAAACTGTTCCGGTTAAAGTATGATTGTACACCCGGGAATTATCGAAAATCATCATAAAGCCATTGATACGGAAAACCGAACTCCATCCGCCTGTATGCAGCGTTTTTCTGGAATCAGGATATATCCATATCATCCAAAATACCACGCACACACTTTCCTGGTAGAATTGATTTGCTTTCTGGAAAGCTGAACAATCCTCTCATGCTTTAAATAACAAAGTCACCCGTCCATGAATTAGGGGAGCGGGCGACTTGCTGTTATATATAATTTTAATCCATAAAACCGTGCGTTCCAGCCATATCCCTGGCGTACTCCTCCAGCTCATCGGATAACACCAATCTGGCGTAGGTCAGAGGCTCATTATAAATCAACCAGTCGATTTCAGTCTGCATGGAAATGGTAGGGTAAATCTCATCGTCTACATCAGGGGTATAGATGCTGATTTCGGTGCCGTCATGAAACCGCAGCTCCACACTGGCGGTGTCAATGTTGAATTTGCAAGATGCCTTCATATCAAACACTCCCTTCTATCATCTTGAAATGCCGCAACGCTTCTACAATCGCCTTTTCCTTTTCCGGCGGACACTGCGGCTGCCTTGCATTCTCAGATTTCGGCTTATTGTAATTCTCCCGCTCGATAATCCCGTACTTCTGCTTGATCTGCGCGATGTAAAGATTGCTGACATTCAATCCGCTATGTTCCAGGACGTATGCTTTAATCTCCTCATAGGTTGCTTTCTTCTCCGCCGCTGTCACATCCATCTCATCCATATGCAATTCCACTTCTATATGATGCTTTGAATGAAGTTTGGACAATAAACATACCGTCTCTATATTCGCCGTCTGTGGAAACATATCCACGCAGCAGATCCGCTCCGCCTGATACCCGTTCGCTAGCAACACCTCCAGATCCCGCGCCAGGCTGGTCGGCTTGCAGGAAATATAAAGGATACGGGGTGCGCCGTAGACGATGATCTTCTGCAGGGCTTTCGGATGGATACCGTCGCGCGGCGGGTCGAGGACGATAAAGTCCGGGCGGTCGGGTATGGTATCGAGGACTTTCAGAACATCGCCCGCAATAAAGGTGCAGTTGTCAAGGCCATTGATCACGGCATTTTCGCGTGCTGCCGCTACGGCTTCTTCTACAATCTCTACGCCGATGACTTTTTTCGCTATGGGCGCCAGAATCTGGGCGATGGTGCCTGTGCCGCTGTAAAGATCAAAAATCACATTCGGACTGCTGTCAGAGCAGTTTATCGCAACCTTTTTTTCAGCAATATCCTCTTGCTTCTGTTCTTCTCTGGCCTGTCCGGTTCTTTCTGTCTCCTCATCCTGACCAGGCATGAGATTCTTCCCCATGACGAATTCACGGGCCGTACTGTAAAGCACTTCTGCGCCTTTTGAATTGGTCTGGAAGAAAGAAAACGGCGTAATTTTAAATCGCAGCCCAAGCAGGGTTTCGTAAAAATAATCCTGCCCATACAAAATGGTGGTCTGTTCGCTCTGAACAACGTCGGCTACGGAGTTGTTCTGCATGTGCAGAATCCCTGCGATCCGGCCTTCCAGCCGCAGGGATACCATGTAATCTGCGTAGTCCTGCCAGATGGCCGCCATCTCTTTCATCCGCAAACGGCTGGCTTCAGTTTCATCCCCCATCTTTCCTGCAGTCCCGTTTCCTGATCTCCCCACAGATTTATCTTCAGTCCTGTCTGCGGGCTTTCCTTCCATCTTGTTTCCGGATTTTCCTTCAGCCAAATTCCCCGGCTCTCCTTCAGCTGTTTTGGCCGTCACCAGACCGATCAGGATTTCCCCCGTGCTTTCCGATCTGCGCAGCAGAAGATGGCGCAGGATACCTTCATGTGTCATTTTATGATAGTAGGGAATGTCCTTTTGCCGGAAAAATTCAAGCGTAGCTGTCAGTATGGCTGTCATGTCCGGATGTACCAGCTGACAGTCAGAGACGGTCAGCACATCGTAATGGCTGCCGCGTTTGTGCAGACCAAGGCTAAGCGGGCCGTCTTTGTATTCGTCTCCGAAGGAAAATTCCATTTTATTGCGGTAGCGGAATTCCTGTGGGCTTCGGCGGATTCCCTCAAATATCCCGGTCGATGCCATTCCTGGCTCCTGTCTGCATTCTGCCTGTCCGACCTCACAAAATTCTGATTCTATGTCCCAGTCCTCCTGACCGGCCGCGCGAAGCACCGGATCCAGCAGGCGTTTCACCTGCCCGGCTTTCATCACAAGCTGATTTTCATAAGACATGCTCTGCCAGGTGCAGCCGCCGCAGGCCGGGAAATTCCCGCAGGCGGGCGTTCTCGTCTCCAGTCCGGACGGCTGAAGGACCTCCAGCAGGCGTCCTTCTGCGCGTCCGTTCCGTTTTTTTGAAATAGAAAAACGGATTTTCTGGCCGGGAAGTGTATTCTTGACCGTAACGGTTCCTTCTTCCGTCCGGGTCAGTCCTTTGTTGGGAAAGTCGACGCGTTCTACTGTCCCTTCCATTATCTGTCCTTTTTTCATACGAACTCTCCTCTCCGCCACGCGGGGCACGCACACACTGATTCTCACTGCTCGCCCGTTTTGCCGGGAATCTTTTACAGGAAGTCCTTTGCAGAAAATCCTCTGCGTGAAATTCGCTTCCCACAGCATATGGCCGATCCGGAACACAGTGGGCAGGTCCATCGGCAGGAACTGCTGCCGGCCGCAGATTTCCTTACAGTAACAGAGCAGATGCCTCTGCATCTGCTCTTTGTTGTTATCATAGTCATCATAAATGAAGGAACGATCAGTTCTCCGCGTCGTCAGCCTCTGCTGTTTCATCTGCATCTGCTTCCGCTTCTTCCGGCTCCGCGTCGGATTCTTCTTTTGCACCTGCTTCATCGGAATCATCGTCATCCGGCTCGTCCTCTTCCGACTTGTCTTCGTCCTCTTCCCCGTCTTCCTCCTCTTTCTCCGGGAAATCATCGTCATCGAAGAAATCCTCGAAGTCGTCGTCGAAATCATCCTCAAAATCTTCCAGATAATCCGGGGCGAAATAGCGATAAACCGCATAGGCGATGGCCGCTACTGCCGCCACCGCACCGATGATGGCAAAAACCCACAGTGCCGTATTTTTTTTCTTTTCCTCATCATGTTTTTTTAATGCCGCTACCAAATCGTCAACCTTTGTCATACGCTGCACGTCCTTTCTTTTCCACGGCCATACGCATATTGGAAAATCGTATCCTGCCGTGTTTTCTCTGTTTCGGTTAGTATATCACAGGATTCTGTTTTTTACTATACTAATTTTTTCATCCCGGTAAATTTCCTGTATCTAAGAGCTCGCTGGCTCACAGTTTCTTCAGCTTTGCAAATGCCGCAAACATTTTTTTCGTTCCGACACGGTCAAAATCCACAGTGACCTCGTAGTCACGGCCCCCGTCTGCAATCGCCGTGACGGTACCCGGGCCAAATTTGATGTGACTGACGCGGTCGCCGACAGTGTAATCCAGGCCATCCGACTTCTGAATCTGAACGCCCTGGTGCACAAAGGAGCGATTTTGAAAAGCTGCTTTCGCCTGCTGATATGCGCTCTGGTTCACATTCCGCGCACGGCGTGATCCGGAAGCCGATATCGTATTCCCGTCCGGAGCATGCTGCATGCCTGCACCTGCGTTTCCGCCCATACCATATTGCGTACCGGCTGCTCCATTCGCTTCTTCGCCATACCGCGGCTTTCGCTGACTCGTTTCCAGAAGTTCCTCCGGAATGTCCTCGACGAATCTGGATATGTGATGGAAATACATCTCGCCGCGCACCATTCTCTGTTTTGCCGCCGTCAGATATAATTCCTTCTTTGCTCGGGTAATACCAACATAGCAGAGGCGGCGTTCCTCCTCCAGTTCATCCGGATCCTCGGAATTGATACTTAAGTAGCCCGGAAACATTCCGTCCTCCATCCCGGCGAGGAAAATCACCGGAAATTCGAGACCTTTCGCGCTGTGCAGTGTCATCATCAGCGTACAGTCCGCATCATTCGAAACGTCGTCGATATCTGCCACCAGCGCCACTTCCTCAAGAAACCCGGAGAGAGAAGGTTCATCCGCGTTCTCGTCGTAGGAAGCTGCTTTGTTTACGAGCTCATCGATATTTCCCAGCCGTTCCTTCGCCTCTTCGCTTCCATCCAGCTCCAGTTCCTTTCGGTAGCCGGTCACATCAAGCACATCTTCGATCAGGTCATGCACCGGATATTCTTCCGCCTTGGCGCGAAACGCGCGTATCATACTGACAAAGTCTTCCAGCTTGCCACGGCTGCGCCCCAGCTCTGCTATCTCCTCATTCCGGTTGAGTGCCTCAAAAAAGCTGATCTGCTCCCGTAATGCGTACTGCTGCACGCGCGAAATGGTCGTGCTGCCGATGCCTCGTCTGGGCACATTCAGAATGCGCTGCACAGAGAGATCGTCCCGGCCGTTTTCAATGGTTTTTAAGTAGGCCAGCACATCTTTGATCTCTTTCCTTGAATAGAAGTTCACCCCGCCCACGATCCGGTACGGAATGTTCGCGTACAGAAACTTTTCCTCGAACATCCGGGACTGTGCGTTGGTCCGGTACAGCACTGCAAAATCTTTATAAGATGCTTTTCCCTGAAGCACCATCGTGCTGATGCGGTCGGCGATATATTCCGCTTCCCCAAAGCCGTTCAGGAACTGGCGGAAATGGATCCGCTCACCCTCGCCGTTCGCCGTCCAGAGCGTTTTATCTTTGCGGCCGACATTCTTTTTAATGACCGCGTTCGCAGCGTTCAGAATGTTCTGTGTGGACCGGTAGTTCTGCTCCAGCCGGATGACTTTCGCATTCGGAAAAAACTGTTCGAAATTCAGAATGTTTCCAATGTTCGCACCGCGGAATTTGTAGATGGACTGATCGTCGTCGCCGACCACGCAGAGGTTGCCATATTTGGAGGCCAGCTGGCTTACCAGCTTAAACTGTGCCGTATTCGTATCCTGATACTCGTCCACCATGATGAAGCGGAACCGTTCCTGCCAGGCTTCCAGCACATCCGGACAGGCAGAAAACAATTCCACGGTCTTTCCGATCAGGTCGTCAAAATCCAGCGCATTGCTTTCTTTCAGCCGCTTCTGATATTCCGTATAAACCTTCGCCGCCAGCCTGCCCTTGAAATCATCCCGCCGCAGCACTTCCTGCTCGTATTCCTCCGGCGTTATCAGTTCATCCTTTGCCGAGGAGATCATACCCATAAACATACGCTCTTTGAACTGCTTTGTGTCAATGTTCAAATACCTGCAGACATCGCGCACCACCGTTTTCTGATCTTCCGCATCGTAAATTGTAAAATTCGTGTCATAGCCGATGCGGTCGATATAACGCCGCAGGATGCGCACACAGGTGCTGTGAAAGGTCGCGACCCAAACCGCTCCGGACATTGTTCCTCTCCGTCGGTTCCCGGTCACAGCGCCGGCCGCCCTGGTCTGATCATCGCCCGGCCCGGCATTCTCTGTCTCTTCCCGGCTGAGAATCCGCTCCACGCGCTCCCGCATCTCACCTGCAGCCTTATTCGTAAAAGTGATAGCCAGAATATTCCACGGATCCACATCCATCTCTTCAATCAGCCATGCTACACGGTGCGTCAGCACCCGGGTCTTTCCGGATCCTGCTCCTGCCAGAATAAGCAGCGGCCCCTCATAGTGCCGAACCGCTTCCAGCTGTTCCGGATTCAGAGTATCATAAATGCTCATGTTATGTATTCTCACTTTCTAAAAATTGGTTACTCCTCAAAAACAGCCACTACCGTGTAGCCGCTCTCATCTGTTCGCACATCTTTTACCACGCCGTCCCTTGTTTTAAGACGTTCCCGGTTTGTATAATTCGCCGACATGGCCACAGCGGGCTCAATCGTGTAATACCAGCTTAAGGGAAGAACCCCTTCCGAAACATGCACGGAATCTCCGGGCTTTACAAGCCCCTCCCGCTCCATTTTAAATTCCATCTCTCTCACAGCTGCCGCTCCTTTGTATCCTGATAACATCATTTCTCATTTTTGCCAAACTTTTTCTTGTCATATGGTTTTCAAAACTTTATAATGTAATTAACCGATTTCTGACATCAACAAAATGAAAAAGAGGTACTTCTATGAATCAGGCCAATACAAAACTTCTGTCCGATATTTTGCGCAATATCGCCAGCACTCCCCATATTCGTCCGGGGGAAGTGCCTGACATTGATCTGTACATGGATCAGGTCACTACGTTCATGGACGAACATTTAGGTACCGCCCGCCGGCACCAGGATGACAAAATTCTGACAAAGACCATGATTAACAATTACACAAAGAAAAAGCTTCTGCCTCATCCAACGAAAAAACGTTATTCGAAAGAGCATCTGCTTCTTCTGATCTTTATCTATTATTTAAAAGACTTTCTTCCTCTGACCGACATCAGCGCAATTCTCGCACCAATCACGGAGCGTTTTTTTGAGCCGAAAGATTCGATCTCCATCGAATACATCTATGCGGAAGCATACGAACTGAGCGAGGAATGGGTCGGTATTATCTGCCGCGATATTATGGATTCCTGGCACACCGCCTCAAATTCCTTTGAGGACTGTCCGGATGAAGACCGCGAGATTCTGCAGATTTTCTCCTTTATCTGCATGCTCAGCTTTGACATCTATCTCAAAAAACAGGTGATTGAGCAGATGATTGACGGTCTGAACCCGTCTTCAAATACAGAAAAACCGGAGAGGCCGGAAGCCTGACCGCATCATCTTCCACGCCGGAGCAAGATCTTTTTTGCGAATCAGGCGGAAATTTTCTTCACGGATCAGTCCGGTACAAAGCGAGTTTACCACGCCGCCGATTTGATGTAAAGAGAATTTATTGGCAGATTTGCCGGCTGCATATATAAAATATACCAGGAGGAACCATACCATGCCGGATACAGAAAACCGTATCAATATTCCGTCCACGGATCACCAGAAACTGCTCTCCAATACACGCAGGCTGCGTAAGCTGGCAGGGCTTCTTTCCCGTCAGGGCATCTCTCTCTTCGAATATTTCCCGGATGAGGATCGGATGCTGATTTATGATGAAAACCTGCAGATTCGCCGACAGATGGAACATTACCTGTCAAAGCTGGATGAACACACCGAAGTGTCCGCAAATGACAGGCCCGCCCTTGTGGATCTGATGCACGGCAAAAGTTTTGATCCGATTCATGTACGGATGCTGGACACGAACGGCCGTCTTTCCTACTGTATACTCACGCTGTCTCCGTATCCTGAGACTGCTTCCACAGACCAGTCTCTGATCGGTACGATCACAGATATCACTCTCGAATATGAGCGTGAAGAAATTCTGAAAGAAAAAGCACAGCGCGATTCTCTGACCATGCTTTATAATCATTCCTACGGGCAGCAGAAAATCAATGACTATCTCCGGCATAAGGATCCTTATGCGTCCTGTGGGTTTCTCGTGGTGGATATTGATTATTTTAAGACGGTAAACGATCTCTACGGTCATCTGTTCGGCGATGTCGTGCTCACGGAGCTGGCAAGTCTTCTTGCGCGCCTCTGCAACCGGAGTGACGTCATCATGCGGGCCGGCGGCGATGAATTTGTTATCCTGCTTGAAAATATTTCTCACCCTGCTCTGGTGTCCAAGACTACGGAGCTTTTAAAAAAAATCCGTGAACTGAAGTTCCGTGAAAATGATTCCCGGATCACCTGCAGCATCGGTGTCTGCTTTCTCCCGGAAAATACGTCCGGCTATACCTACAATCAGCTTTTTGCGAATGCGGACTGGGCTCTTTACCGTGCAAAAGAACACGGCCGGGACCGTTATGAATTCTGTGATAATCTGAATCGGTATCAGGAATCTTCTGCCCATGAAGAACTGAAAACACATTCCGATATCGATGTCCGCTATCTGCAGAGCGACCTTGTGACGACAGTGTTTGAAATATTTGAAAAAATGAACAGCTTTGACGAAGCGCTGCACCAGGTAATGGAGATCATCGGCACACGTTTTGATCTGGATCGGATCACAGTGGTTCACACGGATACCGGCAGCCGCACCGCCAACCGGAGCTATCAGTGGCTTTCTGAATGCGCTCCGGAAGCCTTGAACGAAGAGTCCGGCTTTGAAAAAGAAGATTTCCTCACTCTTTTCAACAGCTATGACCGGGACGGCACTACTGTGCTCCAGTGGGATGATATGGATATGTACTCGCCGCAGGCCGCCGCGCTGCTGATGCAGGGGGATGCAAAAACCGTCGTTTACGCCTCCCTGTACTGTGAAGGAAAATATATGGGAGCCATTTCTTATGTGGACTGCCGGAAAAAGCGCCAGTGGACAGACGGGCAGCGCCGCCTGTTTGGGATTCTTACTAAAATTATTTCCGCGCATCTGGCCAAGAGCCAGGCGATCAGAGAAGCTCAGCAGGAAAGCGCCATGACGCCGGGCTTTGATTCGCTGACCGGACTGCTCTCCTTCTCCCGTTTCCGCGATGAAGTATCACACATCATTCATACCAGAAAGAATGATGATTATGTCCTTGTCTACACCGATTTTATGAATTTCAAATATCTGAACAAAAAATACGGCTACCGCATGGGCGATTCCCTGCTCCGCGATTTTGCGAGCGGTATCATCGACACAATGAAAAATGCGGGCGAAACCTATTTTGCACGTATCGTCTCTGATCAGTTTGTCCTGTTCATGCCCTGTGCCGACAGAGAAAATGCGGTCAGTATGGTGCACAGGATCAATGAGGATTTTGCAAACGCACATGCGTTACTGTTTCCGGATGTGAATATCCGGCTCCGGTCCGGCATTTATTTCCTTGAGCCGGACTGCACAAGCGCTGCCGCTGCCATCGACGCTGCCAACAGTGCCCGCCGCCGCATCAACGAGACCTCGGTACTCACCGCATGTATGTTTGACAAGCGTTTCAATATTGAGCAGGCGGAGGAAAATGAAATTATCAACAGCATGGGATCCGCCATGCGCAACAAAGAATTCAAGATTTACCTGCAGCCCAAATATTCTCTGGAGGATTATTCCGTCATCGGCGCGGAAGCGCTGGTTCGCTGGGAGAAGGCGGACGGCACCGTCATGCCGCCGGATTCGTTCATCCCGATCTACGAGCGCACCGGAAAAATTTCAGAACTGGATTTTTATGTGTTCGAGCAGGTAGCGGCGTTTCTCGCCAAAAACAACCAGCTTGGCCGCAAACAGGTGCCGATCTCGATCAATGCCTCCATCCTGCATGCCTCTGACAGCAACACAGTGAGACATTACCTCGATATTCTGAAAAAATACAATGTGGATCCGTCCCTTACGGAGATCGAGCTGACGGAGACCGCTACCGTCTCTGACTATGGCAATGTCGTCCAGCTTTTCCAGGATCTCCAGAATGTCAATATGCTGACCTCCCTTGATGACTTCGGCGCGGGCTACTCTGTCCTCAACACCATCACCGAGATTCCGGTCAACACCGTCAAGCTGGACCGCGTTTTCATCAATCGCTGCGAAGCCAGTGAAAAAGGCATCTACTTCCTGAACCAGATCGTCTCCATGGTCAAAGGGCTCGGCTACCGTGTCATCTGCGAGGGTGTAGAGACTGAGGAGCAGATCGACATCCTGAAAAAAGCCGGCTGCGAAGAAGCACAGGGCTACTGGTTCTCGAAGCCGCTGCCGGTAGAGGAATATGAGAAAATGATGTATGAGACGGAATAAAGAGGCGTTTTCAGCGGTTCTTCATCGGAAATTCCACCGCAAATGTTGTTACTCCATCGCCGCAGTTCACCACAATCTTTGCCCGGTGCGCCGCGGCGATTGCTTTCGCAATGGAAAGCCCCAGACCGTAATGCGGCTGTGCCGCCGGATTCTGATCCGGCAGCGTCCGCGAGGAATCCACGCGGTAAAACCGGTCAAACAGTTTGTCCATCGCTTCCGGCGGGATCGGCTCCCCTTCGTTGGCGACCTTAAGAACTGCCGTGCCTTTCACGCCAGTCAGGGAGACTGTGATCCGCCCGGATGGTTTTGTATGCGCGAACGCGTTGTCTACAAGAATTGATATCAGTTTCCCAATCTGCGAAGCGTCGCCCATGATCCAGATATCGTCCGCAGTCTCGCAGGTCAGTTCCAGCCCCTCTTCAAACGCTTTCCCCTCAAACGGGAGTACCCCAGCAGTGACTGCCCGGCCAAGATCAAGGCGTTCCATCTGTGCCGCATGGGAATTATGTACGCCCTGCGCCTGCGATGCCGCGCTCTCTGCGCGCAGCAGATCCAGCAGGCTTCGCACGATCTCGGTCATCCGGTCGTTCTCATAGCGAATGTTCTCCAGCCACCGGTTCTCACCAATCTCCCGCCGAAGCAGTTCCGCATTCGTGCTGATCGTAGAGACCGGCGTCTTCAGTTCATGGCCCGCATCGGAGATAAACTGGTTCTGCCGCTCGTAATTTTCCTCCAAAGGTCGGATGATCCATCCAGACAACAGAACAGCCAGGATCAACACTACAAGAATCGCGGCAGCACCAAAGATGACCGTGTAGCGAAGCAGGGTAATGATGCTGTCGCCAATCAGTGTGTTGTCCATCATGGAGACGAGCGTATACTCCTCCCCTGATACCAGATAGATCATGTTGTGGGAAATGCCGTAGGATTTCCCGGAGTCCAGAAAATCTCTCGCCAGATCCGTCAGCGCCTCATCCGAGAGCTGTGACGGGTCATCGTTGTTGACAGCCAGTTCACTTCCATCCGCGTCAAACACGACTGAGTAAAATGTGGAGAGATCGAGACGGCGCAGTCTGCCGTATTCATCGTCGTCTCCGCTTCTTATAATGATTCGTCGGTAAGGCGATTCGTCAGGTGAAAATCCTTTTTCTGACTCTGTTTCATCATCTGAAACGATTCCATCCTCCGTCATAAGTTCTTCTGGCGGTAATCCATCTTCCCCGCTATCCTCCGACAGAAGTTCATCTCCGGCAGCCACCTCCGGCAGAAGTTCATCTCCGGCACCATCTTCCGGCGGCAGTTCATCCCCATCGCCGTCCCCATCCGGCAGACCGCCGTTTTCCAGATATTCCGCCGCATACAGTTCCAGCATCTCCCTGTTTTCCTGGCTCATCTCGTAATAGCTGACACCGTAGATCACCGCAATTGTCCCAAGCAGTGTCAGTACCAGGATCGCCATCAAAAGGGCGACAATTCTGATTCTTGATTTCCTAAACATTCCGTTTCCTCTGTTCCTGCTCTCAATCCGTCTCATTCTGCCATGCAGTTCCTCCGGTCACAGCTGCGCGGCCTGTTCCGCACACTGTGCATGATGCCTTCCGGCGGGGGGAAGCCCATTAAAAATAATATCTGCTTCAGCCGCGCAGTTCATACCCCAGCCCGCGCACCGCTTTAATCTCCATCCCTGATCCGATAAAGGCCAGCTTTTTTCTGGTGAAAGAAATATACACTTCTACATTATTATATTCCGCGTTACTCTCATAGCCCCATACCTTCAGCGCAATCTTTTCGCGCGGCACGATCGACCCCTGCTTTTCGATCAGATACTCCATCAGATGAAGTTCCTTCTCGCCGAGGCGGATCTCCTGCCCGGTCGCGGTACAGGATAGCATCGCCGTCGCCAGATCGAGACTCAGATCACCCGCATGCAGTCTCCCATCCCTGGCCGACATCGCCGGCATATTTCTGCGGCACAGGGCGCGCACCCGCGCCAGAAATTCCTCCACCATAAACGGCTTCGTCAGGTAATCATCCGCCCCGGCATCCAGGCCGCTGACCTTGTCCGCAAGCTCACTTTTTGCTGTCAGCATCAGCACCGGCGTACGCAATCCCTCCCGCCGGGCCTCGCGGATGACAGAAAAGCCGTCGCGCTTCGGCAGCATCACGTCCAGGATTACCGCGTCATAGATTCCGCTTAAAATCGCGTCAAGGCCGCTGTCGCCGTCGTAACAGACGTCCACGTCATAGTTTTCCTGCCGCAGCACTTCCGCCTCCGCTTCCGCCATGCGGCGCTCATCCTCCACCAATAAAATTTTCATGATTGTCCTTTCAACAGGCCTGATTTCCGGTTTCTGCCTCTGCCATTCTGAATCAGCTGCGCGATATCTTCAAAAAGATACTATATGCAAATATTAACGATATGCCGTGAATTTGTCAATCAGCCAGCCTTTATTTTCCATTTCTTCCGTATGGTTGTTATCGGTATTTTTACCAGAACTTCTCTTCCATAATTTAAAATGATTCAATTGTTTTTCAATCTTTTCATGGTATGATAAATCCTGTATTTTTCTGCGCAGTCAGCACTGTTATAAATTAAAAAAGCTGCTGTATGGCGGCGCTTTGCGGTTCAGACAAAAAACAGAGCCCGCCGGGATCTAAAATGCGCAGAGATAACAACATGGAAAGGAGATTCAATATGAAGAAAAAATGGCTGTCAATCTTACTGGCCGGCACACTCTGTCTTTCAGGGCTGGCCGCACCGCTGAGCAGCAGTGCAGAAGATGGAACGTCTGATGCAGAAACTGCTGCCGGCGCGGACACCACAGAAGAAGCCGCGGATGCGGAAAACACCTCCGAGACATCCGATATCACTACAGCAGTTTCCGATCAGGAATACATTGAGGAAACACTGAATCTGGCCAACAATGAAGACCAGACCTGGACTTATCAGGAAAGCGCGGACGCATGGGTTCTCTCCATTGTCTCCGCAGTCGCTTATCCGGAACTTCCGGATGAACAGGGTGTCTCTGTCTGCGTTCCGGGTGCCTATGTCACCGGCATTGACACGGACGGGGACGGGGAAGCGGATGTCACGGCCGAATCTGCGGCAGAATCCGGTTCGACATCCGTCAATGGTTCTCTCGTGATTGATTATGAGGCGGAAATTGTGAGCACAAACGGGCAGACCTACACCGCTGCCTCAGCTCCGGTCATCCTGAATACCGGTGCGGCAGGCTACAGTTCCTCCAATAACTCTACAGCCGCCACGACCTATGCGGCAGAGGGCTACATCAACGTAGCCTGCGGCAACCGCGGCAAGCAGGATACCGCGACCGACGATGACGGCAATACGTATTACACCGGCGACGCGCCGTCCTGTCTGGCTGACCAGAAGGCAGCAACCCGCTATGTAAAATACAATATCCTGCTCGGCAATCTGCCGGGAAGTGTTGATTACTTTGTATCGACCGGCGGCTCGGGCGGCGGCGCGCATGCAACGATGTTTGCAGTGACCTCAAATAACTCCGACTTCTACGATTATCAGATTGAAGCCGGTGCCGTCGGCGTTTATCGTCTGGAGGACGGCAGCTATTCGACCACTGTTACCATCGACGGAACCGACTATGAGATTTCGGACGGCGCGTGGGGCTGTGTCGCGTACAGTGCGATCACGTCTCTGTACGAGGGCGATATGGCAATGGCCTTCGAGTATTACATGGACACCACCTATGAGTTTGGCTCCTCGTTCCAGGAACAGCTTGCGGCTTATCTCTCCGAAGCGTATATGGAATATATCAACGAGCAGAATCTCTCGGTGGAAGAATCCGCGATCGGTTTTGACCTGAATGAGGACGGCGATCAGGATGACACGATCGCGCTAACCATCGAATACGACCTCGACGCATATCCGGAGACAAACGGCTACTACGGCACGTATCTGGATCTCTACCTCGCAGAGTTCACTTCCAACCTGCAGTGGTACCTCGACAATCTCGACTACGCGGAAGGCTGGACCTGGTTTGACGCGGACGGCAACGCGTTAAGTGATGAGGAAGTCGCGGCGATGACGACTGAGGATAAGGCGACCGCCTTTATCGAAGGACGCTACGCGGCATCGAGCAGTACCGGCATGGGCGGCGGTATGGGCGACCTGCCGAGCGGCATGAACGGTGCGGCGGATTTTGGCGGTATGGATCTTTCCGAACTGGGCGACCTTTCTGAAATGGGTGACCTGCCGGATGGAGACAGTGCTAATGGTATGCGCGGCGGCATGGGCGGCGGACGCGGATTCTTCTGCTGAACCGACCGGAGATCTGCCGGACGGAGAAGCCGCGGATATTGACATCACTGCTGACGGAAGCCTTCCGGACGGCGCAGCCGGCGACCTGCCGGACGGAGAAGTTCCGGCCGATCTTGCGAACGGCACAGGTACGGATGCTTCCGGTGAAATGGAAGTTCCTGCGGATGCTGCCGACACGCAGGATGGCGCCGCAGACGGTGAAAGCAGTGAGGAAGAAAGCGAAGCTGTAAATGACAATACGGCGAACCAGCTTGAGGTCGGCACTCCGGATGCGGGTACCACGCAGTCTGCGACCGGCTCTCAGGATTCCGCAAACTATGAGACCTATGAAGATATGGTAGCTGCCTATGAGGAGGACATCGCGTCCATCCTGGAAGGCGACAAATACGGCAACAACATTGTTTCCCTTTATAATCCGCTGAACTACATCGGAGCGGACGACACGGACGACCCGACCTGGACGCGGATCGTCATGGGCGCTTCCGAGGGCGATATGTCCATGTTCACTTCTCTGAATCTCCAGATCGCAATGCTGAACGCAGGTGTTGATGCGGAGATCGAGTGGCAGTGGAACGGCGGCCATGTACCGTCAGAAATCTTCGGCAACTCTCTCGCGCTCTATGTGGATCAGATGTACGGCGAATACGTAGACGGTGCAGCGACCATTGAAAAAGCTGCTGCTGAGACGCAGACCACCAACGGTACCGCTGCCGAGGCGACCGGCACTGATCTCAGTTCCTGGGTAAACTACGAGGATATCTCCAGCGTATCCTTCTCTCTCGCTGACGCAGTCGCTTACCGTACGGCAGGCGCAAGCAAAGCCATCCCGGGCTTCGACGTGATTGACTACGGACAGGAAGATTACGTATTCGGCAATACCGAACAGGATGCACGGCACTGGAATACGTTCCTTCTGGAAATCTTCCAGACCTACGCAGATGTGCTCTCCCCGCTGTTTAATCAGGGATAAGCCCTGCGGTCGAGCAGGAGACGACCTGCCGAGTCCTGCTCGTCTGCGCGAGCCGGGTGCGGCTTTAGCCGCAAAACACCTTGCCCGGCTCTGTGCATAAACAGAAAGCTCCCGCCTCCTTATCACAGGAAGCGGGAGCTGGTTTGTTCACTGCACTTTTCTGTCAATACCCTGTCACGTTAGTCGCGTACAATGAGCCGCTCGCCGTAGACTGGGAATAATCAATCGTAGCCGTCACATAAAGCCCTTCCGAAAGTCCGCTGGTACTCAGCGAAGCATTCGCGTAATTAATCGAGTACGTCACCCCGTCCTCTCCGTAAATCAAAAGCGTGTCCGAAGTCACCGCGGTAACTGTCCCGCTTACCACACCCGAAGTGGAAGCCGTGCTGTCCGTTGAGCCGGAAGCCGTGCTGGTGCTCGATGAAGAGGAACTCGTCGAACCTGAACTGTCATCCGACGAGGAAGAAGGCTGCGTGGATGAAACATAGGCCTTGGATATGTATCCGGTCGTCCCGTTGACCGATACGATGTACCAGTTGTCTGTCTCTCCGGTCACCGTAACAGCTGAACCGGATGAAGCGGTACTCGCCACGCTGCTGCTCGTGCTGGGCTGAGAACGGACATTCACGGATGCCGTCGTATAATAGGTGTAGGATGTTCCATAACTGGTCGCAGTATTCAGTTCTGCCGAAGCCTCCTCTGAATTATCCGTGTCATCCGTACTGTCTGATTCCGTTTCCGGCTTCGTACTTACCAGATACGCTTTGCTGATATATCCGACCGTACCTCCCACACTGACGCGGAACCAGCCGGAGGTCTCTCCGGTCACCGTAACAGAACTGCCTTTCGTCAGAGAACCGACCCGTTCTGCATCGGTACTCGGCAGTTCACGAATATTTACATTCGAAGAAGCATACAGCGTGGCACTTGAACCATATTCCGTCAAAGTGGCAAGTTCCCCGCTGCCGACGGATTCTTCCTCATCAGTCTCCGTCTCCTTCTCATTGTTTTCGACCGTCCCCGGAAGAACGCTGAACACGCTGTCAGCATCCAGTACGGTAAAACTCTCCACCGCCAGCTGTACCGTCTCCAGCAGATCCTCGTCATCCTCTGTCACCGTTCCGCTGATCACATAGGCTGCGTCGCCCTCCACGGAAAGGATTCCATAGGTCACCGAATAGGCCCACATACTCGTAGAGTCCGTGTATTTTACTACATATTCGTATGTCTCGACTGTGGAAGAACTCCGCTCCACAAATGATAAAATCTCAAACGCGTCTTCCCCTGAATACTGTCCGGCAAGTGTTTCTTCCAGGTCGTCCTCTGTTTCCATAACAGAAATATTGCTCATGGAATCCTCGTCCGAAACATGCACAATGTTGATCATCGCACCGGAATCCGATGAGAACACGCGCATCTCATCCACATCCTGCGTTACCTTCCATGTGCTGTCCGGCAGTAGAATACGGATTGATTCATCCTCAGATATATAGACGACATCTGTCTGAAATTCCGTCTCGGTCTCAGATTCCGTCTCTGTTTCACTCATGGTCTCTGATTCCGTCTCCGTTTCCGATTCCGTCTCGCTGTTTTTTTCAAGAAGCTGGCAGCCGGACACAGAGAACATGACCGCAAGGGTCATCGCCACACTTATCAGAGCTGCTTTCTTTCTTCTGCTCAACATGATTCCTCCAAATGAAAAATGGTATTGAATCAATACCATAGATATTCGTATCATACCACGAACCGTCAACTTCTGCAAGTCATCCACACACGATTTGGGTAATGTTATCACATTGTTAATATTTTCGAAACATTTTCGTGTCAGGCAGGATTCCGCCGTCAGATATGATTATTGCCTTGTAAAACGAATCATCAGTCTCTCCGCCGCACGTCCAAGTTTTTCCTCAAATTCCTCTTTTGTCATAAAATCCGCACAGAGCGCATACAATTCCCGGTATTCGTCCAAAATTCCCTGCGCGTGAGGGACGCGGTAGGCGCCGGCATCGCTCCCGGGGGCAATCACCGCGCCGAGAGCGAAACCTTTTTGTATCCGCTCTCCCTGTTCTTCCTTTAAGACGTTCAGAGACCTGTCGTCGTACCGGCCGCTGCCGATCAGATTGGTAATCGTCACAAAAGTTGGCACCCAGATACAGCGGCTCTCACACAACGCCAAAAGGCAGTCTTCATCCATAAAATTCCCGTGTTCAATAGAGTCCACTCCCGCGTCGGTCACCGCCCGGACCGCGTCCGCCCCATTCGTATGCGCCATCACCGCGAAGCCTTCCTCATGCGCAATGTGAATCATTTCCCGGATATCTTCCCGACTCAGAGAAGCCTCCGTCAATGCGCCGCCTCTGGAAAAATCCAGAATGCCCGACACCATAATCTTGATAAAATCCGCTCCCGCCGCTGCTGCCTCCTTAACCAGCGAATGATACTCCTTCATTGTATCAAACCCACGGCCGACAATCCCGCCGTAATGGCCGTTTTTGTGAATTGCAAATATCGGCGTGCAATACTTTATCCCATATTCCGGAGCGATTTGAGCCGCCCGCGCTGAGACGCCGAGATTGTCGCCCCCGTCGCGGAGGTACCTCACCCCCGCGCGGGCATAAGCAGCAAAATGATCCCGGATATCCTCTTCATTTACACCGTTTTTGTGAAGCGCGACCGCTTCCCGATAGTTTCTGCCATTCATGAACATGTGCATGTGGCACTCATAATACACGAGAATTCCTTCTTTCTAAAAACTGCAGGCCGGACTTTAATCCTCCGAAGCTGTCAGAAATGTTTGCTTCGGCTTACTGCCAGACGCCAAAGTACCTAGCCATACAGAATATTCCTTTGCGGAAAGCAGCCTTCCGGTATCACTGCCGTCAGGACAGCAGTTCCCGCAACATGGCATTCACCGCTGCCGGATTTGCCTTTCCTTTCATCGCTTTCATCGTCTGTCCTACGAGGAAACCCAGCGCTTTCTCCTTGCCGCCTTTGTAATCGGACACGGACTGCGGATTTGCCGCAATGACGCCCTCCACAACTGTGCGCAGTTCGCCTTCGTCGTTGACTGTCTTCAGGCCATGTTCTTCCACATACGCCTCCGGATCAACGTCATGGTAAAAAATCTGTTCAAAGACTTCCTTCGCTACCGTCTGATTGATCGTCCCCGCTTCCGCCAGACCGATCAGCTTCGCCAGATTTTTCGGAGAAAAATCAATCGTCTCCGGTTCGCGGTTTTCCTCCTTCAGAAGACGCAGCGTTTCACCCATCAGCCAGTTGGACACTTTCTTCGGCTTGCCGCAGAGCGCGGTCGCCTCTTCGAAAACATCCGCCATATGCTTGGATTCCGTGATGATTTCCGCGTCATATTCAGGAATATCAAATTCTACTTTGTAGCGCGCCAGCTTTTCCGTTCGAAATTCCGGCTGACGATCCTTTACCGCCTGCAGCCACTCATCGCTGATCAGCACCGGCACAAGATCCGGATCCGGGAAGTAACGGTAATCATGCGCATCCTCCTTGGAACGCATCGGATAAGAATATTCTTTATTGTCGTCCCAGCGGCGTGTCTCCTGAATGACCGGTTTGCCTTCCTCAAGAAGTTCGATCTGCCGCTGACGTTCCCCGTCAATGGCTCGCCCGATGGCCTTGAAGGAGTTCAGATTCTTCATTTCCGTACGGGTACCCAGTTTATCCGTTCCCACTTCCCGCACAGAGAGGTTGACATCTGCCCGCATAGAGCCTTCCTGCAGCTTGCAGTCCGATGCTCCCAGGTATTGAATGATCAGACGCAGCTTTTCCAGATAGGCAATGACCTCCTCCGCGCTGCGCATATCCGGTTCCGAAACGATCTCGATCAGCGGAACGCCGCTGCGGTTGTAGTCCACCAGAGAGCAGTCCTCCCACTCATCATGAACCAGCTTTCCGGCATCCTCCTCCATATGGATCTCATGAATGCCGATCTTCCGCGTGCCGGCGGATGTCTCCACCTCGACAAAGCCATCGTGACAGATGGGCAGATAAAGCTGCGAAATCTGATAATTCTGCGGATTGTCCGGGTAAAAATAGTTTTTGCGGTCAAATTTACAAAACTGGTGAATCTGACAGTTGGTCGCAAGCCCCACCGCCATTGCATACTCCACCACCTGCTTATTCAATACAGGCAGCGATCCGGGCATGCCGGTGCAGACCGGGCAGGTGTGCGCGTTCGGAGCCGCGCCGAATGCGGTCGAGCAGCCGCAGAAGATCTTGGTCTTCGTCGCCAGTTCTACATGGACTTCCAGTCCGATGACTGTCTCATACTGCTTCGCCATATCATTCACCCTCCTGTCCTGCTACTGTATTTTGTATGCTGCCTGCCGCTGTATTTTGTGTGCTGTTTGCCTCCGAAGCGACCGGACACGCAGCGATATTACGTGCTGCCGCAGTCGAAATGGTCGGACACGTATCCGTATCAGTCCCGGCAACTACTGGCATCGGAAAACTTCCCCGCGCCTGTTCGTAGGCATAGGCCGCACGGAGAATCGATTTCTCCTTAAAACAGTCCCCGATCATCTGCACGCCGATCGGCAGTCCCTTACTGTCAAGGCAGCAAGGCACGGAAATACCGGGAAGCCCTGCCAGGTTCACGGAAATCGTGTAAATGTCGCCCAGATACATCTTCAGCGGATCGCTTAAGCTGTTTCCCAGCTCTGGCGCGGTCGTCGGCGACGCCGGTGCGAGGATCACATCGTATTTTTCAAAAGCGCGGTCAAAGGACTGTTTAATCAGCGCCTTGGTGCGCAATGCTTTCAGATAGTAAGCGTCATAATAGCCGGAGCTTAAAACGAAAGAGCCAAGCATAATGCGGCGCTTGACTTCCTCTCCGAAGCCCTCAGAACGGCTCTTTTTGTACATATTGTGCAGACCCTCGTACTGCTCGGAACGGTAGCCGTATTTCACGCCGTCAAAGCGCGCAAGGTTCGAACTGGCCTCTGCGGAGGCAATTACATAGTAAGCCGGAATCGCGTACTCCACGAGGCTTAAGTCAAATTCTTCCACAACCGCGCCCTTCTGCCGCAGTACATCCGCCGCACCGAGCACCGCTTTGCGTACCTCATCGTCAAGGCCCTCGCCCAGGTAATCCGACGGGATCCCGACGCGCAGCCCTTTCACATCGTCCACCAATGCGGAAGTAAAATCGTAATCAGAGCGCGCCATCGACGTACTGTCTTTGCTGTCATGAGAGGCGATCATTTCCAGAATCGCTGCGCAGTCTGATACATCCTTTGCGATCGGCCCGATCTGATCCAGAGAGGATCCGTAGGCGATCAGCCCATAGCGGGATACCGTGCCGTAGGTCGGCTTCATCCCGACCACGCCGCAGAATGAGCTCGGCTGACGGATGGAGCCGCCGGTATCTGACCCCAGCGCGTAAGGAGCCTCGCCCGCTGCCACAGCCACACAGGAGCCGCCTGAGGAACCGCCCGGCACATGACTGGTGTTCCACGGGTTTTTCGTCGGTCCGAACGCGGAGGTCTCCGTCGTACTGCCCATCGCAAATTCGTCCATATTTGTTTTTCCTAAAATCACCGCGCCGGCTTTTTCCATATTCCGGATTGCTTCGGCCTGATAGGTCGGCACGAAATTATACAAAATCTTTGAACTGCAGGTCGTCCGCAGTCCCTCCGTACAGATGTTGTCCTTGATCGCCGTCGGCACACCCGCCAGCGGTCCGGTAATGCTGCCATCCGCGATACCCGCCTGCACGTTCTCTGCCCGCGCATAAGCGGCCTCCTGGTCCAGCGTTACAAAGCTGTTCAGTTCGCCGTCCGCCGCCTCGATTTTCTGATAGGACGCATCCAACGCTTCCCGCACAGAAATCTCTTTTTCCTTAATCTTTCTGCCCAGTTCCAGGGCAGTCAGTTCCGTTATCTGCATATCCGGGTTCCTCCTACTCCACCGTCTTCGGCACCATAAACGACTGCTCCTTGGCTGCCGGTGCATTTTTCAGAATCGCCTCATGGTCATCGCCGTTCGTCACAACGTCCTCGCGGAATACATTGTTCACCGGGAACACATGGGACATCGGTTCCACACCGGATGTGTCCAGCTCGTTCAGCTTGTCTACATAGTCGAGCATCCGGCCGATATCCTTTTTCGCCTGCTCCTTCTCCTCGTCGGACAGTTCCAGTTTTGCCAGAATACCGACGTATTCGATCGTCTCATCGCTGATAATATTCGCCATCTTTTTCCTCCTTCATCCAGTCTTTCTATCTGTTCCTGTTTCAGGCATCCAGCAGAACAACGCCCTGCTTTCAGACATCGTAACAGTTCCGCATCTTTACTGTTATCGTGCGCTTTTCATCACCAGCTCGGCGCCAGCATAATCTCCGCATCCGTGCCGTACGTTGTTACCGTAACTGTATCCCCATCCTCAAGGATATACCGCAGGTATTCCTCCATATTCTCATAGGTAGAAAAAGAAATCCCGTCGGACGAACCGTCCTCTTTTTCCACATCAACCCAGGCATATGTGTCTCCGTCCACAACGATACAGATATCGTATACTCCCGCTTCGAAATCCTCGCCGGCCGTCATTGTCACATCATCACTCAGATAAATGCTTTCGGTCGCTGCCTGCGGTTCATGATCTTTAAGAGAATCGATTCCTTCTCCCACACCGGTCAGCAGCAGACCAAAGGACGCATGATCAAGATTGAGAACCATCCCTTCCGAAAGTTCAAACACCGGGGAAAGCTGGTACCAGGGACACTCTTCCTCTTCCCCCCAATAAGTATTGTAATCCTTCTGCTTTTCTTCGGAATACAAAATCACAAAGCCATAGGCTCCGCCTTCCTCCTCCAGTGATTCCCAGGTTGCATAGGCAGACCCTTCCAGACATTCCAGCTGGTATTCTCCGGCGGGGATATCATATCCAACAAAATAATTCCCCTGCGTGAGCTCCGTGGTCAGATACCCGTCCGCCGTCTCGTCCCATTGCTGCAGTTCGGGTTTTCCTGAACCGGAATCCTCCCGGTCATCGTCAGCCCAGTCATCATCGTTCCAGCCGTCAATGGCGGCATTCTCTATCCTCTCTCCGATCATGTCCGACATCTCCGTCAGAAATCCCGGAAAAAACTCATCCAGAAGTTCTCCCAGTGCATTCAGGAGGAATAGTAATGCGACCAGTATAACGATCACGCGCCGCAGCTTCCCGCCCGGCCGGGCGGATTTTGTATTCATTTTATTTTCCTTCGCGGTTCCAGCCGGAACCGCATTCGCCGTTTTCGGTTTTACAGCAGACTTCTTTGCCGCATCGGCCGAAGAAAACTGCTTTGTCGTCTCCTCCGATCTGGCCGCCTGCTTTCTGATTGCGCGTTTTCTGGTCGTCTGCGCTTTGCGTTTCTCCCGGTTTAAATTTACGCTTGCCCAGCTGCTGCTTTTCTTGACGGTTTGTGTGTGGCTGCTGTTCTGTGTCTGGCTGCCTCTTTGTGCCTGAGCAGATTTCTGCGTCTGGCTTCCGCCTGCCCCTGAAGAAACAGATTGTTTCTGATTGTCAGCGTTTTGAACTCCCGCAATTCGTTTCTTTTGTGTATCCTGCGTCTTCTCCCGATTCAGATTGAGCCGCACCGGACTCCCGTCATTATCGCGGTTTAAGTTGTCCTCACAGTTGTCCGCATGCAGATGTACCGTATTTTCATTGTGCGCATTCAGACGATATTTCGTCTCTTTTCCGGAATTATCCCAGCCGCATGCGGCACATTTGCCCGAAGGAAGCAGTTTTCCGCCGCAGAGAATACATCGTGTCTCTTTTGCCATAACCCACCCCTGTTTTTCCTTACGGTTCCAGTCTTGATAAGTCACGCGGGAACAGCGTCGTCTCGCGGACATTCTCCTCCCCGAGCAGCTTCATCGTCAGACGCTCCAGCCCGATACCGAGGCCGCCGTGCTTCGGCATGCCATATTTAAAGGTATCGAGATACGCGTCCATGCCTTCCTCCGTCATACCGCGCGCCGCGATCTTCTCCCGCAGCATCTGGTAATCATGGATGCGCTGTCCTCCCGTCGTAATCTCCAGGCCGCCGAAGAGCAGGTCAAAACTCAGGGTAAACTTCGGATCCTGCGGATCGTCCATCGCGTAAAACGGGCGCTTTTTCGACGGATAATGTGTCACAAAGACGAAATCCGCGCCGCATTCTTCCTTGAAATACCGGCCGATCAGTTCCTCTTCCTCCGGTTCCAGATCATACGGATTCCGGATCCGGCGGCTGTATTTTTCCGATACAAGCTGCTTTGCCTTATCAAAGCGCACCATCGGGATTTTCTCTACATCCGGCAGCGTCACATTCAGAATACGCAGTTCTTCCGCGTAATCCTTTTCCAGAAGTTTCATCGTATACTGTAAAAAGCCCGTCTCCATCTCCATAATGTCTACATAGCTGTCAATGTAACCCATCTCAAAATCCAGGCTCGTGTACTCATTCAGATGGCGTCTGGTATTGTGCTTCTCCGCACGGAACACCGGTCCGGTCTCAAACACACGGTCAAACACACCGACCATCATCTGCTTGTAGAACTGCGGGCTCTGCGCCAGCACCGCCGGGCGGTGAAAATAATCCAGCTTGAAAATATTCGCGCCGCCCTCCGCGCCTCTCGCGCCGATCTTCGGCGTATGAATCTCCGTAAACTGCTGCGAGGTCAGATACTCGCGGAAGCCTCTCACCAACCCCTCCTGAATGCGGAACTTCGCCCGCTCGCGCACGTTGCGGAGTGAAATGCTGCGGTTGTCCAGCTTTGCTTCCAGCGAAGTGTTCAGCTTCCATTTGCCGATGGCCAGCGGCAGCGGCGCATAGGTTTCCGTCAGGATCTCTCCGTCCGTTACCCGCAGTTCAATGCCGTGCGGCGCGCGCACATCCTCTTTCAGTGTCCCAGTCAGCTCCACCGTCTGCGACTCCTTCAGCTTTTTCGCGGACAGCTGTGATACATTCTCCTCAAACACGCACTGCAGCAGTCCCTCACGCTTGCGCAGTACAACGAAACACACCTCGCCCATGTCACGGATGGAATGCACAAACCCGTTCACCTTCACCTCTGTGCCGATGCGCTCCGGCGCAAGAAGCTCGGAAATCTCCAGCGTCTCCTTTTTTGTCTGTCCAGATAAAAATTCCATAATCGTTCTCCTCCTGATAAAATGCTTTACTTCCAGAGCAGCAGGCCACAGACCTTTTAAACAAAGAAATCCCGGAATATCTGAATTGATATTCCGGGACGGATCATCTTTAATCCGCGGTACCACCCGCATTGCAGAATCTGCATAAGCACTTGCGTTCCGAACCGCCTCCATTTGATTTGCGGTCTCCGGCATCTGTGCAGTATAAAAATAGCATTCTGCCTCTCTAATGCACTTAACGCGTGCGACGTACTGCCCTACTTTGTCCTTTCCTGACTGATTTATCAAAAATGGTTCCTTTTTCAGACAGTCGGCTCCGGAGTGTTCCCTATTGTGTCCTTCCCCTGATCGGCGCTCTCAGTCTATGTCATGCATCTGCGAAGCAGATGTATGACGCAGGCCGCGCTATTGCGATAGCAATTCTAAAATGGCGCGGCTTCTATTGACGCCAAATTCCTGTCAGGTTTCAAATACAGAGTCTCTTTCACAGCCTTTCACTGGAGCCATCCTATCACATTTTGGAATTGGTGGCAAGGGGCTTTTCATAAAAATCATGCTGTCATGCTTCATTATTTTACAGGTGGATGAAGATCCCACTCCGGGAAGCAGCTTGCGAAACCCTCCAGATTCTGTGACAAAACCACCTTTTCCATGGAACCCATTTCCTCATCAGCCGTGCCAAACATTTCTTCTAATTCTTCCAGATCATCAAATTCATTCTCCATACTCTGATTGTTCCTCCTATGCGATTCTTTTATTTGTACTTTCAAATACAGCCACACGTTCCTTCGCTCTTATCCATTGATCCACACAAGTACTGATCTGTTTCTGCCCGTCTTCCTTGATCTGCTGGTATCTGTTGTTTGTTTCTTCAATTCTCTGACTTTTTGTCTTATTGAGCACCACAATTCTAATTACACAAATTGCCGCTACCACAATTCCAACCGGTATCAGCCCGCTCACAAGTCCGATCACAACAGCAAGAACTGCTCCGACTATCCACGCAGTTGGCTTTTTCTCCTCAATATTCTGTACCTCTTTTTCTCTTTTGCTTTCATTAAAAGCCACATACTCCTGCATCAGCTGTGCCTTGTTTGATCCATCTTCCGTGGTGCCATGCCAGTCATCTATGTCAATGGTGATTTTTTCCGGAAATTGATCCCTTTTCTCTTTCGCAAAATCATCCATACCCTTTTCAATATACGAACTCAAAAAAGAGATCGCTGTTTTTTTCTGAGAAGTATCGCTGTCTCCTTTGCCCTGAATTGCCTCCACCATCTGGCCAACCAGATCTTTTGCTCTATCGCGGCGCACCTGTTCTTCCGCTTCTACGGTGGCCCTGGCTGCGTCCTCGTCCCCGCCATTCTTCTTTACAAGTTCATAAAATCTTTCTTCTTTTCTGAGCGGAGCCTCATCATCGTTATATCTTTCAATCAGTTCAATCAGCTTATCATCAATATTTTTCTTCAATTCTCCCTGATTCACAGAAAGAGAATTAACCTCATTGATCTCAGCAGAAAATGATTCGACAGAATTCACACGTTCAAGATAGGAATTAATTCCTTTGTATTCTTTTGCGTGCTCTTTCAATCCCGGGAATTCTGTATCCGCGCTGACCACATAATTCTGACAGTAATTTTTCCAGACCTCCTCCTGAGTCTGCGAAAAATTCTCATTTGAGTTCTGAAGCTGATCAAGCCAGCGTTGAAGATAATCATCACACATATGCCTTGTATCCGGTCCGAAAACGCCATTTATATATGCATCGACATAAAGGAATGTTCCTTCTGAAAAATTACCTACATTCTGATTTGAAAAATAAACAGAAAGCCACTCATAACAAGTCTCCGTTCGATTATTTCTTCTACAGATCAATGCCATTACGAGAGAGGTACGTTCTTCATCTCTTTTTACCGCTTCTTTAATCGCACGATTCGCCAGATCCCGATCATTTCCGATCCAGGCTGCTACAGCAACTAAACATGGAGCAAGCCAATAATTAGGCGCCGAGATCATCAATTCCTCCGAAACATTCGAAATAGTCGTTTTCTTTACAAGAGCTGCATCCGTTGCCTGTAAAATACCGATCATGGTTTCGCGAATAGTTCTGTACTTACCATACTTCTGATCCAGTTCCTGCCTTACACGGACAAATTCTGTCGCAGCTTTCTGTAATGCCGCCTGT
The DNA here is from genome assembly GCA_020860715.1 of Clostridiales bacterium. Classification (GTDB taxonomy): domain Bacteria; phylum Bacillota; class Clostridia; order Lachnospirales; family Lachnospiraceae; genus Choladousia. The sequence continues at coordinate 18,243 of JAJBTU010000039.1, read as the reverse complement.
TTCTTCTGATCTTCCATCATTTTTTCAAAAGTAGATTTCAGCGCACTCAGTTCCTCACTCACACTCTTTACAGTCGCTTTCACATCACTGACGTCTGACTTTACGTCGCCAATTTCACTATGTAAATCTTTATTGAGCCGATCAACTTTTTTCTCTAATCTGCTTAAGTCCAATCCATTACTATCAGCCACTGTTTTCTTCTCCCTCCTGTAAAAAATAATTGCCCATTCATACTTACGATGATAAATTCCGGTCAAACTGTGCCTTCAGTTTTTCATAATAAGCAATGAATTTCTTCTTCATTTCATTCTCTTTCATACCATACACAATTTTCCCGATCGGCTCGGCATATTGCTCATAAAAATACCTGCAACGGGATTTCAGGTAAAACGTGTTTGAAACGAAAGGCGAATCCGGATTAGTCTGTATTGATTTTAACAGTGCAAAGCAGGTCTTTGGTATATTGCAATGTTCTGCCAGTTCCTGATAAATCTCTGCATTCTCCGGTTTTAAATAAGTAATTGTACTTCTTTTCCCAATGAAAGCAGGGCAGACCTGATCAACAAATGCTTCTAATTCCGGAATATCCTCATCCGACTGCATATTAAGGGCAAGCAAAGTCAAAAGATCAAACTCGAAATCCATCAAATTGTAACTGGATGCCTTAAACAGTTGCATTAGATCCCGAACTTCATCATACTCCAACGCAATATCACGGATCGTCTTAAAAAATTCTTTCAGCGCTCCATCTCTTTTCATATTAAATTCATCATAGTAAGCAATTATATATAATGCAGGCGCATTATCTTTAGAAACATTCAAAATATCCATAGAGTAATGCTGCGCATTTTCAATCTTTCCTTCCATGAAGAATTTTATTGCGTTCTGTTTGCTGAATAAAACCGTGCCGCTGGAATTCAGCGTCGCCCTGGAATAATACTCCTCCTTTCCACACTGATTACATTTAAGAACCCTTCTTTTCGGGTCAAATGTCACATTTCCACTGCCACAGCCATGGCACTGTAAATTTGTCATATCCATAAGGATGCCAGCCTTTCTTTTATCTGACAGCTGTAACCATCACAGCCCGTCTTTTCCAGATTTTCTCCGCCTCGTCTATCTGCTCCAATACGGACGCTTTGTCCACTCCCTGATTCAACAAATCCTGAATCTGATATATCCTGTTTAAAAATACCTCCTCCGCCGGCGTTGCATCCTGTGAGGCCATTCCTTCTCCCATATCAATACTTTCTTTCAATTGAAGCAAACGTTTTTTCACCTCTGCATCTGTACAAAATGATACAGCAATTGCTACTTGTTTGGATATCATATTCGTCCGATTTACCTTTTGTCCCACACATTCTGTTTTTACTCTTACACTCCTGATATAGCTTTCCGCAAAAATCCGCAGGATCAAAAACACTACCAAAAGGACTACATTCGCCGCTATCTGAATTCGGTTTTTCCCACTTCTGACCAATGCGATAAAAAACGTATTGATGATGATGACCAGTCCAAAATAAATCTCGGAAAAATAAATGACCAAATACGCAATCAGCAAATTAACTTCTTCCTTCATGCGTTTTTGTTCTTCCCCTAACAACATCAGAGAAGCCAGAGCAACCCCATACGCCAACAATGTACATAGAATTCCCGGCCATATATAAAACGCTTCTTTTTTAAAGTTAACCATCAAAAAAATTACAATGACCCAAGCCACGAAAACCAGCGTCTGTGCTATTGAAAACACATTTATTTTTTTCTTCATTTTAATGCCACCTTTCTATATTCTTGTCCCACATTCCGGGCAGAATTTCGATCCGGGAGTAAGATCCGCACCACATCCCGGACATTTTGAAGAAAGTTTTTTCCCACAATTCGGGCAAAACTTTGCTCCTTTAATAAGAACACCTCCACATTCCGGGCATTTTTCTTCTTTATCCAACTTTGAGCCACATTCAAAGCAGAATTTAGCCTGTGCCGAATTTCTCTTGCCACATACAGGACATACGTTCTCATTTGTTTCACCTGCAGTCTGATTCACGTTTGAAGGATTCATATTTATGTTTCCAATCGTCTGGTTCGCCATGGTACTCATCCCACTGCCAACCGCTCCGCCAATCCCGACTCCCATGCCAAGTCCCATCCCGGCTCCCATAAAAGTAGATGACGTTCCCTCATTCGCTGCAGCAGTTCCCAAAACATCAAAAGCATGTTCCTGCTGGTAAGTGTAGCCTTCCCTCTCACGTTTTCTCGCCATAGCTGCAGACTCAATGTCCATTTTTCTCGCATTGCCTTCTGCTTCAAGCTGTGCCCTTTTCCGCTTAATTTTCATTTCATTAAGTTCCCTAAGGTCTTCATCCGGCACATTGATACTATGGAATGAAAAATTATCCAGCGTCAGCCCAAATTCATCAAAATGATCAAACAGTTTGGCATGTATCGTTTCCGAAAACAGCGATAGTTTACTGCTGATCTTCAGCACTCCGATATTCTGTTCTATAATACTTTTCGCCAGAAGATCCGGTACAAATTCCAAAATCTTAGCGCGCATAAAATCTTCCAACTCTTCACGTGTATAGTCTGACCGTGTCCCGACAATTTTCTGAAGAAATTTTCTTGCCTGAGAAGCCGCTACAGTAGTATCAATCTGTTCAATATGAACACCATAGAAGCCATGCGCGCGCACATGTACATTAATTTCTTCTTCTGGATCCTGCACTACAAGAGGAGAATGTGTCCCCCAGGGAAGTTCATTCATATAAGTAGTATTGACATAGTATACTGTACTGTGAAAAGCAGAATCTCCTCCGGTCAAAGTATGTGTAACATTTCGAAAAGGTGCAAAACGGCTATCACCAGTCTCCAATTTAATTTTACATGGTCCTATAAAAACGGATACCTGAGAATTCCCACTTTCATCAGGAGACATAGAATTACCTGCATTCAGATTGTTGCAGAAAATAGCCATTTGCGACGGATTCACAATGAGATAGGAACCATTTGGAAAATCCTCATACTCATATTTGTGAGCAATAATACTTGCTTCCTCATTAGATTCCGGTTCCCATTTGATAACATCAACTGCAAAATTACCCATAATTCCCGAATGTTTCTTTTCCTTTACATTCGTACTTTGAAATAGCGCCATTTCTTTTCCTCCCTCGTTACATATTTCCAAAATTCTACATTATTCGACCCGGTTTCAGGTATTATACCATATCAGCTTATTCCAATACAAGTTATTCTTGTTTTTTATTGTGCATATTTTTATTAAATGTCACCCTTTTCCCATCTTAATTATTTTTTCCTAAAAATCTTGAATATTTATAATTTGTCATCTCTTTTCCCAGTCCAAATAAATGGAAAAGTTGTTTTCATAGGTTTATGACCAGTTCTTGGTTTATAAGAATAAATTGTATCCTTCACAATATTATATTCTATCTGGGAACAAGTTTAGCTTGTACAATCAAGGACAGGAAGGTGAGCGTATTGAATCGAATCCGAGAATTACGAGAAGAGAAGAAAATGACTCAGGTTCGTCTGAGTATTGAATTAGAGGTTTCTCAGGAAAACATTAGTGCCTATGAAACAGGTAAATACTATCCAAGCGTAAAATCCTTGCTGAAAATGCGCGATATTTTTCACGCAAGTATTGATTATATTCTTGGAGTTTCTGACAAACGGATGCCGTCTGTCCCAAACGGTATGCTATCAGATGAGGAAATTGCAATAATTGATATGTACCGGCAAATGAATGAAAAGGGCAAGGTCTCTGCAAAAACTTATATGCAAGGGTATTTAGATGCCCAGTACTAAATTCCGAAATTAATACAAGGAAAAATATTGTCGCTTCTCTATACAAAGAAGCGACAATATTTATAATGAACTTCTTATTTTCTTAATTATAAAATACTGCTGAAAAAGCTGCGAATTACGTCCCCCCTCGCTTTCACGGACCCCTGCGCGAAAAACGGCTTGCCGCCGCCGCGGCCGTCAAGCGCCTGGTTCATTTCCTTCACCAGCGCACGCAGATCGCCGTCTTTTTCTCCGAGCGCGTATTTGTATGTCCCGTCTCCATTATCCGAAAACACCGCGCAGCGGCCGCCGCAGGTCTCCATGACCGCCACAGCCAGTTTGCGCACACTGTCCGAATCCATATCTTTTTCAAACAGGAGCACGTCGCCTGTTCCGGCAAGGCGCTCCGCCTCCTGCGCAAACAGCTTTTCTTCCAGAGCAAGAACACGGCCTTTCAGGCGGAAATTCTCCTCCATGCTTCGATTTACAGCCTCCGCGGTTCGATCCGGTTTCGCGGAAAGCAGCACGGAAATCTGATGATTCTGCGCATTGACCATATTCAGGTAAGAAAGCACCCGGACGCCGCTGATCATCTCGATGCGGACGCCGTCGCGGAATTTCACCACGGACAGCAGCTTGATCATTCCGATCTCACCGGCACGTGCTACGTGCAGTCCGCAGCAGGCGCACATATCTGCATACGGAAGAAATTGTCCATTGCTTTTAACCGGAAACTCCACGATCCGCACCTCGCCGGCCAGTTCTTTTTTGCTGCGGTAAGGAAGCGTTTTTAGTTCTTCTGCAGAAGGATAGAAAATCCTGGTCTCCTGATTCTGCCAGATGACCTCGTTCGCTTTCGCCTCAATCTCCTGCAGAGCTGTCTCATCCAGACTGCCGTTGAAATCAATCGTGATCACATCGCTGCCCATGTGGAAGCCGACGTTGTCATAACCGTAGGCCGCATGTACCAGTCCGCTCACAATATGCTCGCCGGAATGCTGCTGCATCAGGTCGAAACGGCGCTCCCAGTCAATCTTTCCGCAGACCTGTATGCCGACAGGCAGCGCGGCGTCTGTATAATGGATCAACTCGCCGTTCTTTTCGTGCACTTCGAGGACACGTACCGTCTCGGCTGAATTCAGGTCTATGGCTGAGTTGAGGTCTATGCGTTCTGCTGCACCTTGAGGCGTTTCCGCAGCGGTATCCTCAACCGTCACCCGCAGGATTCCCGTATCATACGGCTGTCCTCCGCCCTCCGGGTAAAAAGCCGTGGCGGATAAAATCACCTCATACCCTTTTTCCCCTTCGCGGCAATCCAGGACTGTCGCCGTGAATTCCTGTACATATGCGTCCTTATAAAACAATCGATCTGTTCTCATGTGCTCTTCCATGTAGCCTCACTATTCTTATTTCATCAGTCTTCAAAAAAATCAAAACGAGAGTGAAAGCGTTGCTGTATCTATAATATTGTAATCCTCATAATTCTCATCCACTATATTGACAGATATCTCAACATTCGTTATCTCATCTATTTCCATTTCAGAAATACCTGCCTCTTCCAGATCCTCCAGTTCCAATCCAATGTCCACAATTCCATACATTCCATCAGCAATATCTTCCTCATAATCAGAATCGTTATCCACTGCAATCCCATTAACAGAAAATGTTTTATGTTCATCTTCCACTGTAATTGCATGACCGCTGTCATTTTTAAACAACAGCATCCAATGGAAAACATAATCAGAATCTTCATCATAATCCGGATCTTCAAACAATCCTTTTGATATAATCACAACACCATCCGAGTTATAAAGTTCTTCTCCTTCCGTATTGAATGATGTATTATCAGAAAGGGTAATACTGGCCAACTGATGCTCCGTGAGCGGGTTTGAATCCATATCCTCATACACAATATCGAACGTCAAAGTCCCATAATCACTAAGGTCAAATATGTCTGCATTCGCATCCTCCAACAAATCATAGATAGACAGAAGATGCCGTGCACCGGCGTTAATCGTATCATAGCTCCATAACCCGGATTTATTTATCAGCAGCCCGTTCACATATATCTTATAAATCCGAAATGTTATCTGCTGATCAGTCGTATTTTCTATTTCAAGTACTAACTCCTCCTCTTCGCCGTCATAAGACCGAAATAGTGCTTCCGAGCTGATAATCACCCCGTTTTGGTTGTATATTTCTTCTTCTTCGTAATACGCCAACGTTACGTCATAATATGATTCCAGATATCCGGAATTGACGCGTTCCCGATACGTATTTGTTTCATAATCAAAAGATTCCGCTAACTGAGTAGTAATCTTCACCGGAGGATAATCCACATATTCGTTTTCCCCCTTCTTTATAGAAAAAGATAATTCAATACTCTCAATCTCGCTGATACCATAAAGCGGCTGAAGGTATTCTATGTAAAAATCAATTGTTTCCGTGACTGTTTCACCAGACGCAACATCAATCCAGGCAGACCCTTCATCAGTCATGTAACCATTTACCGAATTTCCCCCGTTTTCATTACATGCGGCGGTTATGTCTTCATCACTATTATTCTCAATCGTGACATGCACAGATACGTAATGTTCGTTATAGGTCAGCTCAGTAGCCGTTATTTTTATATCATTTTCATCAATCAGAACGGTCTCTTCAATAATTCCTTCTGCGCTGAATGCCTGAACAGAAGTTGTACCCCCGGCAAGCAATCCGCAGGCAAAAACCACCAGCATAATCTTCTTCAAACTTTTCATTGCTTCTCTCCTTCTCAAAATAATATCCTACTATTAATAATTGATCGTGTATTCCCAGGTATCCAGATCCACCTGCGCTTCATGTTCTCCCTCGTTCAGCGTCACAAGTGCCGTATTGTCAACGATATCGATATAGGACGCCCAATAATACTCTGTGCCAAAGCTGTCGATCTCACACAGGGTCGTCCCATCATAAGACACGGCGAAAAAGTCCGGACCGTAAAACCCTGTCAGACAGATCCCGGCATCTGAAAACGCCGATTGTCCGCTTCCTCCAAACTCACTGTTTTCCCAAAGAAATTCACCGGTCTCCGCATCAAGAGCAACCACCGTTCCGCCTTCCACATAATAATAGCAGCCATTTCTCTGTCCGATCTCATAAACACGGCTGAGTTCCGTCGGTTCATAAGCATCCGTCTCATAATCCCAGAGATATTCTCCGTCTGCGTCATACGCATAGATATCCGCAAATACCTGGGTCTGATCTGATGCGTACAGATAGTCCTCGACAAAGATAATATAATAGTCGGAATCATCCGCCGTATCACTGCTGTCCTCGCCCGTAAGTTCATTCCCCCTGGTCAGGGTTTCCTCAAGCAGAAAGAGTTCAAGATCATGGTCAGAATAATAATCTTCGACCACGGAATCTACGACCAGTGTGAATACCAGTTCCGCCTCCGAATCGCCGGATGTTGTTCCGGTGAATCCATAGTAATCATCATAATTGCAAAAAAGGTCATAGTCAAAGTCAAATTCCATTTCGACCGGAGAAAACGTCAGCCCGTATTTCGAGAAAAATTCTGTCTTTATCACGCCGGATGTCCAGTCCCATTCCTGCAGGTCGGTATAAGAGCCTTCCCAATAGCTGAGATCACACCACTCCGGGTCATAATACATCGTCGTCTTCGTATTTACCCCGTCCTCAAACTCATAGGCAAATCCCGTTTCCACGTCGCTTCCCACTTCGCCGTTCTCCAGGCTGCAGACATATTGGAGCGTTCCGTTCTGGTATTCCAGTACCCAGGTCGCCGCATACCCGCCATCCGCAAAAATGCCCTGGTCATAATACTCGCACACCAGATCATATCCGCTCTCCATCTGAACGTAATTGATCGTTGCATATACCTGACTGCTCTCCTTCCAGATCAGTGACACATACTGATGAGTAAAGGATGTCTCATCGTTTCTGCTGAAACCATATGGCTCAAACCACATACTGTCCGACAGCACTACAGTCTCATTTTCCACCTCATAGACCTCTGTCAGTATTTTATAATAGCTGTCGCCATTGAACATCCAGTCATCCGTTCTGCAGACCAGCAGTTCCGGTGTTCCATCCGCGTCAAGATCCAGAATCTCCGCGGAGAGGATCCCCGAGGTCTGAAGCCAGTACGGGATATCATAATTCATCACCGTACCTCTCAGTCCGGATTCAAAAATACCATAGGTGCTGATCAGTTCATTCAGCTTTGTCTGCAGCGCTTCTTCTGATGCGCTGACTTCTCCACTTCCAGACGACTCAATCAGGCCGGAATTTTCCTCCTCTCCGTCAGCATTATTGTCATCTGTTCCCTGATAATAGCTGCTCCATTCCTGATCCGTATAATCGACGAGTGTCTGCTCATACGTATAAGGGCTCTCCGTATCCTCTGTAAGAATCGCATAGCGGAAAACGCGGGTCAGATTCTCGCTGTCGAGGAAGATGCTTTCTGACATCTGAGGCCAGAGCCGGCTGGTATCACTGTCTGAAATCAGATCTGTATTGACCGTCAGGCCATAGAGAGCCGCAACATAATTCATCGCTTCCGTATAGCTGTTGTATACAGGATTGGATCCGGAATCCGGAATACTGGAATACAGCGTCCTTTCGCTCACGAACGACCCGTTTTCATATACATATTCCTCATATTCAAATCCTCCGGACGCCGCGCCTCCCTGTACATAGCTGTAAACATCCTCAAAGGAAGTCCCGTCATAGCCAAATATCTCGTATTCCTCTTCAACCAGATAGGAAGCGCTCATGCCGATCTCTAAAGCATACCACGTATTTCCCCATGTACAGTCTTCGAAAAGGATACAGGGAGATGAGCCTTCGTTTTCGATCAGGCTGACATTCCATCCGCAGTTCCACCAGTCGGAATGTTCAACACAGTCAAGGTACCGGCTGTCCGCAAGCAGTACCTCCCCGTCCTCCTCCTCGTAAACAAGAGCATATAAATCCAGTTCGTCTTCGCCCTCGTCCTCCAGAAGGAAAACCAGCCCTTCTTCCTTTCCATCTCCGTCCAGATCCGTAACAACCGCTGACAGAATACCGCTCTGCAGCCATTGACCGGAATACTCTTCAAAGGCTGACATCTGTGTTGTCTGGCCGCTGCCGGAGAGACCATATTCCGGAATCAGTACCTCACCAATATACTGATAGAACAGATCCGACATGCCTCCGGTCTGATCGGCCGCTTCACTCTTTTCCCCTGACGCAAAAGTCAGGCAAAACGCTGTTGCCATTACTGTTATCCAAACTCTGCACTTTTTTAACATCATATCTCCTCTGCTTTCTCTTTACTGCCAACACAATCTGTTTCTCTAGTGTTTTCTAATCTCTGGTTTTCAGCCGATATTCTACCCGAATCAGATACCGAATTCAACCTGTGACGGAAGCTGTGCCGCCCCTCGTGTCGGATTTTGTCACAATACAATTTGCGTCACATTTCCTTTTGGTATATACTTAAAGAAAAAATTCGGGAGAACCAACCTATGTCTAAATTCAGTGAGTACCTGAAAAAACTGATTGATGAAAGCGGCGAATCCATCTCTGCTATTTCGCGCGGCATCGGAACGGAACGAACTTCCATTCATAAAGCATTAAAGGATGAACGAGTCCTCTCTTACAAAACGGTTCGTTCCCTGGCCAGTTACCTGCAGTTATCCCTTGAGGAACGTCAGGAATTCTTCCGGCTTTATGATATGCTTCTTCAGGGTGAGGATGTCTGGCGAAACCGCTCTGCTGTCAGTGAATTGCTAAACCATCTTTCCTCTGTTTATTTTCCATCGGATTCCTCGGTTCCGCAGGCAGATGTTTTTCCTGCCGTCTTTCCATCCGGCTCCGTTAAAAACGGATTGTATGAAGGGGAGTTTTCTGTTTTAAACGCGCTGACCAGACTCCTTTCCCGGGAAGTCTCGCAGGGATCTGAAGTCTGTTTTCAGCTGTTTCTTCCTTTCGGAGCGGATATTTCATCCCTTTTGATACAGCTTTGGAAAAACGGCGCTCATTTTTGTGTAGATCAGCTCTTCTGTTTTCCGACGGCCGCGGACAACGACTGCTCGAAGAGCGTCGGGATGCTGCAGCAGATCATTCCGCTGTGCCTGATCGCCAGAGATTCCTACCGGCCGTTCTATTTTTATGAACATCCGGAATCTCTTTCCGTAAATCCGCTCAACTATTATATCATCACGCCGCATTATCTGATTCTTCTCTCACAGAATCTGTCAACAGCACTGATCGAAGATTCAGAAAAGCTGGTACATTATTTTTCCGGCCATTTTCAAAATCTGAAAGATCATTGTGAACCGTTTGTTTCTTTTGCGACCACACTTTCTGATATTCTGGAGGTCTCCACTTCCATGATCGATCAGAAAGGTTCCTTATGCGTGATGCCGCAGCCCTGCTTCGGCCGTTACTCCACCCCGGAACTGATCGCTAAATATGTTCAGGGAATCGACGGCTCCATGCAGGCTCTGTATGATGCTGTGCTGCATCACTTTTCTCTTGTTCAGATGGTTGAGAAAAATTTCTGCACTGTTTTTTCGGAAAAAGGACTGCAGTATTTTATTGAGACCGGAAAGATTTCAGAAATACCGCCCGAATATGTTTCGGCCCTTGATGTCCCGGATCGGCTCCTCTTTCTGTCGCTTCTGCGTGCGGATATTGCCTCCGATAAAGTAACCGGCCGGATCGCGCGGCCTTCCGTGCTGCGCATTCCGGACTATCTGACACTTTATATTGACACAAGCGGAAACGTATGGTTTGACACGACTGCGGATTTTATACACGGAGCTTACTACTGTAATATACACATCTCTGAAAAATCTGTCTGCCGCGCTTTTCTGGATTTTTTCCAGTCTCTGTCAGGCAGCCAGCTGGTATACACCCAGGAAGAGACTCTGCACATTTTAGACGAAGGAATCCGTGAACTGGAAAACAGGCCGGAAGGCTTTGAACGGCATTAAGACAGGTATGAAAAACTTTTCATGCCCCATAAACGGGAAACGAGCGGCGGTTCAATCCAGCCGCTCATTTTCATTCTCATAGCATTCGCTGAACCGCGCCGAGAACGCGGGTGGTTCGTCCTTCACATAAAGATGGGAAACATCTCCAAACGTACTTGCGCGGAAGCTCACGATGCCTTTCCTTCGCTCCTCGGTCACCACCGTAGTCACCGAGGTCGGAGCCGAACAGAGTCCGTGTCAGAGCACCATCGGTGACGCGCCGATCAGATGTCCCAGCAGAACGCAGGTAACGCCAAAATGGCAGAAAAACACCAGCGTATCATTGTTGCCCTGCTCCGTGCGGTAAAGATGTCCGTCGCGGACATAGCCATACCCGGCCAGAAGTGTATCCATGCCTTCTGCGACCCACTCATACTCTTCTTTGACTTTGCCTGCCTTCATGATCGGCGGTTCATACCACTGATCCGGCAGATAAAACCGCTCATCGGCCGTCCAGTCCTGCGGCAGCCAGTCCCAGCAGACCGGCGAATCCTTACGGTCCGGCCGGTCGATCCGCGGCGCAAATTCACGCAGCCATTCACACTGTATGGCTGTGCGGTTCATCTTTTTTAACGTCAGCGAAGCCGTATCCCTCGCGCGTCCGCGCGGGGATACGTAAAAGTCCCGGACATCCAGCTTTGCAATGCGCTCCGCAAGATATTCCGCCTCTTTCCAGCCTTTCTCAGTCAGAGAATCGATCGAGTAATCCGGATCGCCGTGGCGTATGAACAATAGTTTCATAATAAATTTCCTCACATCTTCCTGATCCGCTCCAGCGCGGCCACCGTATTCTCGTAGGTGCCGAACGCAGTCAGACGGAAATAGCCCTCGCCGCTCGGTCCGAATCCTGATCCCGGTGTGCCGACTACATTTGCGTTCGCCAGCAGGTAATCAAAGAATTCCCAGGAGGTCATCGATCCCGGCGTCTTCAGCCAGATATACGGAGCGTTCACGCCGCCGGAAACGGTATAGCCGGCTTCCTGAAGACCCTCCTTGATGACCTTTGCATTGTTCATATAGTAAGCCACCTGCTTTGCAAGCTGCTCCTTGCCTTCCGGCGAATAGACTGCCTCACCCGCGCGCTGCTGGATGTACGGAGCGCCATTGTATTTGGTGCCGTGGCGTCTCGCCCAGAGAGAATGCAGCATCACATCCCCGCACTTTAAATCCTTCGGAATCACCGTGTAGCCCAGACGGGTTCCGGTGAAACCGGCATTCTTGGAAAAGGATTTGAGCTCGATCGCACAGGTACGCGCGCCCTCGCACTCAAAAATTGTGTGCGGTACATCCGGCTCAGAAATATATGCCTCGTAAGCGGCGTCGTAAATGATGACCGCGCCGACTTTATTCGCGTAATCCACCCACACCTGAAGCTGATCCTTTGTGATGGTCGCTCCGGTCGGATTATTCGGGAAGCACAGATAAATCATATCCGGTGTCTCCTTCGGAAGCTCCGGTGCAAAATTGTTCTCTGCCGTGCAGGGCATATAGATCACATCGCTCCACATCTCCGTCTTCGGATCATAGGTGCCGGTGCGGCCTGCCATGACGTTGGTATCCACATAGACCGGGTATACCGGATCGCACACCGCGATCTTATTATCCACACTGAAGATCTCCTGAATGTTGCCGGAATCACACTTCGCACCATCTGACACAAAGATTTCGTCCGCCGCGATGTCGCAGCCGCGGTCCGCGTAGTCATTCTTCGCGATCGCCGTGCGCAAAAACTCATAGCCGAGATCCGGCGCGTATCCGTGGAAGGTCTCCGCCTTTCCCATCTCATCCACCGCGCCGTGCAGCGCGTCGATGATTGCCGGAGCGAGCGGCTGTGTCACGTCGCCGATGCCGAGACGGATCACGGATTTATCCGGGTTCGCCGCCTGAAATTCATTCACCTTCTTCGCAATCGTGGAAAAAAGGTAGCTGCCCGGCAGCTTCAGGTAATTTTCATTGATCTTAAACATAATGGCCTCCTTATACAATCTCTTTATAAAATAATTTCTCCCTCAAACACCGTCGTAGCCGGACCGGTCATAAACACCGTATTCTTCCCGCGGTCCCACTCGATCTGCAGATCTCCGCCGCGCAGCTTCACCGTCACTTTGTTTCCGGTCCATCCGTTTAACGCGCCTGCAACAGCAACCGCACAGGCACCTGTACCGCAGGCGAGCGTCTCACCGGAGCCGCGCTCCCAGACACGCATCTGCACCGTGTCGTGATCGAGGACTCTCACAAATTCCGTATTGACCCGATCCGGAAACATCGAATGATTTTCAAACAGCGGGCCGGTTTTTTCAATCTCCAGTCCGTCCACATCCTTAACAGGTACAACACAGTGCGGGTTCCCCATGGAGACGCAGGTGATGGAAAAAATATCCTCTCCAACAGAAACCGCTTCTCCGATGATCGGCTTTTCCGCTGAAGATACACCCCCGATACGCACCGGAATCCGCTCCGGCTCCAGGATCGGCGCTCCCATGTCCACACGGACCAGAGCAACTTTTCCGTCCCTGACCGTCAGATCCAGATATTTAATGCCGCTCTTCGTCTCCACACTGATCTGTGTCTTGTCGGTCAGACCATAATCGTAGACATATTTTGCCACACAGCGGATGCCGTTGCCGCACATCGCGCCCTGAGAGCCGTCCGCGTTGTACATTTCCATCTGAAAATCTGCCTTGTCCGAAGGTCTGATCAGGATCAGTCCGTCTGAGCCAATGCCGAAGTGACGGTCACTCACACGGATCGCGGCTTCGGAAGGATTTGCGATCTGTTCTTTCAGGCAGTTCACATAAATATAATCATTCCCCAGACCATGCATTTTGGTAAATCTCATTTCCAGCCTCCATGTCTTGTTTTTTCCGAAATTAACGTTTCATTTTTTTAAGTCTGTAAAATCCGCTGCAGTCCGGCTTAACTGCCGCATAAGCGCAGATTTCCCGACACAAATTACTCATCACGCATCAGCGCGAACAGCATCTGCGCAGTCTCCACCATGTTTGTCCCGCTGTCCATACTGGTCTTCTGCAGATAATGGTGCGCCTCCTCCTCGGTCATGCCGTTGCGCTCCATCAGAAGAGATTTTGCCTCGGCAATCAGCTTCTTTTCCTCGTCGGTCCGCTGCGGCGGCATCATGCGCTTCTGCCGCCTGCGGCGCTGCTGCTGGCTGATCACCATCTCCAGTGAATCCAGCAGATCATTGACATGAAAAGGCATCGTCACGCAGAGAACGCCTTCCGAAATGCCATCGCTTACAGCGCGCGCGGATGCTACGAGCAGCATTCCAAAGGAATTCGGCATATCCTCATAAAGTTCCGAATACACCATGTCCGCAAATTTATAGCCGCAGACAATCACGCCTGAGCCGAGACGGTCAGCCGCTGAAAGTGCCTGCGCGCCGCTCGTACAGACCGCCCGGACTCCATATCCGCTGCGGGTCAGGAGATTCCGGACATTTTTCGCATCTTCCGGTTTCGGAAATACGACTATAATATTGGTATTAAACATCCGAATCCTCCTGCCGAAGATACTCAGACTCTGGCAAGATAGCGGTTAAGCTCCCATTCGCTCACGCTCGACTGGTACTCTTCCCACTCCTCTTTTTTCGCCTTGATATAGCGTCTGGTCACATGTTCTCCCAGCACGCCGCAGATAAACTCGTCCTCCTCCAACGCCTCCACCGCTTCAAGCAGTGTGACCGGAAGCCGCTCCACGCCTTTCGCTTTCAGCACTTCAGGATCCAGTGCATGCAGGTTCTCATCCATGTTCTCCGGCGGCGTGATCTGATTGCGGATGCCGTCAAGCCCGGCGGCCATGCAGACAGCCAGAGCCAGATACGGATTCGCCGCATTATCCGGGCTTCGAAGTTCGATGCGCTTGGTGCCGTTCCCCATGATCGGGATGCGGATCAGCGGAATCCGATTCTTTGCGGACCAGGCGACATGCACCGGAGCTTCAAAACCGGGCACCAGCCGCTTGTACGAATTAACAATCGGGTTCGTCACCGCCGTCACCGCACGGATATGCTTCAGAAGACCGCCGATAAACCAGCGTCCCTCCTGACTTAAGTGAATCGGGTCTGAGGCGTCATAAAAAGCATTTTTGCCGTCTTTCGTCAGAGACAGATTGATGTGCATCCCGGATCCGTTCTCCCCTGCGACCGGCTTTGGCATAAAAGAGGCGTGCAAACCATGCCGCTTGGCGACCGTCTTTGCCGCAAGCCGGAAGGTCATAATGCCGTCCGCGCTCTGCAGCGCCTCATCATAGCGCAGATCAATCTCGTGCTGCGCCGGAGCCGCCTCGTGGTGCGAAGATTCCACAATATAGCCCATTTCCTCCATTGTCAGGATCATATCGCGACGCGCATTTTCACCCAGATCAATCGGCGCAATATCAAAATATCCGGCCTGTTCGTGCGTCACTGTGGTCGGCCGGCCTTCGTCATCCGTGTGAAACAGGAAAAATTCACATTCCGGTCCCGCCTCCAGGCAATATCCCATCTGTTCCGCTTCCGCAACCACCTTTTTCAGTACATACCGTGGATCCCCGTCAAACGGCTTGCCGTCCGCATAATAAATATCACAGATAAAGCGGGCTACCTTGCCGTTCTGCGGTCTCCATGGAAAAATCAGGAAGGTATCCAGATCCGGATGCAGGCACAGATCCGAACGCTCGATCCGGGCAAAGCCCTCTATGGACGCGCCGTCGAACGTAACCTTATTGTCCAGCACACGATCCAGCTGGTTGACCGTCACGGCAAGATTTTTCAAAGTCCCGAACATATCCGTGAACTGCAGCCGGATGAACTGTACATCCTCCTCCTCAATAATCCTGTATATATCCGCCCTCGTATATCTGCTCATATCGTTCCTCCTTGTTCCCATTTTCACAGCCGCCAGAGCCCTGCCTGTTCTCTTATATTCACGCTGTCATCTCAACATTTTCGTCAGCAGGAGATTCTGTTCTTCCTTCACGTCAGAAAAGGCGCTGCTTCCCTATCGGGCAGGAAGATCTGTCGACCTGCGCATAATAAAGGGAAGAACGCCTTCGTTCGCCCATACCGAATGATAGCAGTATGGATTTTTTTTGTCAACCGTTTTGTCGGATTTCATCCGGCCGTTTCTTTTTGTCCGTCACGGACTGCGTTATCTCAGCTGTTGTCCGTTTTCAGCATCCCGCTCAGCATCTCGGAACCGCTCTCCTCAGCGATATTAACGGAATGGTTCGCGATACGCACAAAACTGTCAAGGATCTCGACAAAGGTCAGCCCTTTCTCAAACGAACACTGTCCGTCTTTCAGGCGGTCCATATGTCTTGCCTGCGCTTTGGAAGCCTTCTTTGTGACCCGGTGCTCCCGCTTGCGGATGTCCACCCAGACCTCCGGCGTAAAGCTGTGCTTGCTGAAGAGCTCCATTGTCTCATCAAACAGCTGCAGATCCAGTTCAAAAATTTCCAGAAGATCTGCTTTGGCCTCGTCTGAATAGGGTTCTCCGGCCTCCAGGCTTGTCTCATTCTGGCCGGAGATTACGACCGCATGATCGCCGATGCGCTCCAGGTCATTCACCGCATTGAACGCGCAGGTCATATAGTGGGAAACACTCGCCGGCATCTCGGCCGCATTGATCGTCGTCAGATATTCGGTAATCTCGGATGCAAGATAATCGATGACATCCTCTGTATCACGCAGCTGCTGTACGCCCGCCATGCTCTGCGTCCGCACGATGGTTTCCGCCCGTTCCAGATTTTCCCGGACAAGTCTGCCCATCCGCTCAACCTCACGGCCAACCTGCAGCGTCACTACAGCCGGAGAGGCCACCTGCATGTTTTTATCAATGTATTCCAGACGGAATGCATTCTCATGTTCCTGCTTCGGAATGATGCGGTAGGTCCAGGTCACGACCTCATTTGTCAGCGGCAGAAGAATCAGGCCGGTCACGACTTTAAACAGAATATGATACACAGAAATCTGGAACATCGCGCTCGGCACCAGTTTTTCGATAATCTGTGTAATTGGTGTAAAAATCGTGAGCGGCATAAAGATAATCGCGCCGACCACGTTAAAGATCAGATAGATCAGCGCCGCCCGCTTTGCGTTGTTTCTCGCGTTGAACGCGGAAAGAATCGCCGGCGTTGAAGATCCAACGTTGATGCCGCAGATGATAAAGGCCGCAAAATGCAGCGGCATCAGTCCCTGCTGTGCAAGCGCCTGCACAACGCCGACCGCAGCCGACGAGCTCTGGATGATCGCACAGAGTATAACACCGATGAGAAATCCAAGTACCGGATTCGTCGCGTGTGTAATAAAATTCAGAAAAGCAGGAGAATCTTTCAGGGGGGACATCGCTGTGCTCATCGAATGAAGTCCCTGAAACAGAAGTCCGAAGCCCAAAATAACCTGTCCTATGTAGCCGGTACGCTTCTTTTTTGTATAAAGCATCATCACCGCACCGACGCAGATACAGACCGGAGCAATGCCGGATACGTCCAGAGCGATGAGAACACTGGTGATCGTGGTACCGATGTTCGCGCCGAAGATCACGCCGGTCGCCTGTGCCAGATCCATAATGCCGGCATTGATAAATCCCATGACCATCACGGTGGTCGCAGATGACGACTGAATCACGATCGTGACAAGTGCTCCAAGCAGGAAGCCCATCACCCGGTTGCGGGTCAGTGTCTCCAAAAGGTCTTTCATCTTCGGACCTGCTGCAAGCTCCAGGCCGTCCCCCATATACTTCATGCCAAACAGGAACAGTCCCAGACTTCCGAACAATGAAATGATATTACCTATACCCATCTGTCTTTTTCAGGGAAACGCCGTTGTCTCCCTCCTCCTTGTGTGCAATACAGTTCGCGGCCTCCGGGCCTCTTTCCGGACGGCCTGTTCTATTTTCTATTCTCACTCCGCGCGCAAAAAAAGAAAGCGCGGTCTCCCATTTTCATAATTACAGACCTGTCTGAGCATTTCATACACAGGCTGAAAACGAACTTTTTACAGATATACCATACCACAAGTGAAAAGGATTTGCAAAAGAAATGTAAGGGAAAAGTAAATGTTGTGTAAAACGATAAGATGATTCGCTTTTCGCGGGGAAAAGATTGTCGAATTGTGACGAAATAGCAGGCCACACCAACGTCACTCTATAAAATAACATAATTCAGAACAGCAGGCCACAGACCGCCTTCTTCGAAGGCTATATGTCGCTTGCGCGTCATATGTCTGAGGCTTGATGGGCGTCTTCGTTCCACTTCGGTCGGCGCTAAACGTCTCCGCTTCGCTCCGGTCGGTGCTAAGCGAACATCCACTGGATGTTCAGCACCGTCCACTGGACGATCAGCGCCCGCCCATCCCGAAATGAAAATACAGCCTTTAGCAGGTAAACCTGCACAGTCTGTCTTTTCATTTCGATGCTGTTCT
>JAJBTU010000013.1:214718-225866 GCA_020860715.1 Clostridiales bacterium | reverse complement strand
TGTGGTGATTTTTGTATAAATTTACTTCTTGACAAAAGTCATTACATATCAGCGTCGCAGACAATGGAAAAGTCATCGGATATCAGTTCAACGTCCTCCGTACCGGCTTTTTTAGTCGGCAGCCGATACGTGCCGCCAAGTCTCCGCCACCATTCACCAACCATAAGCTCCGTGAGTTTGGTGAACAGTTTTTCACATTTTCCCATTCCTTTATATAAATCTGGTATAAAGCAGCTGATCATCACTTCAATAAAATCATCATCGGAAAGCGTTATAATATCCCTTTTCACTTCTGCTACCACAGACTGGATATCGACATTGGGATAATTTTCATCCGGATATTTCCGGTCTACTATTTTTTTGAAATAAAAAACATGATCTAAATTCACAGGTTTTCCTCCGGAATGTCCGCAAAGAATTTAACGAGATACATTTTATTGCATCATAGCATCATATAAAGTATACGTCAACCTTTTTGTGAAAAATGGAAAGAACGGGAACATCAGACATATCACAGAGCACTTTGACATTTTCTGTAAATTGCGTTATATATTTTTTGGACTGTATATCGGGGCGTTTGAGCCGGAGTGAGGAAGGGAGAACACAGAAATGAGAGTTTTAATTGTAGTGGATATGCAGAATGATTTTATAGACGGAGCGCTTGGCACGATGGAAGCGGCCGCAATCGTGGACAATGTACGGGAAAAAATTGACCGGTATCTGGAAAATGGCGATACGGTAATCTACACGCGGGATACTCATACGGAGGCGTATTTACAGACACAGGAAGGACGTAACCTGCCGGTGGTGCACTGTGTAAAAGGGACGCCCGGATGGGAGATTTCAGAGAAGGTGTATGTGGAAGGCTGTACGGTGGTGGATAAGCCGTCGTTCGGGTCGCCTGCGCTGCCGGAAGTGGTGAAAGCCTGTGCCGCAAGGCAGTCGGGCAGGGGCGCACAGAGTGGAAACACAGATGGCGGAACGCCCGATTCCATTGAGCTGGTTGGTCTCTGCACGGACATCTGTGTGATTTCAAATGCAATGATTCTCAAGGCTGCTTTTCCGGAGATTCCGATGACAGTGGACGCATCGTGCTGCGCGGGTGTAACGCCGGAAAGCCATGAGAACGCGCTGAACGCGATGCGGATGTGCCAGATTCAGATAATAACATGTTAAAAAAATGGAGGAATGTCTGGAAAGGGTTGACTTTTTATATACCGAACGGTATAATCATATCGGATTGTTGAACTGATGCGAGGAAAAATCTGCACAGAGTACGGGATCCGTCTCGTAACAGTGAGAGTACGGAACAGTTGCAAGCGGGGGTTTTATGGACAACACGGAGAACACGGACAGCATGGAAACGATGGACAACCGGACCCGCCTTTTGCAGTGCGCGAACGAGCTGTTTTATGAAAAAGGATATGACGCGGTCGGCGTGCAGGAGATTGTGGCCCGCGCGGGGCTGACGAAGCCGACGCTGTATTATTATTTTGGCAGTAAAAAGGGACTGCTGGAAGCGCTGGTGGCGGAGCGGTTTGACCGGCTTCGCGGGATGTACCGGGAGCTGGATGCGAAAAGCCTGCGGAAGGATCTGCGGATCGAGGACGCGCTGTACTGGCTGGCGGATATTTTCTGCGGCTTTTTTGAGCAGGACCGGCATTTTTATATGCTGATGATGGCGTTGTTTTACTCGGCTAGAGGGAATGAGGCTTATCAGACGATCCAGCCCTACATTGTGGAATTTTATGATATGGTGGTGCGGGTTTTTGACCGGGCGGCGGGCCAGCTGGGCAACATGAACGGCCGGCAGCGGCAGTTCGCGATCGGTTTTGTCGGTACGATCAGTTCGTATTTTCTGCTGCATTATGAACATGACCCGGCGGAGCAGGAGAATGTGGACCGGCAGCAGATTTCCGCACTGGTAAAACAGTTTATGTACGGGATTTTCTCGTGAGACATAGATTTTTTATATTCGGGACAGGCAGATAATGGACTGCTTTCGCATGCATGTGGATGCAGTAGAAAAAAATGAATCAAAGACTGCACAGGAACGGCAAAATAGTTACGGAGGAATGGATGATGGCAGCATGGTATGACAACACGGTTTTTTATCACATGTACCCGCTGGGGATGAGCGGGGCACCGTATTATAATAATGAGGAGCAGGTGGTTCATCGGTTTAATGAACTGGAAAAATGGCTTCCGCATATCCGCGGTCTGGAATGCGGTGCGATCTACATTGGTCCGTTGTTTGAGTCCACTTCGCACGGATATGACACGAAGGACTATAAAAAGGTGGACCGCAGACTGGGCGACAATGAGGATTTTAAACGGTTTGTAAAAAAGGCGCACGAGCTGGGACTGAAGGTCGTGGTGGACGGCGTGTTCAACCATACGGGGCGCGAATTTTTCGCGTTTCAGGATATTCAGCAACACCGCGAGGGTTCGCGGTACTGCGGCTGGTATAAAGGAATCAATTTCTGGGGAAACAATCCCTATAACGATGGTTTCGGCTACGAGGCATGGCGGAACTGTTTTGAACTGGTGAACCTGAATCTGCAGAACCGCGAGGTGAAGGATTACCTGTTTGATGTGATCCGTTTCTGGATCCATGAGTTTGACATCGACGGCATCCGGCTGGACTGCGCGGACTGTCTGGATTTTGATTTTATGAAGGAAATGCGGTGGATGACCGGCAATGAGAAGCAGGACTTCTGGCTGATGGGCGAGGTGATCCACGGCGATTATTCGCGCTGGGCGAATCCGGAGATGCTGCATTCGGTGACGGATTATGAACTGCACAAGGGGCTTTATTCCGGACACAATGATCACAATTATTTTGAGATCGCGCATACGATCCGGCGGCTGTTTGACGGGAACGGCGGACTCTGCCGCGGCAGGGTGCTGTACTCGTTTGTGGACAACCACGATGTGGACCGGATTGTGTCGAAGCTGAATGATAAGAGGCATCTGCGCTCGGTATATACACTGCTGTATACGCTGCCTGGCGTTCCCTCGATCTACTACGGCTCGGAATGGGGCGTGGAGGGCAGAAAATCAAACGGCGGTGATCCGGCACTGCGGCCTTATCTGAATCTGGAGGAGATGGAGCAGAATCCTCCGGTGCCGGGGCTGGAAGAGTTTATCACCTTCCTTGGCAGGTGCCGCCGGGAGCATCCGGTGATCGGCGAAGGTACCTACCGGGAGCTGGCGCTGACGACCCGGCAGTATGCGTTTGCGCGGATCGGCGGTGAGGAGACGGCGCTGGTGATGGTGAACAATGACGAAAATCCGGCGATGATCTCAGCGCCGCTGCCGTGTCAGGCCGGAAGGATCACCGATCTAGCGACCGGGGAGACAATCACGGCGGAGAATGGCAGACTGACGGCGGAGGTGGCGCCGGGAGACGGGCGGATATTTTTGGTGGAACAAATGTAATTATTCTGAACTGTTAAACAATATAGTAGCAAGGAGAAATGTGGTATGGCGGGCAAAACTACGAAAACAGGGGCGGCATCTGAGGCAGGCACACAGAAGAAACGAGGCAGGGAAAAGCAGGAGTTCATCACCGAGCTGGATCAGTATCTGTTCGGGCAGGGGGCGCACTACGATATTTATAAGAAGCTGGGGGCGCACCCGATGACTTGGAAGGGAAAAGAAGGGACGTATTTTGCGGTGTGGGCGCCGCATGCCGAGCGGGTGCAGCTCATCGGTTCGTTTAATGACTGGGATGAATACAGTCATCCGATGGAGAGGCTGGAGCCGCTGGGGATTTACGCCCTGTTTGTGCCGGGCGTAGGCGCGGGTCAGCTTTATAAATATCTGATCCTCACGCCGGACGGCAGGAAGCTGTACAAGGCGGATCCGTTCGCGAACTACGCGGAGTATCGGCCGGGGACTGCGTCGCGGGTCGCGGATCTGAGGACGATCAAATGGTCGGATGCCACATGGCAGGAGAGCAAAAAGGAGTTTGATCAGGACAGGAGTCCGATTGCGATCTACGAGGTGCATCCGGGCAGCTGGAAGCGCCATCCGCACGGCGAGGACGAGAGCGGGTATTACAATTACCGCGAGTTCGCGCGTGCTCTGGCGGAGTATGTGAAGGATATGGGCTACACGCATGTGGAGCTGATGGGCATTGCGGAGCATCCGTTTGACGGTTCCTGGGGCTATCAGGTGACCGGATATTTCGCGCCGACGTCGCGTTACGGGACGCCGGAGGATTTTGCGTATTTTGTCAATTATATGCATAAGAATAAGATCGGCGTCATCCTGGACTGGGTGCCGGCGCATTTTCCGCGCGACGCGCAGGGCCTTGCCGAGTTCGACGGCACCTGCCTGTATGAGTACGCGGACACGCGCAAGGGTGAACATCCGGACTGGGGCACGAAGGTGTTTGATTACAGCAAAAATGAAGTGAAGAATTTCCTGATCGCGAGCGCCATCTATTGGATCAGTGAATTTCATGTGGACGGGCTGCGTGTGGACGCGGTGGCCTCGATGCTGTATCTGGATTACGGCAGACAGGACGGCCAGTGGGTGGCGAACAAATACGGCGGCAATCAGAACCTGGAGGCGATTGAATTTTTCAAGCATCTGAACAGCGTGCTGGTCGGCCGGTATCCGGGTTTTATGATGATCGCGGAGGAGTCAACGGCATGGCCGAAGGTGACGACGCCGCCGGAGGACGACGGACTTGGTTTCACGATGAAGTGGAACATGGGCTGGATGCATGATTTCCTTGAGTATATGAAGCTCGATCCGTATTTCCGTCAGTACAATCACAACAAGATGACGTTTGCGATGACCTATGCGTACTCGGAGAAATACATTCTGCCGCTTTCACATGACGAGGTGGTACACTTAAAGTGCTCGATGGTAAACAAGATGCCGGGGCTGTATGACGACAAATTTGAGAATTTAAAGTGCGGCTACTCGTTCTTTATCGGGCATCCGGGCAAGAAGCTGCTCTTTATGGGACAGGAGTTCGGGCAGTTAAGAGAGTGGAGCGAGGAACGGGAACTCGACTGGTTCCTGCTCTCGGAGCCGAGACATCAGCAGATGCAGGCCTTTACGCGCGCTCTGCTTAAGCTGTACCGGAAGAATCCCTGCCTGTATGAACTGGACTGTGAGCCGGGCGGCTTCGAGTGGATCAACGCGGACGACAATTTCCGCAGTATTTTTAGCTTTGTGCGTCATTCGGCGAACGGAAAGAACAATCTGCTCTTTGTCATCAATTTTACGCCGGTCGACCGGCCGGATTACCGGGTCGGCGTGCCGAGACGGAAGCAGTATAAGCTGATTCTCGACAGCAATGCCGCAGAGTATGGCGGCACCGGAAAAGAGCAGCCGGAAGTCTACAAGGCCGTGAAGCAGGAGTGCGACGGGAGACCGTTCTCGTTTGCTTACGACCTGCCGAGGTATGGAGTGGCGGTTTTCAAATTCTGACAGTTTTCACCGCCGGTGGGGCGAACAATCTCATCGGCGGGACTTTTTTTCTTGTCAAAAAGATTAAAATCGTTTATGATGATACAAAGGGTCGAAAAGTCAGGAATGGAACGCTGGCGTTCCTATTCCTGACTTTGGGACCCGCAAAAACATGAGGAAGTAGCCATTATGGTTTGAATCAAGCCATAATGAGCGGATTCCGAATGTTTTTAGGATTTCAAGAGCACGAAGTGCGTAGAAATCCGTAGGTATCATCAAATATATCAGGACCGGAGCGGCAGCGAAGACCGAAAAGTCAGGAATGGAACAGGCAGGAAGAAATACGACTGCATAATAAAGAATAAAAAAGGAATGATAGAATATGATTTCAGTTCAGATTTTACAGAATACGATTGAGGAACTGCATACGATCACACATGTGGATTTTACGATCACGGATACGGACGGCAATGAAGTGGCGGCTACGGTCGGAGCGGAAGACATCCAGAGAGACGCGATTGCACAGTTTGTGGATTCGCCGGCGGACAGTCAGGTGGTGCAGGGCAATCATTTTTTTAAGGTGTTTGATGACAAAAAGCTGGAGTATGTTCTGATTACCGGTGGAAAGGCTGAGGATGCCTATACGATGGGGCGGGTGGCGGTCAGCCATATTCAGAATCTGATCGTGGCCTATCGGGAACGCTATGACCGCAACAATTACATTCAGAACCTTCTGCTGGACAATATGCTGATGGTGGATGTTTACAACCGTGCGAAGAAACTGCACATTGATACGGAAGCGCGCCGGATTGTCTATCTGATTGAGACGAAATACGAAAAGGACAGCACGGCGAAGGAGATTGTGAAGGGTCTCTTTGGGAATCAGTCGCAGGATTTTGTGACGGAGGTAGACGAAAAGAGTATCATTCTGGTGCAGCAGCTTACCGAAAAGGATACCTATGAAGATGTGGAGCGCACGGCAAAAATGCTGCGCGACATGCTGAATACGGAAGCCATGTCTGCTGTGAAGATTGCCTACGGCACGATTGTAACAGAGATCCGTCAGGTGTCCCGTTCCTATAAGGAAGCGAAGATGGCGCTCGACGTCGGGAAGATTTTTTACGAGGAAAAGCAGATTGTCGCTTACAATACGCTTGGCATTGGCCGTCTGATCTACCAGCTGCCGATCCCGCTCTGCCGGATGTTTATGAAAGAGGTGTTCGGTGAGGAGACGCCGGATACGTTTGATGATGAAATTATTACGACGATCAACAAGTTTTTCGAGAACAGTCTGAATGTATCTGAGACAGCGCGGCAGCTTTATATTCACCGCAATACGCTGGTATACCGCCTTGAGAAGCTGGAAAAGAGTACGGGGCTTGACATCCGCAAATTCGACGATGCGCTGACGTTCAAGATTGCAATGATGGTCGTGAATTATATGAAGTACATGGATCGGGAGTCGTGAAAACGAGGCTGATTCGTCAGAGTGGAGACATGCATCCGGCATAAGCCGGACGCCGGATCCGCGGCCGTGTGAATAAGTAACAATAACCGGGGGCATTCGCACCCCGGTTTTTTGTGCGTTTCTCACAAAACGAATAAAAAATCCACTTATCATATTTACAAATCAAAATTCTGTGATATAATCGGTTTTACATCAACTCAAAAAGCATATAAATGCATCATACTATTCTAAGCATACAAAAGCTGCGTTTAAAGAGAAAGAGAAATATCTTTGTAGCTGGTAGATACGGGACAGTTACACTTCTGTATGTTTCTTTCAGATTACCAATGAGAAAAGTAGCATTGTGAAAACGGCGTGAAGATACGTCAGGATACAACAGGGCGGGCCGGTGACAGGAGCGGTGCGAAAAGACAGAGAGTCCGAAGCCGGAAGGGCGGCCCTTGTCCGGAAAAGTGTCCGGAAAAAACCGGGAAAAGCGCCCGGAAGAATATACCCGGAAAAAGTGTCCGGGAAATGCGGGGAACCAGAGCAGGAGAGCAGAGGACTTCGAAAGGATTCCCGGAGAGGAGGAATACATTTATTTACAGAGACATTCAGATGGTTTCGCTTACCGGCATAGCGATGACGGCGGTGCTCTGCGACCTTTGGGCGGAGCGGATTCCGAACGCGGTGATTGCAGCCGGTCTGGCGATGGGGATGATTTATCAGCTGTTTGAGGAGGGACCACTTGGACTGATCCTGTTTTTGGGCGGAGCCCTGCTGCCGCTGCTGCTTCTTGGCGGTCTGTATTTTTTCCGCATGCTGGGAGCAGGGGACATCAAGCTGCTGTGTGTTGCCGGTGGCTTTTTTGGCCCGGCGGGGGTATTTGTCTGTCTGATGCGGTCGTTATTTGCCGCCGGCGTACTCTCTCTTTTGATTTTATACCGACACCATGAACTGGGTGAGCGGCTGGGATATTTTTTGAGATATGTCAGTGATTATGCAAAGAGCGGTCAGTGGAGGCCGTATCTCGATGGGGTGAAGGAAAATGCCAGATTTTGTTTTTCCGTGCCGGTGCTGATTGGAATCCTGCTCAGCTTTTGAAACGGAAATTATAAAAATAGAATAGCCGGGAGGTTTATTATGAAAAAAAGTATATTTGCAGTCTGTGATCTGGAAGCCTCGTACGCGTGTAATCTTACGGAGTATCTGAATGAGCGGAAAACAACACCATTTGAAGTACAGGCATTTACGAATGTGCAAAGCCTGGAAAAATTTGCGAAAGAAAATGAGATAGAGATTCTGCTGATTTCAACGAGAGCGATGTGTAATGAAATACGGGAACTGCCGATCAGCCGCACGATTATTCTCTCTGAGGGGGAACAGATATCGGATCTGGGCTACCCGCTGATTTACAAGTATCAGTCGTCGGACGATATTCTGTCAGAGGTGATGGAGTATTATGTGCAGGATCATCCGCAGCCGCACACACTCTCTCTGGGCGTAAGGAATACAAAACTTTATGGCGTGTATTCGCCGATCGGACGTACCAGAAAGACGACCTTTGCGTTGTGTCTCGGAGAAATTCTGGCGGAATCCAAAAAGGTGCTTTACATGAACTTTGAGGAATTTTCCGGGTTTGAGGAGCTGTTTCAGGTAAATTACCGTATGGACATTTCCGACCTGATTTATTTTTCAAGACAGAAGGAAGGCGGGCTGATCTACAAGCTGAACTCTGTGATCCAGACCTTTCATGAGCTGGAGTACATTCCGCCGGCTCTGTCGCCGTCGGATATCCGTGATGTGACAGGGGAGGAGTGGCTGGCGTTTCTGAAAGAGATTATGTCGTTTCGGGAGTATGACGCGATCATTTTGGATTTAAGTGAGCAGGTGGACAATCTGTTTCAGCTTTTGAGTGAATGCGACCGGATTTATATGCCGGTGCAGGATGACATGATTTCGCAGGCAAAGCTGAAACAGTACGAGCATCTTCTGCACATGCTTGATCTGGAGAAAGTACAGGAGAAAACACTGCGCATTCATCCTCCGGTACAGCCGCTTCTGCGGGACGGCGGTGAACTGACGCAGCAGCTGATATGGGGCGAGATGGGCAATTTTGTCAGGAAACTGTTGTGGGAGGAGGATGCTAAAAATGGATGAGAAACGATTTGCCGTAATGCGAAAGAAGCTGATGGATAATCTGGATGGCTGCGGGGAACTTCAGGATGACGAGATCTATCAGAATATTGACGATCTGATTCTTGAGTCGGGGATGGAGTATTATATCCGGCTGTCGGATAAAAACAATCTTCGGCAGGAACTGTTTAATTCCGTCCGGAAGCTGGATATTATACAGGAACTGATCGATGACAATTCAGTCACAGAGATTATGGTGAACGGGACGGAGGGAATCTATGTGGAACGCGGGGGCAGGCTGAGCCGTTGGGACAAGTGTTTTTACAAAAAAGAGCGGCTGGAGGATATCGCGCAGCAGATTGTCGGCCGCTGCAACCGGATCGTAAATGAGTCTGTGCCGATTGTCGACGCACGTCTGGAAAACGGAGCCAGAGTCAATATTGTCATGCCGCCGGTAGCGCTTAATGGACCGGTGATTACCATTCGCCGTTTTCCGGATGAACCGATCCGGATGGAGCAGCTGATCCGCTGGGGGACGGTGTCTCAGGAAGCGGCGGAATTTCTTCAGCAGCTGGTGTGTGCCGGATACAATATTTTTATTTCGGGAGGGACCGGATCCGGGAAGACGACCTTTATGAATGCTCTGTCAAACTACATTCCCAAGGACGAACGGATTATCACGATTGAGGATAATGCGGAGCTGCAGCTTCAGGGCGTACAGAATCTGGTGCGGTTGGAGGCGCGCAGCGCGAACGCGGAAGGGGAAAAAGAGATTACGATTCGCGACCTGATTAAGGCCAGCCTGCGGATGAGACCGGATCGGATACTGGTCGGAGAAGTGAGAGGCGGGGAAACGATTGATCTTCTGCAGGCGCTTAACACCGGGCATGATGGTTCCATCAGCACCGGCCATGCCAACAGTCCGCAGGACATGCTCTCCAGACTGGAGACGATGGTTCTGATGGGGATGGAACTGCCATTAAATGCCGTGCGCAGGCAGATTGCGTCCGGGATTGATATTCTTGTACATGTCGGAAGAATGCGGGATAAGACAAGGAAGGTGCTGCAGATCCTGGAAATCCTGGGTTACGACAGTGGGAAGGATGAGATCCAGACGCAGACGCTTTATGAGTTTGAGGAGGAAGGGGACAGGAAATGCGAAACGGTGACCGGAAAGCTGCAGAAAAAAGGACAATTAAAAAATCAGCAGAAGCTGGAGCGGGCGGGGATCTGCGCCGGGATGTGAGAACGCGGGGAGAGGAGCGGCGTCTGATACAAAGGGAGAACGATGGCCATCGCCCAAGAGACCGCCCGGCTTCTGAGCGGATGGATTACTCTGTCTATCAGTTTTCAGTAAAGGAGAAGGTACAGTATCCGGCGGTCTATGTACTTCTGGACGGGTGCGTCAGCTATCTGTTTTTCCGCTCACTGCCCGCGTTTGTACTGCTGCTTCCGGGGGCTGCGCTTTTCTTCCGGGAGCAGAAGAAACGGCTTCACGCCAGAAGAAAAAGAGAGATTACACAGCAGTTCCTGGACGGGATACAGTTGATGCTGGCCGCCCTGCAGGCAGGATATTCTTCGGAAAACGCGCTGCGGGATGCTGAAAAACAGCTTCGCAAAATCTATTCTCCGGAAGCGGTCATTGTGCGGGAATTTGAGCGGATGGATGTCCAGATGGAAATGAGCCGGAATCTGGAGGAACTGATGCTGGATTTTGGGAGAAGATCGGATATACCGGATATCGTCAGTTTTGCCGAGGTGTTTTTAACGGCAAAACGTACGGGAGGGGATCTGATCGCAATTATTCAGAATACGGTTTCCTGCATCCGGCAAAAGCAGGAAACTGTGCAGGAGATTGAGACCTGTCTGGCCGGAAAGGTCATGGAACAGAATATTATGAGCGTAATCCCAATCCTGATTCTGGCCTATGTGAAGTTCTCTTCTCCGGGTTTTCTGGATGTGATGTATGAGACAGCGGCCGGAGTGACAGTGATGGTTATCTGTTTTGCCGTGTATTTGCTGGCGTATTTTTGGGGGCAGAGCATTGTGAGAATAGAGGCTTAGGCGAGGGATGCATCTGATATAATCCGGATGGCCCGGCAGCGGAAGACAGTGAAAGGCAGCGGAGGACAGAG
>JAJBTU010000013.1:189875-214618 GCA_020860715.1 Clostridiales bacterium | reverse complement strand
AAGACAGTGAAAGGCAGCGGAGGACAGAGGGACATAGCGTAAAACGGTGAAAGAGAGGGGGAGAGGCAGGAGAAAGATGAAAATGATCAGGACAGAAATGGAACGTCTGGGCGGGCGCCTGGCAGAGCGGCTTCGTCTGGATCGGCCGGGAAAAGGGAGCAGGGAACTGCATGAAGAACTCTCTGCCCTGTCGGTGGGATCCAGAACCGCGGTAAAGGAGTATTATGCCAGAAAAATGGCAGCGGTGCTGCTGATTCTTGGCCTGGGGCTTGTGCTGACCCTTGTCTGCTTTCTTGCCTTCGGAACGGGCGGAGGATATATGGAGCTGGCCTCTGTGCTGAGACCCGGCTATGGAGAAGGAGACCGTACAGAGACCCTGACGGTACAGGTGGAGGGCGAGGAAAGGTCACAGGAACTGAATGTCACGGTACAGGAACGAAAATATACGGACG
This sequence comes from Clostridiales bacterium, assembly GCA_020860715.1. Taxonomy (GTDB): domain Bacteria; phylum Bacillota; class Clostridia; order Lachnospirales; family Lachnospiraceae; genus Choladousia. The sequence continues at coordinate 214,166 of JAJBTU010000013.1, read as the reverse complement.
AGGAGAAGCAGCAGATACTCCGTTATGCACTGGATGAACTGGAGCAGCTTCTTCCCGGCCAGAATGAATCGCTGGATCATGTGCAGTCTGCTTTGGCGTTTGTCGACAGCCTGCAGGACGGTGCGGTCAGCGTCAGCTGGACGACCGATCCTTACGGGGTGATCGGTGCGGACGGGAGTATTGTCTCAGCGGAGGCGGAAGAAGGGACTCTGGTAGAAATGCAGGCAGTCCTGAACTGTGACGGTCTGGAAGCGATTTACAGCGCCTGTGCGAATGTGTTCCCGCCTGATCTCACAGAGGAAGAGCGGCTGGCGGACTCGATCCTGGAAGAAGTGGCGCGTGCGGATGAGGAGAGCAGCTATGAGAGTGAGCTCGTCCTCCCTTCATCCGCGGCGGGAAGGGAACTGGTATGGTTTAGCGAAGAGCGTGCGAATCCCGCCCTTTCCGTGCTGGCGATGACGCTGATCTTCTGCGTTTGTATCTGTCTGCAGATGGACAATCAGGTTCATACAAAAGCGGCAGAACGGAAGAAACAGCTGCTTCTGGATTATCCGGATCTGATGTGGAAGCTGACGATGCTGCTCGGCGCGGGTATGAGCATCCGCGGCGCGTTTGTCAGGATTTCGGAAGAGTATCAGAGGAACCGGAGACAGGACGGCGCTGCAGAAAGAGAGAGAGGCAGAGGGCGGGATCGGAAAAAACAGCTGCAGCCCAGATATGTTTATGAAGAGGTCATCCGTACCTGTCAGGAGATGCAGAGCGGCGTCGGTGAGGCGCAGGCATATGAGCGGTTTGGGAAACGATGTCAGCTTCCGGAATACATACGCCTTGGATCCGTTCTCTCACAGAACCTGCGGAAAGGAGCGAAAGGGCTTACTGTTCTGCTGGAGATGGAGGCGGAAGCCTCTCTGAACGAACGCAAAAATCATGCGAGGAAAATCGGGGAGCAGGCCGGTACGAAGCTGCTGCTTCCGATGATTCTGATGCTGGTGATTGTTCTGACCGTTCTGATGGTACCCGCATTTTTGTCTTTTTGACAGGAAGACGGACGTTTGGCTGCCGGATGCCGCGCGGCCGGATAACGGAAGGAGGAGAATATGGAACATATCAAAGCATTTCTGCGGGAAGAAGACGGGGTCGGAGTCGTGGAAATTATTCTGATCCTTGTTGTGCTGATCAGTCTGGTGCTGATCTTTAAGGAACAGCTTACGAATATCGTAAATACGATTTTCAGCAAAATTACAAGCCAGAGCAACAGCGTATAAAGCGTTGCCGGTACGGGAGGGCGTATGGACAGGAGAAAACAGGCCGGAAACAGGATATACAAAACAGCTGCGGAAAAATTCCGTTTATGCTCCGGCTCGTTCAGGGGGTCAATCACAGTATTTTTGAGTCTGGCCTGTATTCTGTTCCTTGCTCTGATCTGCGCGGTAACGGAATCCGCAAGGGTCCAGGGGGCAAAGGCACAATCGGCAAATATCACGGGCATGGGGGTCTTTTCCCTGCTGAGTGAATTTGAAACAAAGCTGCTGGAGAATTTTGAGATCTTTTCTCTGGACGGAGCGTCCGCCGGCAGTTTTCAGATTCAGACAGTCAACAGCAGGCTTGAAGAGTTTCTCTTACAGAATGTCAACCCGAAAGACGGTCTTCTGAAGTCGTTTGCTTTTGACCCCTGGAATCTGGAGGTGGAAAAAACGGAAATTACCGGTTATGCGCTGCTGACGGACAGCAAGGGGGAAGCGTTTTACCAGCAGGCCGTCTCCTATATGAAATCGAATATCGGTGTAATTGCGCTGGAGGAACTCTTGAATCTTGCAAACAGTGTAGATGAGATTGAGGAAAAACAGAATGCCTATGAAACGAGTGAAAACAACAGCGAAGAACAGATGTCCGATCTGGAGGACGAAAAACAGGAGCGGCTTAGTGAACTGGAATCGGAATTGTCGGAATCAGGCGAGAATACAGAAATTCTCATCGAAACAGCAGAAAATCCGCTTACGGAGATCGCAAAACTTCGAAAGAAGAGCACACTGGAAATCGTGACCTGGGACAAGGCGATTTCGGAAAAAACGGTTGCCCGAACCAGTCTGCCGTCGAAAAGCAGTCTGCGGACCGGCAGCCTGAAGACAGAGACAGCGCACAGTGGTCTGGTGTCCAACGTGCTGTTCCGGGAATATCTGGTGCGGTATTTTGGAAGTTATATCAGTGAGGAATCCGATGGAGAACTGGAATATCAGCTGGAATATATTCTCGGTGGGAAGATAAGCGATAAAAAGAATCTGCAGTATGTGGTAAACCGCCTGCTTCTGATCCGGGAGGGAATGAACTATGCCTGCTGCAGCGGAAATACGGCAATGAGTATACAGGCGGAGACTCTGGCGACGACTCTGACCGGATTTTTGGGCATTCCCGCGCTGACCGCGGCGACAAAGCATGCGCTTCTTCTGGCCTGGTCCTACGGGGAAAGTCTGATTGATGTGCGGATTCTGCTGGACGGGGGCAAGGTACCTTTAAATAAAAAAGAAAGTGACTGGTCACTGACACTGGAGAACTTAAGCCGTGTGACAGAGGTGCTGCAGTCCGGCGCCAAAGGGAAAGAAGAGGGGCTTTCTTATCAGGACTATCTGCGGATTCTTTTGAATATGGGCTCCCTGAAGAATCAGAAGATCCGGGCGCTGGACATGGTACAGATGAGAATGCGTCAGGAGGAAGGGATGGAGGCCTTTGAGGTGCAGAACTGTATTGTGGCGGTGTCTGCCCGGGTGACCTATCGGTGCGGCCAGGTATTTTTTGGATTGCCGGAGGCGGTGATGGGAATCACAGGAGCCAGTCTGACGTTTACGCAGACGGCAGGCATGGCGTATTGAAGAGACGGATTGGATGCGGGAGACAGCGGCTGTTTACAGAAAAAAATAGGATATGCGGGCAAGGGAACGTGTCAGAGAAACGGGGTGAAAAAGAGTGCTTTTGTGTCAGAGGTTCAGAAAACGATTCAATAATCATCCGAAGAATTCTCGGGATGAGAGGTTCACTATAACGCAAAATAATTCACAGTTCGTGAAAATAATAAGAAAGGAAGGAACAGTTTCCGATGGAGAAGTGTTTTGTACGGAAGACACAAAAACATTCTTTTTTGCCCCGCTGCGTGCTTCGCTTACCGTGGAAGCTGCAGTTGTTCTTCCGCTGTTTCTGTTTTGTATGATTGCGGCGCTTCAATACTGCCGGGTCATGGAGACGGCAGTTCAGTTTGGAACGGCAATGTCTGAGACGGGAAAAACGCTGGCCGCGGCAGCCTATGTGACGACCTGGACCGGCGATGCCGGGACAGAGGCGGCCCTGGCGGCATCCGCTCTTTCTCTTGTGTATGCGCAGAGTGATGTGACAGGAAAGGTGGACGACAGTTCTGCTGTAAAGAATGTCAATATGGCTCTGTCTTCCCTGATGCAGGAGGACGAAATGATTGATCTGGTGCTGACGTATCAGGTGCGGACACCGGTTTCCGCCGTGAGCCTGCCCGGAACCTTTTTCATCCAGCGTGCGAGTGTACGGGCATGGGTCGGGCGTATGGAAGAGGCGGAAGAGGGAGAGAGTGAGTCGCAGGAGGAGGATCCTTATGTCTATGTAACAGAGACGGGGACGGTTTATCATCTGGATGCGGAGTGCAGCTATCTGAAACTTTCGGTCTTCACAATTGCTGCGGATACGCTCTCCTCTCTGCGGAACGAAAGCGGAGGAAAGTATTATGCGTGCGAATTGTGCGGAGCCGAGGCAGGACCGATTGTGTATGCCACAATGGATGGAACGCGGTATCACAGTACGCTTTCCTGCAGTGCGCTGAAACGGACGGTCACGCCGGTCAGACTGTCGGAGGTGGGCAGCCGGCATGCGTGCTCCCGGTGCGGGTAAGAAAGGAGAAAGAAATGAGCCAGTATATTGTGACATGTGTGGTGCTTGCGGTCTGCACTTACACGGATATTCGATGGCGGAGGATCTACAGGCGTATGATCGCGGTACATATGGTACTGGCGTTTGTACTGCTTCTGGCGCTGCGGGAACATACGCTCCGGTCGGTGCTGCTGGGCCTTGTTCCGGGGATCGGATGTCTGCTGATGTCGGCGGGGACCCGCGAATCCATAGGATATGGGGACGCGTTTCTGATATTGTCGTGCGGATTTTCACTGGGGGCGGAAAACATACTGGCAGTTCTGTTCACCGCATTTTTCTGCGCGGGAATCTGGGCCGTCTGGCTGATTTGTTTTCGAAAAGGGAAGAGAAAGACCTGCATCCCGTTTGCACCGTTTTTGTTTGCGGGCGTTCTTGCGCAGGGGCTGGGGGTGCTGTTGTGACAGAGATGATCTTATGTGCTGCGGTGAAGAATAAGCGCGTACAGAAAGGAAATGCCGTAAGCAGCAGACGGGATCGGAATGTTTCTGATTCCTTCTGGCGTGGAAGTTATACAGTGGAAGCTGCCGCAGTCGTATCGATCACGATACTGATTCTGGCATCACTTCTGATCGCGGCATTTTATGTACATGACCGGGCGGTGCTGCAGAGCATTGCCTGTGAAAGCGCTGCGGCTGCCGGCAATTGCGCAGGGGAGAGTGAACGGAACGCCGCTGCCGCATCGGCTGACAGTCAGGTCAGTGCGTCCAGATTTCTGGGGAGCAGAGACGTTTCCGGAGATACCGAAGCCGACGGGGACGAAGCGGAATCTGTCTGGAATGCGGTTTACCCGGTGCCCGGATTTGCAATGAATTATTTTACGGACAATGAACTGGCTGTTCAGGCGTCATGGAGCTGCAAAATTGCGGATCCCACAAAGACCATACGGCTGATCCGCGGCGCCGGAGAACTGCTTGGCGCGGAAGGAGAGGATTGAGGTGAAGACAGAATATAAAAGGGATCTGCAGAACAATTACCTGATTCTGGAGGCGCCGGATGTGGATGAGGAAGAGCATTATGGTCTGCGGATGGCCCGGCAAAATCATGTAAAAGGGCTTCTTCCCGTACATGAATCCAGAAGGGACGGAAAACTGTACCTGCATTACGAGATCACATCAAAACAGACTCTGGAGAGTGCGTATGAAAAAAAGGTGATGGGATATCAGGATATTCTCTATATCCTGACAGGGATTCGGGATGCGCTGGAAAATATGAGAAAATACCTGCTTTCTCCGCAGCAGCTTCTCTTTGCGCCTGAAATGATCTATGTACAGCCGGAGCGGAAAGAACTGCTGCTATGCTATTATGTCAGAGAAAATGAATGCCCCATCCGAATGCTCGCGGAATTTATACTGAAGCGCCTGGATCACAGGGACAGGCAGGCAGTAGCGCTTGGATATGGCTTTTTTGAACGGGCTTCCGGAGAAAACTTCAGTCTCGCGGAGACATTGAAAGAGATTCTGACAACATTTGAAGGCACCGCGGGAACAGCCGGGCTATCCGCTGTTTCGGATATCGGGGCGGAAGGGGCAGCGGACAGCCGAAGGGCGGACGAAAGAACTGCCATGCCGTATTCCGAAAGAGGAAACACGGAGGAAGGAGCAGATGGCTGCGGCGAATGGTATGAACAGTCCGGGAAAGAGCGCTTTGCGTTTGGCGTACAGGAGGAACCGTATGTGATCCATCAGGAGCGCGGCAGAAAAGATCTGAGAGGAGAAAAAGACCAAAAGAAAAAGAACAGCGGAAAAGCGGACCGTATCTTTACAAAAGTACACCCGGCTGTTCTGCTCAGCTTTCTGGCACTGACGGTAATACTGGAAATTCTGATTATCAGCGAGATACTGAGCCTTACGGAAAGTGGAGGATGCTTTTTCCTGATCCTTTCGGTGGAAATGCTGCTGAACCGCAGATTGCTGCATAAGAAAAACTGCGCACGGGAAGAATGGGATGAGGAGGAGGAAACGGAAGAATACCGGGAACTGATGCGGGAGGTTTATCAGGAAGATACGGTCGCTGCGGATCCGGATCCGGTTGAAGAAACCCGCTGTCTGATTCCGGGAGAAGAGAACACCGTGCTTCATCTGGTCTGCCACTCCCATGAGGAAAAAGCGGCTTATCCGGAAATTCATCCGGAACACCGTCCGGTCTATATAGGCAAAATAAAAGGGGATGCGGATGTACTTCTGAATGTTCCTACCGTAAGCCGTATGCACGCGAGGATTCAGCTGCGGCAGGGCCGGTGTTTTCTGAAAGATATGAACAGCAAAAACGGGACTTTTGTGAATGGGAGACGGCTGGAACCGCAGGAAGAATGTGAGGTTCAGGAAGGCGACATTGTAGGCTTCGCCCAGATAGAATATCAGGCAGTGAAAAAGAATGGCATCTATTGACGCCTGTCGGGAAATCATGTTATTCTGTTAAAGCTGTTTACAGAAAGGATCTGCTAAGCGGCAAAATTCAGAACAGGATGGTTCAGAAATCGGGCGGGAGGTCAGGATGCAGGAAGTTATCGATTTTTTAAAATCACGGCAGCCGGTCAATCTGGCGATCGTTCTTACTAATATTATTGTTTTTCTTGTGCTCAGTATCCTTGGAGATACGGAAGACGGTGTTTTTATGGCCATGCATGGCGCGAATTACGCGCCGCTTGTAGTGAATTATGGGCAGTATTACAGGCTGTTTACCTGTATGTTTCTGCATTTTGGGATCCGGCATTTGTTTAATAATATGCTGGTTCTGGTTTTCCTTGGGGATGAGCTGGAAAGGCTTGCGGGGAAACTGCGTTTTTTGCTTATCTATTTTGGCGGAGGCCTGGTCGGGAACATTCTGTCCGTAGCATACGATATGCGTATGGGAGAATACAGTGTGTCGGCAGGAGCCTCCGGGGCGATCTTCGCCGTGATAGGCGCTTTGGTTGGCGTTGTGTTCCTCAACAGGGGGAAAATACCGGCATATACCAAACGGCGTATGCTGCTGATGGCTTCTCTTTCTGTGCTGCAGGGCCTGACGGCCACCGGTGTGGACAACTGCGCGCATATTGGAGGGATGATCAGCGGCTTACTGCTCGCGCTGCTGTTTCATCGGAAGCTGACCTTCAGAGAGAGGATTCCGGTGGAAGACTTCCGGGAGTGAAAGACGGAAACACAGCGGGGAGGCACAGACAGAAATCCGTAAATGTGCCGTCGGTATCTTTCCCGGTCTCGACGGATACCGTGCCATTGTGAAGTTCGGCAATATTACGGACAATGGACAGCCCCAGCCCGGTGCCGTTGGATTTATGCGTGACGAACGGATCGAAGAGGGTATCAAGATATTCCTCCGGGATACCGGGGCCATTGTCTCTTACGTGGAGACAAAAAGCGGAAGCGTTTTCACCCGGAATATCGGCATACAGACGAATCCGGCGGTCGTGGGAGGCGGGCATGGAGGACAGCGCATCCGCCGCGTTGATCAGAAGATTTGTCAGGGCTTCTTTCAGCCGCGGGCGGTCTGCTCTGACAAAAAGCTGATTGTGTGAATCCATGCGGGCGGGTGTGTTCCGAATGATGCTGCTCTCAATATGAATCTGCTGTTTGTGAAGCAGAGGATTGACAGAGAGAATGAGTTCTTCAAAAAACTCCTGTACCGAAAAGACGGTAACGTTCGGCTGATAATCCCGCAGCGCCGCTGAGGAATCCTTCAGAAGACGGATCAGATACTGGATATCGCCCTTGGTTTGTTCCCAAAGCGGGGAGCCGCTGACGCAGGGATACTCTTTTTCCAGAATCTGCAGGGAACTGTAAATCAGGGTAAGGGGATTGCGGATTTCGTGAGAAAGGCAGGATAGCCAACGGTGAAAGTCCTGTTCCGTCACAGGCTTTGCCCGGAGCGCGGCTGTGGCGCTTGTCCGGAGCGCAGATATGGCGCTGGAATCGGATGCCGGCCGGGTACTCATGTCAGCTGCCGGTGTGCAGGAATGGATGGTGGGTGCTGCGGATGCTTTCATAACTCATATGCTTCTTTCGTTTGGGATTTTGAATGCTTGAGAGTCTAGCATTAATTTGACAAAATAGCAAGAAGATTCGATTGACAATTTTCGACATTCTTCATAATATATAAAATATAGTATGTGAGGCGGAAGTAAAACCACAAGTATCTGTATTTACGCAATACAGTCCGGAAACCGTATTGCAATAACTTAAGGAAAGAAGGGATTGTTTTGGAAGAAAACTGTATTTTCTGTAAAATAGCAAGAGGGGACATTTCGTCGGCGACGCTGTACGAGGATGAGGACTTTCGCGTGATCCTTGATCTGGGACCGGCGTCAAAAGGGCATGCGCTGATTCTTCCGAAGAAACATGCCGCAAATTTATTTGAACTGCCGGATGAAACGGCTCAAAAAGCGCTTGTACTGGCAAAGCGGATCGGGGGGACGCTGAAAGAAGGCCTGCATGCGGACGGATTAAATCTGGTTCAGAACAACGGCGCGGCAGCGGGGCAGACAGTGGATCATTTTCATATTCATCTGATCCCGAGATATCAGGGAGATACTGTAAATGTCAAGTGGCAGCCGGGAGAACTGGGGGAAGAAGATAAAGAGGAAATCCTGAAACTATTCCGATAGGGGCAGCTGCGAAAAACGGAAATTCGTGCGTCGGGCTTCAGCTCGTAGGGGAGCTTTGCCTGCAGCACTGACCTGACAGCGAAGGACACGAAAGGAGCAGATGCCGGTAATACACAAAAGAAGGGGAGAAAGATGAGGAATAAGAGGTTTGAAAATTGTTTTCAAAAGTATTACAGGCTGGTAAAATACGTTGTTCGGGAGAAGACATCGGACCCTTTGCTGGCAGAAGAAATTGAGCAGCAGGTGTTCTGCGATTTTTATGTGCATATGGATGAAATACAGCCGGAAGCGGAAAAGGCATGGCTGCTGCGCTGCACAAGGAATAAAGTGGTGGATCATTTGCGCAAAGAGCAGAAATGGAATGAGTTTTTGACAGATGCCGGCCGGACGGAGACGGACAGTCTGCTCGTAGACGGGACTGCGGTACTCTGTGAGGAGCGTTTTCTGATGCGGGAGCTTACCGGGCGTATTCTGCGTCAGGTGAAAGAAGTGAATGTGCAGTGGTATGAAGTACTGAAGCTGTGCTTTGTGGAAGAACTTTCGTATTCGGAAGCCGCAAACCGGCTGAATATTTCAACTTCTGTGCTGCGTTCGCGGATTTGCAGAGCGAGAGCATATGTCAGGAAAGTTTTCTGGGATGAGTACAAAAAAGGAGAGCCGGAGAGTTAAGGGATTATAAAAGACTATAAAAGACCATAAAAAACCGTGAAAGACTGTGAAAAAGCTATCGTACTGTGCCGCCTGCCTGGCAGCTGCTGACACAGTGCGATAGCCGTACATCCGATTTGCTTTTCATATGCTTTTGCGATTATTTCCGGTTTATCGTCCGGGTTGCTGATTTTATCGCTTATGCAATCTCTTCGATCAGAGCGGTGATTTTCGCGATTGCGTCGCCCGCGTCGCTGTGTTCCATCGCGGTAATGTAGGTCTGCCGGTTCTGATAGAGTTCCAGAATGGAAGAAAGCAGAAGTTCCGGCGTGATGGCATCCTCCATCAGGACCTTGCTGAACCCCTGTTTTTCAAAAGAGCGTGCGTTCAGGATCTGGTCCCCGCGGCTGGATGACGATGGAAGCGGGATCAGAAGGTTTGGCTTGCGAAGATCCAGAAGTTCACAGATGGCGTTCGCTCCGGCCCGGGAGACGACCACATCGGCGAGTGCAAAGAGATCCGGCAGTTCTTTTTGAATATACTCGTACTGCACATATCCGGACGTATCGTTTAGACTGGCATCAAGGTTTCCTTTGCCGCACAGATGGACGACCTGAAAGGTCTTTAACAGTTCCGGCAGGATGCCGCGAACAGCCCGGTTGACAGCCACAGAACCCTGACTGCCGCCGATGATCAGCAGCACCGGCCTGTCGGCTGAAAAACTGCAGAACTTCAGCCCGGAAAGACGGTTCCCGTCATGCAGTTCCCGGCGGATCGGAGATCCGGTGAGTACGGCTTTCCCTTCCGGAAGAGAGGACAGGGTTTCAGGAAAATTGCAGCATACCTTTGTTGCTGCCGGGATCGCCATGCGGTTCGCCAGGCCGGGAGTCATATCCGACTCATGGATAATGACCGGAATGTGAAGGCTTTTGGCTGCCTGCACGACCGGAACGGCGACAAAGCCGCCTTTTGAAAAAATAATATTCGGCTGCAGCTTTTTCAGGATCTTCCTGGCCTCAAAGTATCCTTTTACAACACGGAAGGGATCCGAGAAATTTTTGACATCAAAATAGCGGCGCAGCTTTCCGGAAGAGATGCCGTAATATGGAATATCGAGCGCCTCGATCAGCTGTTTTTCAATGCCGGTATAGGAACCGATATAGTGAATGTCGTAGCCAAGCTGACGCAGCCGCGGAACTAAGGCAATGTTAGGCGTAACGTGTCCGGCGGTACCGCCGCCGGTAAGAACAATTCGCTTCATAAGAACCTCCAGGTCTTTGAATAGGATGATTACAGTTTAACCACTATCGAAAAAAAGTCAAGAAGGGACTTCGCGCCTCATGAGTACTGACAGCAAAAAAACAGAAAACAGAAAAGAAGGAAACAAAAAGATTATTCCCATCCGTTTTCCGTATGACTCGTCCGACGATCCGGAGATTGACAATTTTATTCTGAAGAATCTGCAGGAAGAAGCGGATGAGATAGAGCGAAGAATGAACACGGATCCGGAGCCTGTAAAGACGGCGACACCGGAGGAGCAGTATGAAAGGATTGTCGCCCGCCTTAAGGCAATGGGCGAATGGGAAGAAGACGAAAACAATGAGGCCGCAGAGGCTGAAGATGAGAGCCGGGCTGCAGGAGAGACGGAGACAACAGCGGAAAGGAATGCTGATCCCGATGAAGTATACCGCATGCTCTCAGAGGAGGACCGCCGGGCACTGCAGCTTGGCCGGCGGGAACAGCGCCGCCAGGAAAGGAAAAAAACACGCAGTGCGCGGCTTCTGCGCTTTGCAAAACGTGGCGGAGTCGTGGCGGCTTCTTTTGTCCTGCTGTTTACGGTGAGCATGAATGTCGATGCAAGCAGGCGCGTGATTCTGCGGATGTGGGATACGGTGACAGACGCTCTGGTCGTCAGAACGGCTACGGATAATCTTGAAGATTCTGTGGAAAGTACAGTAGCGGAGAATCTCGCTGCCATGGAGGAGATCGAAGAGGCGACCGGGATACCGGGGGTGATGTTTGCCTACTGGCCGGAGGGGATGGAATATCTACAGTATGAAATTCAGGACAGCAATACGGAGGCGCTTATCTTTTATTCTTATGGAGATTCGGTTCTTACTCTGTATATGCGAAATGCCTCGGTGGATTCCGCGAATTACCTGGTAATGGATCAGGACACAGTTTTTGTGGAGACGCTGGAAAACTGGAAAGGCGTTGAGGTGCATATCTGGTCGGTGAACCCGACGGAAGAAGCGGAGCAGTATCAGGTGGAGTTTGAATACGGGGAATGCCGCTATGTGTTATACGGATATATTTCTCTTGACGAGCTGGAGGAGCTGGTAAAAAACATAGATTTTCTTTCCTGAGTCTGTGACGGAAGGAGAAGTCGGTCGTTTTGGTTATTGTAGGCGGAGGAAAAGGAATGGAATGAAAAGAAAGAGAAAAAGAAGGATTGCGGCAGTACTGCTGCTGGTCTGCATGGCGCTGGGAGCGCTGCAGGCATCGGCGGCTGACGAACTGCTCGGCACCGTCGTGGACGGCTCCCTGCTGACGGAGGAGGCGGAGGTTGAGGGCGTTGTCTATCCGCTGGCCCGTTACAGTTATCTGGCGGCCGGGACGGGGACGCTGACACTGACCGGGACGCGGACGGTTCGTATGACCGGTTCCACGACGGCGACATCCAGTGTGGATAAGATACAGGTGCGCACTTATCTGCAGCGGCTTAAAAACGGAACCTGGGTGAATTTCAAAACAGGGACGCCGGGCATCAAGTACAACACCTACTACGTGTCGACGACGGATTCGATTTCGGTGGAGGGCGGCTACTATTATCGCGTATGCGGTTCCCATGGGATCAACGAGGGCAGCACATCGGAATCCATGACCAGCTATTCGAACGGCATGTGGGTGGAATAATACAGATTCTCTTGGATGATCCGGCTTCGCACAGAAAGAAATCCATATAGTTGTATGCAGAATGGCAGAACAACTATATGCAGACTAGCAGAATATATGCAAACGGCAGAATGTATTCTTGCGAAGACGGGTCTGTCATGGGCAGAAGGGGCAGCAGAATACAGAATATGCGGCCCGAAAAATAATTATAAAAAAGTTGAAAAAGTTCTTCCGCTTACCAATGATAAAGCTCATGGCCATGAGAGAGAATTTCCGCCCTGCGGACGGCTTCCGCAGGATATCAGCTGCTGCATGACGGGTGCAGAGATACTGTTGACTGATACAGGTACCTGAAACTGTCTCACATACTATAGGCAGCCGCTTATTTCCGGAAGAGGGTGCAGCATCAGAGACAGAGGTGCGGCAGGAAAAAGAGAAAAGGCCTGTGTACGAAGGAGAAAAAATCTTCGCGCACGGGCTTTTTCCGAAGATGTGATTGCGCGACTCCAAAACAGCGTGTTAGAATGAATTGCCGGCCCGGGTCGGACAGGGAGAAAACGACAATATGAGCAAAGATGCGCATGCGGGGATAAAGAAAAATAAATATGGAAAAAAACGCTCCGGATGGTCACGCTGTCTGCCGCTGCTTGGGATCTGCCTGCTGGCGGCGCTCTACGGATATGTGTTTTCGAGTTTTCGCGTAGTGACGCGGGTGAAGTATGAACTGACCGGGAGCGAAGAGACCTGGGAGGAAGCAGCGGCTGCGGAGGGTTATGCTTCTTCGGTGGAGGAATATTATTATGATCATTTGCCGGAGGAACTGCATGAGGCTTATCGGGAAATCTATGTGCATTTGATGCGGTATGAGGATTCGGGTGATTTCCTCGCCTCTGTGACATCGGAGGAATTCTGGCAGGCATATTATGCGGTGCTGGCGGATCATCCGGAGATTTTCTGGATCGGTACAAGCGCGCAGGTGGAAGAGTCGGGTCTGACGGGGACGGTGGTGACCTTTCATTTTGATGTGACGGTGGAGACGGAAGACCGGGACGCCATGCGGGCGGAACTGGAAGCGGCTGCGGATGCCTGTATCACACAGATCGCGCCGGAAGCTGCGGATTATGAGAAGATCAAAGCGGTCTATGAATATATCATTGATACCACAAAGTACGATGTGAACAGTGAGGATTCACAGAATATCCAGAGCGCGCTGCTGAATCACTCTTCCGTGTGCGCCGGATATTCCCGGGCATTCCAGTACATTCTCCACCGGATGGGGCTTTTCTGTACTTATATTACCGGGACGATCGTTGATGGCGGCGATCATGGCTGGAATATGGTCCGCCTTGCGGAAGCGGATTCTTCGGGGGAAACGCTGGCAGGGGTACCGGAGACGGAGGCGGAGGAATCCTATTATTATGTGGACGTCACATGGGGCGATCCGGTATTTGCGGGGAACATGGACGACTATGATACGGAGAGTACGATCAATTACAATTACCTCTGCTGTACGGAGGCGGATCTTTTTAAGACACATGTGCCGGATGGTTCGGTGGAACTGCCGGAGTGTAATTCCGATGCGTATGATTACTATAAATTGAACGGATGCTATTATGACTATTTTGACTGGGATACGATTTATCAGGCCTTAATGGATTCGGTGGAGGCAGATGAGACACGTATTATGATGAAATTCGGGAGCGAAGAGGCATATCAGGAGGCGCAGCGCGCGCTTTTTGAAGGCAGCCTGCTGGAGGATCCGGGGCAGTACCTGATGCGGCAGAATGGGGTGACCAGCTGGAATTACCGTTATCATACGGACGATAACTTTTATCTGATCACGATTTACTGGAACTGATCTCCGCCATGGCGGCTTCGGGGAAGCATGTGTGCCCGGCCCTGCCTCTGTAAATGATGCAGGACCGGCTGCAGCAGATTACTGCTGCAGAGCCAGTTTCAGCGCTTTCGCAAGCTGATCCGGACAGGATGTCTGCTTAAAACCGCAGCGAATTCCTTCCAGCTTTGCAATTGCGTCAGAGGCTTTCATCCCTTCCACGAGACGGGCTACGCCCTGCGTGTTGCCCGAGCATCCGCCGAGAAACTCGACATGTTTGATAGTGTCGCCGTCCATATCAATGTGAATGTTCTGCGAACAGACTCCTTTTGGCTTATAATCCATGAGAATCCCTCCTTTGTATTTTGGGCAATGCCAAATGATACGATTCAGTATATCGTTTTTGTGCGGAATGTTCAAGCAAAATTGAAAAGAATTGCGGCCTGGAATTGCCGCGTGCCCGCGAGAGCGGAAAAGGATTTGCGCAAAAGGGTTTCTTTAAAAAGCCTTATGAAAGAATTTGCATTTTGCGGGGAGTAAGGGTATAGTAAACGGGTGTGGGATACAATCGTTATTTCAACAGAAAAGAGGAGCGGACAGATGAAAAAAATCGGTATTATCGGAGCGATGGAGATAGAAGTGGAGCGGCTGAAAGCGGATATGAAGCTCATCCGTGAGGTCACAAAAGCGCATATGACTTTTTGTGAGGGAGAACTGTCCGGGATGCCGGCGGTGGTGGTGCGCAGCGGCATTGGAAAGGTAAACGCGGCTGTATGCACACAGATTCTGGTGGATGAATTTGGCGTGGACTGTGTGATTAATACCGGTGTGGCGGGATCGCTGGACGCGGGCATTGACATCGGAGATATTGTGATTTCGAAGGATGTCGTGCATCATGATATGGATGCAGTAAACTTTGGATATCCACTGGGCCAGATCCCGCAGATGGAGGTGTTTTCGTTTGAGGCGGATACGGCTCTGGCAGAGCTGGCGGAGCAGGTGTGCCGCAGGGTGAATCCGGAAATCTCCGCCTTCCATGGACGCATTACCAGCGGCGATCAGTTTATTGCGGATAAGGAGACGAAGAACCGTATCATTGCAAATTTTGGCGGCAGCTGTACGGAGATGGAAGGCGCGGCTATTGCGCAGACTGCATGGCTGAACGGGATTCCGTTCCTGATCCTGCGCGCGATCTCCGATAAGGCTGACGACAGCGCATCCATGGACTATCCGACCTTTGAGCGCGAAGCGGCGCAGCACTGTGTACGGCTGGTCGAGGGCCTGCTGGAGGAATTGAAGTAAGGCTGCGGTCTGATTTATGCGAATAGAGATTCCGGCAGCTGCAGCTGTGAACTTCATATTTATTTTCTGATAAAAAAACGGAACCTGAGAAATTCTTTCGGCAGCTTATCAGAGATTCTCCGAAGAATTTCCGGGAGACTTCAGAACAGATTCCATGGAGAAAAAGTCGAACGATTTTCCTTTGCAAACGCGGTTTTTATGGCTATAATGGCGGCACCTGGGCGAATGCAGTGAGTGGCGCCGCCGCAGACGGGCAAATGTCTGTCCCGTAATGCCGTCTGTCTGGAATCACCGATTCCGCAAAAATCCGGAAAGCCGGATCTGCAAAAACAGATCTGCGCAGGCGGATGGAAAGCGGAACGGAAAAACCGGATGGCCGGCCGGGGCTGTATCGCCAAAGGAATAAAGTTTCCTTTCGGGGAGGAGGATGCGTTATGCTACAATTCATCATGGAAAAGAATGTCCTGATTTATGTACTTGCGGCGGCCTGCGTGGCCGGTGTGGTCAGCCGGATGGTTTTGCGGCGGATTTACGACGGATTACTTAAGGATACGGCGAACAGCGGGGAGCCCGAAGGGCGGTTTTTGCAGCAGCTGAGGCAGCGGTTTCAATATTGCACGCACCTGAATGAGCAGGTCGGGGATGTGCGTGCGCTGATTCAAAAGAGTCTGATGGAGTACCGTGTGTGGGGCGTCGGTCTGCATGGATGGCAGCGGATCAGCAATGGCGCTCTGGCGGTAAGCCTTCTGTGCGCGGCGGTGGGAACCGCGGTGCGCGTGCAGAATCAGGCCGCTGTGATCGTGGGGAACTCGTATTTCTGGATGGGGGCAGGCGCGCTTGCGCTGTCGGCTTTTGCCTGGGCGCTTGCGGATATCGGCTATCGGAGCCGGTCTCTGGAGATCTGCCTTTGTGATTATCTGGAAAACAGCGGTGCTGTTCGTGTGTACGGCGGGGAGGATGAACTGCCGGATCCGGAGTATGACACGGTGAAGGCTCGTGCGCCGATTGTGTCCGTGGAAAAGGGACGGCGGTCGAAACAACGGCTGAAAGCGGAGACAGCTGCAGGTGCGGCGCGCGGACAGGCCGGGAGAGCGGCTCTTTCCCGCGGACGGAAGGAGACGGATATCGAAAGCCGGGCGCAAAGGGATAAAAATGAGCTGAAGGAAAGCCTTGCCCGCATGAAAGCCGGCATGCAGGAGAGCGCCGCCTCGGATGCGGACCGCTCCGGCAGCGACCGGGGAGCACGGCTGCTGCGGGAAATGGATCCGAAGGAGCAGGAGCGGCTTGTGCGGGAAGTGCTCAGTGAATTTCTTTCCCAATGAGGGCTGAAAAACAGATTTCGTGATGGAAGCAGGCCGAATGTATTTGCATAACAGGCAAATACATCTTCCGGCGGCAGAGCCTCAGCTTCGTGAAAGCGCATGAATTAAGGCTTGCGAAACAGGAAAGGGTCTGTTAGAATGAACAGGGTAAAAACCGCCTGAGAACCGCGGCAGACCGGTGGTTTCAGGTGACAGGAGGAAGAAAACCGCAGCGGTGAAATCCGGATGGAGATCACACGCAGAGGATTTCGCCGAATGACCGGGCAGAGCGCTCCGGAACGGTTACAATTACGCAGATAAAAAGGAGATGTGGATATGAGCAATAAAGTGACTTTTGATTATTCGAAAGCAGCAGGCTTTGTCGCTGAGAACGAAGTGACATCCATGAAAAAGCTGGTTGCCGCTGCGAAGGACGAGCTGGTGTCCCGTACGGGAGCGGGCAATGATTTTCTCGGATGGATCGACCTTCCGGTTGACTATGACAAAGAGGAATTCGGACGCATTAAAAAGGCAGCGGAAAAAATTCAGGGCGACAGCGAGGTTCTGCTGGTGATCGGCATCGGCGGTTCTTATCTGGGTGCGCGCGCGGCGATCGAGTTTTTACGCCACAGCTTCTACAACAACGTTTCTAAAGAGATCCGGAAGACTCCGGAGATTTATTTCGTGGGCAACAGCATCAGCAGCACCTACGTACAGCACCTGATCGAGGTGATCGGGGACCGTGATTTTTCCGTCAATATTATTTCCAAATCCGGCACGACGACCGAGCCTGCCATCGCGTTCCGCATTTTCAAGAAGATGCTGGAAGACAAATACGGCAAGGCGGAGGCCGCGAAGCGTATTTACGCGACGACGGACAAGGCGAGAGGTGCGCTGAAGAATCTTGCGACAGAGGAGGGCTACGAGAGCTTCGTGGTCCCGGACGATGTCGGCGGACGTTTTTCCGTACTGACGGCGGTGGGGCTTCTGCCGATCGCGGTCAGCGGTGCAGATATAGATAAGCTGATGGAGGGCGCCGCTTCCGGAAGAAAGCGCGCGCTGGAGGCGGATTTTGAAGAGAATGACGCCCTTCAATACGCGGCAGTCCGCAATATCCTGCACAGAAAGGGCAAGTCGGTCGAGGTGCTGGCGAATTACGAGCCGAGCCTGCATTATGTATCCGAATGGTGGAAACAGCTTTACGGCGAGAGTGAAGGAAAAGACCAGAAGGGAATCTTCCCGGCATCGGTGGATCTGACGACAGACCTCCATTCCATGGGTCAGTTTATCCAGGACGGCAGCCGTATCATGTTTGAGACAGTGGTCAATATAGAGGAATCCAGATGCACGCTCACGATCGGCGAGGAGCCGGTGGATCTGGACGGACTGAACTATCTGGCAGGGAAGACTGTGGACTTTGTGAATAAGAGCGCCATGAACGGAACGATCCTGGCGCACACGGACGGCAATGTGCCGAACCTGATGGTGAGTGTGCCGAAGCAGGATGAATTCTGTTTGGGTGAGCTCTTCTATTTCTTTGAGTTTGCCTGCGGCGTGAGCGGGTATGTACTGGGCGTGAACCCGTTCAACCAGCCGGGCGTCGAGAGCTACAAGAAGAATATGTTTGCGCTCCTTGGCAAGCCGGGTTATGAAAAGCAGAGAGAAGCGCTGCTTGAAAGACTGTAAAATGCCGGACGACCGGCAGGGGGATGCTGTGAACGTGCGGGAGCGCTTCGCGGTATCCCCTTGCTTCTTTTTGGGTAAATGGGCGCAGGCAAAAAGCAGCGGCAACGGTTCGCAGCTGCTGCGGGAAAAGAACAACATGTGTGGGAGAAGTCTGGGGGAATTGAAGTACCATGTCTTCATTTTTTGAGAAAATTCATCTGCCGCAGGAGAAAAAGAACCTGCTTCGGGCGATCCCGATCCTGATCACGGTGGGTTTTCTGATTTACTACTGTGCGCATCCGTCGATGTATTCGGAGGATGGAGACAAATCACTGCTGATGAGCATCCGCACCTGGGAGATCAGCCTGCTGTCGGTTGCCCTGATTTTTCTGTGGCTGGTCGAGAACGAACTGAGTGACCGGATGAACCGCATCCTGTCCTGGGTATGGTTTGCAATTGCGCCGTTTGCGGTTTACTTTTCGCTTCTGTATCTGAATGCGGACAAATACAATATTGATTTTTTTGCGCTGGACAAAATTGCGCTGCTGCTTACCTTTGCGTTTCTGTATCTGGTGCAGGGAATCCTGTTCGGATTGACCGGAAGCATCCGCTTTTCCGTGATCATCTATGCGGTGGCGGTGGCTGTGCTGGGAATTGTCAACTGCTTCGTTATCTCCTTCCGCGGCATGGCGATCTCCGCGGCAGACCTGTTTTCCATCGGTACGGCGGCGGCTGTCGCTTCGGAATATACCTACACGCTGGACTGGTATATGGTCATGGAAATTTTGCTTACCCTGCTGATCTGCACCGTCAGCCTCAAGCTGAAGGGCGGGCGGATGATGCCGTTGGCGGCGCGGGGCGTGTTTCTGGCGCTTGTGGCAGTGCTTGCGGGCGGCTATTATTATCTTTGCGGGAAAACGACATTTCTGGAGGATCACGATATCCGGTCCGAAGGGTTTACCCACCAGCTTCGTTATAAAAAATACGACATGCTCTTTACCACACTGACCACCTGTTTTTATCTGGTTGTGGACAAGCCGGAAGGATATTCCCTGGCTGCAGTGGAGGAGATCGCGGAGGATTATGTGACGGAGGACGACGCATCCGGCGGAGCCGGGGATGACACTGAGGACGACGCTGCGGACAAAGACACCACGGACAGCAGCACAGCGGACAATGGCAATCATACAGGCAGCGGCAATACAGATAATGATAACGCAGATCATGACGCTGCGGACAGCAGCACCGCAGATAGTGAGGATACTTCCACGCCCAACCTCATCGTGATCATGAATGAGTCGTGGGCCGATTATACGGACATCGGAAATGGTCTGGAACTGTCGGAGGACTATATGCCGTTTATCCGCAGCCTGACGGAAAATACGATAAAAGGCACGGCCTATTCATCTGTGTTTGGCGGCAATACGCCGAACTCTGAGTATGAATTTCTGACCGGCAATACGATGGCGTTTCTGCCGACCTCCTCGGTCGGATTTAACCTTTTTGTACGGGGAAATCTGCCGTCGCTGGCCTCGCAGTTAAATTCGCTGGGCTATTATGCGCTGGCCATGCATCCCTATCGGGGGACGAATTACCGCAGGAATATCGTTTATCCGCAGATCGGTTTTGATACATATTATACGCGGGATGATTTTTCCAACCCGTACAAGCTGCGGAACTATATTTCCGACCGGACGCTGTTTGAGCGGATCATCACGGAATATGAGGAGAATCTGGACTCCGGGCAGCCGCTGTTTTCCTACAATGTCACGATACAGAATCACGGCGGTTATTATTCGTCCAACACGAAAAATATGTCCCTGTCGATCGATGTACTGAACACGGAATTTTCCACGACACGGGCAGAAATCTATGTCAATCTGGTCAAGGCGACGGACGATGCGTTCCAGCTGCTGGTGAATTACTTTGAGGATATTGAGGAACCGACGGTGATCGTTATGTTCGGCGATCATCAGCCGGATATCGGCGACAGCGCCTATGAATATCTTCTCGGCGGCGATGAGGACAGTCTGACGGGCGAAGAACTGATGGAAAAGTATAAGATTCCCTTTATTGTCTGGGCGAACTATGATATAGAAGAAGAGACGATCGAGGCGACAAGCCTGAATTATCTTTACAGTATCATCGCAGACCGTCTGGGGCTTTCCATGACCGGCTATCAGGAATACCTGCTTGACTTAAGCGAGGAAATTCCGGTGATCAATTCCATTGGATACTGGGGCGCGGACGGCGAATTTTATGAGCTGAATGATAAGGATTCGCCGTATTATGAGCTGATAAATGAGTACAACATTCTGGAATACAATGACATCTTCGGCGGGGACAACCGATATTATGATTTTTTCACTCTTGATACGGAGGAAGAAGCCGGATAACCGGAGGATGGACCGATACGATAAGGTATGGCGGCCGTTTTATGTGGGATGGCAGAACAACGGAGCGGAGTTTTTATGAAGAATACACGGGACAGGAAAAAAAGAAAAAAGAGGCATCTGCCGAAGATACTGACGTGCGCAGGCCTGGTGCTTGCGGGAACGCTGTGCGCGGCGGAAGGCCTCTGTGTATGCGCCAGGGAGAGCGAGACTCTGCTTACGGAGACTTCGGCGGATGGAAATGCCGGGACATCTGCGGAGGCGTCAAAGACGGAGGATGCTGTGCTGACAGTCGACGGTGTATTTACGCTTCCGGAGCAGCTGGCAGCACAGATTGCGCAGATACAGGGCTTCGCGGCGGAAGATGAGACAGAATTGGAGACGGAGACAGAAACGGAGACAGAATCAGAGACCGAAGAAGAGGATGAGAATGAGCGGGCGCTGCGGGAATTTCTGAAGACGATACGTCTCGGCGAGGACTTTCAGATTCCGATGGCAATGCCGGACGAACCGGGATCACTTCCGGGTCCGGTTACCTATTACTGCGGGACATTAAACATCAGCCGGGCCAAACGCGTACATCCGTGGGAGCAGGAAAAGACGATAGGGCAGCTTGAGACGCTGGTACAGGAGACGATCAATGGCTATGACGGCACATGGTCCGTCTATGTAAAGAATCTCAATACCGATGAAAGTTTTGTTATCAATGATCAGGCAATGAAGTCCGCGAGTGTGATGAAGCTGTTTATCATGGGGACCGTATATACGGCGTTCGAGGAGGGCGAGCTGGAGCGTACCGACGAGATTATGTCGCTGGTAAACGCCATGATCAGCTACAGCGACAATGCCTCCTCCAACCAGCTTTTGTATATTCTGGGAAATTCCAGTTATGCGGACGGAATCGCGAAGGTCAATGAATTTATACAGAGCCACGGCTACAGTGAGCTGACTGTCGAATACAATGGTTTCAGCAATTCCGCGACAAATTCGGGCAATGGCATCAATCAGGTGGCCGCAAAAGATGTCGGCCGGCTTCTTGAGGATATTTACAGAAGGACCTGGATGAGCCGTGCGGTCAGCAATGAGATGGAAGAAATGCTGCTCGCCCAGAACACACGTTATAAGATTCCGGCGGGCCTGCCGGATGGCGTACTCTGCGCGAACAAGACGGGCGAGATGAGCGATACGCAGAATGACGCGGCGATCATTTATTCCGATGCCTGCGACTACATTCTGGTAGTGCTTTCAAACGGATGGAGCAGCACCGACACAGCCATTGCAAGGATTTCAAATTTGTCGGCGCTGGTGTATGAGTATTTTAATTAAGTTCCGAACAGCAGCAAAACAGGAAGAAGACTGCGCGGATTTATTCGCGGCAGGCTGCTATCCTGTTTTGGGATGGGCGGGACGCCCAAAAGCCTCAGACATATGACGCGTAAGCGGCATATAGCCTGCATCGCAGGCGGTCTGTGGCCTGCTGTTCCGAACGTAAAAGAGGAAATTAGGATGTTTCGTTTGTGGGGTAAACTCTGGAAAGACAATCATATGATTCAGGATATGGTTTATAAGGAAGAAAGCGACGATACGCGCACGCACAAAATCTTTCGCGGGCTGGATGAGATCTGCCATGACTTTGATCTGGAGCGGCCGATCTGGCTGGACAAGACGGTGGCGGAGTTTCAGAGACACAGCAGGGCGCGGTTTTATCAGGACAGTTTTATTGAAACCGTTCCGTTTGATTACCTCGAAATTCAGGTGATTGAGGAAGGCTGAAAATCAGGACGGCTGCAGGAAGGTAAGCGCAAAGATGCCGGATGTCTGCGTACGAAAGGCCGGCACAGAGAACTATGCTGCGGCAGGGGAGAGAAAAGGTTATGGAAAATCAGCTCAGCAGGGTGAAAGACATCAGAGACCGGTCAGTTGACAGGGGCAGGCGCGGCATGCACCATGTTATTTTCGGGCGCACGGGTGTGCTGATGCTTTTTCTTTTGGCAGAGCTTCTTCTTTTGTTTCTGATGCTGCATTTTGTAGCGCAGTACATCTATTTGTTTTTTGGCGGACATGTGGTATTTGCGTTTCTGGTACTCCTTTTGATCATCAATCGTGAAGAGCATCCGGCTTTTCAGCTGGCCTGGGCCTCTCTGGTACTGCTTTTTCCCATCTTTGGCGGCCTGCTGTATCTCTATCTTAAGCTGCAGCCGGGGATGAGAGTGCTCGCCGGGAGGATGCAGGAAATGGACAGGGAAACCTGTAATCTGCTGCCGCAGGATTCCCGCATAATGAGGGAACTGGATTTACAGAATCCGCGGGCGGCGCAGCTGGCTTATTATATCGGCAGACGGCAGGGATATCCGCTTTGCGGCAATACGGAAGTCGTCTATTTTTCCAGCGGCGAGGAGATGTTCGAGGAACTGAAAAAACAGCTGCAGGATGCAAAACACTTTATTTTTCTGGAGTATTTTATTATTTCAGAGGGATATATGTGGGAGAGCATACAGGAAATCCTGGAACAGAAGGTAAAAGAGGGCGTTGAAGTGCGCCTGATGTACGACGGGATGAATGAGCTGAACAATCTGCCGCACGATTTTTCCAGGGAAATGAAAAATCTGGGAATCCGCTGCAAGGTATTTTCTCCGGTATATCCGGTGATTTCCACCAGCTACAACAACCGGGACCATCGTAAGATCGCGGTGATCGACGGACTGACAGCGTTCACGGGAGGCGTGAATCTCGCGGACGAATACATCAACTGCAAAGAACGTTTCGGACACTGGAAGGACGCAGCGATCATGATGCGCGGCGACGCGGCGAGAAACTTTACAGTGATGTTCCTGAAGATGTGGGACGTTTCGGAAAAATCCGAAAACATTGCGGTATATCTGAAGGAATCTGCAAAAGAGCCGCCGGCCGGGAGCCTGACAGACGGCGGTTTTGTCCTCCCCTATGCGACAAATCCGCTTGCGGAGACGCAGACGGCGGAGCACGTGTATCTGGAAATAATAAACAGCGCCGTGCGGTATGTCCATATCATGACGCCCTATCTGGTGCCGGACCATGAACTGATGCAGGCGCTGATCTTCGCGGCGCAGAGGGGGATCGATGTCAAACTTATTCTCCCGCATATCCCGGATAAAAAATACGCGTTTGCGCTGGCGCATTCGTATTATAAGACCCTTGTGAGCGCCGGAGTGCGGATCTTTGAGTATACGCCCGGCTTCATTCATTCCAAGGTAGTGATCAGCGATGATATCTGCGGCGTGGTCGGCGCAATCAATCTGGATTATCGCAGCCTGTATCTGAACTTTGAGTGCGCGGCTTATCTTTATAATGTCCCGGCGATTCGCGACATGGAGGCGGATTTTAAAAAGACACTGATTGAGAGCCAGCTGGTCACCGCGTTTGATATCCGTCATGATAAAGTGCTGCGGAAGCTGGCAGGACATGTGCTGAAAGTCATAGCCCCATTAATGTGACTCACCAGTTCAGCGCAGCAGCAAAACAGAAAGGAAGCCTGCGCGGGTTTAAGCGCGGCAGGCTGCATTTCTGTTTTGGGATGGGCGGAACGCCCATACAATCCCAGACAGAAGACGCGCAAGCGGCAATGTCTGGGGTCTGCTGAGCTGAATGAAGGGAAGAAAGTCTGAAGGAAGAGAAGAAAGGAAGCCTGCGCGGGTTTAAGCGCGGCAGGCTGCATTTCTGTTTTGGGAT